>NZ_JACDIU010000031.1:56558-61357 GCF_014525325.1 Pseudomonas sp. EZ-C24 | reverse complement strand
AAAGAATAAACAAATGAAAAAATATGATTTATAGATATATATAGACTGCTGTTAATGTCACTTACATCAAGCGGGAGCACTACTGAACAGGCCCCGCCACGAATCGAAGGAAGCGTTGCTCATGTTGGTTGTCTCGGTAGGTGGTAGCCCAAGTACCCGTTCCCGCTCCGGCGTGTTGCTGGAGCGTTCACGCCAGTGGCTGCAAGAGCGTGGGGTCGAGGTCGTGACCTTTCAGGTCCGCGAGTTTGCCGCCGAAGACCTCCTCCATGCGCGCTTCGACAGCCCGCAGGTGCAGCACTTTCAGCAGCTGGTAGCGCAGGCCGATGGCCTTATCGTCGCCACCCCGGTGTACAAGGCGTCGTTTGCCGGCGCCCTGAAGACCCTGCTCGATCTGCTGCCCGAGCGCGCTCTGGAACACAAGGTGGTGCTGCCAATCGCAACCGGCGGCAGCATCGCCCACATGCTGGCGGTGGACTACGCCCTCAAGCCCGTGCTGTCGGCACTCAAGGCGCAAGAGACCCTGCAAGGGATCTTCGCCGACGACAGCCAGATCGCCTATGGCGAAGGCAGCGCCCCGGCGCAGCTCGCGGCCAGCCTCGAAGCGCGCCTGCTGGACTCGCTCGACACGTTTCACAGCGCCTTGGTTCGCCGGCCACAACCGGTCGCCCCAGGCGTGCTCAATGAACGCTTGATCAGTGCTCGCTGGAGCATCTGAAGCCACACGTTTTTCCACCTTACTCGCCCGTCAACGAGGCAAGCAGGTGCAACCCGAACCCTATACGTCTTGGAGAGCGCCATGCGCACAGTCTTCTTGCGTCGCGGTCTGGTCGCCCTGTTTGCGGCGGCTGTATCCTTCGGCGCCATTACTCAAGCCCAGGCCGAGAGCCTGCGCATCGGTTATCAGAAATACGGCACGCTGGTGCTGCTCAAGGCCAAGGGCACGTTGGAAAAGCGCCTGGCCGAGCAAGGCATTCAGGTGCAGTGGACCGAATTCCCCGGCGGCCCGCAGCTGCTTGAAGGGCTCAACGTCGGCTCGATCGACTTTGGCGTCACTGGCGAAACGCCGCCGGTGTTTGCCCAGGCCGCCGGCGCCGATCTGCTCTACGTCGCCTACGAGCCGCCAGCGCCGCACAGCGAAGCGATCCTGGTGCCGAAGGGCTCCACGGTGCAGTCGGTAAAAGACCTCAAGGGCAAGAAAGTCGCCCTCAACAAAGGCTCCAATGTGCACTACCTGCTGGTGCGTGCGCTGGAAGATGCCGGCCTCAAGTACAGCGATATCCAACCGGTTTACCTGCCGCCCTCAGATGCCCGCGCCGCGTTCGAGCGTGGCAGCGTCGACGCCTGGGTGATCTGGGACCCGTACCAGGCCGCCGCCGAAAAGCAGCTGCAGGCGCGTACCCTGCGTGACGGCCAGGGCCTGGTCGACAACCACCAGTTCTACCTGGCGACTCGCGACTATGCGACCCAGCACCCGGCGGTGATCAACACCTTGATCGAAGAAGTCCGCGCGGTTGGCCAGTGGTCCCAGGCCAATCCGCAGGAGGTCACCGATCAGGTCGCACCGCTGCTGGGCCTGCCGGCCGACATCACCCTGACCTCGGTCAAACGTCAGGGCTACGGCGCAGCGCCGCTGACCCCCGAAGTGGTCGCGGCACAACAGAAAATTGCCGACACCTTCCAGGCGCTCAAGCTGATCCCCAAGCCGCTGAGCATCAAGGACGTGATCTGGACACCCCCGGCCAAGGTCGCAACTGCGCCTTGATTGATCTGCCTGCGCCGGGGCGCCGCTCCGGCTTGAGCCACCTTTGAGGAGACAACTCCAGTGAGCCTTAATATTTTCTGGTTCCTTCCAACCCACGGTGACGGCAAGTACCTGGGTACTTCCGATGGCGCCCGTGCGGTCGACCACGGTTACCTGCAACAGATTGCCCAGGCGGCGGACCGCCTTGGTTTCGGCGGCGTGCTGATCCCGACCGGACGCTCCTGCGAAGACTCCTGGCTGGTGGCCGCGTCGCTGATCCCGGTCACGCAGAACCTGAAGTTTCTGGTCGCGCTGCGTCCCGGCATCATTTCGCCGACCGTGGCGGCGCGTCAGGCAGCCACGCTGGATCGGCTGTCCAATGGCCGGGCGCTGTTCAACCTGGTCACTGGCGGTGATCCGGATGAGCTGGCCGGCGATGGCTTGCACCTCAACCACCAGGAGCGTTACGAAGCCTCGGTCGAGTTCACCCGTATCTGGCGCAAAGTGCTCGAAGGCGAAAACGTCGACTACGAAGGCAAACACATTCAGGTCAAGGGCGCCAAGCTGCTCTACCCACCGATCCAGCAACCACGTCCGCCGCTGTACTTCGGCGGCTCTTCGGAGGCCGCGCAGGACCTGGCTGCCGAGCAGGTCGAGCTGTACCTGACCTGGGGCGAACCGCCTGCAGCAGTGGCCGAGAAGATCGCCCAGGTGCGCGAGAAGGCCGCCGCGCAAGGCCGCGAAGTGCGCTTCGGCATCCGCCTGCATGTGATCGTGCGGGAAACCAACGAAGAAGCCTGGGCCGCCGCCGACAAGCTGATCTCGCACCTGGACGACGCCACCATTGCCCGTGCCCAGGCCTCGCTGGCGCGCTTCGACTCGGTTGGCCAGCAACGCATGGCCGCTCTGCACGGCGGCAGCCGCGACAACCTTGAAGTCAGCCCCAACCTGTGGGCTGGGGTTGGCCTGGTGCGCGGCGGTGCTGGCACTGCGCTGGTCGGCGATGGCCCGACCGTGGCAGCGCGGGTCAAGGAATACGCAGCGCTGGGCATCGACACCTTCATCTTCTCTGGCTACCCGCACCTGGAAGAGTCATACCGCGTGGCCGAGCTGCTGTTCCCGCACCTGGATGTACAGCGCCCGGAGCAACCGAAAGCGGGTGGCTACGTCAGCCCGTTTGGCGAGATGGTCGCCAACGACATCCTGCCCAAGTCCGTGTCGCAGAGCTGAGGACCGGACCATGAGTCGTGCAACCTCATCCACCCTGGCTCAGCGCCTGGCCCCCTGGGCACTGCCGGTACTGCTGCTGGCGATCTGGCAACTGGCGGTCAGCGCTGGCTGGCTGTCGACGCGCATCCTGCCCGCCCCCAGCGCAGTGGTCAGCGCTGGTGTCGAGCTGGTACGCAGCGGCGAGATCTGGACTCACCTGGCCATCAGCGGCTGGCGTGCAGGGCTGGGTTTTGCCATCGGCGGCAGCATCGGCCTGGTGCTGGGCTTTATCACCGGCCTGTCGAACTGGGGTGAACGCCTGCTCGACAGCTCGGTGCAGATGATTCGTAACGTGCCGCACCTGGCGCTGATCCCACTGGTGATCCTGTGGTTCGGTATCGATGAGTCGGCGAAGATCTTTCTGGTCGCGCTGGGCACGCTGTTCCCGATCTACCTGAACACCTACCACGGTATCCGCAACGTTGACCCGGCCCTGGTGGAAATGGCCCGCAGCTACGGCCTGTCCGGCTTCAGCCTGTTCCGCCAGGTGATCCTGCCGGGTGCGCTGCCATCGATTCTAGTCGGTGTGCGCTTTGCTCTGGGCTTCATGTGGCTGACCTTGATCGTCGCCGAAACCATCTCGGCCAACGCCGGTATCGGTTACCTGGCGATGAACGCCCGGGAGTTTCTGCAGACCGACGTGGTGGTGCTGGCAATCGTGCTCTACGCCGTGCTCGGCAAGCTTGCTGACCTCGCCGCCCGCGGCCTGGAACGCGCCTGGCTGCGCTGGCACCCGGCCTATCAAGTGGCCAAGAAGGAGGGCGCATGACCGTGCTCAAGGAACAACCGCCGCGCTTGCTGCGTGGCATCCCGCTGGCCACCCAGGGTGTGCGCAAAAGCTTTGGCCAGCGCGAAGTGCTGCGCGGCATTGATCTGCACATCCCGGCCGGGCAGTTCGTCGCCATCGTGGGCCGCAGTGGCTGCGGCAAGAGCACCTTGCTGCGCTTGCTGGCGGGCCTCGACCAGCCCACCGGCGGCCAGTTGCTGGCCGGCGCTGCGCCGCTGGCCGAGGCCCGCGAAGAAACCCGCTTGATGTTCCAGGACGCGCGCCTGCTGCCATGGAAAAAGGTCATCGACAACGTCGGCCTCGGCCTCAAGGGCGACTGGCGGCAAAAGGCGCTGGACGCACTGGAAGCCGTTGGCCTGGCCGACCGCGCCAATGAGTGGCCAGCGGCGTTATCTGGCGGGCAGAAGCAGCGTGTGGCCCTGGCCCGCGCACTGATTCACCAGCCACGCCTGCTGCTGCTCGACGAGCCACTTGGGGCGCTGGATGCGCTGACCCGGATCGAGATGCAGCAACTGATCGAACGCCTGTGGCGCCAGCATGGCTTCACCGTGCTGCTGGTCACCCATGACGTCAGCGAGGCGGTTGCCGTGGCCGACCGGGTGATCCTGATCGAAGACGGTGCGGTCGGCCTCGACCTCAACGTCGAGCTGGCGCGGCCCCGGGTGCGCGGCTCGCACCGTCTGGCCGCACTGGAAAGCGAAGTTCTCAACCGAGTTTTGTCTGTACCGGGCGCTGCGCCCGAGCCGGACCCTGTAGCACCTTTGCCCACGCAGTTGCGTTGGGCTCACTGAACCCTGAAACCAGCACAAAGGAATCACACCATGACTATCAAAGCGATCAACGTCCGCAACCAGTTCAAAGGCACTGTGAAAGAAATCCTCGAAGGCCCGGTATTGTCGGAAATCGACGTGCAGACCGCCTCCGGTGTGGTCACCTCGGTGATCACCACGCGTTCGGTAAAAGAGTTGGAATTGCAGGTGGGCAGTGAAGTGATTGCCTTCG
>NZ_JACDIU010000031.1:0-56420 GCF_014525325.1 Pseudomonas sp. EZ-C24 | reverse complement strand
CAGGGATCGTTGTGGGAGCGGGCTTGCCCGCGAAGGATCGCAAAGCGCCCCAAAACTATCAGCGTTTAGGCAGGAACAGCGGCAAATACAACCCCAGATACGCCTCACACACCCGCTTGCCTTCCTCGGCCATGCGCGGGGTGATCTGCTCGTGCAACTGCACCGAACGGGCATAGACCCGGTCGCTCAGCTCCATCGCCAGGGCAAACACATCGACGTCGTGCGGCATTGCCGGTAGATGGAAATGCTGATCGAACAGCTTGTGCATCAGCTCGCCCAACTCCAGATCATGCTTGCGATCCGCCTGGGTCACTTCGCTCAAGCCATGCTGGGCCAGAATCAACTGCCGCGCTGCGGCATCCTCCTGATAGATCTCCAACATACGTTGCTCGATCAGCCGCGACAGGTCATGCCAGGTGGTCAGCGCGCTGCTGTCGATCGGCGCGCGCAGTGCCTCACGAAAGGCCCGGTGCACATCTGCCGTCAGCGCTTCGAGCAGGGCCGGCACGCTGGCAAAGAAGTGGTACACCGACGACGGCGGGATCTGCGCGTGTTCAGCCACGCTGTAGATCGACAGCCCGGCCACACCGTGCGCCGCAAGCAACTCGCGGGCTGCCGCCAGGATCGTGACGATCCTGGCCTGGCTGCTGGCGCGCGGCTTGCGTGGAGTGGGCATACGGGTCATCAGTTGCTGATGGCCAGGATGCTGGCCTGGTAGGCACCGACGAACAGGTCGAAGTCACCCACCTCGTCCTGCTCCAGGCGCGCCTGCTCGGCCAGCGAGTCACGTGCCAGCGTCTCGAAAGCTTGCTGGCGCTCGGGGCTCAACGGCTGCTCACGGAAGGTTTCGGCATGCAGACGGCTCTGACGCATGGAGAATTCGACAAAGCTCTCATCGTGCTCGGTCATGCGCGCCAGCACCTGCGCCGACGGCGTCAGTTCGGGATCATCGACCTTGGCCTGCTGCGCTTCAACCGCTTTGGCGTGGGCGTCGCCGCCGTTGGCTTGATCGAGCAACGCGGCCAGCGGCGCGATACGCTCGATCAGCTCGCCGGCCCACTCCTTGAGCGTCACCGGTTGGCCATTGCGCTGCAGCTCCAGGCCCGGCTTGCGGCCTTGCTTGACCACGCTGAGGAAGTTGCTGGTGCACTGGCCGCATTCGCCGTTGCTCAGCTGCGGGCTGTCGTCCAGCGCGCACAGCAGCAGGAATGCATCGAGGAAGCGCGACTGCTGCAGGTCGATACCGACCGGCAGGAACGGGTTGATGTCCAGGCAGCGCACTTCGACGTACTGCACGCCGCGCGAGGCCAGCGCCTGGATCGGCCGCTCGCCGGTGTAGGTCACGCGCTTGGGGCGGATGTTCGAGTAGTACTCGTTTTCGATCTGCAGGATATTGGTGTTGAGCTGAACCCACTCGCCATCCTTATGCGTACCGATCTCGACGTATGGCGGGTACGGCGTGCCGACCGCCTTGCGCAGGCTGTCGGTGTAGCTGGCGAGGTCGTTGTAGCACGGCGTCAGGCCGGCCTGGGCGTTGCTCTGGTAACCCAGGTCGCTCATGCGCAGGCTGGTCGCGTAGGGCAGGTACAGGGTGTCGGGGTCGAGCTGTTCGAGCTGGTGCGCACGGCCACGCATGAAGCCTGCATCCAGCGCCGGAGAAGCGCCGAACAGGTACATAAGCAGCCAGCTGTAGCGGCGGAAGTTACGAATCAGGGCGATGTACGCCGCCGACTGGAAGTCACGGTCGCTATCGGCGCCGCCTTCCTTTTCGCGCAGCAGAGGCCACAGGGCCTCGGGCAGCGAGAAGTTGTAGTGAATACCGGCAATGCACTGCATGGTCCGGCCGTAACGCAGGGCCAGGCCCTTGCGGTAGACATACTTGAGCTGGCCGATATTGGAGGTGCCGTAATAGCCGATCGGAATATCCTCTTCGGCCGGCAATGCACAGGGCATCGACGGGCTCCACAGGTATTCGTTACCCAGCTTGGACTGGACGAAGCGATGCACCTCTTCGAGGTTATCCAGCACCGCTGCCGGGTCGGCCAGGGCCGGAGTAATGAACTCCAGCAGCGATTCTGAATAATCGGTGGTGATCTGCTCGTTGGTCAGCGCCGATCCCAGGGCCTCGGGATGCGGGGTCTGGGCCAGGCGACCTTGATCGGTCACGCGCAGGCATTCGCGCTCAATACCGTGCAGGCACTGCTTGAGCAAGGGGAGATTGGCACTGAGCAGGCTCAGGCGGCTGTTGAGGAGTTCGCTCAAGATGTATTCCTTCACGCGTCAGTCGCCCCAATATGGGGGTAGAAATAACGGTCTACAAGGGTAGGGACAAAGGAACTGGCGTTGTCGCCTGGTTACGCGGTTTCGGCAGTGCCATCACACTGCCGAAAATACCGCAGATAGCGCTTTGTGAGCTAGAGAACCGCGAAGGTTCCCTGAGCTTTCGCAACCAGCTTGTCGTCTTGGACTACGTCGGCGTCGACCACCAGTGTGCGCCGGCCCGCGTGCAGCACGCGCGCGGTGCATAGCACCTCGCCGTCGCTGACGGCGCGCATGTAGTTGATCTTGCATTCGATGGTCACGCTTTGCTGGTCAAAGCCATGGCTGGCCGAGCAGGCCAGGCCCATGGCGATGTCGACCAGGCTGAAGATCGCCCCGCCGTGCAGCTTCTGGCCGCGATTACGCAGCTGTGGCGTCAGTGTCAGGGCCACCGTCGCAACACCCTCTTCAAGGCGCTGCAGGCGGCAGCCAAGCAACTGGCTGAAGGCGCTTTCGACGTATTCGCTGGGCAGGTTGGTCATTTCTTCTTCAACTGCTTGGCGTTGGCGAACAGCGAGGCCATGGCGTTGTTGGCTGGCGCGGCCGTGGCAGTTTCACGCGGGCGCGCTGGCTGCTGCGGGCGGTTGCCGCCATTGGCCCGGCCACCACCGCGGTTGCCTTCGACCTTCTCGCCCGGGGTGTCGCCCATGCGCATCGACAGGGCGATACGTTTGCGCGGGATATCCACCTCCATCACCTTGACCTTGACCACATCGCCGGCCTTGACCGCTTCACGCGGGTCCTTGATGAACTTCTCCGACAGCGACGAGATGTGCACCAGGCCGTCCTGATGCACGCCGATATCGACGAAGGCACCGAAGTTGGTGACGTTGGTGACCACACCTTCGAGGATCATCCCAGGCTCGAGGTCCTTGAGCTCTTCGACGCCGTCCTGGAACGAGGCGGTCTTGAACTCCGGGCGCGGGTCACGGCCGGGCTTGTCCAGCTCTTGCAGGATGTCGGTGACGGTCGGCAGGCCGAAGGTCTCGTCGGTGAAGTTTTTCGGGTCGAGGCGCTTGAGGAAGGCGCTGTCGCCGATCAGCGAGCGGATGTCGCGGTCGGTGCCGGCGGCAATTCGCTGCACCAGCGGGTAGGCTTCCGGGTGCACGGCGGAGCCGTCCAGCGGGTTGTCGCCGTTCATCACACGGAGGAAGCCGGCGGCCTGTTCGAAGGTTTTTTCGCCGAGGCGGCTGACCTTTTTCAGTGCAGCGCGGGTGGCGAAGGGGCCATTGGCGTCGCGGTGGGCAACGATATTCTGCGCCAGGGTCGCGTTCAGCCCAGAGATGCGCGTCAGCAGCGCCACCGAGGCGGTGTTGACGTCGACGCCAACGGCGTTCACGCAGTCTTCCACTACCGCGTCCAGGCCGCGGGCAAGCTTCAACTGGGAGACATCATGCTGGTACTGGCCGACGCCGATCGATTTCGGGTCGATCTTGACCAGCTCGGCGAGCGGGTCCTGCAGGCGTCGGGCAATCGACACCGCGCCACGGATCGATACGTCCAGGTCCGGGAACTCGCGTGCTGCCAACTCCGAGGCGGAGTACACCGAAGCGCCGGCTTCGGAGACCATCACCTTGGTCATCTTCAGTGCTGGGTATTTTTTGATCAGTTCAGCGGCAAGCTTGTCGGTTTCGCGGCTGGCGGTGCCGTTGCCGATCGCGATCAGCTCCACCGAATGCTTGGCGCACAGTGCGGCCAGCACGGCGATGGTGCGGTCCCAGTCGTTGCGCGGCACGTGCGGGTAGACCGTGGCGGTGTCGAGCAGTTTGCCGGTGGCATCCACCACGGCAACCTTGCAGCCGGTACGCAGGCCCGGGTCGAGGCCCAGGGTAGCGCGTGGGCCTGCCGGGGCGGCGAGCAGCAGGTCGTGCAGGTTATGCGCGAAGACGTTGATCGCTTCGCTCTCGGCGGCTTCACGCAGCTCGCCGAACAGGTCGGTTTCAAGGTGGGTGTAGAGCTTGACTTTCCAGGTCCAGCGCACCACTTCGCCGAGCCATTTGTCGGCCGGGCGGGCGCGGTTTTCCACGCCGAAGTGCTGGCCGATCATCAGCTCGCACGGGTGCAGGGTGCCCGGCAGCTCTTCGCCGACTTTAAGCGCGGCGCTGAGTACGCCTTCGTTGCGGCCACGGAAGATTGCCAGCGCACGGTGCGACGGCGCGCTGCGCAGCAGCTCGTCATGGGCGAAGTAATCGCGGAACTTGGCGCCTTCCTCTTCCTTGCCCGGTACCAGGCGGGCACTGAGTACGGCTTCCTGCTTGAGGAAGTTGCGCAGTTTTTCCAGCAGGCCGGCGTCTTCGGCGAAGCGCTCCATGAGGATGTACTTGGCGCCTTCCAGCGCGGCCTTGACGTCGGCTACGCCCTTGTCGGCGTCAACGAAGCGCGCGGCTTCGCTTTCCGGGGTCAGTTGCGGGTCGTTGAACAGGCCGTCGGCCAGCTCGCCGAGGCCGGCTTCAAGGGCGATCTGGCCTTTGGTGCGGCGCTTTTGCTTGTACGGCAGGTACAGGTCTTCGAGGCGGGTCTTGGTGTCGGCCAGCTTGATCTCGCGGGCCAGCTCCGGGGTCAGCTTGCCTTGCTCGTCGATGCTGGCAAGGATGCTCGCGCGACGGTCATCCAGCTCACGCAGGTAGCGCAGGCGCTCATCCAGGTGGCGCAGCTGGGTGTCGTCGAGGCTGCCGGTGACTTCCTTGCGGTAACGGGCGATGAAGGGCACCGTCGAGCCTTCGTCCAACAGGGCCACGGCCGCCTCGACCTGTTGCGGGCGAACGCCGAGTTCTGCGGCAATACGGCTGTTGATGCTGTCCATGAAAACCACCTGACAATATGTGAATACTGGAGGCCGCAGGTGGGCATTCGTGCCCGGCGGCGCTGGGTGAAAGGCGCGCATTATACCCATCGCGCCGGGCTTGCGGTGATAGCGCCGCGCCATCGGCGGCCGCGTGGAAGTGGCGCCCGGGGAAAAATCTGCTAACAATGCACACGGCACGCGCTGCAATGGCTACGCCATAATGCGCAGCGATCTCAGAGGAGTTATTGATGACCAGCACGCCTAACACAGTTGAAGGTGACAAGATTCTCATCGTCGACGACGATCCGGGGCTCAGCAGCCTGCTGGAGCGTTTTTTCACCAGCAAGGGCTACCGCACCCGGGCAGTACCCAATGTCGAACAGATGGACCGGCTGCTGGCCCGTGAGGTGTTCAACCTGGTTGTACTCGACCTGATGCTGCCTGGCGAAGATGGCTTGTCTGCCTGCCGCCGCCTGCGCGCAGCGAACAACCAGATCCCGATCATCATGCTTACCGCCAAGGGCGACGAGTTGAGCCGGATCAAGGGCCTGGAACTGGGCGCCGACGATTACCTGGCCAAGCCGTTCAACCCCGACGAGCTGATGGCGCGGGTCAAGGCCGTGCTGCGCCGCCAGTCGGCGCCGGTGCCTGGTGCGCCTGGCAGCGAAGACGAGACCGTGACCTTCGGTGACTACGAGCTGTCGCTGGCCACCCGCGAGCTCAAGCGTGGCAATGAAGTGCACATGCTCACCACCGGCGAATTCGCCGTGCTCAAGGCGCTGGTCATGCACGCCCGCGAGCCGCTCACCCGCGACAAGCTGATGAACCTGGCCCGTGGCCGCGAGTGGGATGCGCTGGAGCGCTCCATCGATGTGCAGATCTCGCGCTTGCGCCGCATGATTGAACCGGACCCGTCCAAGCCGCGCTATATCCAGACGGTCTGGGGCGTGGGCTACGTGTTCGTGCCGGACGGAAACTCCGGCAAATGAGTCTGCAGGCCTGCCACTACGCTGCAGGGCGACCCGAACGGGCCGCCCTGTTTGCGTCTGTGGCCAGCCGGCAATCTGGCGGGCTCTGCTCGCGCCTGTTCTGCAGTAGATGTCCTCGATGAAAACCCCTGTTTGGTTCCCGCAAAGCTTCTTCGCCCGCACCCTGTGGCTGGTGCTTATCGTCGTGCTGTTCTCCAAGGCGCTGACCCTGGTCTACCTGCTGATGAACGAAGACGTGCTGGTCGACCGTCAGTACAGCCATGGCGTGGCCCTGACCTTGCGCGCCTATTGGGCAGCCGATGAAGAAAACCGCGAGAAGATCGCCGAAGCGGCCGGCCTGATCCGGGTAACCGGTGCCGGCGTGCCGGAAGGCGAACAGCACTGGCCGTACAGCGAAATTTATCAGCGGCAGATGCAGGCCGAGCTGGGCGAGGACACCGAAGTGCGCCTGCGCGTGCATGCGCCGCCGGCGCTGTGGGTCAATGCGCCGAGCCTGGGCCCGGGCTGGCTGAAGGTGCCGCTGTACCCGCACCCGTTGCGCGGGCAAAAAATCTGGAACGTACTCGGCTGGTTCCTGGCCATTGGTTTGCTGTCGACAGCGTCGGCGTGGATCTTCGTCCGTCAGCTCAACCAGCCGCTCAAGCGCCTGGTGTTTGCCGCCCGTCAGCTTGGCCAGGGGCGCAGTGTGCGCTTGCCGGTCAGCGACACGCCAAGCGAGATGGCCGAGGTGTACCGTTCGTTCAACCAGATGGCTGAAGACGTCGAACAGGCCGGGCGCGAGCGTGAGCTGATGCTGGCGGGGGTTTCGCATGACCTGCGCACGCCGCTGACGCGCTTGCGCCTGTCGCTGTCACTGATGGACAACGACAACGACCTGACCGACGACATGGTCCGCGACATCGAAGACATGGACGCGATTCTCGATCAGTTTCTGGCGTTTATCCGTGATGGCCGTGACGAGCCGTTGGAAGAAATCGACTTCTCCGACCTGGTGCGTGAGGTGGTTGCGCCGTACAACCAGCCGGAAGAACGCGTGCGGTTGTGCCTGGAGCCTATTCCGCCGTTCCCGCTGCGCCGTGTTTCGCTCAAGCGTATGCTCGGCAACCTGATCGGCAATGCCTTGCACCATGCGGGGCAGGGCGTTGAAGTAGCGGCTTATGTATCGGGCGACGACAGCGCGCCGTATGTGGTGTTGAGCGTGCTCGACCGCGGCGCGGGGATCGACGAGTCGGAGCTGGAAACCATCTTCAACCCGTTCATCCGGGGCGACCGTGCGCGCGGTGGCAAGGGCACGGGGCTGGGCCTGGCCATCGTCAAACGGATTGCGGCGCAGCATGGCGGCAATGTCGAGTTGCGTAATCGCTCTGGCGGCGGCATTGAAGCGCGGGTGCGTTTGCCGTTGGGCTTGCTGCTACCGCGCAACGCAGTGTGATTGCCGGGGCCGCTCAGCGGCCCCGACAATGTCAGCCCTTACCCTTGGTGCGGGTTTGATTCGGCCCGCCGTTCTTCTCCAGGTGCTCGATGATCATCCCGGCAACGTCCTTGCTGGTGGTGACCTCGATGCCTTCCAGGCCTGGCGATGAGTTGACCTCCATCACCAGTGGGCCGTGGTTGGAGCGCAGGATGTCGACGCCGGCCACGCTCAAACCCATGACCTTCGCCGCGCGAATGGCGGTGATGCGCTCTTCCGGGGTGATCTTGATCAGGCTGGCAACGCCGCCACGATGCAGGTTGGAACGGAATTCACCCGGCTTGGCCTGACGCTTCATCGAGGCAATTACCTTGTCGCCAACCACGAAGCAGCGGATATCGGCGCCGCCGGCTTCCTTGATGTATTCCTGAACCATGATGTTCTGCTTCAGGCCCATGAACGCCTCGATCACCGATTCGGCGGCCTGGGTGGTCTCGCACAGCACCACGCCAATGCCCTGGGTGCCTTCCAGTACTTTGATTACCAGGGGCGCGCCGTTGACCATCTGGATCAGGTCGGGGATATCGTCCGGCGAGTGGGCAAAGCCGGTAATCGGCAAGCCGATACCGCGCCGCGACAGCAGTTGCAACGAGCGCAGCTTGTCCCGCGAGCGGGCGATTGCCACCGATTCGTTGAGCGGATTCACGCCCATCATCTCGAACTGGCGCAGCACTGCGCAGCCATAGAAGGTAACGGACGCGCCGATCCGCGGGATCACCGCATCAAAGCCCTCCAGAGGCCGCCCACGGTAGTGGATCTGCGGCTTGTGGCTGGCGATGTTCATGTAGGCACGCAGGGTATCGATCACAACCATCTCGTGGCCACGCTGGGTACCGGCTTCAACCAGGCGGCGGGTGGAATACAGACGCGGGTTCCGCGACAGCACAGCGATCTTCATGCAGCACCTGTGACAGGGAGAGGGTTGACCGGAAAGGCCGGTTTTTCCTGAACGTATTTCGAGCTTGGGTCCACCACCAGTTGGCCGTGGATCAATGCCTTGGAACCGAGCAGCAAGCGGTAGCGCATGGCCTTGCGACAGGCCAGGGTGAATTCGACCTCCCAGACCCGGTCTCCCAGCGCCAGCGGCGTGCGGATCACATAGCGGACCTGGGCATGGCCGTTGGAGCTCTTGATGCTTTTCATGGTCACCAGCGGGGCTTCACAGCGGCGATGGCGCAGCTGCACCACGGAGCCGAGGTGTGCGGTAAATCGGACCCACTGCTCACCGTCGCGTTCAAACGGCTCGACATCGGTGGCGTGCAGGCTCGAGGTGCTGGCGCCGGTGTCGATCTTGGCGCGCAGGCCGGCCAGCCCGAGCTCGGGCAGCGCCACCCACTCGCGCAGGCCGATCACACTCAGATGGTCAAATGTCTTCACTAATCACACCCTGGGGATAAGGTGGTGAACTTTAAGCACCGCGCAGAATTTTTGCATCCGTCAGTGACGGTAGTACAGTTCGGTTAAAGACAGAATTCGAGGTAAAGAGATGGCACAAAAGTCGGAAGAAGACGACAAGGTACGCCTGGACAAATGGCTGTGGGCCGCGCGGTTCTACAAGACCCGCGCCCTGGCCAAGGCGGCCATCGAAAGCGGCAAGGTGCACTGCCGCGGCGAGCGCTGCAAGCCCGGCAAGGAGCCACGGGTGGGCGACGAGTTCGTCCTGCGTACCGGCTTTGACGAGCGCACCATCGTCGTCAAGGCGCTGTCGGTGGTACGCCGTGGCGCGCCTGAGGCGCAGCTGCTGTATGGCGAAACCGAAGAGAGCATCCGCCGCCGCGAGCAGGCCGCGCAGCAGCGCAAGGATGGCGCCCTGGGGATGACGACCGATGGTCGGCCCAACAAGAAACAGCGCCGGCAGATTCACCAGCTGCACGGCAGCTTCGACTGATCTGTGCTGTTGTAAGAGGATGAGACAGGGAGCGCCTCATGCGTGGGCCGTACCAGGCCTGTTAATATGTGGACATTATTTTTCCAGATAGCCAGAACCTTATGAGCGACCTCCCTGCTACCGATTTCACTCAACGTTTCCTGTTCGACGACCGCGACGTGCGTGGCGAGATGGTCGGGCTTGAGCGCAGTTATGCCGAAGTGTTGGCCAAGCATCCCTACCCGCAGCCGGTCGCGCTCCTGCTCGGTGAGTTGATGGCCGCCGCCGCGCTACTGGTGGGCACCCTCAAGTTCGACGGCCTGTTGATCCTGCAGGCGCGCTCTGAAGGCCCAGTGCCGTTGCTGATGATCGAATGCTCCAGCGAGCATGACATCCGTGGCCTGGCCCGTTATGAGGCGGACCAGATTGCCGCCGATGCAACCCTCACCGACCTGATGCCAGACGGAGTGCTGGCCTTGACCGTCGACCCGATCAACGGTCAGCGCTACCAGGGCATGGTCGACCTGCACGGCAAGGACCTGTCGGAGTGCTTCACCAACTACTTCGTCATGTCGCAGCAGATCAACACCACCATCACCCTCGCTGCCGACGGCTCGCGTGCCCGTGGCTTGCTGGTGCAGCAGTTGCCTGCCGACCGTCAGAAAGACAGCGATGAGCGCGATGAAAGCTGGAACCACGTCAAGGCTTTGGCGAACACTGTCAAAGCCGAGGAATTACTGGGCCTGGACAACGAAACCATGCTCCATCGCCTGTACCACGAAGAGGCTGTGCGCCTGTTCGACCTGCAGCCGTTGCAGTTCCGCTGCAGCTGCTCCCGGGAACGTTCAGGCAATGCCTTGGTCAGTCTCGGTCAGGAAGACGCTCAGCAGCTGGTAGTCGAGCATGGTGGCCAAATCGAGGTCGATTGCCAGTTCTGCAATCAGCGTTATCTGTTTGATGCGACCGACGTTACGCAATTGTTTGCTGGCGGCGGCACAAGCGGCGCAGCAGAAACACGTCACTGAAACGTTTAATTGCAGTGGATTCTCCTGTCGTTCTGCGATAAACCGCAGTTCTGACAGGAGGGGTCTACTTTTTTTGGGCTTTTCTGGCATAATCCGGCCACTTTTTTCGCTGTAGTCGTTTTTTTCGGACCACTACAAAACGTTTGGAGCACTCGGCCTCGGGCCGGATGGGGTATCTCATGACGCAAGCCAACAACACCGTGTACACCGACCTGAGCGTCGATGAGCTGGTAAAAGAAGCGCTGTCCCGCGGTGAAGGCGAGCTGGCCGATACTGGCGCGCTGGTCGTGAAAACCGGTCACCGCACCGGCCGTTCGCCAGCTGACCGTTTCATCGTCGACGAACCCAGCACCACCGAGGCAATTGCCTGGGGCCCGATCAACCGCAAGTTCCCGGCCGACAAGTTCGATGCCTTGTGGGCTCGCGTTGAAGCGTTCAACAACGCCCAGGACCATTTTGTGTCCTACGTTCATGTAGGTGCTGCCGCCGAGCACTACCTGCCAGTGCGCATGACCACCCAGACTGCCTGGCAGAACCTGTTCGGTCGTTGCCTGTTCATCAACCCGGAGCAGTACAACCCGGCCGGTCGTGATGAGTGGCAAGTGCTCAACGTTGCCAACTTCGAATGCTCGCCTGAGCGCGATGGCACCAACTCCGACGGTTGCGTGATCATCAACTTCGCCCAGAAGAAAGTGCTGATCGCGGGCATGCGTTACGCCGGCGAAATGAAGAAAGCCATGTTCTCGGTACAGAACTTCCTGCTGCCGGCCGCTGACGTACTGCCTATGCACTGCGCAGCCAACATCGGCGAAGAAGGCGATGTCACCCTGTTCTTCGGCCTGTCCGGCACTGGCAAGACCACTCTGTCGGCCGATGAAAGCCGTTACCTGATCGGTGACGACGAACACGGCTGGGGCGAAGGCGTTGTCTTCAACATCGAAGGCGGCTGCTATGCCAAGTGCATCGACCTGTCCGAGAAGAACGAACCGGTCATCTGGAAAGCCATCAAGCACGGCGCAGTTCTGGAAAACGTGGTCATCGACGACGCCTCCAAGCACGCCGACTACGCCGATGTCAGCCTGACCCAGAACAGCCGCGCGGCCTATCCGCTGGAGCACGTTGCCAAGCGTTCCGAGAAGAACCTGGGCGGCGAGCCAAATGCCGTTATCTTCCTGACCTGCGACCTGACCGGCGTGCTGCCGCCAGTGTCGATCCTGAACAACGAGCAAGCGGCCTACCACTTCCTGTCGGGTTACACCGCGCTGGTCGGTTCGACTGAGATGGGTTCGGGCGGCGGCATCAAGTCGACCTTCTCCACCTGCTTCGGCGCGCCGTTCTTCCCGCGTCCTGCTGGCGAATACGCTGAGCTGCTGATCAAGCGCATCAACGGCTTCGGCTCCAAGGTCTACCTGGTCAACACCGGCTGGACCGGCGGCGGCTACGGCGTTGGCAAGCGCTTCAGCATCCCGACCACCCGTGCTGTGATCGCTGCGATCCAGAGCGGCGCGCTGGTGGGTGCCGAAACCGAACACCTGGACATCATCAACCTCGACGTGCCGAAAGCCGTTGAAGGTGTTGATACCAACCTGCTCAACCCACGCACCAACTGGGAAGACAAGGCTGCCTACGACGAGGCTGCCAAGGGTCTGGCCAAGCTGTTCATCGAGAACTTCAAGAAGTTTGAAGTTTCCGACGCAATCAAGGCTGCCGGGCCGAAGCTGTAAGCTTTAATCGGTATGCTGGATAGAGCCGCCCTTAGGGGCGGCTTTTTTTTGACTGTGGTTTTGTTCAGGGCCACTGCTGCCGTGCATGCAGGATGCGAATATTCTCGAGTTTTTCACCTGCGCAGCGGTAGACCATCACGTAATTGGGGCGAACCACGATCTCTCTGGTGCCGGGATAACGCCCCTGCTTGTATAGATTGGGTTGCTGAGCCGCTTGCCTTGCTTTGTCTCTGAATTCAGTATCCAGCGTGATGGCCGCGCCAGGGTTGCTTTCGGCAATGATATTCATGATTCGCAAGCGGTCTTCCAGAGCCATATTCAACCAAACCAGACGCATCAGTGCGGTTTGGCCCTGAGCGCGGCCCGGCGGGCCGCGAAGGCGCTCTCGGCGTCTTCGTCATCCGTCGCCGGCGTTGTATCACTCAGGCTGGCCTCAACCTGTTCAAAAAACCAAGTCTCGTAGGCGGCTGCATCATGCACCCTCTTCAGCGCTTCAGCTCGATCAGGCCGTTGATAAGTGCTCAATTGGCGAGGATCGTAATTGGAACTGTCGATCTCGAAGTGATCAATGCCCAGTTCATGTAGATAAACGACCAAGGTCTCCAGCTTCTTGAATAGCCTGACACTGCCGCTGCGTTGGGCGGTAAGCAGATGCTCGCTTTCATCGACATTGATCTGCACGGCCCAGCCACCCGGCTGGCCTACTACATGTGTCGCATGGACGCGGCCGGTCTCTGCTATCCGCCGAAGCTCGGCATGATTGAGTTGTAGTGTAGGCACGGGGGTATGTCTCGGTTTCATAGGAGCGACCATGCTATGCGATCTACAATTGATTGCGACTATATGACTTCCCAAGCCTTTGTGGGAAGCTTCGCCTTCATGTAACCAACCCGCGTGGCAAACCATGACCGAATCCCCCCTGCGCTCCGACTTCAACCACTTCCACCCAATCCTCACCCGTCCGCAAGACAACGACGTCAACGGCCACATCGCTGGCGCTACTGTGCATGGCTTTTTTGAAACCGCGATCCAGGCATTTCTGGTAGAGCAGGCCGAGCTCGACCTGCGCGACGGCGCGCTGGCGGGCCTGGTGATCAGCTCGGCAGCCGACTTCTACGCCTTGCCGGCGTTTCCGGATGTGCTCGAGGTGGGCCTGGGCGTGACGCGGCTGGCTGGCAGTACCGTTGAGTACCGTTTGGCGCTGTTCCGCCCAGGCGAGACCCAGGCGTGTGCGGCGGGCAGCCTGGTGCAGGTGTTCATCGAGCGCAGCTCAGGCCAGCCTGCCGTGCTGCCTGAGGCCATGCAGGCGACCCTCGCAGGCCTGCGGCCCAACCTTTAAAGGGTGCAAATGCAAAGGCCCCACCGGGAGGGGCGGGGCCTTTTGATGCCTGGGCTAAGCCCTTGGCTGTCAGTGACGCCAATGGCGTTTCGGCTTGTGCTTGCGATGGCCATAGTGGTGGCCGCGGTCGTAGTGACGACGGTCATCGTAGCCGCGACGGTAACGACGGTCGTCGCGCTCGTCTTCATCGGCCTTGTTGCCCATGTAGTTACCCAGCGCGCCACCTGCGCCGCCGCCTGCGGCTGCACCGATGTAGCTGCCGTTGGTGCCGCCTACGCTGCGGCCAATCACGTTACCGCCGGCTGCGCCCAGGGCACCACCGATTGCGGCTTCACCGCGTTGACGTTTATCGGCACCGACCGCACTGCCGGCAGCGCCGCCCAGGCCTGCGCCAATCGCGCCGCCGGTGCTGCCGCCAAGCTGCTGGCCGACCACTGAGCCGAGTACCCCACCCAGTGCGCCGCCAATACCTGCTTCAGTCGTGCCGCCTGCCATGGCAACGCCGCTGAGCAAGCCAAAAGACAACAACAGAATCGAGGAGTACTTCTTCATCAAGAGAACCTCAGAGGGATGACGAGGGCGAATTTGAGGCTCGGCGAGCACTCTGGCAATTGAAATCCGACGAGTAACACGAGTTGTACACAATTCTCTAAGTTACTGTTTTCAATATGAAACTTAATCGTTTTTTGCCTGTCATACGCTACTTGAGACAAAGCCCTGACCATTGCGGACAGGGCTTTTTTTGGTCTCCAGAAAGCCGATGAGGCTATGCCGTCAGAGGATTCGACCGGTGTCGCTGGCACGTTCCAGCTTGATCGCGATGAACTTGGAAGTCGGCGTGTGGCTGCCGTCGCCAATGCTCTCCAGCGGCACCAGCGGGTTCACCTCTGGATAGTAGGCCGCCGCCTGCCCAGCCGGAATATCGTAGGCCAGCAGAGTGAAGCCACGTACCCGGCGCTCGATGCCATCGTCCCACAGCGACACGATATCGGCCTTCTGCCCAGGCGCGAAGCCCAGACGAATGATGTCGGCTTCGTTGACGAACAGCACGTCGCGCTGCGCCTTGACCCCGCGGTAACGGTCATCCAGGCCATAGATGGTGGTGTTGTACTGATCGTGCGAGCGCATCGATTGCATGATCAGGTCCGGCAACTGGCCGCTGGCGCGTACGCGCTCATCGAGCAGCGAGTCGGGCAGCAGGTTGGCCTTGAAGTTGGCGCGCCCGTTCGCGGTTTGCCACTTGCGGCTGCCAGCGCTGTTGCCCAGGTAGAAACCGCCCGGGTGTTTCAGGCGCTGATTGAAGTCGGCAAAACCGGGGATGGTGTCGGCGATCAGCTGGCGAATGCGGTCGTAGTCAGCCACCAGCCAGTGCCAGTCGACCGGGCGCTTGCCCAGCGTTGCGGCGGCAATACCGGCAATCACCGCAGGCTCGGAACGCATCTGTTTCGACAGCGGCTTGAGCTGGCCATTGGAGGCGTGGACCATGCTGAACGAGTCTTCCACCGTGACCGCCTGCGGGCCATCGGCCTGCATGTCGATATCGGTACGGCCCAGGCACGGCAGGATCAACGCCTGCTTGCCATGCATCAGATGGCTGCGGTTGAGCTTGGTACTGATCTGCACCGTCAGGTCGCAGTTGCGCAGCGCCTCAGCAGTGCGCGCGGTGTCTGGCGTGGCTTGGGCGAAGTTGCCACCCAGGCCGATGAATACCTTGGAACGGCCATCGAGCATGGCGTGGATCGCCTCGACGGTGTTGTGGCCGTTGGCGCGCGGCACCGGGAAGGCGAAGCGTTGTTGCAGGGCATTGAGCAGCGCTGCTGGCGGCCGCTCGTTGATGCCCATGGTGCGGTCGCCCTGCACGTTACTGTGGCCGCGCACCGGGCACAGGCCGGCACCGGGCTGGCCGATGTTGCCGCGCAGCAGCATCACGTTGACCATTTCCTGGATGGTCGGCACCGAGTGGCGATGCTGGGTGATGCCCATCGCCCAGCACATGATCACGCGCTTGCCTTTGCAGTACATGCGCGCAGCCTGTTCGATCTCGGCCAGCTCCAAGCCCGACTGGGCCTGCAGCTGATCCCATGGGGTGGCATCAACCACCGCCAGGTACTCATTGATGCCGTGGCCGTGCTCGGCAATGAACACATGATCGAAGATCGCCGGCTCGCCCTTGGCCTGGGCCTCGCGCTCCCACTGCAGGAGGAACTTGGCCATACCGCGCAGCAGGGCCATGTCGCCGCCCAGGGCCGGGCGGAAATACGCCGAGTTGGTTGGGCGGTCGCTGTTGGTGAGCATCTCCAGCGCGTTCTGCGGGTGCTGGAAGCGCTCCAGGCCACGCTCCTTGAGCGGGTTGACGCAGATCACCTGTGCGCCGCGTTTGACCGCATCGCGCAGCGGGTCGAGCATGCGTGGGTGGTTGGTGCCGGGGTTCTGGCCCCAGACGAAGATCGCATCGGCGTGCTCGAAATCATCGAAGGTCACCGTGCCCTTGCCGACCCCGACGCTCTGGCCCAGGGCCACGCCGCTGGCTTCGTGGCACATGTTCGAGCAGTCCGGGAAGTTGTTGGTGCCGAACGCGCGGACAAACAGCTGATACAGGTAGGCCGCTTCGTTGCTGGCCCGGCCCGAGGTGTAGAACTCGGCCTGGTCCGGGCTGGTGAGGCCGTTCAGGTGCTGGGCGATCAGGGCGAAGGCGCTGTCCCAGTCGATCGGCTGGTAACGGTCGCTGGCCGGGTTGTAGAGCATCGGCTCGGTCAGGCGACCCTGGTACTCGAGCCAGTAATCGCTCTGCTCAAGCAGCGAGGTCACGCTGTGGCGAGCGAAGAAGGCCGCATCGACACGGCGCTTGGTGGCTTCCCAGTTGACTGCCTTGGCGCCGTTCTCGCAGAACTTGACCATGCCGCTTTCAGGCGAGTCGCCCCAGGCACAGCCCGGGCAGTCGAAACCGCCGTTCTGGTTGGTCTTGAGCAGGGCGCGGATGTTCTTCAGTGCGTTGTCGCTGCCAACCCAGGCCTTGGCCACACTGCGCAGCGCACCCCAGCCGCCGGCGGCGCCGTTGTAGGGCTTGTAGCGAGGTGGGGTTTGTTCTTGCGGAAGCTTCTGATGGGAGGTCACGGCGATTTCGACTCCGCCACGGGGCTGAACACCCGTGGTGCACTGTGTTTGGGCAAATGAATAAGGTTGAGCTGATGCTTACGCGCCCATTGCAGGGCAAGGCCGGTGGGCGCCGACAAACTGACCAGGGTCTGGATGCCTGCACGCAGCACCTTCTGGATCAGTTCCAGGCTGCAGCGGCTGGTGACGATGGCCAGGCCGCCCTGGGTGTCGATCTGCTCGCGCAGCAAGGCGCCGATCAACTTGTCCAGCGCGTTGTGCCGGCCGATGTCTTCACGGCCCAGCAACAGCTCACCTTGGCTATTCATGAACAACGCCGCATGGACTGCACCACAGTGCTGGCCCAGCGGTTGAAACTGATCGATGCGCCGGCGCAGGTCGTGCAGCCACTCGACCGGCGGCAGCGGCGCGCCGGGCAGGCTGGCCAGTTCTGGCAGCGCTTGCTCCAGCGCTTCGACACCGCACAGGCCGCAGCCACTGGTACCGGCCAACTGGCGGCGCTGGTTTTTCAGGTTCCAGAACGCCCGGCTGGCAATCTCCAGGTCGGCATACAGCGCCGAGCCACTGCCAGAAAGCTTTACGTCGTAGATTTCATCGGTGCTTTCGACGATGCCGCTGCCGACACTGAAACCGACGGCAAAATCTTCCAGATCGGTCGGGCTGACCAGCATCACGGCCTGGCTCAAGCCGTTGTAGGCGATCGCCAGCGCGACTTCTTCGGCAAGCGGCGTGCTGGCACGCCCGGCATCGCTGAGTTGGACGTAGTCGTAGGTGTTGCTGGCGGCAGGCATGGACAGTGCAGTGGACGCCGCGCAGACCGGAGGTTTGCTGTTCATCGGGCGCAGTACCGTCTGGCTCATTAGTGCACAAGCCTAGGCTTGTGCGTCGGCGACGTCTAATCGCAAGGTTCTATGCCGTGATAGAGCGCGTCGATTGGTCGCACCCGGGCGGGTTGGGCAAACCTGTCCTAGACTTGCCGTTCCGAGGATTTATCAACATGGAGCGCGCAATGAGCCTATTCAGTTTCGTGAAGGAAGCCGGCGAGAAGTTGATCGACCTGCTCACGCCTGGCAATGCCAAGGCCGAAGAGCAGATCAAGGAGCACGTGAGCAAGGTGGGGCTGGGTAACCCCAATATCACCGCTACGGTTGATGGGGACAAGATTACCCTCACGGGCGACGTGGCCAGCCAGGAGGAGAAGGAAAAGATCATTCTCGCGGCGGGCAACATCGAGGGTGTGGCCAGCGTTGACGACCAGATTACCGTGACCGGGCCGGTGGTTAAGGCGGCTGTTTTCGTCACTGTCGTGAAGGGTGACACGCTGAGCGCGATCTCCAAGCGGGTTTATGGTGACGCGAACAAGTACAACAAGATTTTTGAGGCTAACAAGCCGATGTTGTCGCATCCGGACAAGATTTATGTGGGACAGGTTTTGCGGATTCCTGAGTAAGGAATTCAGGTCCGCGTATTGGGGCTGCTTTGCAGCCCTTTCGCGACAAAGCCGCTCCTACGGGGGGCCGCGCACGTCTAGACGACGCGGTCGATGTAGGAGCGGCCTTGTGTCGCGAAAGGGGCGCAGAGCGCCCCCAAAATCCCGAATATCACACCCTCTATCAGTGCATCCTATTCCGCGCTATCTCGATGTCATCCATGATCGCCTTGGCAAACGCACTCAGATAATCCGCTGCCCCCAACAGCTTGTGATCATTTTCCATGTCGCCCTCGCGGACCAGGTGCTTGATATAACCAAGCAATACCGACACCTGCTCATAGGCATGCTCAAACGGCACCCCCGGCATCACCCGAAAAATATGACAGGGCTTGTCGCCTGCCTCGAAAAACGTCTCTACGCCAACGGTGACGTCTGTGCGTGGGAGGTCGCTCATGCCGTTGCCTCCTGACGTGCCTGTAGCCGATGGAATACGTGCTCGACCAACCCGCGTGCGGTATCGGTACAGTGGCCGGCATTGATCAGCAAGTGGGTACCTGGCTCACCGGTATGGGTGCGGCAGTGTTGCTCCAGGGTTGCTGAAACTCCGCGCAATAGTTCGCTGGCGTGGGCGAGGGCGTCGGGTGGGTACAGGTCGGGTTGGATGGAGGCGTAGAAGACGCTGGCGGTGGGTGGGTCGGGGACGATTTTTTTCATGGCAAAACTCCTCAATTCCATTGACGGAGGCTGCCGCTCGACTTTCTCAGGGATCGAGGGTGGCAGCCGTGCGCGGGGTGAGAAACCGAGGGAATCAAGGAAAACTCGGCCGGACCGAAGTCCGCCCGCGCACGGCCGCCATAACGGCTTGCCGCGTGATTCATTCAACGGGTTCTCACACCCGGTCACCGGAAAACGGCAACCCAAGGACGTTATCCCTGAGCCATTTCCCCGACAACAGCGAAGGTTCGGCAAGGCGCTTAGGATAGTTCCGAAGCGACGTCGATTTGAAGCATTTGGTTGCAGTTTGGGAAATGTCTTACGGCTTTGGATCGGTGGATTGGGGCCGCTTTGCGGCCCCGGCAATCTCGCGCCTTGCTCACAACCCCGCCAACAACTCCCGATAATCCTCAACCGCCGCAAACTCCTGGGTATCCCGCGGCGCTGCCTTGCTGTCCGGCTGCCGCACCGCGAGCAAATGCCCGACCCCATACCGCTGCGCACTGCGCAAAATCGCCAGGGTGTCATCAATGAACAAGCTGCGCGCCGGATCGAAACCGATGTCGGCCTGCAAGGCATCCCAGAACAGCGGGCTTTCCTTGGGATAGCCGTAATCATGCGAGCTGATCAAACGCTCGAAGTACCCCGCCAGCTCCACCCGCTCCAACTTCAACGACAACGAATCACGATGGGCATTGGTGATCATCACCACACGCTTGCCCGCTTTGCGAATCGCCGCCAAAAACGTATCGGCATCCGGGCGCAGGGCAATCAGGTCGGCGATCTCTTGCTTCAGCTCGCGGATCGGCAGGTTCAGCTCTTGGCTCCAGAAGTCCAGGCAGTACCAGTTCAGCGTGCCGGCGTTACGCTCGAACAGCGGCTGCAGCTCGAGCTCGGCCATCGCCCGGCTGATACCGTGCAGCTCGGCGTAGCGCTGGGGCAGGTGTTGCAGCCAGAACTGGTTGTCGTAGTGCAGGTCGAGCAGGGTGCCGTCCATGTCGAGCAGAACGGTGTCGATGGCAGACCAGGGAAGAACAGGCATGGGAAACTCTCGATCAGTCGGCTAGCCACGGTATAGTAACCCGTTCACGCCAAGGAGCTGCCCCATGCGCCAGAAACCCACCGTCCTCAGCCGCGAAATCGTCGCCAATAGCCGTTTGTTCCGGGTCGAATCCGTCGAGCTGCGCTTTTCCAACGGTGTCGAGCGGACCTACGAACGGTTGGTCGGGCGCGGTAATGGCTATGGCGCGGTGATGATCGTGGCGATGCTCGACGCCGAGCATGCAGTGCTGGTCGAGGAATACTGCGGCGGCACCGACGAATACGAGCTGTCGCTGCCCAAGGGCCTGATCGAGCCGGGCGAGGATGTGCTGGCGGCGGCCAACCGCGAGCTCAAGGAAGAAGCCGGTTTTGGCGCACGCCAGCTGGAACACTTGACCGAGCTGTCGCTGTCGCCGGGCTACATGAGCCAGAAGATCCAGGTGGTGCTGGCGACCGACCTCTTTGAGGAACGCCTCGAAGGCGACGAGCCGGAGCCGATGGGTGTCGACAAGGTAAACCTGCGCGAGCTGTCGGCCCTGGCGATGCACCCGCAGTTCAGCGAAGGCCGCGCCCTGGCGGCGCTGTACCTGGTACGGGACATGCTCACCCAGCGCGGGTTGCTCAGCGTATGAACGATCAACAACTGATGCACGAAGTGGTCAAGCTGGCGCTGTCTGCCGGCGAAGCGATCATGCCGCACTGGCGCGCTGATGTGGCGGTAATGTCCAAGGCGGATGATTCGCCGGTCACCGCTGCCGATCTGGCAGCCCATCACGTCATCGCTGCAGGCTTGCAGGCGCTGGCGCCGCAGATCCCGGTGCTGTCGGAAGAAGACTGCGACATTGCCCTCGCCGAACGTGCCGGCTGGAGCCGCTGGTGGCTAGTCGATCCGCTGGACGGGACCAAGGAATTCATAGCCGGCAGCGAAGAGTTCACTGTCAACATCGCCCTGATCGAGCAGGGCGAAGTGGTATTTGGCGTGGTCAGCATGCCGACCAACAACCGCTGCTATTTTGGTGGCCGCGAGCTGGGCGCCTGGCGTGCCGATCAGGACGCGCCAGCTGCGCCAATCCGGGTGCGCACTGCGCCGCCAGCTGACGCCCAATTCACGGTGGTCGCCAGCCGCCGTCACTCCAGCCCACAGCAGGAAGCGCTGCTGGCTGGCTTGAGCGGGGCGGTGGGTGAGCTGGACTTGGTCAGCGTCGGTAGCTCGCTGAAGTTCTGCCTGCTGGCAGAGGGTGAAGCCGATTGTTATCCGCGCCTGGCACCGACCTCACAGTGGGACACCGCTGCTGCACAAGGCGTGCTCGAAGGCGCTGGCGGTGAGGTGATCGGCCTGGACGGCCAGCCGTTCCGGTACCCGGCGCGGGAGTCGCTGCTCAACCCATTCTTCCTGGCCTTGCCCAGCGCCGCCCCGTGGCGCCAGGCACTGATCAAGCTCGCTTCAGCGATGTAGCACGTACTGCCCGCTGAACGTGACGGCGGGCTCAGTACTGCCACTGTTGCTGACCACCGTGTCCAGCGTCAGGCGCGCTCGCCCTCGGCGCTGGTACATCGTCACGAAGCGCTCCCAGGCTTTGTCTTGCGGCGGCTGGCACCGGGCAACCGCGGCGCCGGTGACCGGCAGCGGATAGCTGATCTGGCCTTCCTGAATGACGATATGGCCGTCATCGATGCCCGCCTCGCGCAAGCGCAGGTGCAGCCAGCCCCAACCCACCAGCACCGCCGCGCAGTACAGGCTGCCGCCAAACATGGTGCTCTTGTGATTGACGTTGGCCTCCAGCGGCAGCTGCAGTTGCAGGCACTGGTCTTGCCAGCTGAGCACTTGCAGGCCCATCTCGCGGGTCAACGGGATGTCGCTGTGCAGTACTTCTTCCAGATATTGGCGGTCGTCGCTCATGGGCGCGAGTCCTCGTGATCGTCAGCGCCGCCGGCATGATCAGCAAAGCTCAGGCCGTGCTTGCGCAGCTTGTCGTGGAGGGTTTTGCGCGGTACGCCCAGCGCCTCGGCGAGGCTGCGCATGGAGCTGTGTGGCTGGGTCAGTTCGGCGGCAATCAATGAGCGCTCGAACTGCTCGACCTGATCGCTGAGGTTGCCGCTGAGCAGCGGCGCGGCGCTGGCCGTGGCGGGCGGCTGCTGGCCGTCGAGGGCCAGTTCCAGGCCGAGGGCAAAGCGTTCCGCAGCATTCTGCAGCTCACGGACGTTACCCGGCCAGTCATGGCGCAGCAGCAGTGCCCGTTGCGCCGGTTGCAGACTGTGCGGGGCGAGGCCGTGGCGCTGGCTGGCGGCATCGGCGAAGTGCTGGAACAACACCAGGATATCGTCGCCGCGCTCGCGTAGTGCAGGGATGCGCAGCGGTGCGACGTTCAGGCGGTAATACAGGTCAGCACGGAACCGGCCCTGGTCAGCAGCCTGGCGCAGGTCTTCCTTGGTGGCGGCGATCACGCGGATATCCAGCGGGATCAGCTGATTGCCGCCCAGGCGTTCGACCACCCGCTCCTGCAGCATGCGCAGCAGTTTCACCTGCACATCCAGGCTCATGCTCTCGATCTCGTCGAGGAACAGCGTGCCGCCATTGGCGAATTCGAACTTGCCGATGCGGCGCTTCTGCGCGCCGGTGAACGCGCCAGGCTCGTGGCCGAACAGCTCGCTCTCGACCACTGACTCTGCCAGGGCGCCGGCGTTGATTGCCACAAACGGGCCATCGCGGCGGCTCGACAGATCATGCAGGGCGCGGGCGACGACCTCTTTGCCGGCACCGGTCTCACCGAGAATCAGCACATCGGCGCGGGTGCCGGCGAGGGCGCCGATCTGGTCGCGCAGGCGCTGCATCGACGGCGACTGGCCCACCAGGCGGGTCGACAGTTGCTGGCGATCACTCAAGGCCAGACGCAGGCTACGGTTGTCCAGCACCAGCCGGCGCAGGGCCAGGGCGCGGCGCACGCTGTCGAGCAGGGCGTCGCTGGCGAAGGGTTTTTCAAGGAAGTCGTAAGCCCCGGCGCGCATCGCCTGCACCGCCAGCGGCACGTCGCCATGGCCGGTGATCAGCAGCACCGGCAGCTCCTGATCGCGGCCACGCAGGTGCTCGAGCAGTTGCAGGCCGTCGATCCCGGGCATGCGGATATCGCTGACGACGACGCCCGGCCAGTCTGGCTCGATGCGCTCGGCCAGGCCCTGGGCATCGGCCAGGGTGACTACCTTGAGCCCGGCCAGGTCGAGGGTCTGGCCCAGGGCCTGACGCAGGTGCGGATCATCGTCGACCAGGATCACCTGGGTACGGCTGTCGATCAGTGTCGTCTCGGGCGTCATGCCGAGGGGTCCTCCGAAGTGGGCAGGGTCGCGCCGGGCTTGGCCACGCGCATGCGCAAGGTCAGCAGGGCGCCACCTTCAGGGTGGTTGCCGAGCAGCAGTTCACCGTCCAGCGCGAGCATCAGGCTCTCGCAGATCGCCAGGCCCAGGCCGAGGCCTTGGGTGCGGGTCTTGGTGGTGAAGAACGGCTCCTTGGCGCGCTCCAGCGCCTGGCGGGTAAAGCCTGGGCCGTTGTCGCGAATGTACAGATAGACGTGCTCGTCGCGCCGTTCGGCACTCAGCCACAGCTTGCGCGGGTTGGCTTTTTCGGTGAGCGCATCGAGGGCATTGGCGAGCAGGTTGCCGAGCACCTGGCGCAGGCGGGTTTCGCCGGCCTGAACCCACAGCGGCGCGTCCGGCAGGTCGCGAACCAGCTCCACCGCCATTGCCCGGCGACGCTTGGCCAGCAGTGCCAGGGCGTCGTCCAGCGCCGGTTGCAGGGCGACGCTTTCCGGCGCATGGCGATCACGCCGGGCAAAGGCGCGCAGGTGGGCGATGATCGAGGCCATGCGCCCGGTCAGCTCGCCGATCAGCTTGAGGTTGCCGCGGGCGTCTTCGGTACGTTCATGGTCGAGCAGCACTTCGGCGTTTTCGGCGTAGCTGCGGATCGCCGCCAGCGGCTGGTTGAGCTCGTGGCTGATGCTTGCCGACATGGTGCCGAGCACCGACAGCTTGCCGGCCTGGACCAACTCGTCCTGAGCGCGGACCAGTTCCTGCTGGGCGCTCTCGCGTTCGAGCACGGCGCTTTTCAGCAGGGTATTAAGGCCTTCGAGGTCTGCGGTCCGGGCCACCACGCGGTTTTCCAGGTCTTGCCGGCCGCGGGCTTCGAGATCGATGCGGTCGATATAGTGGCGCCGGCGCTGCATCACCAAACCGGTCAGCAGGATCAACACCAGCAGTGCGCCGGCGCCAATTGCCATGACCGTCTGCACCGATCGGTCGATGAGGATGTGCGGGGCAAGGATGCTCACCTGCCAGCCGGTTTCCTTGATGTCGCGGGTCTGGATCAGCCAGGCCTCGGGGTTGAGGTTCAGCGGCTGCGGTGCCTGGGTCGGGTAGGGCTGGATGGCGAGCATTGCCGAGCGCTCCGCCGGAGTCAGCGGGCGGGTGGCACGGAAGCGCCAGTCCGGGCGCGAGGTCAGCACCACTACGCCGTTCTGATCGGTCAGCAGCAGTTGCTCGGGGGTATTGCCCCAGAGAGTTTCGGTGTGGTCGAGGTCGACCTTGACCACCAGCACGCCGATCACCCGCTCGCCATCGCGCACCGCAGCCGCGAAGAAGTAGCCGCGCTTGGCTGAGGTCGTGCCTTGGCCAAAGAAGCGCCCCAGGCGGCCTTCCATGGCTTCGATGAAATACGGCCGGAAGGCGAAGTTACGACCGACGAAACTGTCGCGTTTATCCCAGTTGGAGCCGGCCAGGGTGTTGCCGCTGACGTCCATCAGGTACATCACCTCGGCCCCGGTCTGGCGGGTGATGTCCTTGAGCAGGCGGTTGGCGTTGGTGATTGCTTCGATCCTGAACGGATCGGCCAACGCCTGGCGTAGCGCCGGCAGCTCGCCGAGGATCTGCGGCAAGGTTTCGTAGCGGTGCAGGGTGCCGAGCAGGTTGGCCACGTACAGGTCGAGGGTCTGGCGATTCTGCGAGGCGAGCTGGTCCTGGTAATAGCGTTCGGCCAGGTGATGCAGCGGCCACAGCAGCGGCGCCAGGCACACTGCCAGAAGGGCCAGGCTGCGCCAGCGGGGGCGTCGCGGGGAGGTCGGGGTGTGCATCATGTGCCAACTGCGCCAGAAAGAGTCTGGCGCAATTATGCGCTAGTTCAGGCAGTCGTTGAGCGCGTCCCGCCAATGCGCCTGGCTGACGTGCCACTGTTGCGCCAGAAGCGAGCAGTCCAGCCGCGAATTGGCTGGGCGCTGCGCAGGGGTTGGGTACTCACTGGAGCTGATCGGGATCAGCTCGGCGCAAGGCAGGCCGCGCGCCTTGAGCTGCGCGGCGATCGCCTCGGCAAAGCCGAACCACGAGGTTTCACCTTGGGCGCTCAGGTGGTAAGTGCCCCAGGCGCCCGCATCGCCGGCCTGCCAGCGCTCGAACAAGGCCAGGGTGCTGGCGGCAATGGTGCCGGCCCAGGTGGGCGCGCCGATCTGGTCGGCGACCACCCGCAGTTGCGGTTTCTCCTGCAACAGGCGTTGCATGGTCAGGAGGAAGTTGCGCCCGTGCTGCGAGTAGACCCAGCTGGTGCGCAGGATCAGGTGCTGGCCGCCAACGGCGGTGATCGCCTGTTCACCGGCCAGCTTGCTGCTGCCGTACACGCCCAAAGGGTTGGGCGCGTCGTGCTCGGTGTAGGGCGTGGCTTTGCTGCCGTCGAAGACGTAATCGGTGGAGTAGTGGATCAACGGCACACCGAGCTGGGCGGCTTCTTCAGCCAGCACCTGCGGGGCTTGGGCATTGATCGCGAAAGCCAGCTCCGGCTCGCTTTCGGCCTGGTCGACGGCAGTGTGGGCAGCGGCGTTGATGATCAAGTCCGGAGCCAGCTCGCGCAGCGGCGTGCGCAGCTGTTCGGGACGGGCCAGATCGAGCCGATCGCGGCCCAGGGCGTGCACGTCAGCTCGGCCTTTGAATTGTGCCTGTAGGGCCTGCGCGACCTGACCGTTGTGGCCGCAGATGAGAATCTTCAGTGGCTTCATGGGAACAGCTCACGAAAGCTCAGCCCTTGCTGGTCTTTGGCCGACAGCAACGGCGCTTCGACCAGCCCCCAGTCGATTGCCAGGTCCGGGTCGTCCCAGCGGATGCAGCGCTCGGCAGTCGGGTTGAAGTAGTCGGTGGTCTTGTAGAGGAAGTCGGCCGACTCGCTCAGCACCAAAAAGCCGTGGGCCAGGCCCGGTGGAATCCAGAACTGGCGATGGCTTTCGGCGCTCAACCGGGTGGCCACCCAGCGGCCAAAGGTCGGCGAATCAACGCGCACGTCTACCGCAACGTCGAGCACTTCGCCCTGGACCACGCGCACCAGTTTGCCTTGTGGGTTTTCCACTTGATAGTGCAAGCCGCGCAGCACGTTTTTTTGCGAGCGCGAGTGGTTGTCCTGAACGAAGTTGATGCTGACCCCGGTCTGCTCCTTGAAGGCGCGCTCATTGAAGCTTTCGAAGAAAAAGCCACGGCTGTCGCCAAACAGCTTTGGCTCGATGATCAATACATCAGGGATGTCGGTAGCGATGACGTTCATGGGTACTCTTCAGCCAGTTTGCGCAGGTACTGGCCGTAGCCGGTTTTCTTCAAGCCTTCAGCCTTGGCCAGCAGTTGCTCACGGCAGATCCAGCCCTTCTGGAAGGCGATTTCTTCCAGGCAGGCGACCTTCAGGCCTTGGCGGTTTTCGATGGTCTGCACATATTGCGACGCTTCCAGCAGGCTCTCGTGGGTGCCGGTGTCGAGCCAGGCGAAACCACGGCCAAAGCGCTCGACGCGCAGGTCGCCGCGTTGCAGGTAGGCATTGGTGATGTCGGTGATTTCCAGCTCGCCGCGTGCCGAGGGGCGCACGGCCTTGGCGATCTCGACCACATCGTTGTCGTAGAAATACAGGCCGGTGACGGCGTAGTTGGACTTGGCCACAGCGGGTTTTTCTTCGATCGACAGGGCGCGGCCCTGCTCGTCGAACTCGACCACGCCAAAGCGCTCCGGATCTTTCACCAGGTAGCCGAACACCGTTGCTCCGGACGGCTGGCTGACTGCGCGCAGCAGCTGCTCGCTGAAGCCTTGGCCGTGGAAGATGTTGTCGCCGAGGATCAGGCACACCGGGTCTTTGCCGATGAATTCTTCGCCGATAATGAACGCCTGGGCGAGGCCATCCGGCGAAGGCTGCTCGGCATAGCTCAGGTGGATGCCGAACTGGCTGCCGTCGCCGAACAGCTGGCGGTACTGCGGCAAGTCCTGCGGGGTGGAAATCAGCAGGATGTCGCGGATGCCGGCGAGCATCAGTACCGAGATCGGGTAGTAGATCATCGGTTTGTCGTAGATCGGCAGCAGCTGCTTGGACACGCCGAGGGTGATCGGGTGCAGACGGGTGCCGGAGCCGCCCGCCAGGACAATGCCTTTGGTCATGAGATCAGATCCTTGAATTGGGTGTTGCCCAGCCGCTCGCCCTGGTAACTGCCATCCTGGACGTTACGGCACCACTCGCGGTTGTCGAGGTACCACTGCACGGTCTTGCGCAGGCCGCTGGCGAAGGTCTCGGCAGGCACCCAGCCGAGTTCGCGCTCGATCTTGCTGGCGTCGATGGCATAGCGCAGGTCGTGGCCTGGGCGGTCCTGGACAAAGGTGATCAAGTCGGCGTACTGGCTGACCCCGGCCGGATGCTGGGGTGCCAGCTCATCGAGCAGGGCGCAGATGGCGCGGACCACGTCGAGGTTGGTCTGCTCGTTGTGGCCACCGATGTTGTAGGTCTCGCCGACCTGACCCTGGCTGACCACAGTGAGCAAGGCGCGGGCATGATCCTCGACAAACAGCCAGTCGCGCACTTGCTGGCCGTTGCCATATACCGGCAGCGGCTTGCCGGCGAGGGCGTTGAGGATCACCAGTGGAATCAGTTTTTCCGGGAAGTGATACGGGCCGTAGTTGTTCGAGCAGTTGGTCAGCAGCACCGGCAGGCCATAGGTACGCTGCCAGGCGCGGACCAGATGGTCGGACGCCGCCTTGCTGGCCGAATAGGGCGAGCTGGGCGCGTAGGGGGTGGTTTCGGTGAACAGGTCATCGACACCGTGCAGGTCGCCGTAGACCTCGTCGGTAGAAATGTGATGAAAGCGAAACGCTTCGCGCCGCGCCGCCGGCAGCTTGCTCCACCAGGCGCGGGTGGCCTCGAGCAGGGCGTAGGTGCCAACGATGTTGGTCTGGATGAACGCTGCCGGGCCGTCAATCGAACGGTCCACGTGCGACTCGGCCGCCAGGTGCATGATCGCGTCTGGCTGGAACCGCTCGAGCACGGCGCTAACCAGCGGCTGGTCGGCGATATCGGCCTGGACGAACTCGTAACGGGTGTTGCTGGCGATCGGCTGCAACGACTCAAGGTTGCCGGCGTAGGTCAGCTTGTCGAGGTTGAGCACATCGTGTTCGGTGTGGGTGATCAGGTGGCGGATCAGCGCCGAGCCGATAAAGCCGGCACCGCCGGTGACGAGTATGCGCATCAGTCTGCCTCTGTAAAACCGGTTGACGTCGGATGGAGCGTAGCTTGTCGATTGCCGCCGGTACTGACAAGCGCATTGATTTGCGCAGCTGTTCTGTCGGCTTGTTTGCAGCTGCCTCTTGTATATCGGCCGCAGCAGTGGCGATATAAGCGACAAAAAAACCGAGGTCACACGCAAAATGCCCCTCAGCACCCTGATTCAGCGTTCCAGCCAGCCAAGCCCTTCGCTCAGCGAAGCGCAGGCACATGCTTTGCTCAGGGCGCATTTTGACCTCGACGGCAACCTGCAGGCGCTGGGCAGCCAACAGGACCTGAACCTGCGTCTGGACAGCGACCAAGGCCGCTTCGTGCTCAAGGCCTGCCACGGCAGCTATGCCGAGATCGAGCTGCAGGCGCAGCATGCGGCGCTGGCCTATCTGGCCGAGCAGGGCGTGCCGGTGCCGGGTGTGCGCGCTGCGCGCAACGGCGAGACGCTGCTGGCGCTGGACGTCGACGGCCAGCCACTGCGCGTGCGCGTGCTCGAGTATATCGAAGGGCAATCGCTGACCCGCCTCAAGCATATGCCGGCCAGTTTGATGGCCGAGCTCGGCGCCTTGTGCGCGAAGGTTGACCTGGCCCTGGTCGACTTCGACCATCCGGGCCTTGCGCGCACCCTGCAGTGGGACCCGCAACATGCCCAGGCGTTGATCGAGCACCTGTTGCCGGTGCTGGGCGATACGCCGCGCCGCGCCCAGCTGCAGGCTGTGGTTGCGCAGGCTGTTGAGGTGTTGGCCAAGGTGCAGGCGCAACTGCCGAGCCAGGCGGTGCATCTGGATATCACCGATGACAATGTGGTCTGGCAGCGCGATGCCCAGCGCGAGTGGCGGTTGCAAGGTGTGATCGACTTTGGCGACCTGGTACGCACCTGGCGCATCGCTGACTTGTCGGTGACCTGTGCTGCGCTACTGCACCATGCCGAAGGTGATCCGCTGCGGATTCTGCCGGTGGTCAGCGCCTATCACGAGGTCAATCTGCTCAGCGAGGCCGAGTTGCTGGCGCTGTGGCCGCTGGTGTTGATGCGTGCTGCGGTGCTGGTGCTGAGCAGCGAGCAGCAACTGACGGTCGATCCGGACAATCAATACATCCGCGACAACATCGCCCACGAGTGGGAGATCTTCGAGACCGCCACCCGTGTGCCAGCAGCATTGATGGAAGCGGCGATTCTGCAAGCCGCTGGCCAGCAATTGCCCGCGCTTGCATTGACCGACTGCGCACCTTTACTGCCGGCGCTGGCAGGCCAGGCAGTCACCCGCGTCGACCTCGGCGTGCTCAGCAGGCACTGCGAGGCGGGCAACTGGCAGCAGCCTGGTTTTGATCAGGCTGTGCTGGCCGCCGAACCTGGCGTGGCTTGCAGCCTGCATGGGCAATATCGGCTGTCGCAAACCCACATCGACCGTCCCGACGAGCCGGCCACCTGTGCCCTCGGTGTCGAGCTGAAGCTACCCGAAGGCAGCCCGCTGCAAGCGCCGCATGCTGGTGTATGGCAGCGTGTGGGCGCCAACTATGGCTGCCTGCGCAGCGAGCATTTCAGCCTGTGGCTGCAAGGCTTGCAGAGCATGCCGGAGGATGGCCAAGCGCTGAATCTGGGTGAGGCGCTCGGCACTACTGGCAGCCTGCTCAGCGTGCAGCTGTGCCGCGATAGCAGCGTGCAGCCGCCGTTCTTCGCCACGCCTTCAGCGGCGGCCGCCTGGCTGGCGCTGTGCCCGTCACCGCAAGCCTTGCTGGGGTTTGCCTGCGACGCCGAGCCGCTGCCCGATGCGCAAGCGCTGCTGGCGCGCCGTGATGCCAGCTTCGCCCGCTCGCAGAAACACTACTACGCACAGCCGCCGCATATCGAGCGCGGCTGGCGCAACTACCTGATCGACATGCAGGGCCGCTCGTACCTGGACATGCTCAACAACGTCGCCGTGCTTGGCCACGGCCACCCGCGCATGGCCGCCGAGTCGGCGCGGCAGTGGTCGCTGCTCAACACCAACTCGCGCTTCCACTACGCCGCTGTCGCGGAGTTCTCCGAGCGCTTGCTGGCGCTGGCGCCGGAAGGCTTTGATCGGGTGTTTCTGGTCAACAGCGGCACCGAGGCCAACGACCTCGCCATCCGCCTGGCCTGGGCCTACAGCGGCGGGCGTGACCTGATCAGCGTGCTGGAGGCTTATCACGGCTGGTCGGTGGCTACCGATGCGATTTCCACCTCGATTGCCGACAACCCGCAAGCGCTGCAAACCCGCCCGGAATGGGTGCATCCGGTGGAGGCGCCGAACACCTTCCGCGGTCGCTATCGCGGCGATGACAGCACTGCTGACTACCTGCGTGACGTCGATGCCAAGCTGGCCGACCTCGACGCCCGCGGCCGTCAGCTGGCGGGAATGATCTGCGAGCCGGTGTACGGCAACGCCGGCGGTATTTCGCTGCCGCCGGGCTACCTGCGCGAGGCCTACGCCAAGGTCCGTGCCCGTGGTGGGGTGTGCATCGCCGATGAGGTGCAGGTCGGTTATGGCCGCCTCGGTGATTACTTCTGGGGCTTCGAGCAACAGGGTGTTGCCCCGGACATCATCACCATGGCTAAAGGCATGGGCAACGGCCAGCCGCTGGGTGCAGTGATCACCCGTCGTGAGATTGCCGAGGCGCTGGAAGCCGAGGGGTACTTCTTCTCCTCCGCCGGCGGCAGCCCGGTCAGTTGCCGGATCGGCCTGGCCGTGCTCGACGTGATGCAGGAGGAGGGCCTGTGGGACAACACCCGCAAGGTCGGGGGCTACTTCAAGGCGCGCTTGCAGGCATTGGTCGATAAACATCCGCTGGCGGGTGCTACCCATGGCTCCGGTTTCTATCTGGGGCTGGAGCTGGTGCGTGATCGGCACACCCTTGAACCGGCCACTGAAGAAACCACTATCTTGTGCAATCGCCTGCGCGATCTGGGCATCTTCATGCAGCCAACCGGCGATTACCTGAACATTCTCAAGATCAAACCGCCGATGTGCACCACCCGGGCCAGCGTCGATTACTTCGTCGATTGTGTGGATCGCATCCTGCAAGAAGGCCTCTAGCAGCGAACTGGGCCGTTTCAATACTCGATTATTATCGGTTATTGAGACGGCCCTTCGTCTGTATTTTCTTCTTCGTCACTATAATTACAGATAACTATCGGCTATAACTGATCTCAGTGCATGCCGGGCTACCCTGTACGCCCGCACATACCTCAACTGTAATGCAGAGGACACCGATGAAAACCCTCACCTCGACTCCCCGCGCCGATGGCTTCCATATGCCTGCCGAGTGGGCGCCACAGACCCAGGCCTGGATGATCTGGCCCGAGCGCCCGGACAACTGGCGCCTCGGTGGCAAGCCGGTGCAGGCGGCGCACGTGACCCTGGCCAAAGCAATTGCTCGCTTTGAGCCGGTGACGGTTGGGGTGTCTGCTGCTCAATACCAGAACGCCCGGCGCCAGCTCGACCTGCCTAACATCCGCGTGGTCGAGCTGAGCAACGACGACGCCTGGGTGCGTGACACCGGCCCGACCTTCGTGATCAACGACCACGGCGAAGTGCGCGGTGTCGATTGGGCTTTCAACGCCTGGGGCGGTTTTGATGGTGGCTTGTATGCACCGTGGAACCGTGACGAAGACGTCGCAACCAAAATTCTCGAAATGGAACGCTGCCAGCGTTATCAGACCGAAGGCTTCGTGCTTGAAGGCGGCTCGATCCACGTCGACGGTGAAGGCACGCTGATCACCACCGAAGAGTGCCTGCTCAACCGTAACCGCAACCCGCACCTGAGCCGCGAGCAGATCGAACAGATCCTGCGCGACCAGTTGGCGGTAGACACCATTGTCTGGCTGCCTGACGGCCTGTTCAACGACGAGACCGATGGCCACGTCGACAACTTCTGCTGTTACGTCGCCCCAGGTGAGGTGTTACTGGCCTGGACCGATGATTCCAACGACCCCAACTACGCGCGCTGCCACGCCGCATTGGAAGTGCTGGAAAACACCCGTGACGCCAAAGGCCGCACCTTTGTAGTGCACAAGATGCCGATCCCAGGCCCGCTCTACGCAACCGAAGAAGAGTGCGCAGGCGTCGACCAGGTGGCCGGTAGCCAGGAGCGCAGCCCTGCCGAGCGCCTGGCGGGCTCGTACGTGAACTTCCTGATCGTCAACGGCGGCATCATCGCGCCGAGCTTTGATGACCCGGCAGATGCCGAAGCTAGAGCCATCCTGGCGAAGATCTTCCCCAACCATGAGGTGGTGATGATCCCCGGCCGCGAGCTGCTGCTCGGTGGCGGTAACATCCACTGCCTGACTCAGCAACAACCGGCGCCGCACAAGCGCTAACTCTCTAATAGAAAAGAAGCCCGTCGATTGACGGGCTTTTTTTATGCGCGGCCGACGGCAGACGCGGTAAATGGCACACCTCTTGTATCGTTTCCCATTGTGTTTCAAGCAGATAGGTTTAAACCGATCTGTCACAAACTCAACGTAAGTTAGCCGCTCACGGGCCCAGGGAGTACGTGTTGAAATGAATGCAGCAAGTGAGTCGGTTTTGCACCCATCGGCAGTAAATCACCAATCGCTCAAAATGCTGACGCAGTGGTTGAAGCACCATGGAAGCAAGCGGGTCAGGACGACCGATACCCGACGTCTGTTGCATGAGCGCTATCCACGAGGACTGATCAGCGATGCTGAGCTTGAGGCGCTGGTAGCCATCTGGCATTGAGCAGGCAGTGCTCCCGAGCTGTTGAACAAGAACGCCACCGCTGATTGCGGTGGCGTTTTTATTGGGCGAGTGAATCAGAAGTTGTAGGTGCCGGTCACGACCAGGCTGCGCGGGTCGCCCAGCTGGATCTGTGCGGCGCTGGTGGCGGAGGCGTAGTAAGTCTTGTCGGTCAGGTTGTTCAGTGCGGCGCGCACATCCCAGTCAGTGGTGCGCAGGCCGACCAGCGCGTCCCAGCGGCCATAGCCTGGCAGCAGGATGGTGTTCTGGTTGTCGGCAAAGCGCTCGCCAACCATTGTCAGGCCGGTTTCGGCGTACCAGCCCAGTTGCGGTTTCCAGCTGATGAACAGACTGCCGTTGCGCTTGGCTACATCGTTGATGCGGTTGCCTTGCTGGTTGCTGTTGTCCTTGACGATGGTCGCATCCTGAAGGCCGATGCCACCGCGCACATACCAGTTGCCAACGATGTTGCCGGTCGCGGTCAGCTCGATGCCGCGTGAGCGTTGCAGGCCGCTGAGCAGGAACAGTTCAGGGTTATCGGCATCGCGGGTACGACGGTTGTACAGCTCCAGTTCATAGATGGCCAGGGTGGTGCTCAGGCGCTCGTCGAACCAGTCGCTCTTGACCCCGATTTCCTTCTGCCGGCTCAGCTCAGGGTCGGTTTTGTTGGTATTGCCGGCGGCGCCCGGCGTGATACCGATCAGGCCACCGCCGACTGGCGAAAAGGTCTTGCTCCACGAGGCGTAGAACGAGTGCTCGCGCCACGGTGAGTACACCACGCCGATGCGCGGGCTGGTGCTGGTGCTGGTTTGCGGCTCGCTGGCGCTGTTAAGGCGGTTGGTGGTCTCGACCTCGAAGCGGTCAAAGCGCAGCCCCGCCAGAATCTGCCATTGCTCGTTCAGGCGGATCTGGTCTTGCAGGTACAGGCCGCGGCTGTCGACCACGGTGTGGTTGTTGCTCGACACTCGCATGCGGCCGTTGTGTTGCAGGCTGCGATCAGGGTTGTCCAGGTCAAGGCTCGGCACCGCTGTGCCGCCTTGGTTGGTCGGCAAGGCGTTGCGCAACAGCGGGTCGCGGCGCTGGTGGCCCAGCTCCAGGCCGACCAGCACGGTGTGGTGCAGGCCCCAGGTGGCGAACTTGCCTTCGGCTTCAAGGTTGTTGAACAGGTTGCGAGTTTGCAGATCCTGCTGCCACCGCTGGCGAGTCACCGTGTTGCTGGCGGCGTTGTAGCCGGTGGCGTAGGTGTTGTCGAACTGGCTGTCGAGCTGGAACAGGCCCAGCGTGTGGCGCAGCTGCCAGTTGTCGCTGAGCTGATAGTTCAAGCGCGAGCGCAGCGACTGCGCCTGGTCATCGATGAAGTCGCGCTGGGTGTCGCTGTAAGTCGTGCCCCGGTCGAGGTCGGCCGGGCGGCCATTCACACCCGGGATGCCGCGATCAGGGGTGCGGTTGAAGCGGCTGTATTCGTACTGCACCAGCCAGTTCAGGTCTGGCGTCAGTTGCCAGCTCATCGACGGCGCGAACAGCTGGCGGTTGCCATCGACGCCATCGCGAAAGCTGTTGTAGTCGAGGTTACCCATGTTCAAACGCAGGCTGATGGTGTCGCTTGGGTCGGCGCTGAGGTCGGCGTAAAGGCTGCGCATATCTTCGCTGCCCGCCTGGGCTTCGATGCTCGAGCGCCGGCCATGCTCTGGCGCCTTGCTCACCCGGTTGACGATACCGCCCTGGCCGCCGCGGCCATACAGCACCGCGGCCGGGCCCTTGAGCACCTCGACCCGCTCGATATTGTGCAGATCGCGTATGTATTGGCTGTCGTCGCGAATGCCGTCCAGATAGAAGTCGTTGCTGCTCTCGAAGCCGCGGATACGCACGCTGTCGAAACGCGTATCGGCACCGCTGCTGACGTTGGGGATGCCTTCCAGCGCCTTGCCCAGGTTGTTGCTGCCGTAATCCAGCAGGTTGCTGGTCTTCACCGTGTCGATGGCTTGCGGTACGTCGCGCACCGCTGTGGAGGTGCGAGTCGCCGTGCTGACTTCCTTGACCCGGGGGTTGTCCCGTTCACGCTCGCCATCGGCGGTGACCGAGAGCTCTGGCAGGGTAGTGGTGGCGGCAGTGGCAACGCCCGCGCTGCACAGCAGCGACAGGCTCAGGGACAGGGGCGAAAGGCGGCGAGGCACACGCATGACGGCATCCAAACAAGCAGTTAATGAAAAATGGATGCGGATGGTAATGCTTGCTATTAGCGCTTGCTCGGGTAATTCGTAAAGCCCTGTCTTTACATGTGTATCTCGATGTAACAGGGTCGGCGGCGCTGATCGTAGAGACATTTGTCGCTGTATGTAGGTTGAATTACCGCCTTGTGGGAAAAATGCCCCACGCAAGGGCAGATACGCATTGAAATGCACTATTGCGAGGTGTTTTTTTGGTTATATACACCTGCCTTTCACGATTTTTTGACATTGAGAAGCAGGGGCGGCTAGGATTCGCCATCGCTTGCTGGCCATGACATGGCCATGCGGCTGCGAAAGCCCGCCAGTTGAGCATCGGCACGGCTTGTCAGTTGGATCCGCATAACGTCGAACCTACGAAGGGGCGTTGGTTTCCGGGCGTAAAAATGCACAGTGTTTTTGATTAAAAATAAAGGAAAAGAAAATGTTGAAAACCAGGATCAGCCTGATCGCCCTGGCACTCGTTGCCGCGACCCAGGCACAGGCCAATGACCAGGCCGAGAGCAAGGGCTTTGTTGAAGACAGCCACGCCAACATCCTGCTGCGCAACGGTTTCATCAACCGTGACAAGAAACACGGCACCAATGACCAGTCCCAATGGGGCCAGGCCTTCATCGGTAACTTCTCCTCCGGCTTCACCCAAGGCACCGTCGGCGTAGGCGTTGACGCCTTCGGCCTGTACGCACTGCGCCTGGACGGCGGCAAAGGCCGTAACGGCGGCGGCGGTATCGACTTCTTCAAGCGGGAAAACACCGTTGACGCAGATGGCCAGAGCGCTGCTGCCAACGACCTCGCCCGTGCTGGCGCTGCGGTCAAGTTCCGCATCTCCAACACCGTGCTGAAGTACGGCGACCAGATGCCGGCCCTGCCAGTTCTGCAGTACGACGACTCGCGCCTGCTGCCAGAAAGCTTCACCGGCACCATGATCACCTCCAAGGAGATCGAAGGCCTCGAGCTGAACGCCGGTCGCTTCACTCAGGAAGTGCGCAAGAGCGCCGAGCACCGCGACAGCGGTGGCCTGAAGTCGATCAACGTGTTGGGTGGTAGCTACAAGTTCACCGACAACTTCACCGCGTCGCTGTACACAGCCGACAACGAAGACGTCATGAAGAAGCACTACCTGGGCTTGAACTACGTCTTCCCGATCGCTGCTGACCAGTCGCTGACCCTCGATTTCAACGGCTACAAGTCCGACATCGACAAGAAGTTCGTCCAGGCTGCAGGCCTGAACGGCGACTCCAACACCATCTGGAGCCTGGCCGCTACCTACGCCTACGGCGCGCACTCGTTCACCCTGGCGCACCAGCGCAGCACCGGCAGCACCGGCTACAACTACGGCTGGTACCAGAACGAAGGCGGCGTGGGTGACGGTGGTTCGACCATCTACCTGGCCAACTCGTACTGGTCTGACTTCAACGCTGAAGACGAGCGCTCCTGGCAGCTCGGCTACGGCCTGGACTTCAGCACCTTCGGCGTGCCTGGCCTGACCTACAAGCTGGCCTACGTTGTCGGCGACAACATCAACACCCGCAACGTCACCAACCCACAAGGCTTCGGCGAAGGCAAAGAGCGCGAGATCTTCAGCCAGGTCCGTTACGTCGTTCAAGACGGCCCGGCCAAGGACCTGTCGGTCAAACTGCGTGGCTCGTTCCTGCGTACCAACAATGCAGTGCAGCAGAACGGCTACAACGACGACGGCAACGAAGTTCGTGTGTTTGTTGAGTATCCGATCAGCATCTTCTGATTCTGGTTGGGTGACGGAAAGGGCCGCTTAGCGGCCCTTTTTGCGTTTTAGGGAGTTGGATTAGTGCTGTAGTCTCATTCCAAATCGAGGGACATCTGGAATGAGCATCATCAAGCGCCCGCCCGAGGTCATCACGGACCCGCTCGCGCTCATCAGCGCACAGCACCAGGATCAGGCAGCGCAATATTTCGCGCTGGCCCATCCGTTCGATCCGAAAGGCAGTTACCTGCACTTTGACGAGTGGCGGTTTCGGCTTCCTGCTGGGCTGGATGCCACATTGGCTTGGTCTCTCATAAAACGTGCGAGAAGCGTTCAACTCACCCCGACGCTGATGCTCGGCGAGCCTGCTTATCAGTGCTGTTATCTGCACACGCCCGCCATGCATATGGCCGTTGCAGAATGCGACCGACATACAACCAAACGTCAGCTGGAGTTGATGGGCTCGAAGGTTGGCGAGGGCAATCACCTCCAGTATTTGCTCACTGACCTGATTGAAGATGAGGCGATCAGCAGTAGTTTGCGGTGATTCAGCTACGAGCATGAGCGCCGCGAGGGCCGAGAACCCGTCTTCTACTCGCTTCTCGAGGTATACAAACCCGGCCTCCCTGAACCTGCGCTTTGAGCGAAGATCACCGGCTCAGCAAACTGCCAAAACGGTCCGGCATATGGCCGAGGCCAGCAGTTCACCACATATCAATTGATTTTCGATCTGGTCACGTATACGTTACATGTCAATCCAATTGTCTCGTATTCTAAACATGGACCACGAACTGCTAACTCAGCGCTTAGGGCGACAAATACGCACACGGCGCCTTCATCGAGGGCTCACCCAGCAACAGCTTGCAGAGCTGGCAAACCTTACTCGTCAGAAAATCATCGCTGTGGAGAAAGGTAGCCTATCCGTTGCTATCGCCGCCTATGCTAAAGCTCTTGGCGCAATGGATTGCGAGTTGCGAGTGATTGCTGCAGCCATGCCTACGTTGGAAGAGATCCAGGGGATGTTTGAATGAGCGCTTCACTGACTGTAACGACACCCCAATGTATCAGCGGAACAATCCTTACCAGCGCTGCTGATTACCTGTTTCGTTACGCTGCGGAGGCTGAGCCGCGCGCTGCAGTCAGCCTGCTCATGCCTACCCGCACGGAAGAGTACCGCCATCGAGATTTGCATCCGGTATTTCAGATGAACCTGCCGGAAGGTTATGTGCTCGAGCAGCTACGCAACCGCCTGGCAAAGATCGCCAAAGTCGACCCCATGTTGCTACTGGCGTTATCTGGCAGCAGCTCTCCCATAGGCCGGGTGTACGTCAGCTCGCGCACGGTTGATGCGTTGCTTGAGCGTGAGCAGTTTCCTGGCGAAAAGCTGGACGAAATTTTATCTTGGGACGGCTCGCACGACATCTTCGCCGACCTGGTGGATCGCTACATCCTGCGTGCCGGTATCTCGGGTGTGCAGCCTAAAGTCCTGGTGCCTGAACAACGAAATTCAACACCACAGCGGTTCACCTCGAAGACTTCGGAATTGATCATCAAAAGTGGCCGCGACGAATATCCCGGCCTGGCCATCAATGAGTACCTGTGCATGACCATCGCGCAGGCCTCAGGGCTGCCCGTGCCGCCGTTCTTCCTCTCGGACAACGCCAAGTTGTTCGTCATGCGCCGCTTCGACCGCGACGAGCAGCACAACCCAATCGGTTTTGAAGACATGACGGCGTTGATGGGACTGCCAGCAGAGCAGAAGTACAGCAAGAGCTATGCAGCGATTGCCAAGGCAATCCGCGTGTTCTGCGCACCCGAGCACCTCAATGCCTCGCTCACGCAACTGTTCGAGATGGTTACGCTGAGCTGCATCGTCGGTAACGGCGATGCCCATCTGAAAAACTTTGGCCTGCTCTATTCTGACCCCGTGATGCGCGATGCCCGCCTGGCGCCCGCTTACGATATCGTCAACACCACGGCTTACATCCCCGAAGATGTGCTCGCGCTTACGCTCGCCGGCAACAAGTCTCTGTTTGCATCCAGGCAGGGTTTGCTGGATTTCGCCGACACGTGTGGTGTAACGCAACCGGGTGAAGTTATCCGCAAGCAGTTGCAGGCGCTTGAGCAAGTACTGGCCAAAGCGCCGGAGCTATGCGAACAGGCGCCGCACGTGGTCGCGGCGATCAAGCAGAGTGCAGGACCCTTTGTGCAGAGCTTCGGTAACTGAAGCGCACAATCAGGTGCTCGAACTTAGCGGCAGATCCTCACCGCGCTTGACGTCTGCGTCTTCCGACCACGTTTCGTGCTCGTGCCAATCCTCACCAAACAGCTCGGCAGGATGCATCGTCCGATCCGCACCATTTCCGCAGGCCAGCGCTTTGGCCGGGCAGTACAGGTCGCACCCCCAACAAATGCGTTCGGGATGGCTTGGGTTGAGGGGGAATTTCTTGGCCATGCAGCGCCCTCGTTGTGGCGGTCATTGCGCTTAGCCTACTGCTGGCGTGAATGTGGATTTTGATCGTAATCAACTTGATGTTGCTTACCTCGTACTCGGCTGGCTGCGCAGTGTGGGGCCGCCGAGCGGCCCTTCCTGCTTCTATGCCGTTGTGCGTTGAGCTCGGTTTCGCGCGATCTCGATGTCGTCCATGATCGCCTTGGCGAAGGTGCTCAGGTAATCCGCTGCGCCGAGCAGCTTGTGGTCATTCTCCATATCGCCCTCGCGGACCAGATGCTTGATGTAGCCCAGCAGTACTGACACGTGTTCATAGGCGTGCTCGAACGGCACTCCGGGCATGACCCGGAATATGTGAGAGGACCTTTCGCCCGATTCGAAGAACGTTTCGACGCCGGCCGTGACGTTGGTTTTTGCTCGTCGCTCATCTCAGCATTCCTCCGGCTTGGCGGGCAGGCAGGTCACTGCGTAGTCAATCAGAGCGCGTGAGGCATCGGCGGTATGGGCGGCGTTCGCCAGCATGTTCAGCCCGGCCTGGTAAGGATGGGCGCGGCGGTGTTGGTCGATGGTTTCGGCTACGCCGAGCAGCAGTTCGCTGGCATGGGCAAGGATTTCAGAAGTAGTGACGTTTGGATGGAGGCTGAAGGAGGACCGTTGGGTGAAGTCTTGGCGGGGTGGGTCGGGGACGAGTTTCTTCATGGTGGATCTCTCATTTCGTGACAGGAGCCACCAGCTCGACCTTTCTCACGGATCAAGGTGGCAGCCGTACGCAGGGTGAGAAACCGAGGAAACGAGCAAAACCCGGCCAGACCGAAGTCTGCCCGCGCACGGCTGCCATAACGACTTGCCGCTGCATTTCATGCGGGTTCTCACACCCGGTCACCGGAAACTGGCGACCCAGAGACGTTATCCCTGAGGCATTTCCCCGACAACAGCGAAGGTTCGGCAAGGTGCGTAGGGTAGTTCCGAAGAGCCCTCGGCTGAAGCATTTGGTTGCAGGTTGGGAAATGTCCTACGGCGCTGCTGCGCAGCAGAGAAGAAACGCCTAACCCGTTTCTAATGAGAAGTATTACCATGTGCGACTCATTCAAGTCTCCCGTCGGATATCGCACTCATGGCCTCATCCTCGACAACCCATCAAATGGTGGGCGAACTCTATGCTCAGCATCACAGCTGGGTGGTGCAGTTACTGCGGCGCAAGCTGGGCGGGCATGAGCAGGCCGTGGATCTGGCGCAGGACACTTTCCTGCGTATTTTGAGCAGCGGCAGCGTGCCGGTTTTCCGCGAGCCTCGCGCCTACCTCACCACCGTCGCCAGCCGCTTGTGCGTGCAGTATTTCCGCCGCCAGGCCCTGGAGCGGGCGTATGAACAGTCGCTGGCGATCCTGGAGCCGGAACATATGCCGTCGCCGGAAACCCGCTTGCTGGTGCTCGAAGCGCTGGACGCGGTAGGGCAGGTACTGGACGGGTTGGGCAGCAAGGTGCGGGAGATATTCCTGCTGTCGCAGCTCGATGGCCTGACTTATCCACAGATCGCAGCGCGCATGGGCCTCAGCGTGAATGTGGTGCAAAAAGCCATGCTCAAGGCCTATCGCCATTGCTACCTGGCGGTGTACGCGCCATGAGTCGCTTCAAGGTCGCCAACGATCAGCCCCTGGACGAAAGCGTGCTGGACCAGGCCTTGAACTGGATGGTTGCCCTGCAGTCGGGCACCAGCAGTGCTGCCGAGCAGCAGGCGTGCCAGCACTGGCGCAACGAGAGCCCCCAGCACGAACTGGCCTGGCAGCGTTTGGTCGGGCTGAGCCGCGACATGCGCCTCAACCAGGTGCTCACGGCCCCCGGAGCGCGGCAATTGCTGCAGGCGCGCAGTGCTGTTTCGCGACGCACTTTGCTCAAGGGCTTTGCCGGCCTGAGTGTGGCCAGCGCCCTCGGCTTGGGTGTGCGCGAGCGGGTGTTGCTGCCGGAGTTGTTCAGCGATTACCACACCGCCACCGGGGAGCGGCGCCATGTACGGCTGGACGATGGCGCTGCATTGCAGCTGGATACCCGCACCGCGATGGATGTCGAGGGGGCTCGCCTGACGCTTAACCTGGGCAGGCTGTTGCTGGCCAACGGTGCCAGCGACAGTCGGGCGATCAAGACCGCGGATGGTTGGATACGGCCAGCCGCGCTGTCGCGGTTGATCATCAGCCACGGGCTGCCAGGCCATCCGGGTACGCAGGTGCAAATGCTCTCCGGCAGTGCGCAGGTCGAGCCATCGCGTGGCCCCCGCACCCAGGTGGAAGCCGGCCAGCAGCTGAGCTTCAGCAACCTGCTGAGCGGGCAGCCGACCCGCGTGCCAGCCACCGCCGAAGCTTGGAGCCAAGGCCTGTTGATCGCCGAGCGCATGCCACTGGGCGAGGTGCTTGAGCAACTTGATCGCTACCGGCGCGGGCTGCTGCGCTGCGACCCGGCTGTGGCGGGCTTGCAGGTGTCGGGTTCGTTCTCGCTGGACCAACCCGAGGCCAGTCTCGACCTGCTGGCCAAGGTACTGCCGGTGCGTGTGCAACGGGTGTGGGGTTACCTCGCCAGCGTGGTGCCGGCTTAGTTTTGAGTATTTTTCACGGTGGCCGGCAGTATTTCCGTTCTCGAGCATCAAGACAGGCAAGACGCTGAAAAAGCGCCCGCCAACCTTCTCGACAGGACAGTCTTTATGCTCATCCGCGTCACACCCCTCGCCAGCGCGTTACGCACCGCGATCTTCGGTTTATCGTTGGTTACTGCCAGTCACAGCGCGATTGCCGCCAGCCCGGTAACCACCGGGGAACACTCCCAGGCTCAGGCCTTTGACATTCCCGCCGGTAACCTCGACCGCGTGTTGGGTGCGTTCGGGCAGCAGGCCGGTGTGATGGTTGGCATTGATTCAGCGCTTTCCTCCGGCGTGCAAAGCAGCGGTTTGCAAGGTAGCTTCGCATTGGAAGAAGGCCTTGAGCGCTTGCTGGGCCCGGTAGGGCTGCAGGCTGAACCTGCAGACGGCGGGTATCGGGTGGTGGCCAAACCCGTGTCCCAGGATGGCAAGGTCGAGTTGCAAGCGACGCAGGTGAGTGCCAACCAGTTGGGCACCATTACCGAAGGCTCGGGTTCCTATACCCCCGGCACCATCGCCACCGCGACGCGCCTGGTACTGACGCCACGGGAAACGCCGCAGTCGATTTCCGTAGTGACGCGCCAGGCCATGGATGACTTCAGCCTCAAGTCGATCGACGACGTGATGCGTCACACGCCGGGTATCACGGTCGCGGCCTATGACAGTGAGCGTACGTCGTATTATTCGCGCGGGTTCGCCATTCGCAACTTCCAGTACGACGGCATCCCGATCCTGCAGGATGCGCAGTATTCTTCTGGTCACACCCTCACTGACACGGTGATCTACGACCGTGTCGAAGTGCTCAAGGGCGCTACCGGCCTGCTCACCGGCGCCGGCGGCCCTGGCGGCACCATCAACATGGTGCGCAAAAAGCCCACGTCCGAGTTCAAGGGTTACATCGACCTGGGCGCGGGCTCATGGGACAACTATCGCTCGGAAGTCGATGTCAGTGGCTCGTTGACCGACTCCGGCAACATCCGTGGTCGCGCCGTCGCGGCCTATCAGGACAAGCACTCGTTCCTCGACCACTACCAACGCCAGACCGCCGTGTACTACGGCATCCTCGAGTTCGATCTGGCGCCTGATACGCTGCTGACGATTGGCGCCGACTACCAGGACAGCGACCCGCAGGGTTCCAGCTGGTCTGGCTCGGCCTCGCTATATGACTCGGACGGCAATCGCATCAGCACCCACCGCGGCTTCAACAACGGCACCAAGTTCAGCAAATGGGAGCAGTACACCCGTACCGGCTTCGCGACGTTGGAGCACACATTCGCCAATGGCTGGGTCGGCAAGGCGCAGTACAACCACCAGATCAACGGCTACAATGCGCCGCTCTCTGCCCTGCTGTCGCCAAACGCCGCCACCGGCAAAGCGTCGCTGCTGACCCGTGCCTACGACGGCGAAACCATCAGCGACACCGGCGACTTGTACGCCACCGGACCGTTCAGCCTGTTTGGCCGCGAGCATGAATTGGTGGTCGGCACCTCGGTATCGCGCTCGCGCTGGACCGGCAGCAACTACACCAGCGCCGTCTACAGCGATGGCAACAGCCACGACTATTTCAACTGGGACGGCGACGCCGCCAAGCCGGGCCGAGGTCCGGAAACCGCCTACAACGACGAAACCACGCGCCAGAGCGCCGGCTACATGACCGCGCGCTTCAACGTGACGGATGACCTGCACCTGATGCTCGGCACTCGCGTGAACAACTTCGAAGTCACCGGCACCAGCCAGGTCAAGGACACTGGCAAGGTACTGCCTTATGCCGGCATCACCTACGACCTCAACGAGAATTTCTCGGCGTATGCCAGCTACTCCGATATCTACCTGCCGCAGCGTGAGTATCGCGACATCAATGACAAACCGGTCGAGCCGGATGAAGGCAAGAACTATGAGCTAGGCCTCAAGGGTGAATTCTTTGACGGCCGCCTCAACGCCAGCATCGCCTACTTTGAAGTCCACGAAGACAACCGCGCAGTCACCGACGACCGCTACGTGCGAGGCAGCATCCCCGGGCTGGACGGTGCCTATAAGGGCGTTGAATCCAAGACCAAGGGCTATGAAGCGGAAATCTCCGGCGAACTGGCCCCCGGCTGGCAATTGCAGGCGGGCTACACCCACAAGATCATGCGCGACAATCAAGGTGAGAAACTCTCCACTTGGGAACCGGAAGACCAGGTCAACCTCTACACCACCTACAAACTGACCGGCCCGCTGGACAAGCTCACCCTGGGCAGCGGCGTACGCTGGCAGAGTACCGGCTGGAAACTGCTGACCAATAACTACACCACCATGACCACCGACAAGTTCTCCCAAGACCCGCTTTGGGTGGTGGATGCAATGGCCCGCTATCAAGTCACCGACAACGTCTCGGCCACGCTTAACGTCAATAACGTGTTCGATAAGAAGTACTACACCAATATTGGTTTCTACAACTCGGTGTATTACGGCGATCCGCGGAACGTGATGCTCTCTACTCGGTGGAATTTCTAGCCGCGCTGGCTGCGAAAACAAAGCCCTCGTAGCGATACGAGGGCTTTGTTGCATGAGCAGCAGAAAGGAAACCGGTTTGATCGCAGAGATCAGAAATCCCAGCGTGTGGTGACCATCATGTTGCGTGGGTCGCCAGGGTAGGCCGAGTCATAGAAACCAATGTTGGTGTAATAGTGCTTGTCGAACAGGTTGTTGACGTTGAAGGTGACCGAAAGGTTATCGGTCACTTGGTAGCGGGTCATCAGATCAACCAGCCAGTAGGGGTCTTGGGTGAATTTCTCGTAGCGGCCACCACCGGGGTAGCCCCAGTTGTTGACGGTCTGCCAGCCAGCGCTTTGCCAGCGCGCGCCGCCACCGACGGTGAGCTTGTCCAGGCTGCCCTGGAGTTTGTAGGTGCTGTAGAAGCTGACCTGGTCTTCCGGTTCCCAGGTGGCGACTTTATCACCATCGCTATTGCGGGCGATCTTATGGGTATATCCCGCTTGCAACTGCCAGCCCTTGGCCAATTCGCCGGAGATTTCCGCTTCGTAGCCCTTGGTCTTGGTCTTGGTGCCGATGTACGAGTAGTCGACGCCCGGCTGCGAGTTCCAGGCTGTGTCGGCCAGCGGACGGTTTTCTTCGTGCACCTCGAAGTAGGCGAGGCTGGAATTCAAGCGGCCACCGAAGAACTCACCCTTGAGGCCGAACTCATAGTTCTTGCCTTCGTTGGGGGCTAGCATGGCACGGGTGCGGGTGCGGTACTGAGTCTGCGGCTGGAAGATTTCGGTGTAGCTGGCGTACGCGGTGAAATTGTCGTTCAGGTCATATGTCAGGCCGGCATACGGCACCACCTTACCGCTTTCCTGAGTGTCGCTGGTCCCGGTCACCTGGTAGTTGGCAATACGTGAGCCGAGCAACAGGTGCAGTTCATCCGTCAGGCTGAAGCGACCGGTGACGTAGGTGCCGGTCTGGCGGGTCGTTTCGTCGTTGAACTTGGTGGCGGTCCACAGCGGCTCGGCGGCATCGCCGTCCCAGTTGTAGAAATCATAGGAGTTGTTGAAGTAGGTGGTTGCGGTGTAGTCCTTGGCTTTCCATTTGGAAATGGACAGGGACTGACCGATCACCAGTTCGTGTTCGCGGCCGAACAGCTCGAATGGCCCCGAGGCGTACACATCGAGACTGTCGCTGGTGGTCTTGCCCACGTATTTGCGCGCGTAGATGGAGCTGGCGGTGGCGGTGTCCTGGGAGATGTAGCCCAGGGGAGCGTCATAGCCGTTGATCTGGTGGTTGTATTGGCCTTTGGTGACCCAGCCATTATCAAAGGTATGTTCCAGGCTCGCGAAGGCCGTGCGGCTGTACTGTTCCCAAGAGCCCCATTTTGGGCCGTTGTTGAACGAACGCGGCAGGTCCAGCTTTTTGCCGGTCGCATCAAAGATGGTGCGTGTACCGGTCCAACTGGAGCCTTTCGGATCGCTGTCCTGATAATCGGCACCGAGGGTCAGCAGAGTGTTTTCATCCAAGTCGACCTCCAGGATGCCGTAGAGCACACCGGTCTTACGCGAGTAATGATCAAGGAACGATTGTTTGTCCTGATACGCCGCTACGACACGGCCGCGGACGTTGCCGGTTTCGGTCAGGGGACCGCTGACGTCGGCTTGGGAGCGATAGTTGTCCCAGGAGCCGGCGCCCAGTTCGATGCTGCTCTTGAACGCGGAGGTCGGTTTTTTGCGAATGAGGTTGATGGTACCCCCTGGGCCGCCTGCCCCGGTGAGCAGACCTGTAGCGCCCTTGAGAACTTCGACGCGATCATAGATCGCCATGTCGGTCAGGGTCTGGCCCGCCGAATATTGGGCGTCGCGCAGAGTAGGGATACCGTCGTACTGGAAGTTGACGATGGAGAACCCGCGGGAATAGTAGTTGGTACGCTCGGTGTCATAGGTCGATACGGTGATGCCCGGGGTATGGCGCATCACGTCATCGATGGCTACAAGCCCGAAGTCATCCATCGCCTGGCGGGTTACTACCGAGATCGATTGCGGTGTTTCTCGAGGCGTCAGCACCATGCGCGTCGCCGTAGCGATAGTGCCGGGGGTGTATGAGCCAGTGCCTTCAGTCACTGTGCCCAACTGGTTGGCAGTGATTTGCGTAGCCCCCAGTTCCAGGGCATCGTCGGTGCTGTTCGCGACCAGAACGTACCCGCCATTGCTCTGCCGTTGCGCTTGCAGGCCACTGTTGGCGAGCAGGCGCGACAGCCCTTCCTCGACACTGTATGAGCCTTTGAGCCCGTCAGTTGTGAGATGCCGAGCCTGCTCGGTGTCGAACGAAATGGTAACCCCCGCCTGCACACCGAACTCGGCCAGGGCGGTACTCAGCGGCCCGGGGGCGACCTGGTAAGCGGTCAGGCTCTGCGCCATGACCTGAGCCGGCATCAGCGCCAGGCCAGACAGGCTGGCAAGGGAAGCGCCTAGAACGGCCAGGCGCACGGCGCGCCTCAGCAGCGTCGGAGTGTTGTGGGAAAGCGGGGGCATTCGGTGATCCTTCCGTTGTCTTGGCAGAAACCCGCTGTATCGCGGCTTATGTCATTGACGGATGAGAATCTGAATCAGCAAGGTTGCCGCTGAAGATTCTGCGACGCGGCTTCACGCCGCTTCAATGCTGGCCCAGTAACGCGACAGATAACGCACTTTCACCGGCAAGGATTTGCCCAGGTTCTCCAGCACGGTGTCGGTATCATCGATGCGAAAAGCGCCGGAAATGCTCAACCCCCGAACCTCGGCGGCACAGCGCAGGACGCCTGGTCGATAGCGCCCCAACTCCTCGATGAAGTCGCCCAGCCGCCAATCATCGACGCTGAGCATGCCCTGCACCCAGGCGGTCGAACCCGCTGGCAGGGGGCGGACGCTGCCTACCCGATCACGGTCGAACGTGACCTGCTGGCCGGTTTCCAGGCGCAGCGGGTGATCGGCATGCCTTTGCGGGCTGACTTCAACCGCCGCCTCCAGCACACCGACAAGGGTTTGCTCGGGCAGTTGGCGCACACTGAACCGGGTGCCGAGCGCGCGCACGCCCCCTTGCGCGGTCTGAACCATGAAGGGGCGCTGGGTGGGATCCTTGGCGGTTTGCACAATAATTTCGCCACGGAGTAGCTGGATTAGCCGCTGTCTGGAGTCGAAATGGATGTCCAGTGCGGTGTCGGCGTTCAGTTCCAGTTGCGAGCCATCGTCCAGGCGCAGCGAGCGACGTTCCCGGATGCCCGTGCGCTGTTGCGCTAGCATCGAGCGGTACGGCACCTGCTCCACGGCCATCCATGTACCACCGCCGACCGCTATCAGCATACCGAGGATCTTCAGTACATCACGGCGTTGTGCCTGCGCTGCACCGAGGCCAGACAACGCCGCCTGCTGCGGTATTGTCGCCCACTGCTGCTGAAGCTTTTCAACCCGCGACCATGCCGCCGCATGGTCAGGGCTGGCCTGTACCCACGCCTGCCACGCCCGCGTGCGCGCCTCGCTGGCGGTGCCATCATTGAGCTGCACATACCAGGTGGCGGCCGCCTCCAGCGTCTCCAGGTTGGGCGACGCAGACATCAGTTATCCACCAGCAACAGGCAGCGCGTCATGGCGCGAATCAGATGATTCTTCACCGTGGTCACCGACACCCCAAACCGCTCGGCCGCCGCCACGTAGCTCAGACCTTCGAGCTGCACCGCCAGGAAAATCTCCCGCGTGCGCTGGCCCAGCTCATCTAGCAGGCTATCGACCGCCACCAGCATCTCGATGATGGACAAGCGAATCTCCGGCGAAACATCCACCGGTTCCGGCCGTTGGGCCAACGCATGCAAGTAAGCCTGCTCAATGGCGCGGCGACGGGATTTATCGATCAGCAGCGAACGGGCGATGGCGCTCAGGTAGCCACGAGGTTCGCGAATGGGTGCGTCATTGCGCGCCGTCATCACCCGCAGAAACGTGTCCTGAGCCAGGTCCGAAGCATCGGCGGCGTTGCCCAAACGCACACGCAACCAGCCTTTCAGCCAGCTGTTATGTTCGCTGTACAACCGATGAAGAGCCGAATGATCAAGCGCCGACATGAGAGAGACACCGAGGCATAAATGGTAATCGATCTCATTATTATGATGGCGGGATTTTAATGCAAGGGGCTTCCCATAGCACCCACTGAATGAAGCATCACATAGAGCAGATTGCGAGAGTCTTACGGGCGTACGCATACTTACTGCGGCATTCTAAAAGCCAAAGCAGCGTCAGTACCGTCGGCCAAAACAAGGTGTTCAGAAGGTCGTGAGCGCTTGCCTGCCAGCGCCAGTATCCGAAGCTTCCAATATCGTCTCGTCGATCTATCCACTCGCCAGCACATGCAATGATTAAAACCGCTAGCCAGCCAAGGTATGGCCGCAATCATCGGTTGCCAACGATCAGCGTCAAATAGATCGCCATGCCCACCTAGATATGCAGCGCGTCTTTGGACAGTCCGGTTGCCGCCATAATGGCGAGCTTGATGCTCTGGGCGGTTGATATATCCAGTTCAAGTCCTCCTCGCTGAGCCAGTGCCAGGTTCCGCCTACATCCGAGCAACGTGAACTTCAATCTGACTGGAGAATTCGTTTGAAGTTATCCACTCAGCGGTCCTCTGCCACCGCGCAAGGGGGAATACACGACTCTTCTTGGGCGCAGCACAGCTTTGGCGTGGCTCGGTGACCACGTCGGCACCATCCGGCATGTCATTGAACGTGTCGCTTTAGAAGGTCACTAGCGGGGCGTCGCTGGAATGTCTTGAACCCGGAAACGAAAAAACCCGCCAGAAGGCGGGTTTTTCGTGTGTGTATGGTGCCGGCACCAGGAATCGAACCCGGGACCTACTGATTACAAGTCAGTTGCTCTACCATCTGAGCTATACCGGCACAGGGGCGCATTATAGCTATCCGAGCAGCCGTGTAAACCACTTCCTTGCAATCAATGCAAAAACCCGTAACTCACCGGCCTGAAAGGAGAAATTTCCTACCAGCCGCGGTGGATGGTGTTTATGCCTGGCTCGGCCTTGGCGGGGTTGAAAAACAGCTTGTCGTTGTCGCAGCCGCGCTTGCGGCAGGGCTGTGCGACGTGCAGCGGCAGGCCGCGGTCGCCGCCGAGTTGCATGGCGGGGGTGTCCCAGCCAAGGGCTTTGTCGGGGGCGTGGCTAGTGGTGTTGGTGCAGGCGGTGACGGCGAGGGCGAAGCTGAGCAGGGCGGTGGATTTGATCGGGATCACGATGTCGAAGTCCGTTCGGTGACAGTCTTTGTTGCGGGCAATTGTAACTCAGTAGGCATGGGCGAAGGCGGGTGGCCATCACGCTTTCAGACAATTCTGAAAATGCTTATGCACAAGCGGCATGCCAGGATTGCAGTGCGGGCATACCGTTGGTCGTAACCGCCGGTCTTTGCGCAAAGTGCTGTTTTTGCTGGGCTTGAAGGTTTAAGCGAATAAGCAGACGGCCCTAAATAGCCAGTTGGATCCACAAATCCGCCAATTTCATCAAAAGCTTGTGCACAGACTTATCCACAGGTTACTCATCGCCCGCGCTCGGCCAAAAGTAGCAAATTGCGGGGTGTAAGGGCGTAGTCGCAGAACAGCCCAACGCGCACGTTGTAGCCTTGTTCTTGCATGTACAGCGCTCGATCGAGCACCAGCCATAACTCCAGCGGGCGGCGGAACAGGTTGCGTACGCGCTCCAGGTTGCGCACCTCGGCGAGACGTTGCCAGCCGGCGGCTTCGAGTGCTTCCCAGTCGGGGTTGCCGGTGAGGGGCAGCTGTTTGACCGCGGCGAGGTCCTGGCAGTACGCGGCGAAGGTCTTGTCCAGCCAGCTGACCGGCAGCGATGGCGTCGGCAGGTAGCTGTCGTTCTGGCGTTGTTCGCGTTGCAGCAGATCGAAGCCTAGGCGGCGGGCCATCGAGGCGTCGCGCTGGCGGCGGACGCGGGCGCCGGCGGTAACGGTTTCGCTCAGGGGCAGGCCGAGGTCGTCGAGGTCGAGCTGCAGAGTCGAGGCGCGGGCGTGGCTGGACAGGGCCTGATAGGCGCTGGCCTGGATGCGGTTGTAGCAGCAGGGCGCCAACGCGATGTGTTGGCAGCCTTGGCTGGCGGCTAACTGCAGCAGGCGCACGTGCAGATCGCCGCAGGCGTGCAGGGCGACCACGCTTTTGCTTTGGTCGAGGCAGCGGGCGCTGTCGGCAGCCATAACGTCTTGATGCAGGTGCTGGGCGGGCAGCTTGTGGTGGTCGCTGAGGGCCTGGCCGGCAGCGACCAGCTCGGGGTTGTACTCGAGGCAGGTCAGTTGCTGGCCGGGCTGCAGCAAGCGGCGGCCGAGATGCCCTTTGCCGGCGCACCAGTCGAGCCAGTGCTGGGTCTGCTGGCGAAAGCCGAGGCGGCGGCTGAAGGCTTCGATCTGCTGCCACTTGCGCCCGGGCACGTTGACGTCGAGGCGGTGGCCGGCGGGCGATAAGCCTGCGTCGGGCAACTCATCCAGGGCGGTCAGTTGCTGAGCCTGGGCGGCCAGCTGTGGATAAGGTGCGGGTGGCAGGGTTGGGTCGAGGTTGGCTTCGGCGTCTTCGAGGGTGCACTGGCGCAGCCAACTGGCCAGTTCTGGGTACTGCTGTTCCCAGTCGAGCTGCAAGGCGGTGAAGGGCCTGGGCTTCCACAGCGCTTGATGCTCGACCAGAAACTGGTCGAGGGCGTGGAAGCGGGCGTGTAGCTGGTCGCTTTCGAGGATGGCCATGGGCGCCTTAGCGCCCTTGGCAGGCGTCCACCCGCAACCAGCGTTCCAGCAGCTTGAAGCCCTGCACCAGGAGGAACGAGATGACCAAGTAGAACAAACCGGCCGCGAAGAAGATCTCCACCGGCAGGTAGGTGCGGGCGATGATCGTGCGGGCCATGCCGGTGAGTTCGAGCAGGGTCACGGTGCTGGCCAGGGCGCTGGCCTTGAGCATCAGGATCACTTCGTTGCTGTAGGCCGGCAGGCCGATGCGCGAGGCGCGTGGCAGCATGATGTAGAACAGGGTTTTGCCGCGGGACATGCCCAGCGCCCGCGCTGCTTCGATTTCACCCTTGGGGATGGCCTGCAGCGCGCCACGCAGGATCTCGGCGATGTAGGCGGCGGTGTGCAGGGTCATGGTCAGCACGGTGCACCAGAACGGATCGCGCAGGTACGGCCACAGCACACTGTTGCGCACGGCTTCGAACTGGGCGAGGCCGTAATACACCAGAAACAGCTGCACCAGCAGCGGCGTGCCGCGGAAGAAGAAGATGTAGCCGTAGGGCAGGGCGCGCACGTACCAGTGGCGCGAGGCGCGGGCGACGCCCAGCGGGATCGCCAGGATCAAACCGGCGATTACGGCGATGGCCACCAGCTCCAGGGTCAGGGTCGCGCCCTGGGCGAGGCGTGGCAGCCATTTGATGATGACTTCCCAGTTCATTATTCAGCCCTCACGAAGCCGCGAGCGGCGCGTTTTTCCAGGAAGTACATGCCGGCCATCGCCACTACGGTGAGGCTCAGGTAGATGCACGCGGCAACCATGTAGAAGGTGAACGGCTCCTTGCTCACGGTCACGGCGATCTGCGAGTGACGCATGATTTCTTCAAGGCCGATCACCGACACCAGCGCGGTGTCCTTCATCAGGATCATGAACAGGTTGCCCAGGCCCGGCAGGGCAATGCGCCACATCTGCGGCAGGATGATCCGCGAGAGGATGCGGCGTTTGGACAGGCCCAGGGCCAGCCCGGCTTCGCGGTGGCCCTTGGGGATCGCCAGGATCGCGCCGCGGAACACTTCGGTGGCGTAGGCGCCAAAGCACAGGCCCAGCGCGATCACGCCGGCGGCAAATGCGCTCAGCTCAAGGCCGGGCATGTTCAGGGCGTCGCCGAGGCTGTTGACCAGGCCGACGGTGCCGAAATAGATCAGCAATACCCACAGCAGCTCGGGAATCCCGCGCACCAGGGTCGAATAGAAGCCGCCAAGCCATTGCAGTGGCTTGATGGCAGAAGTCTTGGCAAGGGCGCCGAGCAGGCCCAGGATCAGCCCCAGCAGCAAGGCGCAGAGCGCCAGTTTTACCGTCATCAGGGTGCCAGCCATCAAGGCCGGACCGAATCCGTGCAGGTCAATATTCATTGATTAGGTGCGTTCTAGGGACCGACACGCCGCTAGGGCGTGCCGGTCGGGCGAATCATTCGATGCTGAACGGGAAGTACTTGTCGTTGATCTTCTTGTACGTACCGTCGGCTTTGATTTCTTTCAGGGCAGCGTTGAGCTGGTCGCGCAACTTGTCGTCACCCTTGCGCACGGCAATGCCGATCTTGTCGCTGTCCATCACCGGCTCGCCTTTGAACTCATAGGCTTTGCCGTCGTTGGATTTGAGCCACTCGTACTGCACGTACTTGTCGGCGAGGATGGCGTCGACGCGGCCCGAGATCAGGTCGAGGTAGGCGTTTTCCTGGGTGTCGTACAGTTTGATCTGCACGTCGCTACCGTAGTTGTCTTCCAGCCAGGTGCCGGCCAGGGTCGCGCGCTGGGTGCCGATGACCTTGCCTTTGAGCGAGGCCTTGTCGGTTTTGAAGTCGACGTTCTTCGGTGCGATGAACTGCAGCTTGTTCGAGTAGTACGGGTCGGTGAATTCAACCGCTTGCTTGCGCTCGTCGGTGATCGACAGCGACGACACCAGGAAGTCGAACTTCTTCGCGTTCAGGGCGGGGATGATGCCGTCCCAGTCGGAGGTGACGACCGAGCAGTCGACTTTCATCTTGGCGCACAGGGCGTCGCCGATGTCTTTGTCGAAGCCGACCACGTTACCGCTGGCATCCTTGTTGTTGAACGGCGGGTAGGCCGCTTCGATACCCATGCGCAGTTTGTCTGCGGCCAGGGCATTGGCCGAGAACACCAAAGTGGCGGCAGCGGCCAGGAGAAACTTCTTGTAGGTCTGCATGTATTGCTCCGTTAGCGGTGGCTGGACATGAATTGCTTGCAACGCGCCGAGTTCGGGTTTTCGAAGACCTGCTGCGGCGTTCCTTGCTCTTCAACCAGGCCCTGGTGCAGGAAAACCACTTCACTGGACACCTGGCGGGCAAAGTTCATCTCGTGAGTTACCAGCAGCATGGTACGGCCTTCGTCGGCCAATGCGCGGATAACGTTAAGCACTTCCTGGACCATTTCCGGATCGAGCGCCGAAGTTGGCTCGTCGAACAGGATCACCTTGGGCTTCATGGCCAGGGTACGGGCAATGGCAGCACGCTGTTGCTGGCCACCGGAAAGCTGCGCGGGATAGCTGTGGCGCTTGTCGAAGATACCGACTTTGTTCAGCAGCGCTTCGGCATGTTCAGTGGCTTCGGCCTTGCTCTGGCCAAGCACGCGGCGCGGCGCCTCGATGATGTTGTCGAGGATCGACATGTGCGGCCACAGGTTGAAATTCTGGAAGACGAAACCGATTTCGCTGCGCAGGCGGTTGATCTGGCGGTTGTCCGACGGGATCAGGTCGCCGTTCTTGGCGGCCTTGAGCTTGAGCTCTTCACCGGCCAGGAGGATCTGCCCTTGATGCGGGTTTTCCAGCAGGTTGATGCAACGCAGCAGGGTGGACTTGCCGGAACCGGACGATCCGAGGATCGAGATCACGTCACCATCGCGCGCGGTCAGGGAAATGCCCTTGAGAATTTCCTGGGTGCCATAGCGCTTGTGCAGATTGCGGATTTCCAGCGCGGGCGTGGCCTGGGCCATGTGCGGTCCTCTTCGGTTCGGGTGCGTTCCCAGCTGTTGGCGGCCTTCCTGGCGAGCGCCACGCTAGCATAGCGGCTCATTGACAGCCAACGGGGTCGCAAGGGGCTCAGGTCGCTGGCGGGGCAGTTTGTCGCATCGTTGCAGTGCAACGTCGCGAGGATGTCCGCCGGCCTTGTGCCCAGCACCAGAGCCTTGATGAAAAAAGGCGCGATGGTGCCAGTTTTGTACCGCACTGGGAAGCCGTTTTTAGCCGTAGTGGCTGCTGCCCTCTTTTTCGCTTGAATGGAGGTTGCGCTGACGGTTGCACCTGGGCGCTTCGATTTTGTGCGCGGGTGTTACCAAGGAGCACCTTTGGTGCATTTGTAAGTGGGTATTTCAGTAATCTGCTCGGCACAAGCCGATTTGATGTGCATTCGGTCAAGCCTTGGCCGAATGCTCTGCAGGCCCCGCCGGGATTGATATCGGGCCTGGCGCTGATGAGCCAAGCACGGAAATGGCGCGGTAATTGCCACAGGATATTTCCAGAATGCAGCGACGCCTACCTAAATCCCGGGTGCGCTGGCCAGTCATTCAGGTAGTCCACCTCCTTACAAAGGTAGTTTTATGAGCGGTAAGCACAATTCCAATGACCTCGCTCAGGGGCTCAAATCGCGTCACGTCACCATGTTGTCCATCGCCGGTGTGATCGGCGCGGGGCTGTTCGTTGGTTCCGGCCACGCCATCGCGGCGGCCGGCCCTGCGGTCCTGTTGGCCTACGCTGCAGCCGGTACCCTGGTGGTGCTGGTGATGCGTATGCTTGGCGAAATGGCGATCGCCTCGCCCGACACCGGTTCGTTCTCGACTTACGCTGATCGCTCGATCGGCCACTGGGCCGGCTTCACCATCGGCTGGCTGTACTGGTGGTTCTGGGTCCTGGTGATCCCGCTCGAAGCCAACGCCGCGGCTGCGATCCTCAATGCCTGGTTCCCGGCGGTTGATCTGTGGGCGTTCTCGCTGTTGATCACTCTGGCGCTGACCGTTACCAACCTGTTCAGCGTGAAGAACTACGGCGAATTCGAGTTCTGGTTCGCGCTGCTCAAGGTACTGGCGATCATCGGCTTCATCGTGGTCGGTTGCGCGGCCATGTTCGGTATGGTGCCGGGCAGCCAGGTCAGTGGCGTCAGCCACCTGTTCGACACCCAGGGCTTCATGCCCAACGGCCTCGGCGCAGTGCTGGCAGCCATGCTGACCACCATGTTCTCGTTCATGGGCACTGAAATCGTCACCATCGCCGCCGCCGAATCGAAAGACCCGGGCAAACAGATCAGCAAGGCCACCAACTCGGTGATCTGGCGGATCTGCCTGTTCTACCTGGTGTCGATCTTCCTGGTCGTGGCCCTGGTGCCGTGGAACGACCCAGCCCTGGCGGCCACCGGTTCGTACCAGACCGTGCTGAGCATGATCGGCGTGCCGAATGCCAAGCTGATCGTCGACATCGTCGTCCTGATCGCCGTGACCAGCTGCCTCAACTCGGCGCTATACACCTCCTCGCGCATGCTGTTCTCGCTGAGCAAGCGTGGCGATGCGCCGGCCGTTGCCCAGCGCACCACCAAGGCGGGTACGCCGCACTGGGCAGTGCTGCTGTCGACCGCTGCGGCGTTCCTCTGCGTATTTGCCAACTTCGTCGCGCCAGCGCAGGTGTTCGAGTTCCTGCTGGCCAGCTCCGGCGCGATCGCCTTGCTGGTGTACCTGGTGATCGCCGTGTCGCAACTGCGCATGCGCAGCCAGCGTGAAGCACGCGGCGAGAAGATCGAGTTCAAGATGTGGCTGTTCCCGGGCCTGACCTGGGTGACCATCGCCTTTATCGTCGCCGTGCTGGTGGTGATGGCGATTCGTCCAGACCACCGCATCGAGATCATCGCCACCGCGCTGCTGAGCCTGGCTGTGGTCGCTGCCGGCCTGCTGGTGCAGCGCAAGCGCAAGGCCGCCGTGGCAGCTGGGCGGGTTGTGCTGAGTAACTGATCTGCCGGCTCGGTGAGCTGAATGCAAAAAGGCCGCGCTCTGGTTCAGGGCGCGGCCTTTTTTAATGTCGCAACGCTGCCGGTGTAGGAGCGGC
>NZ_JACDIU010000039.1:0-1163 GCF_014525325.1 Pseudomonas sp. EZ-C24 | reverse complement strand
CAGCCTACCACCTTAAACTTGGACTACCAACGCCAAGCTGGCCTAGCCTTCTCCGTCCCTCCATCGCAACAATCGGAAGTACAGGAATATTAACCTGTTTTCCATCGACTACGCTTTTCAGCCTCGCCTTAGGGACCGACTAACCCTGCGTCGATTAACGTTGCGCAGGAAACCTTGGTCTTTCGGCGTGCAAGTTTTTCACTCGCATTGTCGTTACTCATGTCAGCATTCGCACTTCTGATACCTCCAGCAAGCTTCTCAACTCACCTTCACAGGCTTACAGAACGCTCCTCTACCGCATCACCAAAAGGTGATACCCGTAGCTTCGGTGCATGGTTTGAGCCCCGTTACATCTTCCGCGCAGGCCGACTCGACTAGTGAGCTATTACGCTTTCTTTAAAGGGTGGCTGCTTCTAAGCCAACCTCCTAGCTGTCTAAGCCTTCCCACATCGTTTCCCACTTAACCATGACTTTGGGACCTTAGCTGACGGTCTGGGTTGTTTCCCTTTTCACGACGGACGTTAGCACCCGCCGTGTGTCTCCCATGCTCGGCACTTGTAGGTATTCGGAGTTTGCATCGGTTTGGTAAGTCGGGATGACCCCCTAGCCGAAACAGTGCTCTACCCCCTACAGTGATACATGAGGCGCTACCTAAATAGCTTTCGAGGAGAACCAGCTATCTCCGAGCTTGATTAGCCTTTCACTCCGATCCACAGGTCATCCGCTAACTTTTCAACGGTAGTCGGTTCGGTCCTCCAGTTAGTGTTACCCAACCTTCAACCTGCCCATGGATAGATCGCCCGGTTTCGGGTCTATACCCAGCGACTAAACGCCCTATTAAGACTCGCTTTCGCTACGCCTCCCCTATTCGGTTAAGCTCGCCACTGAATATAAGTCGCTGACCCATTATACAAAAGGTACGCAGTCACCTAACAAAGTAGGCTCCCACTGCTTGTACGCATACGGTTTCAGGATCTATTTCACTCCCCTCTCCGGGGTTCTTTTCGCCTTTCCCTCACGGTACTGGTTCACTATCGGTCAGTCAGTAGTATTTAGCCTTGGAGGATGGTCCCCCCATGTTCAGACAAAGTTTCTCGTGCTCCGTCCTACTCGATTTCATTGATAAGAGATTTTCGTGTACGGGGCTATCACCCACTACGGCC
>NZ_JACDIU010000021.1:0-356315 GCF_014525325.1 Pseudomonas sp. EZ-C24 | reverse complement strand
AGTAGGTCATCGTCAAGATTCATTTCGCAAAACCCCTATCTGCGCGAGCAGGTAGGGGTTTTGTCTTTTCCGGGATCCGGAAATCTGGGGCTACATAGCGGCCCCCATCGCATTACCCCCGCCCATGATATGGTTCCCCCCAGGACGAACGCCTTTCAGAGAGAGCGCAATGGCAGATACCCGCTTGCACCCCGGCTTCATGATTGTTCACGGCAACCGCCTGGACGACCTGCGCAGCCTGGTGGTGAGTATGATGCGCCGCTTCCCTCTGGCCCCGTTGGAAAACGAAGTCGCCCTGGTGCAAAGCAATGGCATCGCCCAATGGCTGAAACTCGCCCTTGCCGAAGACCCACAAGACGATGACAGCGGCGGCTGTGGCATCGCTGCCGCCATCGATGTGCAATTGCCCGGTACCTTCATGTGGCAGCTGTACCGCAAGGTGCTCGGCCGCGACGAAATCCCCGAAGTATCCCTGCTCGACAAGGCCCCACTTACCTGGCGCCTGATGCGCTTGCTGCCGGCGCTGATCGAGCGCCCGCACTTCGAGCCGCTACGGCGCTTTCTGACTGACGACAGCGACCTGCGCAAGCGCTACCAGCTGGCCGAGCGCCTGGCTGACCTGTTCGACCAATATCAGGTCTACCGCGCCGACTGGCTGCAGGATTGGGCAGCCGGTAAGCATGTTCTCAACACTGCCCGCGCCCAGCGCAAGCCACTGGCTGCCGGCAACTGCTGGCAGGCCGAACTGTGGCGGGCGTTGCTCGAAGATGTCGGCCAGGCCGGTATGGAGCAGAGCCGTGCCGGCGTGCACCAGCGCTTTATCGAGCGTATGAACAGCCTCGAGCAGCCGCCCAAGGGCCTGCCAGCGCGAGTCATCGTCTTTGGTATCTCGTCCCTGCCGGCGCAGGCACTCGAGGCTCTGGCGGCGTTGGCCCGTTTCAGCCAGGTGCTGCTTTGCGTGCACAACCCATGTCGTCACCACTGGGGCGATATCGTTGCCGACAAAGACCTGCTCCGCCACCAGTACAAGCGCCAACAGCGCAAGCAGGGCATGCCCCTGCAACTGGACGACGAGAGCCTGCACCAGCATGCCCACCCGTTGCTCGCTGCCTGGGGTAAACAGGGCCGTGACTACATCAACCTGCTCGACAGCTACGACGACCCTGCCAGTTACCTTGGCGTGTTCAACGAAGGCCGCATCGACCTGTTCAGTGAGGCCCAGCCAGGCAATCTGCTCAACCAGTTGCAGGATGACATTCTCGAGTTGCGGCCGTTGGCCGAAACCCGCGAAGTCTGGCCCGCGGTGGACCCGACCAAGGACCGCTCGGTCAGGTTTCACATCGCCCACAGCGCCCAACGTGAAGTCGAGATCCTCCACGACCAACTGCTGGCCCGCTTCAGCGCCGATCCTACCCTGCGCCCGCGCGACATCATCGTCATGCTGCCGGCCATCGATGACTACGCCCCGCATATCCGCGCGGTGTTCGGCCAGCTCGATCGCCACGACCCGCGCTATATCCCGTTCACCCTGACCGATCAGGGCCAGCGTGGCCGTGACCCTTTACTGATCGCTCTTGAGCATCTACTCAAGCTGCCCGACAGTCGCTTTGCCGTTAGTGAAGTACTCGATCTGCTCGACGTGCCCGCACTGCGCGCGCGCTTCGCGATTCAGGAAAGCGACCTGCCGACTCTGCATCGCTGGATCGAAGGCGCCGGCATCCGTTGGGGCCTGAGTGCCGCCCAGCGCGCCAGCCTCGGCCTGCCCGAAGGGCTGGAGCAGAACAGCTGGCGGTTTGGCTTGCGCCGGATGCTGCTCGGTTACGCAGTGGGCGTAGGCGAGGGCTGCGATGGCATCGAGCCCTACGACGAGATCGGCGGCCTCGATGCCGCCTTGATCGGGCCGCTGGTGGCGTTGCTCGATGCGCTTGATGTGGCCTGTGTCGAGCTCGCTCAAGCGGCAACAGCAGTTGAGTGGGGCGAGCGCCTGAATGCACTGCTGCAGGTGTTTTTCCTGGCCGAAAACGAGCATGACGAGTTTCTTCTGGTACAGCTTCAGGACCTACGCGACACCTGGCTGCAAACCTGCGATACGGTCGCCCTGCACGAGCCACTACCACTGACGGTAGTGCGCGAGGCGTGGCTGTCAGGTCTCGATCAAGGCAAGCTTTCGCAACGCTTTCTCGCCGGCTCAGTAAACTTCTGCACGCTGATGCCGATGCGAGCGATCCCCTTCCGGGTGGTCTGCCTGCTGGGCATGAACGACGGCGATTACCCACGAGCCCAGCAGCCGCTGGATTTCGACCTGATGGCCAGTGACTACCGCCCAGGCGACCGCTCGCGCCGTGAGGATGACCGCTACCTGCTGCTCGAAGCCCTGCTGTCTGCCCGCGACCAGCTGTATGTCAGCTGGGTAGGGCGCAGCATCCGCGACAACAGCGAGCGGCCGGCCTCGGTCCTGATCGGCCAGTTGCGCGATCACCTGGCCGCCGGTTGGCAAGTCGCCAACGCCAAGCCAGGCCAGCGCGAAGACGCCGGCCAGCAACTGCTGCACGGCCTGACTCAGGAGCACCCGCTGCAGCCGTTCAGCCAGCGCTACTTCCAGAAAGGTAGCCCGCTGTTCAGTTACGCCCATGAGTGGCAACTGTTGCATCAGGCCGAGGCTGCCACACCGCCCGCAGACGACACGCTAGCGCCCTACGTCAATGACGAGCCGCTGAGCCTGACCCAACTGCAGGACTTTCTGCGTCACCCGGTGCGGCATTTCTTCCGCCAACGCTTGAAGGTGTTCTTCGAGTCACTCGAGGCACCGACCCCGGACGAAGAACCGTTCGTGCTCGACGCACTGCAGCGCTACGGCCTCAGCGAAAGCCTGCTGGATGCCGCCCTGGCTGACCCAGGCAACGCCGAATCGGCCCTGTACGCCCAGGCGCGCCGCCTGCAAGGCCATGGCCTGCTGCCGTTGGCCGGTTTTGGCGAGATCCTCCAGGCCGAGCTGATCGAGCCCCTGCCCAATCTGCTGCAACGTCATCGACACCTGCTGCAACGCTGGCCGAGCCTGGTCGAAGGCGCGCTGCCGATTCACTTCGAGCATGGCCGCGAGCGCCTGCAAGGCTGGCTTGGGCGGGTGTATCAGGCGGCCGACCAAAGCCTGCTGAGCATCACTACCATCCCCAACACCATCAGTGCCGGGCGTAACAACCTCAAGCGCCATCGGCTGATTCCGACCTGGGTCATGCACCTGGCTGGCTGCGCTGCCGGCTACCCGCTGCACAGTGCACTGGTGGCCAGCGACCTGACCCTGCTGCTGGAACCTTTGCCACAGGCTGAGGCCAGTGAGCGGCTTGCTGATCTGCTGGTCGCACGCCAGGCCGGCATGAACGCGCCGCTGCCGGTGGCGGCCAAGACCGCCTTCGCCTGGCTCGGCCAGGACGACCCGGACAAGGCCTTGGCCGCTGCCGCCCGGGCCTACGAAGGCGACGGCCAGAACAGCTTTGGCGAACGCAGCGAAAGCCTCGCCCTGGCGCGCCAGTTCCGCGACTTCGCCGCACTCAGCGCCGATGAAACCTTCGAAGGCTGGTGTGAAGCCCTGTACCGCCCCCTGTTCGCCGCGCCCTGGCAAACCCAGGGCAATCCGGAGAGTGCCGCATGACCCAGGCCCGCCCCTTGGCCTTGAGCTTCCCGCTGCATGGCAGCCAGCTGATCGAAGCCAGCGCCGGTACCGGCAAGACCTTCACCATCTCGGCGCTGTACCTGCGGCTGATCCTCGGCCATGGCGATGCGCACGGCTTTGGCCGCGAGCTGTTGCCGCCGCAGATCCTCGTGGTGACCTTTACCGATGCGGCCACCAAAGAGCTGCGTGAGCGCATTCGTACGCGACTGGCCGAAGCCGCACGGTTCTTCCGTGACGAGCTGGGCGACGCCGACCCGCTGCTGCAGATGCTCCGTGCCGACTACCCGGCAGAGCTCTGGCCACGTTGCGCCAGCCGTCTGGAAGTGGCCGTACAGTGGATGGACGAAGCCGCCGTGTCGACCATTCACGGATGGTGCCAACGGATGCTGCGCGAACACGCCTTCGACAGCGGCAGCCTGTTTACCCAAAGTCTTGAGACCGATCACAGCGAACTGCTCGGCCAGGTCATGCGCGACTACTGGCGGCGCTTCTGCTATGGCATGCGCGGCGAGTCCCTGAACTGGGTACGCGGCAACTGGGTCAGCCCCGATGCCTTGTTGCCGCGCCTGCGTCCGCTGTTTGGCCGTGTCGCCAGCAGCGCCGATGATATCGAGCCGCAGGCACTCATCGAGACCACTCTGGAGCAACGCGCGCAGCAGCTGTGCCAGCTCAAGGCGCCTTGGGGCGTCTGGGCCGACGAGTTGCAGCAGATCTGCCACGCTGCGGTTGCGGCCAAGCACGCTGATGGGCGCAAGCTGCAGGCGCGTTACTTCGAGCCGTGGTTCGAAAAACTGCGCGCCTGGGCCGGTGACGATCAGGTCCTCGAACTGGATCTGGGCACTGGCTTCACCCGCCTGACTCCAGCCGGCATGGCCGAAGCCTGGAAGCACGGTGACCCACCCGATCACCCGGCCCTGCGCGCCATGGAAACCCTGCGCCAGCAGCTACAAGGCCTGGCCAGCCCCGAAGTGCCTTTGCTCGAGCATGCCGCCAGTTGGGTGTCGGCACGCTTCGAGCAGGAGAAGCGCCGGCGCGCCGAGATGGGCTTCGACGACATGCTCCTGCGCCTGCAGCACGCGCTCAATCAGGAGTCCGGCGAACGCTTGGCCGCGCTCATCCGCGAGCAGTTCCCGGTCGCCCTGATCGACGAATTCCAGGACACCGACCCGGTCCAGTACGGCATCTTCGAGCGCATCTACCAGATCAGCCAGAACCACGCCGAAACCGGCCTGTTCATGATCGGCGACCCGAAGCAGGCAATCTACGCTTTCCGCGGTGCCGACATCTTTACCTACCTGGCGGCCCGCCGCGCCACTGCCGGGCGCCTGCACAGCCTGGACACCAACTACCGTTCCAGCAAAGCCATGGTCAGTGCGGTCAACCGCCTGTTCCTCGCCGCAGAAGGGCGTAGCAGTGGCCGCGGCGCATTCCTGTTCCGTGAGGGGCAAGACAATCCCTTGCCGTTCATCGAGGTCCACGCCAAGGGCCGCAGCGAGCAACTGCTGATCAACGACCAGCCATCCGCCGCGCTGCATTGCTGGCGGCTGGACAGCGACGAACCGGTGTCCAGTACCCTCTATCGTCAGCAACTGGCCGCCAGCTGCGCCAGCCATATCGTCGGGCTGCTCAACGGTGGTCAACAGGGCGTCAGTGGATTCAGAAAAATCGATGGCAAACTCAGGGCGTGCCTGCCTTCGGATATCGCCATCCTTGTGCGCGACGGTCGCGAAGCGCAGCTGGTCCGCGCCGAGCTGGCAGCGCGCGATGTGCGCAGTGTGTACCTGTCGGACAAAGACTCGGTGTTCGCCGCCCAGGAGGCGCACGACCTGCTGGCTTGGCTCAAGGCCTGCGCCGAACCCGACTCCGAGCGCCTGCTCAAGACCGCCCTGGCCAGCCCGACCCTCGAGCAGTCACTGCTTGAACTCGAGCGGCTGAACCAGGACGAGCGGGTCTGGGAAGACTGGGTCATGCGCTTCCGCCAGTACCGCGAAACCTGGCAGCGCCAGGGCGTATTGCCGATGCTGCGGCGCCTGCTGCATGACTTCGAACTGCCGCGCCGGCTGATTGCCCGCAGCGACGGCGAGCGGGTGCTGACCAATTTGCTGCACCTGGCCGAACTGCTGCAGCAGGCCGCTGGCGAACTGGATGGCGAGCAAGCCTTGATCCGCCATCTGGGCGAAAACCTGGCCGGCTCCGGGCAGGCGGGCGAAGAGCAGATCCTGCGCCTGGAAAGCGACGAGCAACTGGTCAAGGTCGTGACCATTCACAAGTCCAAGGGCCTTGAGTATCCGTTGGTGTATCTGCCGTTCATCTGCACCAGCAAGCCGGTCGATGGCCAGCGCCTGCCGCTGATCTGGCACGACAGCGACGGCCACGCGCACCTGACCCTGACACCTGACCAAGAGCAGATCGAGCGCGCCGATGACGAGCGCCTGGCCGAAGATCTGCGCTTGCTCTACGTCGCCTTGACCCGCGCCCAGCACGCCTGCTGGCTCGGTGTCGCCGACCTCAAACGCGGTAACCAGAAACACTCGCTGCTGCATCGCTCGGCCCTGGGCTATCTGCTCGGCGGCGGCCTGCCGCTGGCCTCGTCGGCACAGCTGGCCGAGTGGCTGCAAAGCCTGCAAGCGAGCTGCGCGGATATCGTCTGTGAAGAGCTGCCTGGCGCAGACGAACAGCGCTATCTGCCCCCACAAGATGGTCACGAGCTGATTGCTGCGCGCAAGCCACGCCGGGCTGCGGCAGAGAACTGGTGGATCGCCTCCTATAGCGCCCTGCGCGTGGGCGACCAGAGCCTTGCCGGTGACAGCTCGCTGGCCCAGCAGCTGACCGATGACGAGCGCATCGACGCCCAGCAGTTGCGTGATATCCCGGCTCAGAGCGGCGACATTCATCGCTTCCCACGCGGGCCCAATCCCGGCACCTTCCTGCACGGTCTGCTCGAGTGGGCCGGGCGTGAGGGCTTCGCCGAAGTCAGCCAGCAGCCTCAGCTCATCGAACATACGGTCGGCCAACGCTGCAACCGGCGGGACTGGAAAGGCTGGATCCCGGGCCTCACCGAGTGGCTGCAGCATCTGCTGGTCGAGCCGCTGCCGTTACATGGCGAGGATCGCCAATTGACCTTGGCGCACCTGCAGCAGTATCAGATCGAGATGGAATTCTGGTTTGCCAGTCATAAGGTCGATGTCATCGAGCTTGATCAGTTGGTGACCCGGCATACCCACGGCGGCGCCGCGCGTGCCGCCGCCGAGCCGAGCCAGCTAAACGGCATGTTCAAAGGTTTTATCGACCTGGCCTTCGAGCTGGACGGCCGTTATTACGTGACCGACTACAAATCCAACTGGCTCGGCCCGGACCTGCACAGCTACAACGCGCTGGCCATGGAACAGGCGATTCTCGATCACCGCTACGACCTGCAGTACGTGCTCTACCTGCTCGCGCTGCACCGCCAGTTGCGCGCGCGCATGCCCGACTACGATTACGACCGCCATGTCGGCGGTGCGCTGTTCATCTTCCTGCGTGGCGCCAGCCGGGCAGGCCACGGGGTGTATTTCAGCAAGCCGCCACGTGAGCTGATCGAAGCCCTCGATGCCCTGTTCCGCGGTGCCCCGGTGCCGGCACAGCAGGACCTGTTTGCCGGAGCCGCGCCATGAGCCGCCGCCTTGAAGACCTGTTGCCAACCCCCCTGCAAGCCGAGCAGCTGGCTGCCCTGGCGCCGCTGCAGAGCAGCCATGACCTGCTGATCCTGCTCGACCGCTGGGTTGAGCGCGGCTGGCTGCGCGCGCTCGACCGCGCACTGGTGGGTTTTCTTGAAGAGCGTGCGCCCGGCAGCGACCCGCTGCTGTTGCTCGCCGCTGCCCTGGCCAGCCACCAGTTGGGTCACGGACATGTCTGCCTGGACCTCGCCCAGACCCTGGCCGAGCCGGACTTCGCCCTATCGCTGCCACCGGAAGGTGATGCCCTCGACGGGCCATTGCTGCTGCCATCCCAACTGCTGACCAAGCTCGATCAGCACACCTGGTGCGAGCGCATCGCGGCCAGCCCGCTAGTGGCCACTGGCAATACGCCGGGGCACAGCGCGCGACCACTGGTGTTCAGCGGCTTGCGCCTGTACCTGCGCCGCTACTGGAGCTACGAGCGGCAGATCGACAACGCGCTGCGCCAGCGCCTGGCTGCGGATCAAGTCATCGCGCCAGCGCTGCCGGAACGGCTTGAGCAACTGTTCAAGGGTGGCGCGCCGCAAGGCCAGGTCGACTGGCAGAAACTCGCCTGCGCCTTGGCTACCCGCGCCTCGTTCAGCATCATCACCGGCGGCCCCGGCACCGGCAAGACCACAACAGTGGTACGCCTGCTGGCACTGCTGCAAGGGCCTGCGGTGGAGCAGGGCAGGCCGCTGCGGATTCGCCTGGCAGCGCCCACCGGCAAGGCCGCTGCGCGCCTGACCGAGTCGATTGGCCAACAGGTCGAGTTGCTTGAGGTCAGCGCTGAGGTCCGCCAGCAGATTCCGACCGACGTCAGCACCGTGCACCGCTTGCTCGGCAGCCGCCCGGGCTCGCGCCATTTCCGCCACCATGCTGGCAACCCGTTGCCACTGGATGTGTTGGTGATCGATGAAGCATCGATGATCGACCTGGAGATGATGGCCGTGTTGCTCGACGCCTTGCCGACGTCGGCGCGGCTGGTGCTACTGGGTGACAAGGACCAGTTGGCCTCGGTCGAAGCCGGTGCAGTGCTCGGTGACCTGTGCCGCGATGCCGAGGAGGGTTTCTATTCGGCGGCCACCCGCGCCTGGCTGGAGCAGGTCGGCGGACAGTCCCTGCAGGACAGCGGGCTAACCCCCGGCGACGCCGAGCAGCATCCACTTGCGCAGCAGGTGGTGATGTTGCGCCACTCGCGGCGGTTTGGTGAAGGCAGTGGGATCGGTCAGCTGGCCCGCCTGGTCAACCGCCAGCAAGCCCAGGCGGCGCGCGAACTGCTGACGCAAAAGCTCGACGACGTGCACGGCCTGTCGCTGCAAGGCGAGCATGATCGACGCTTCGACAGACTGCTGCTCGATGGCCTTGATCGCGGCACCGACGGCCCACAGGGCTACCGCCATTACCTGCGCAACATCGGTCGCCTGCGCCCCCCGCCCGCGACCGCAGCAGACGACCCGCGCTGGGAGCAGTGGGCCGGCCAGGTGCTGCAAAGTTTCGAGGACTTCCAACTGCTCTGTGCAGTACGCAAGGGGCCGTGGGGCGTGCAGGGTCTGAACGAGCGCGTCACCCGCGTGCTGCACAGCGCTGGTCTGATCGACAGTCAGCAGCCGTGGTACGAAGGCCGGCCGGTGCTGGTCACCCGCAACGACTATGGCCTGGGACTGATGAACGGCGATATCGGCATTGCCCTGCGCCTGCCCGACGAGCGCGGCGTCGCCTTGTTGCGCGTGGCCTTTGCGCGTAACGACGGCAGTGGCGGGGTGCGCTTCGTGTTACCCAGCCGGCTCAATGAAGTCGAAACCGTCTATGCCATGACCGTGCACAAGTCGCAGGGCTCGGAGTTCAGCCACACCGCTCTGGTGCTGCCGGACGCGCTCAATCCGGTGCTGACCAAGGAGCTGGTATATACCGGCATCACCCGCGCCAAGCACTGCTTCAGCTTGATCGAGCCGCGTGCGGGAGTATTCGAAGAGGCGGTTGAACGCCGCGTGCGGCGCATCTCCGGCCTGATGTTGGAGCAAGGCTGACGTTCTGCCGCAGCGGCAATATGCTATCGTTGCGGCATCATCTGACAAGATTTTGAGAAAATTCCCACATGATGGTGGCTGTCTCGACCTGGGCGCGCGCAACGGGCGCTGCGCTTGCCCTGCTGCTCGCCGCCCTATTGCTCTACGCCAGCCCCAGCCGGGCAGAGCCCGCTGCCAGCGCCGCCCTGGCGCAGCAGCGGGGCAAGGCCGTGACCCAGGTGGTGTTGGGCATTTTCAGCTACGCGCGCTGGCCCAGTGAGCCGGCCCCGTTGCGGCTGTGCCTGATCGGCCCGACCGAATACGCCGATGACTTGATCAAGGGCACCGAGCAGAACTCTGGCAAGCCGCTGCAGACCCGTCGCCTTCTGGCCGACGATCCGCAAACCGCCGGTGCTTGCGATGCGGTGTATATCGGCAAGCTCGACCGTGGCCAGCGCGAGCGGTTGTTCCATGCCCTCAGCGGCCGGCCGGTGCTGAGCATCAGCGAAGCAGACGACCCCTGCACGGTCGGTAGCCTATTCTGCCTGCGCGTGAGCGACGAGCAGGTAACCTTCGAGGTCAACCTCGATTCGGTAGCCCGCAGCGGTGTGCGTATCCACCCCAGCGTGCTGCAGCTGTCGCGTCGCCGCGCGGTGCAGCCATGATCCGCTCAGCCAGGCGCGACCGCCGGCCGACCCTGCGCGCTGTGCTCGGCCGCGGGCATTTGGGCGTGGCCCTGCTTGCGGTCGGCCTGGCTGGCCTGTGCGTGACCCTGCTTGGCGTGCTGGCCTTGCGCGTATATGCCAACCAGAACCTGCACCTGATCGCGCGCTCGATCAATTACACAGTCGAAGCCGCGGTGGTGTTCGACGACAGCGCCGCCGCCAACGAGTCACTGGCGCTGATCGCCGCCAACGAAGGCGTGGCCGACGCCAAGGTGTTCAACAACGAGGGTGAGCTGCTGGCCCACTGGCAAAGGCCCGAAGACGGCGTGCTGGCGCCGCTGGAACGGTCACTGGCAAGCAGCTTTCTGGTCGAGCCGGTGCACATGCCGATTCTCCATCAGCAACAGCAGGTCGGCCACATCGAAGTCACCGGCCAGGGCCGCAGCGTATTGCGCTTTCTGCTCAGCGGGCTGACCGGCATCCTCTTGTGCATGCTGCTCAGCGCCTGGGTCGCCAGCCACTGGTCGCGGCGCCTGTTCGGCGACATCATCCGACCCCTGCGCAACCTTGCCAGCGTCGCCCACGCCGCCCGCCGCGAGCGCAGCTTCGACCGCCGTGTACCGGAAACCCACATCGCCGAGCTCAACGAGCTGGGCAACGACTTCAATGCCCTGCTCGACGAACTGGAGAACTGGCAGAACCACCTGCGCAGCGAGAACGCCACCCTGGCCCATCTGGCCAGTCACGACAGCCTGACCGGGTTGCCGAATCGCGCTTTCTTCGAGGGGCGCCTGAGCCGCACCTTGCGCACTGCCGAGCGTCACCAGGAGTATCTGGCGCTGCTGTTCATCGACTGCGATCACTTCAAGCAGATCAACGACAGCCAGGGCCATGCCGTTGGTGACGAGGTGCTGGTCACCGTTGCTGCGCGGGTGCGTGCGCAGTTGCGCGAGCATGATCTGGTCGCGCGGCTGGGCGGTGATGAGTTCGCGGTATTGCTGACCCCGCTGCAATCCTGCGAGGACGCCCAACGGATTGCCGAGAAGATCGTTGCCAGCATGAAGCTGCCGATAGCCCTGAACGATGGCACCAGCATCAGCGCCTCACTCAGCGTTGGCATCGCGTGTTACCCGGACGATGGCCATGACCCGGCCAGTCTACTCAATGCCGCTGATGCGGCGATGTACCAGGCCAAACGCGCACGCCGCGGCCAGTGGCATGTGGCGCATACGGAAAGTAGCGCCGCAGATTTTGAAAAAAGGAGCTGATCGTGTTGCAACTGTTTGTACGTTTGCGCCTGCCTTGCATGGCAGTGTTGTTGAGTCTGCTGGCCTTGAGCGGTTGCCAGAGTGTGCCACCGCCGGGACTGACTGCCGAGCAGATCGCCGTGCTCAAGCGCGAGGGCTTCACCCCCACCGATGATGGATGGAGTTTCGATCTGTCCGGCAAAGTGCTGTTCGGCAGTGATCTGGACAGCCTCAACAGCCAGAGCCGAACCATCGTCGAGCGTATTGGCCGGGCCTTGCTCAGCGTCGATATCCAGCGTGTCCGCGTTGACGGCCACACCGATGCCTCGGGCAAAGCGGCCTACAACCAGCAACTGTCCGAACGCCGCGCCCAGAGCGTGGCCAAGGCGCTGATCGAGATCGGCATGCAACCGCAGAACATTCAAAGTCGCGGCCTCGGCAGCAGCCAGCCAGTCGCCGACAACCGCACCAGCGCCGGGCGCACGGAAAACCGCCGGGTGTCGATCGTGGTGGCGTCCAACTGAGTCAGTCCTGGGCGAAGCGCATCTCGCGTGATTCGCCTAGCAACAGCGGCGCATTGGCCTCGGTCACCTCGCGGATGTAATCCCACAACAGGGTAATCCGCTTGAGCTTGCGCAAATCCTCCCGGCAGTACATCCAGAACTGCCGGGTAATCGCGATCTCCTCCGGCAACACTGTCACCAGCCGTGGATCCTGTGCAGCCAGGAAGCATGGCAGAATCGCCAACCCCCGCCCTTGCAGCGCAGCCGTGTACTGGGCAATGACGCTGGTGCTGCGCAGGTGGGCGTGGGCGTTGGGGATCAGGTTGGCCAGGTACAGCAGCTCTGAACTGAAGGCCAGGTCGTCGACGTAGCTGATGAACGGGTGCTCGGCCAGGTCGCTGACCTGGCGGATCGGCGCGTGGTTGTCGAGGTAGTCCTGGGTGGCGTACAGGCGCAGGCGGTAGTCGGTCAGCTTGCAGCACACGTAGGGGCCATGTTCTGGACGCTCGAGGGCGATAACGATGTCGGCTTCGCGCTTGGACAGGCTGATGAAGTGCGGTAGCGGCAGGATGTCCACGGTGATCGCCGGCCAGGCGTCGACGAAGTGGCTCAGCTGCGGGGTGACGAAGAAACTGCCGAAACCTTCGGTGCAGCCCATGCGCACGTGCCCGGACAAGGCCACGCCGGAGCCTGATACCTGCTCACAGGCCATGTGCAGAGTGCTCTCGACTGATTCGGCGTAACCGAGCAGGCGCTGGCCTTCGTTGGTCAGGACAAAGCCATTGGTGCGCGACTTTTCGAACAGCAACGTGCCCAGCGCCGCCTCCAGCGAGCTGATCCGCCGCGACACCGTGGTGTAGTCGACATTCAGCCGTTTCGCCGCGCTGCTGGCCTTGCGCGTGCGCGCCACTTCAAGAAAGAACTTCAGGTCATCCCAGTTCAGCGAACTGAGGGAGGTAAGGTCTTTTTGCATGATGATCCGGTTTTTATGTGCGTTCTTATTGGATGTTTGCACATCTATACTCGAAATCAGCGCCTCGACGCCAGCCCCGCCTGGCGATCTCGTCTCCCACAATAATTCCAAGGAACGCGCAGATGAACGCACCCCAATCCCCGACCCAGACTCAGATTGAGCAGGTCAAGCTGCTGATCGACGGCCAATGGGTCGAGTCGAAAACCACCGAATGGCGCGATGTCGTCAACCCGGCTACCCAGCAAGTGCTGGCGCGGGTGCCGTTTGCCACGGTCGACGAGGTCGATGCCGCTGTCGCTGCCGCCCAGCGTGCATTCGCCAGCTGGCGCGACACGCCGATCGGGGCGCGCATGCGCATCATGCTCAAATTGCAGGCGCTGATCCGCGAGCACAGCAAACGCATCGCCCAGACCCTCAGCGCCGAGCAGGGCAAGACCATTGCCGATGCCGAGGGCGATATCTTCCGCGGCCTGGAAGTGGTCGAACACGCAGCGTCGATTGGCACCCTGCAGATGGGTGAGTTCGCCGAGAACGTCGCTGGCGGCGTGGACACCTACACGCTGCGTCAGCCGATCGGCGTCTGCGCCGGGATCACCCCGTTCAACTTCCCGGCGATGATCCCGCTGTGGATGTTCCCGATGGCCATCGTCTGCGGTAACACCTTCGTCCTCAAACCGTCCGAACAGGACCCGCTGTCGACCCTGATGCTGGTCGAGCTTGCGCTGCAGGCCGGGGTGCCGGCCGGTGTACTCAACGTGGTCCACGGCGGTAAGCAGGTGGTAGATGCGATCTGCACGCACAAGGACATCAAGGCAATCTCGTTCGTCGGTTCGACCGAGGTCGGTACCCACGTCTACAACCTCGGCAGCCAGCACGGCAAGCGCGTGCAGTCGATGATGGGGGCCAAGAACCACGCGGTGGTGCTGCCTGACGCCAACCGCACGCAAACCATCAACGCCCTGGTCGGCGCTGCCTTTGGTGCTGCCGGGCAACGCTGCATGGCCACCTCGGTGGCGGTGCTGGTCGGCAAGGCCCGCGAGTGGCTGCCGGACATCAAGGCTGCCGCCAGCCAGCTCAAGGTCAACGCCGGTTGCGAGCCAGGCACGGATGTTGGCCCGGTGGTCTCGAAACGGGCCAAGGAGCGCGTGCTGGGCTTGATCGAAAGCGGCATCGCCGAGGGCGCCAAGCTGGAGCTGGATGGCCGTGACGTCAGCGTGCCGGGCTATGAGCAAGGCAACTTCGTCGGCCCGACGCTGTTCTCCGGGGTCACCACCGAGATGCAGATCTACACCCAGGAAATCTTCGGCCCGGTGCTGATTACCCTTGAAGTCGACACGCTCGACCAGGCCATCGCCCTGGTCAACAGCAACCCGTTCGGCAACGGCACCGGCCTGTTCACCCAGAGCGGCGCTGCGGCGCGCAAGTTCCAGAGCGAGATCGACGTCGGCCAGGTCGGCATCAACATCCCGATCCCGGTGCCGGTGCCGTACTTCAGCTTCACCGGTTCGCGCGGCTCCAAGCTCGGCGACCTCGGCCCGTATGGCAAGCAGGTGGTGCAGTTCTACACTCAGACCAAGACGGTCACGGCCCGTTGGTTCGATGACGACAGCGTCAACGACGGCGTCAACACCACCATCAGCCTGCGCTAAGGAGGCTCCATGCGTATTGCATTCATTGGTCTGGGCAACATGGGCGCGCCCATGGCCCGCAACCTGATCAAGGCTGGGCATCAGCTCAACCTGTTCGACCTCAACCAGAGCGTACTGGCCGAACTTGCCGAGCTTGGCGGGCAGGTCAGCGCCTCACCCAAGGACGCAGCGGCCAACAGCGAGCTGGTCATCACCATGCTGCCGGCGGCAGCGCATGTGCGTGGCGTCTACCTCAACGATGACGGCGTGCTGGCCGGGATTCGCCCAGGTACGCCGACCGTCGATTGCAGCACGATCGACCCACAGACCGCCCGCGAAGTGTCCAAGGCTGCTGCGGCCAAGGGCGTCGACATGGGCGATGCGCCGGTGTCCGGCGGTACCGGTGGCGCAGCGGGCGGCACCCTGACCTTCATGGTCGGCGCCAGCGCTGAACTGTTTGCCAGCCTGGAGCCGGTGCTCAAGGACATGGGCCGCAACATCGTCCATTGCGGCGAAGTCGGTACCGGGCAAATCGCCAAGATCTGCAACAACCTGCTGCTGGGCATCTCGATGATCGGCGTGTCCGAGGCGATGGCGCTGGGCAATGCGTTGGGCATCGACACCCAGGTGCTGGCCGGCATCATCAACAGTTCCACAGGCCGTTGCTGGAGTTCGGATACCTACAACCCATGGCCGGGTGTGATCGACACGGCGCCTGCCGCGCGCGGTTATACCGGCGGCTTTGGTGCCGAGCTGATGCTCAAGGATCTGGGGTTGGCCACTGAAGCTGCGCGACAGGCGCATCAGCCGGTGATTCTCGGTGCCGTGGCGCAGCAGCTGTATCAGGCGATGAGCCTGCGCGGCGATGGCGGCAAGGACTTCTCGGCAATCGTCGAGGGCTATCGCAAGAAGGATTGAGCGTCACGTGTCTTGATCGTGGCTCGAAGCACCCTCCCACTGTAACTGCGCACCTGGGGGAGGGCGGTTCGAGTCGCGATTTTTTTTGCCTTGCGCTTAGCCGATCAACTCAATCTTTGATCAGGCAAAGACAAAATACTTGCGCACGGTTTCGACCACTTCCCAGGTGCCTTTCATGCCCGGCTCGATGACGAACACATCGCCGGCCTTGAGGTGCTTGGGCTCTTCGCCTTCCGGGGTGATGATGCAGTAGCCGTCGAGGAAGTGGCAGAATTCCCACTTGTCGTAGTTGACCTCGAACTTGCCCGGGGTGCAGATCCAGGTGCCCATGATCTTGCTGCCGTCAGCCGACAGGTAGGCGTTGAGGTTGACCGTGTGCGGGTCACCGCCAATGCGCTTCCACTTGGTCGCGTCGACTACCGGGATCGGGCAGGTTTCACGCAGGACGGTAATGAAATCGGACATGGCAGGTGTTCCCTTTGGGATGCTTATGGACGCATCACCATAGGGCTATCGCGCGTGGCCCAGTTGCCTGCGCTCGACCTCTACCTGCCTGCCCGCGCTATCGCCGCGCGGTTATGCCCACCAGTAACGCACAAAGTGAAAGAACACCGGCGCGGCAAAACACACCGAGTCGATGCGGTCGAGCATGCCGCCGTGGCCTTCGATCATGTGCCCCCAGTCCTTGACCCCGCGGTCGCGCTTGATCGCCGACATCACCAGCCCGCCGAAGAAGCCCATGGCGTTCACGGTCAGCGCCATCAACGCCGCCTGCCAGAAGCTGAACGGGGTGATCCAGCACAGCGAGGCGCCGATCAGGGTGGCCAGGGCTACACCGCCGAGCAGGCCCTCGAGGGTTTTCGACGGCGACAGGTTGGGTGCCACTTTGCGCTTGCCGAACAGCTTGCCGCAGACGTACTGCAGCACATCGCTGATCTGCACTACCAGGATCAGCCAGGCGATCAGCAGCAGGTTGCGGCCTTCGAAACCGGGGATGTCGAGGGTCATCAGCGCCGGCACCGCCGACACGCAGTAGACGGCAATCATCAGCCCCCACTGCACTTTCGAGGCGCGTTCGAGAAAGCGCGTGGTGTCGCCGCCCAAGCTGGCCAGGATCGGCAGGAGCAGGAACAGGTACACCGGGATGAAGATGCTGAACAGGCCGTACCAGTCCATCGCGATCAGCAGATACTGCAGCGGCAATGCCACATAGAACGCTGCGACCAGCGCGGGGTAGTCGCTGCGCCGGGTCGGGGTCAGGGTCATGAACTCGCGCAGGGCATAGAACGACACGCAGTAGAACAGCACGATCACGCCGTACTTGCCGAACAGGAAGGCGATGCCGATCACCAGCACCATCACCCACCAGGCGTTGATCCGCGCATTGAGGTTGTCGATCACCGCATGGGGGCCGGCGCCGGCGCGCCACTTGAGCAGGCGGCCGATGACGCTGGCGAGCAGCAGCAGCGCGCCGATCCCGGCAAACAGCAAAACAGTGTTGTGGTCCATCTCAGGCTTCCTTGGGGGCCAGGTTCAGCAGGGCCTGGCGGGCCCGCTCGAGAAACGCGTGCTTGTCTTCAGCGGCCTGCACCTGCAGCGGTTCGCCAAAGCTCAAGGTGCACAACAGCGGCAGCGGCAGGGCGCGGCCCTTGGGCATGACCCGGTTGAGGTTGGCGATCCACACTGGCACCACTTCCATGTCGGGGTTGGCGACGGCGAGGTGGAACAAACCGCTCTTGAACGGCAGCAGTGGCTCATCGCCGAGATTGCGCGTGCCCTCGGGGAAGAAGATCAACGAATCGCCACCGGACAGCGCATCAAGCACCGGCTGCAGCGGGTTGGCCTGGACTTCGCTGCGCTGCCGGTCGATCAGCACACCGTTGAATACCTTGCGGATGACGAAGTTGCGCAGGCCCGGTTTGGCCCAGTAGTCGGCGCCTGCAACCGGTCGCGTGCGCTGGCGCAGCGGCCCCGGCAGCGAGGCCCAGAGCAGGACGAAGTCGCCGTGGCTACTGTGGTTGGCGAAGTACAGGCGCTGCACCGGCTGCGGCGTGCAGCCGAGCCAGAGGGCGCGGGCGCCGGTGATCAGGCGCGCGGCGGAGGTGATGGCAAAGGCAGTCAGGGCGGTGAGCATGGCACGGGTCTTATCCGATCAAAGGGAGTGTCAGCAGCGTAGTCAGGCACAGCGCGATCTGCAGCGCCAGGCACAGGCCTTGGCGGCGTAACAGGCCGAGCGCAGCCTGGCTACGAGCGGGCCAGTCGCGCGGGTCGCTGGCGCTGGGTTTGAGGTTGAGGTCGAACAAGGCGCGGTCGAGCTGGCCCGTAGCGGCTGGCAGGTCGCTCCGCGAAGCCAGCTCGGCAAAAAGCTCGGCATCCAGCGCGACTCGCACCGCCAGGTATTTATGCACAAGGCCGAGTATCACCAGCAGGGCGCATAACCCACTGCCCAGCAGCGGCAGTGGGGCGCCCAGCAGCGGCGCCAGGCCATAGCCCAGCGCGATCAGGCTGATGCCGTCGGACAGTCGCTCCAGTTGCTGGCCGCGGCCGAGCAGGCTGGCGGTTACGCGCAGGTGCATGCTTGCCCCTCCAGTTGCCTGAGCATGTGCTGGTGTGCGCTGCGCAGGACGATGCCCGGGCGCGCCTGGCGCAAGCGCAGTTCGGCTTCAGCCAGGCTCGTGCAGCGGCCACTGAGCAGCAACCAAGCGGCGACGGCGGTGGCGCTGCGCGAGTAACCCAGCGCGCAACAGACCAGCAACGGCCCTTGCTGGCGCAGCGTCTCGATAGCGTCGGCGGCGGCGCGGCATAGCTGTAGATCGGCGACCACCAGATCCAGGGTCGGCAGGCTACGGTAATGGTTTGCCAATGGTTTGGCTGCCAGGCATGGCAGTTCGGCACACAGGTCGACAATCGCCGAAAACTGCCCCGCCTCACCGGCTGCCGGAATACGGCCGAGGAAGACCCCGTCACAGATTTCGTCCGCCTGCGGATGGCGTCGCGTCCACAGCCGCGAGTTGATCCAGGCGCCGAGCAGGTAGGGTGCAAACAGCCAGCTGGCGGCCATCGACAGGCGCCCATCAGCGCCTTTTTGAAACGCGCTGGCACCGACTACCGCGTAGCTCAAGGCCACCAGCAGCAGCGCCAGTGCCGGCCACAATAGCCACAGCCAGGCGCCGCCGGCCCAGCTCGCCAAACCGGTGCACAGGGCAGCGCCCAGGGTGTAGTAAAGCGCCAGCCGCCAGCGCTTGGGATCCTGCGCCAGACGCGCAGCCTGCAACGGCGGTTGACCGTCGCGAGGCCACAGCCAGACGCATAGCAGCCCGACCAACGCACCGCTCGGCAAGTCGATGAAGTGGTGCTGCCAGGTGGTCAGCACCGACACCCCGATCAGCGCCATCCAGCCGTGCATCAGCCAGCGCCCAAGCGGGTTGCGCAGGTGGCGGGCGAACATCGTCCAGATGATCACCAGCAGGGCGATGTGCAGCGAGGGCGCCTGATTGAACGGTTTGTCGAAGCCCATCAGCACATCGAACAGCCAGCCGAACAGGCCGCTCAGCTCCGGTCGCTCGAAGGTAAAGCGCAGCGGCCAGAGCAGAAAGCCGGCCACGCAGATCAGCTGCGCGCTCAACAAGGCCAGGGCGTGGCGATCCATCTCGCGGCGGTTGCGTGGCAGCAGAAACGACAGGCCGTAGAGCAGGTCGATGGACCAGTACGGGATGATCGTCCACGGCCACAACGGCATCTGGCTCTCCCAGCCGAACACCAGGCTGCCGACATCGGCACGGCCCGCCGTGTAGGTGTTGGCCAGGCCGTAGCTGAGAAAGAAAAACGGCCCGAGCAGCAGTAGCCACAAGACCCCACGGCGGATCAGCCCGGCTTCACGCGCCATCACTCGACCCGCTGCGCCAGGCTGACACTGAAGATGCCCCATTCGTCGATGCGCTGGGTGATCTTGCGAAAACCAGGGGCGGCAACCAGCTGATCCATTTCGGCCTGGCTGCGTCGACGCATGACCCAGGCCTGACCGCCACGGTGGCTGGTCAGGGCGCGGGCGATCATCTCCAGCTGCGGGTGCCACGGCTGGCCGGTATAGACCAGATAGCCGCCCGTTTCGACGGCATCAGCCAGGCCGGCCAGCGAGGTGCTGACCATCTGGTTGCTGGCGAACAGTTCGTACAGCCCGGAAACCACAGCCAGGCTCGGGCGCGGCTCGAGTGTGGCCAGGCTCTGCCGGTCAAAGGCGTCGCCCTGGACGAAACGCGCGATATCGCCCAAGCCCTTTTCGGCAATCAGCGCCGTGCCCTGCTGCACATTCAGTTCGCTGTAGTCGCGCAGCAGGATCGAGTCCGGCAGTTGCTCGAGTTCCTGCAAGGCTTCAAGAATGTAGCGGCCATGGCCGGCGGCGATGTCGACGATATCGACTGTGCGGCCCTGCTCGCGCAGGCGCCGGATCGCTTCGCGCAGCAGCTCTTCGACATGCAGCTTGCGCTGGCGAATACCGCGCCAGCCAATGGCGTCGAGGTAGTTGCGGTCGATCATCTGGCCCAGCTTGCCCTTGCCAGTGGCCTGGTTGCGATAGACATAGTCAAGGGTGCTGCCGGAGTCGAAGCCGGTATCAAAACCCAGCTTGACCCCGTCTGCCATGCCTTTGCCCAGACGCAGGCCGGCGCGGGTGGCGCGCCAGTACAGATCCCGTGGCGAGTTGCGCGGCAGCTTTGCTGCGAGGCTTTCGGCTTCGGCGCAGCTGGCGCCGGACTGGTCGGCATCGAGCAGCGAAGGTGCCGCCAGCGGGGCATCGAAGCAGTGCTCGACGAAGCGCTTGATGCGCGGCAGTACATGGCTGCGGTCACGCTCGCCAAGGGTGTCGTGGAAGAACCCAGGCAGCAGGTGCAGCTCTTTGCGGGCACTGCCCAGGCGCTCGAAGAACTGCTCCTGCGGTGCCCGCTCGACCACCAGGTCGGCGCCCGAAACCAGCAATTGGGTCGGCAGTTGGATCGCCTGAGCGTCCGCCACTACCCGGTCTGCGGCTTCATACAGGCCGAGCAGCATGGTCACCGAGATGGGCCGGCTGATCAGCGGGTCGGCCACATACGAAGCCACCCGCTCCGGGTCGTGGGTGAGCAGCCGTGGCTTGACGTAGCTGTTGACGAAGAAGTTGCCGCGCGCGGCTTTCATCAGCTTCAGGCCAGGGCGGGCGAACGGCACGTAGAGTTTGACCTTGAACGCCGGCGAGGCCAGCACCAGGCAGCGTACCTTGGGCGCGTAGTCATGCGCCCAGGTGGCAATCAGCACGGCACCGACGCTTTGCGCCAGCACCACGGTGTTGTCTTCGGCGATGCCGTGGCGGGTTTGAATGTGCTCGATAAAGGTCTGCACATCGCGCACGCTGGTGGCAAAGCTCGGGCTGTCGCCGCGCGCCCCTGGCGACTGGCCGTGGCCACGTGCGTCCCAGGCAAAGAAGTCATAGCCGGGCATGTCCAGTTCGTCTGCCAGGTGCGCCAGGCGCCCGCCGTGCTCATGGCCGCGGTGGAACATCACCACCGCCCGACGCGGCTGATGCTCGCTGCGGATGGCCGGCCAGTAGCGATAGTGCAGCTCGACGCCGTCATGGGTAGAGAAGTGCAGCGATTGCGCCTGGCGCATGGCAAAGGTCCTTTTGGCTGGCGGCGGTGCGGTCAGTGGCGACGATCAGTTGGCGTGGGCCAGGCCCTGACGTACCCGGTTGTAGAGGGTATAGAGCGAGAGCAGCAGAATCACCAGCAGCAGGCCGTTGATCCAGGTTGGATCGAGCAGGCCAAAGGCGACACCGGTACCGAGCAGGCCAAAGGCAAACGCGCGATCGCTCTTGCCCATCGGCCCGTCGTAGCGCCGCGCTGCACCGGCCAGCGGGCCCATCACCCCCGCGTATTCGCTGATCAGTGCGCTCAACACCAGCAGCACCACCAGCACGGGCGATACCCCGACCAGCAGAGCAAACGGCAGGTACAGCGCAGCGTCGGCGATCACGTCGCTCAGTTCATTGAGGTAGGCACCAAGCCTGGACTGCTGGCCAAACTCGCGGGCGAGCATGCCGTCCACCGCGTTGAGCGCCATGCGCAGCAGCATCCAGATCGGCAGCAGGATGAACAGCCCGTGGATGTCGGCAAAGCAGGCCAGCAGCAGGCCCAGCAGCAGCGAGACTATCCCAGCGGCAACCGTGACCTGATTGGCCGTCACCCCGCGGTCGTACAGGCGCTGCACGGTGGGCCGCAGCAGGGCCTGGAAGCGGGGTTTGAGCTGATAGATGGACGGCACGGGGAGATCCTTATCGGGTGCGCAATGAAAGCCAATCGGTGGATTGTGAGAAGCCCGGCGGCTGGCGGCAAGCGACATTTGTCAGCTATTTGAACGGCTCAACGTTTACCCGAGGCGGCGCTGAGCATGTCGATGCGTTGCACCTCGAAATCGCGCTCCAGATAGTCCATGCGCTGCGCGGCAAACTGCTGCATATGGGCCAGCGCGCAGTGCGCATCGAACGCCGCCTGATCGGCCCACACCTCATAGAAGAAGAACAGGCTCGGGTCCTGCTGATCGCGCAACATGTGGTATTCGACGCAGCCCGGCTCCTGGCGGCTTGGTTCGACGTAGGCGCGGAACAGTTGCTCGAATGCTTCGGCCTTTTCCGGGCGGGTCTTGGCTTTGAGAATAAAGGCGTATTGAGCGTTCATGACTGCACCTTGCAAATAAGTGGAGAAGCGATTTTAAAGCAACAGTCTGGTGATGATTCGTGATTACAAGGCAAAACTGATTTGCCCAAGGCTGGCTGTTTCTGCCACGGGCGAGCCTCTAACCTGCAGCCATCTGAAGTGCATCGGTCTGCGGATCGACACAGAACCTTAGAGGCTCGATATGAAAAAGATTCTTCTGCTCAATGGCGGCAAACAGTTCGCCCACTCCGACGGCCGCTTGAACGAAACCCTGCACGATGCCGCGCTGGCCTACCTGGACCGGGCCGGTTTCGATGTCAAACAAACCTTCATCGACGGCGGCTACGACATCAAGGAAGAAGTGCAGAAATACCTTTGGGCCGACGTGATCATCTATCAGATGCCCGGCTGGTGGATGGGTGCCCCGTACACCGTCAAACAGTACTTGGATGAAGTGTTCACCGAAGGCCACGGCAGCCTCTACGCCAGCGACGGCCGGACCCGCTCCGACGCTTCGCAGAAGTACGGCAGTGGCGGCCTGATCCAGGGCAAGCAGTACATGATTTCGGCCACCTGGAACGCGCCGCAACAGGCCTTCGACGACCCCAACGACTTCTTTGAAGGCAAGGGCGTGGATGCGGTGTACTTCCCGTTCCACAAGGCCAACCAGTTCCTCGGCATGAGCGGCCTGCCAACCTTCCTCGCCGTCGATGTGATGAAGCGCCCGGATGTGGCCGCTACCGTGGCAGCCTACGAGGCGCATCTGGCCAAGGTGTTCGGCCAGGCCCGGTAAGCGATGCGCGGCGTGACCGACGCGGCAGTTGCTTGCCCGGCAATAAACGGCCGACAATCCAGGCCTCATCCTGGCCCAGGCACTGCCGTGAAAACCCGCTCAGAAGAACTCCAGGTATTCGTCAGCGTGATCGACTGCGGCTCGATTTCCGCCGCTGCCGAGCAACTCGGGCAAACTCCGTCTGCGGTCAGCCGCACCCTGGCGCGGCTGGAAGGCAAGCTTGGCACCACGCTGATCAACCGCACCACGCGGCGCATGGACCTGACCGAAGAAGGGCGGTTCTTTGTACTGCACGCGCGGACCATCCTCGAACAGATGAGCGAGCTCGAAGAGCGCCTGTCGCTGCACCGGCAGACGCCGTCGGGGCGCCTGCGCATCAACGCTGCAGCACCATTCATGCTGCACGCGATCGTGCCCTGGATCGCTGAGTTTCGCGCGCTGTACCCGGCCATCGAGCTGGAGCTGAACACCGATGACCTGATCATCGATCTGCTCCAGCAAAGCACCGACGTCGCCATCCGCATCGGCGAGCTGGCCGACTCCAGCCTGCATGCGCGCTCGCTGGGCTGCAGCCCGATCCAGATTCTGGCCAGCCCCGAATACCTGCAACGCCACGGCGTACCGCGCAAGGTCAGTGACTTGAGCGAGCACTGCCTGCTCGGCTTCAGCTCCGTCGACAGCCTCAACCAATGGCCGCTGCGCCACGCCGACGGCGACAGTTGGCGAATCCGCCCGCAGTTGACCGCATCCAGTGGCGAGACCCTGCGCCAGCTGGCGCTGGCCGGGCAGGGTATCGTCTGCCTGTCGCATTTCATGACCCACGAAGATATCCGCGCCGGGCGCCTGCACGTGCTGTTGAGCGAGGCCAACAATGGGTACCGGCAGCCGATTCATGCGGTTTACTACCGCAACACCCAGCTGGCGCTGCGGATTCAGTGCTTCCTTGATTTCATCCAGGCCAAGCTGGCGGCGTATGCCTGCTGAGCGCGTGGTACTGGTCCGGGATTGCCGGGGGTGCCGCGCACCCCTTTCGCGACACAAGGCCGCTCCTACGCCGACCGCGTCCACTCAGGCTGACGCGGCCCCAGCAATCTCGATCCTAAGAACCGTTCTAAAAACGACACGAATGACGCAATGCCGTCGTCCTGTGTCTGGTGCGTTTGCTTAGTCAAAACGCTTCAGTGTTAATAAGTGATCAACAAAAACAACACCAAGGAAGTGCTCATGCGTCTCGTCATGTTCCAGTCCATGGCCCTCGGGGCCGCGATTCTGAGCTGTTCGTCGGCCTTCGCGGTGACTCTTGAAGGCGGCGCAGTGGCCGCGCCCGATCAATATGGCGCACAGGTCGCCGCCGATATCCTGAAAAAAGGCGGCAACGCCGTCGATGCCGCCGTGGCCACTGCCTTCACCCTGGCAGTCACCTATCCAGAAGCCGGCAACATCGGCGGCGGTGGCTTCATGACCCTGTACGTGGACGGCAAAGCGTACTTCCTCGACTACCGCGAAGTGGCGCCCAAGGCGGCCACCCGCAATATGTACCTGGACGAAAAAGGCGAGGTCATCGAGAACCTCAGCCTGGTCGGCGTGCGCGCCGCTGGCGTACCGGGCACAGTAATGGGCTTGTGGGAGGCGCATCAAAAGTTCGGCAAGTTGCCCTGGAGCGAGCTGCTGACTCCGGCCATCGGTTACGCCAACAACGGCTTCAAGATCGCCCAGAAGCAGTACCAGTATCGCGACGATGCCCAAGGCCTGTTCAAGACCGCGACCAACTTCAACGATTATTTCGGCAGCATGAAAGTCGGCGAGCTGTTCAAGCAGCCGGAGCTGGCGCAGACCCTCGAACGCATCGCCGACAAAGGCGTCAGCGAGTTCTATCAAGGCAAGACCGCCGATCTGCTGGTTGCGCAGATGAAGGCCGATAACGGCCTGATCAGCAAAGACGACCTGAAGGACTACAAAGCCCTCTGGCGCGAGCCGATGGCCATCGACTGGCGCGGCAACGTGGTCTACACCGCGCCACCGCCAAGCTCAGGCGGCGTAGCACTGGCGCAGTTGCTCGGGATCAAGGAAAACCGCGCGGCAGACTTCAAGGGCGTCGAGCAGAACTCGGCGCGCTACATCCACCTGCTGGCCGAGATTGAAAAACGCGTGTTCGCCGACCGCGCCGACTATCTTGGCGACCCGGCCTTCACCGAGGTACCGGTAGACAAGCTGGTGGCCAAGGACTACCTGAAAAAGCGCGCCGAGCAGGTCAACCCAACCGCCATCTCCGCCACCGACAAGGTCCGCCCGGGGCTGGAGCCGCATCAAACCACGCACTTCTCGATCGTCGACAAACAGGGCAACGCGGTCAGCAACACCTACACCCTCAACCTCGACTACGGCAGTGGTGTGGTGGTCAAGGGCGCAGGCTTCCTGCTCAACGACGAGATGGATGACTTCAGCAGCAAGCCCGGTACCGCCAATGCCTTTGGCGTGGTCGGCGGCGATGCCAACGCGATTGCTCCGGGCAAACGCATGCTGTCGTCGATGAGCCCAAGCCTGGTGACCCGCGACGGCAAGGTCAGCCTGGTCATCGGTACGCCGGGCGGCTCGCGCATCTTCACCTCGATCTTCCAGGTAATGAACAACCTCTACGACTACGACATGCCGCTGGCCAAGGCCGTTGCAGCGCAGCGCGTGCATCACCAGCTGCTGCCCAAGGACACTATCTACTTCGACAGCTATGCACCGTTGACCGGCAAGGTCGCCGACGAGCTGAAAAAGATGGGCTATGTGCTTGAGGATCAGGGCTGGGAGATGGGCGATATCCAGGCCATTCGCGTCACCGATGGCAAGCTTGAAACCGCCTCCGACCCGCGCGGTCGTGGTGTTGGCATGGTCGTCAAGTAACGCCAGTGCTGCTCAGCCCGGCCAGCATTGCGCTGGCCGGGCTGAGCAGTTCACAAGGCAGCGGTCACACGCGGAACTTGCTTACCAGCGTCTGCAGATGACTGCCAAGGCGTGCCAGCTCGACGCTCGACGCGGCGGTTTCATCACTGGCTGCGGCTGTCTGTTCCGACACATCGCGTACATTGAGAATGCTCCGGCTGATCTCCTCGGCAACCGCGCTCTGTTGCTCGGCGGCTGCGGCGATCTGCTGGTTCATCGACTGGATGTTGGACACAGTGCGGGTGATGTTCTCCAGCGAACCACCGGCCTTGCGCGCCAGCTCGACGCTGCTTTCAGTCAGGTTGCGGCTGCCCAGCATGGCGTTGGCCACTTGCTGGGTGCCGTTCTGCAGGCTGGCGATCAGCTCTTCGATCTCTTCGGTGGACTTCTGCGTGCGCTGCGCCAGGCCGCGCACTTCGTCGGCGACCACGGCAAAACCACGCCCGGCTTCACCGGCGCGGGCAGCTTCGATGGCCGCGTTCAATGCCAGCAGGTTGGTCTGCTCGGCAACCGACTTGATCACGTCCATGACACTGCCGATCTTCTGGCTTTCCTGCTGCAGCAGGTTCATTGCGTCAGTCGAGCGCTGGACTTCGTCGGCCAGGCGTTCGATCTGGTTGATCGCCTCGCCCACCACCCGGTCACCGGCACGCGCTTCATCATCGGCACCCGTTGCCGCGCGCGAAGCCTGTTCAGCGTTGCGGGCGACTTCCTGCACGGTCGCAGCCATCTCGTGCATGGCAGTGGCAACCTGGTCAGTCTCGACTTTCTGGCTGTTGGCACCGGCGCTGGTCTGCTCGGTCACGGCCGACAGCTCTTCGGCGGCGCTGGCAATCTGCGTTACGCCATCACGAATACCACCGATCAACTCGCGCAGGGTGCTGCCCATGCGGCTGATGCTTTGTTGCAGCACGCCCAACTCGTCACGGCGGGTGACCCGCAGCTCACTGGACAGGTCGCCACCGGCAATACGCTCGACGGCGTCCATGGTTTCGCGCAGCGGGCGGGTGATCTGGCGGGTGATGATGATCGCGGCGCATACCCCGACCAACAATGCCAGCAGGGTCGAGATGATCTGCAGATGGCGCGCCTGGTCGCTTTCGATGTCGCGGCGCTCGAGCTGGATCTTGTACAGGGCGTCGCTGCGCTTGACGATGTCGGCACCTTGCACGGTCATCTCGGCGCGGGCCACGGCGATGGCGGCGGTGGCGTCGCGGAAGTCGCGCACGGCCGAGCGGTAAGCCTGCACGCTCTGGTCGAACTGTTGCAGGCGGGTACTTTCGTTGGGTAGCTGGCGCTTGAGGTTGTCGATCTCGACCAGGGCCGCGTCGAGCTGGCGCAGGGCGGCCTGTTCATTGGCCGCGCTGTTGTCAGCGATGTAGCCGCGTACATCGACGCGCACTTGCAGCAACTGCTGACGCGTCTTGCTGATGGCCTGATACTGGGCCAGGCGTACGCTGTCGACTTCCGGCTGGGCCAACACGTCGCGGCTGATCGCATCAAGGATCTGATCGGACTTGGCGGCAGTCTGGTTCATGTTCTCGCGGTTGGCGAGGGTGGTCTTGTAGCCCGCGCGCATCTTGCTCAGCGACAGTTTGTAGTCGCTGATGATCGCGCCCAGCTCGTTGAGCAGCTTGACGTTTTCAGGGCTCTTGAACGAGGCCACCAAGCGCTGCTGCTGGGCACTGAAGGTGTCCAGTTTGGTCTGGGTGTTGGCCGCAGCGGCGTCATCGCCGTTGGCGATCATGTACTGCAGACGTGCTACGCGCAGGTCGGTGAGGTCTTTGTTGAGCTGGCTGATGTCGCTCATCCAGTTACTGCGGTCGATCAAGCTGCCCAGGCTGTTCCAGCCGGTCAGGGCCAGCAGGCCGGTCAAAAGCAGGACCAGGCCAAAGCCCAGGCCCAGTTTGAGGTTGACGCTGATGTTGGCAAACCAACTGTTCATGCACGCACTCCATAAAGATCATTCGCTCAGTTGTTGTCAATCGCTGGCGTTATTCTTCCCGGGGCCCGCTGATTCGTGCATGAGTTATCGGCCACAATCGGGCTAGCTGAAACGCTTTTTCAGCAGATTTGTAACTGTCTGAAAATCCGAGGGTTTTACTGCGGCATTGGCGTTAAAAAGCGGCGCATTCAACGACACCTCCTGAGCGCAAAGTGCTCAAGAGGCGTTGTTGCATGCAGATTGGCGGGGAATTACAGCGTGCGTGCGTTGAAGGTATCGCAGCGGTTGACGTCACCGTCGCTGAAGCCGGTCTTGAACCAGCGTACGCGCTGCGCCGACGTGCCGTGTGTGAACGAATCCGGCACCACGCGACCTTGGCCTTGCTGTTGCAAGCGGTCATCACCGATGGCGTTGGCGGCGTTAAGTGCCTCTTCGATGTCACCCGGTTCCAGCCAGTTCAGGCGTTTCTGCGCCTGATAAGCCCAGACCCCGGCAAAACAGTCGGCCTGCAATTCCTGACGCACCAGCAGGCCGTTGTCACCTTCCATCTTCTGCCCGCGCTGGCGAGCGGCCTGGACCTGATTGGAGACGCCGAGCAGCGTCTGCACATGATGGCCGATCTCGTGCGCGATGACGTAGGCCTGGGCGAAGTCGCCGGCGGCGGCAAAGCGCGTTTCCATTTCGCGGAAGAAGGTCATGTCCAGGTACACCCGCTGGTCAGCCGGGCAGTAGAATGGCCCGACCGCCGAGGAGGCGAAGCCGCAGGCCGAATTGACCTGGCCGCTGAACAGCACCAGCTTGGGGTCACGGTATTGCTTGCCGGCCTGGGCGAACAGCGCCTTCCAGGTGTCTTCGGTGTCACCCAGGATCGAGGCAACGAACGCTGCCTGATCATCATTGGCCGGCGGCGCCTTGCCTTCGACGTTGGCCGGCGCGCTTTGCTGCATCTGCCCGGTCAGTTGGCCGAGAATCTGCAGCGGGTCCTGGCCGGTCATCCAGCCGATGCCGACGATCAGCAGGATGGCGCCCAGGCCCAGCCCCTTGCCGCCGCCAAAGCGCATGCCACCGCCGCCGCCTGCACCGCGAGCATCGACCACATTGTCGCTACGCCGACCTTTTCGCCATTCCATCGAGCTTCTCCAAACCGCGAGGTTGAGGGTATAGATTAGTTCAGTGCTGCTGCCTTGTGCAGGCACGCTGCAAGGCATAACCAAACAGTTATGGCTAAGACCGCTGATTTCAATATTCATCCCATCCAGGCTATCGGAAACTGCAAGTCCGCCCGCCACGCACGGGCGCTCGCACAACTCCAATAAGAGGAACACCGGTATGCCTGCCGAGGACACCAGCCGCTTCGTGATCCGTGATCGCAACTGGCACCCGAAAGCGCTGACCCCAGATTACAAGACGTCGATTGCCCGCTCGCCGCGCCAGGCGCTGGTCAGCATCCCGCAGTCGATCAGTGAAACCACCGGCCCGGACTTCACTCACCTGGGCTTTGGCCAGCACGACAACGACCTGCTGCTCAACTTCGACAACGGTGGCCTGCCGATCGGCGAGCGCATCATCGTCGCCGGCCGAGTGATCGACCAGTACGGCAAACCAGTGCCAAACACCTTGGTGGAAATGTGGCAGGCCAACGCCGGCGGCCGTTACCGCCACAAGAACGACCGTTACCTGGCGCCGCTGGACCCCAACTTCGGCGGTGTCGGCCGGGCCCTGACCGACCGCGATGGCTATTACAGCTTCCGCACCATCAAGCCCGGCCCGTACCCATGGCGCAACGGCCCGAATGACTGGCGCCCGGCGCACATTCACTTCTCGATCAGCGGCCCGTCGATCTCGACCAAGTTGATTACCCAGCTGTACTTCGAAGGTGATCCGCTGATCCCGCTGTGCCCGATCGTCAAGTCGATCGCCAACCCGCAAGCGGTGCAGCAACTGATTGCCAAGCTCGACATGAGCAACGCCAATCCGATGGATTGCCTGGCGTACCGTTTTGACATCGTTCTGCGCGGTCAGCGCCAGACCCACTTCGAAAACCGCTGAGGAGCCGCGACATGCCAATTGAATTGCTGCCGGAAACCCCGTCGCAGACTGCCGGCCCTTACGTGCACATCGGCCTGGCCCTGCAAGCAGCGGGCAACCCGGTTCGGCCGACCGAAATCTGGAACACCCTGGCGCGCCCTGAAGCCGCCGGCGAGCACATCCTGCTGATCGGTCAGGTCTACGATGGCAATGGCCATCTGGTGCGTGATTCGTTTCTGGAAGTGTGGCAGGCCGATGCCGACGGCCAGTACCAGGATCAGTACAACCTGGAAAACCCGTTCAACAGCTTTGGCCGTACCGCCACCACCTTCGACTCCGGTGACTGGACGCTGCACACGGTCAAACCGGGTGTGGTCAAGAATGCCGCCGGCGTGCCAATGGCGCCGCACATCAACATCAGCCTGTTTGCCCGCGGCATCAATATCCAACTGCACACGCGGCTGTACTTTGATGACGAAGCCGAGGCCAACGCCAAGTGCCCGGTGCTCAACCTGATCGAGCAGCCGCAACGGCGCGAGACGCTGATTGCCAAACGCTGCGAAGTCGACGGCAAGACTGCCTATCGCTTCGACATGCGGATTCAGGGCGAAGGCGAGACGGTGTTCTTCGACTTCTGATACAAGCCTGAAACCAGCCTACGCCAGCGAGGCCCCCAAAAGCCTCGCTGGCGCCGGCATCAGCACATCGCACTGCTCGTCTGCCGGGCTGCGCAGCTGCAAGCGCTGCGGGTGGGTCAGGCGGCTGTAGCCGAGCAGGGCCTGGCTGGCCAGTTGCTCGATGCTGGTGGGGTGGCCGTGCCGAAGCATTGCAGCCCCGGCAGAGGTCGGTTCAGCGTCGGACCAGCAGCACACCGCTTTCCATATGGTGGGTATAGGGGAACTGGTCGAACAGGGCGCAGCGTTCGATCCGGTGCGTATCGTGCAACTGGGCGATGTTGGCCGCCAGAGTTTCCGGGTTGCAGGATATGTACAGGATACGCTCGAAGCGTCGAGTCAACTCGCAGGTATCCGGGTCCATCCCCGCGCGCGGCGGGTCGACGAACACCGTGCCGAACTGATAGCTCTTCAGGTCGATGCCCTGCAGGCGGCGGAACGGGCGCACCTCGTTCAGTGCCTCGGTCAGCTCTTCGGCCGACAGGCGCACCAGGCGCACGTTATCCACGCCGTTTTCGTCGAGATTGTGCAAGGCGGCATTGACCGAGGTCTTGCTGATCTCGGTGGCCAGCACCTGGCGTACGCGGGTTGCCAGCGGCAGGGTGAAGTTGCCGTTGCCGCAGTACAGCTCGAGCAGGTCGTCGTCGCGCTCGCCGATGGCCTCAAAGGCCCAGTTGAGCATCTTCTGGTTGACCGCGCCGTTGGGCTGGGTAAAAGCACCCTCGGGCTGGCGGTAGCTGAAGGTGCGGCCGGCGACGTCGAGTTTTTCCACCGCATAGTCACGGCCAATCACCAGACGTTTACCTTTGGAGCGGCCGACCAGGCTCACGTCGAGCTCGGCGGCCAGCTCGCGGGCGGCAGCTTCCCACTCGTCGTCGAGCGGGCGGTGATAGCACAGGGTGATCATCGCATCGCCGGCCAGGGTGGTCAGGAACTCCACCTGGAACAGCCGGTTGCTCAGCGTCTCGCTCGCCTGCCAGGCCGCTTTCAGGCGCGGCATCAGCGCATTGATGCGTTGGCTGGCAATCGGGAAATCCTCGATCAGGATCGCCTTGTGCTTTTCGCCCGGGGCGAACATGGCGTAGTGACGCTGGCCGTCTTCACGCCACAGGCGAAACTCGGCGCGCAGGCGGTAGTGCTCGCGCGGCGACTCGAACACCACAGGCTCGGGCGCGCTGAACGGCGCCAGCAGCTCGCGCAGGCGCTCGACTTTTGGCGCCAGCAGGCTTTGGTAGGCAGATGGATCGAAAACAGAACTCATGCGTTGAACCAGCCCAGCTTGATAACGAACAGAATCGACAGGATGATCAGCGCCGGGTTCAGGTCCTGGCGGCGGCCCGACAGCAGCTTGATCGCGGTCCAGGCAATGAAGCCGAAGGCGATGCCGTTGGCGATCGAGTAGGTCAGCGGCATGGCCAGGGCAGTCACCACCACAGGGGCTGCCTCGGTGACGTCGTCCCAGTTGATTTCAGCCAGGCCCGAGGCCATCAGCACGGCGACGAACAAAAGCGCCGGTGCGGTGGCGAAGGCCGGCACACTGCCGGCCAACGGCGCGAAGAACAGCGCCAGCAGGAACAACACCGCGACCACGATGGCGGTCAGGCCCGTACGGCCACCGGCGCTAACGCCTGCTGCCGACTCGATGTAGCTGGTGGTGGTCGAGGTACCCAGCAGCGAGCCGGCCATGGCTGCGGTACTGTCGGCGATCAGTGCCCGGCCCATTTTCGGCATGTGGCCGTCCTTGCTCATCAGGCCTGCGCGTTTGGCGACGCCGATCAAGGTGCCGGAGTTGTCGAACAGGTCGACGAACAGGAAGGCAAAGATCACGCTGACCAGGCCCACATCCAAAGCACCAGCGATGTCCAGCTGGAGGAAGGTCGGCGCCAGCGATGGCGGCATCGAGACTACACCGGCAAACGGCGTCACGCCCATCAGGATCGAGGCTACGGTGACGGCTAGAATGCCGATCAGTACTGCACCGCGAACCTTCATTGCTTCCAGCGCGACGATCAGGAAGAAGCCCAGTGCAGCGAGCACCGGAGCAGGCTTCTTGAGGTCGCCCAAACCAACCAGGGTGGCTGGGTTATCAACGACGATGCCGGCATTGTTCAGCGCAATCAGCGCGAGGAACAGGCCGATACCGGCGGCGATGGCCGAGCGTAGCGGCAGCGGAATGCTGTTCACGATCCACTCGCGGATGCGGAAGATCGACAGCAGGAAGAACAACACCGCCGAGATGAACACCGCACCCAGCGCCACCTGCCAGGTATGGCCCATGTGCAGGACCACGGTGTAAGTGAAGAAGGCGTTCAGGCCCATGCCCGGCGCCAGTGCGATCGGGTAGTTGGCGATCAGGCCCATGGTCGCCGAGCCGATGGCCGCAGCCAGGCACGTCGCGACAAAGATCGCGCCCTTGTCCATACCGGTCTCGCCGAGGATGCTCGGGTTGACGAAGAGGATGTAGGCCATGGCCAGGAACGTGGTCACGCCCGCAAGTATCTCGGTGCGCACGTTGGTGTTGTGTGCTTTTAGTTGAAACAGCCTTTCCAGCATGCCCGCTCCCAAAGACGCCTCCGGGGCGCCGTTAATGTATCGACCTCATCAGCAAAGCACAGACCGTACCGGATGCCGTGGTTTTATCTGGGGTAGAAAAAAGCCGCGCATCATACCAGCATGCTTGCTGAGCGGTAATCAATGTCGCGATACACTGCGCATTCAGTGCCGATCACCCAGACGGCCGCCGCCGAGATGCCGCTGTGCAGCTGATTGACTACTCGCAGCTAACCCCGGCCCAGCGTGGGCAACTGCTGGAGATCCAGCTGCCGTCAGAGCAGCAGTGCTTCGCCGGCGATATCGCTGATGCCTTGTATCTGTTACTCGGTTGCGGCTCTGATCAGCGCCGCGGCGTCGCGCTGTTGCTCGATGATGTGCCCAGAGCGTTTCTGCTGCTTCAGCGTGGCGCATTTCTGCCCGCCTGGGGTCAACCTGATGCAGCGATGATGACTGCGTTGCAGGTCGATCGCAGGTTTCAGGGGCAGGGCCTTGGGCGCTTTTGCATGCAGGCGCTACCGGCTCTTTTGCGCACCATGTGGCCTGATCTCAGGCGCCTGCAGTTGTCAGTGGACCGCGCCAACCTCGGCGCTTTGGCCTTGTACCGTGCAACCGGCTGGCGCGAAAGCGGCAACGGCTTTCGCGCCCGGGTCGGCTACGAGCAGCAGATGAGCCTGCTGCTGGCGGGGTCAACCTTTGATCGGTGCAGCTGACGCCGCTGGCGCTTCTGCTACCGGCTGGCTGTGCAGTTGATCGCGGTTGGCCAGGCTCGGGAACAACTTAATCCACACCCCGGTCACCACCAGCGTGCCGACGCCGCCCAGCACCACTGCCGGTACGGTGCCGAACCAGTGCGCGGTAATACCTGACTCGAACTCCCCGAGCTGGTTCGAAGCCCCGATGAACAATCCATTTACCGCGCTGACCCGGCCGCGCATTTCGTCAGGCGTCTCCAGCTGCACGAAAGCGCTGCGGATGACCATGCTGATCATGTCTGCCGCGCCCAGTACCACCAGCACCGCCAGCGAGAACCAGAACGAGGTCGACAGGCCAAAGGCGATGGTGGCCACGCCGAACACGCCGACTGCGGTGAACATGGTCCGGCCGACCTTGCGCTCGAACGGGAAGCGCGCCAGCCATACCGACATCAACAGCGCGCCGACTGCCGGCGCCGAACGCAGCAGGCCCAGGCCCCACGGGCCAGTCAACAGGATGTCCTTGGCAAACACCGGCAACAACGCCGTGGCGCCGCCCAGCAGCACGGCGAACAGGTCCAGCGAGATGGCACCGAGGATGTCCGGCCGGCTACGGATGAAGCGTATCCCGGCCAATAGAGACTCCAGCGTCGCCCGGCCGCGCTGCTGGACCTGCTGGCGGGCATCCAGGCTCAGGGTCAGGCCGCAGGCGATCACATACAGCGCCACGGTCGGGCCGTACACCCAGATGCTGCCCAGCGCATACAACAAGCCGCCGACCGCAGGGGCGACGATAGTAGCGGCCTGGGTCGCCGATGCCGAGGCTGCCACGGCCCGCGGGAACAGTCCGGGCGGGACCACGTTGGGCAGCAGGGCCTGAGTCGCCGGCATTTCAAACGAACGTGCGGCGCCGAGCAGGAAGGCCAGGCAGAAGATCAGCTCACGGCTGACGTTGTCGGTGGCACTGCCGAGCACCAGTGCCAGCGCAATCAGCGCTTGCAGGCTCTGGCACAGCGCCGCCACCCGGCGCCGGTCATAGCGGTCGGCCACGTGCCCGGTATGCAGCATGAACAACACCCGCGGGGCGAATTCGACCAGGCCGACCAGGCCCAGATCGAGCACGTTGCCGGTCAGCTGATAGAGCTGCCAGCCAATCGCCACAGTGAGCATCTGAAAGCCGCTCGCGGTAAACACGCGGGCCAGCCAGAACGCGAGAAAGGGGCGGTGGTGACGCAACAACAGCGGAGCAGAGTCGGACATCGGCAGCCTGCGACCTATAAGAAACCCGGGGCTCTGCAGCCTATCATCTGTTTGTAACAAAGAGTTGCATAAGTCCTGCTCAAGCACCTTTTGCCATTGCATGGAAGAGGGTGGGGCAATGCGCCACGCGGCATCCAGCCACAGGCCCTGGGGCGGAATTCGGGGCTATGCTGGATACAGCCATTGATCTGGGTCAATCGTTGCAAATGCATTGATCGGCCTGTGCGGCGTGAATCCCTGCAATCGAATAGAACAATTCCAACAGGTCGCACTCGATAACCGTGGGGGCAGTGGGCATCAGGGCCACAAGCCCGAAATGCCGGTTCACCTGAAGAGGAAGCACCATGTTCGGCTTAGAAGCCCTAGAGCTCGCCCGAATCCAGTTCGCCTTTACCGTGTCCTTTCACATCCTGTTCCCGGCCATCACCATTGGCCTGGCCAGTTATCTGGCCGTTCTCGAAGGCCTGTGGTTGAGAACCGACAACCGCATCTACCGCGATCTCTACCATTTCTGGTCGAAGATCTTCGCCGTCAACTTTGGTATGGGCGTGGTCTCGGGTTTGGTCATGGCCTATCAGTTCGGCACCAACTGGAGCCGCTTCTCTGATTTTGCCGGCGCCGTCACCGGGCCATTGCTGACCTACGAAGTGCTCACTGCCTTCTTCCTCGAAGCGGGCTTCCTTGGCGTCATGCTGTTTGGCTGGAGCCGAGTAGGCCGCGGCCTGCACTTCTTCTCGACGCTGATGGTGGCGCTGGGCACACTGGTCTCGACCTTCTGGATCCTGGCTTCCAACAGCTGGATGCAGACCCCACAGGGCCACGAAATCATCGATGGCCGGGTAATCCCGGTGGATTGGCTGGCGGTGATCTTCAACCCGTCGTTCCCCTACCGCCTGGCGCACATGGCCACCGCCGCCTTCGTCGCCACGGCGTTCTTCGTCGGCGCTTCGGCGGCCTGGCATCTGCTGCGCGGGCGCGACAACCCGGCCGTGCGCAAGATGCTCTCGATGGCGATGTGGATGGCCCTGATCGTGGCCCCGGTGCAGGCTATTATCGGCGACTTCCATGGGCTCAATACGCTCAAGCATCAGCCGGTGAAAATCGCCGCCATCGAAGGCCATTGGGAGAACAAGCCCGGTGAGGCGACCCCGCTGATTCTGTTCGGCATCCCCGACATGGAAGCCGAAACCACCCGCTTCAAGGTCGAGATTCCGGTGCTCGGCAGTTTGATCCTGACTCACAGCCTGGACAAGCAAGTGCCGGCCATGAAGGAATTCCCCAAAGAGGATCGGCCCAACTCGACGATCATCTTCTGGTCGTTCCGGGTAATGGTTGCGCTGGGCATGCTGATGATTGCCGCTGGCCTGTGGAGCCTGTGGCTGCGTAGAACCGGCGCGATCTACCATTCGCGGCCGTTCCTGTACTTCGTGTTGTGGATGGGGCCATCCGGGCTGATCGCCATCCTGGCTGGCTGGTTCACCACCGAGATCGGCCGCCAGCCGTGGGTGGTGTATGGCTTGATGCGCACGGCCGATGGCGTCTCCAACCACAGCTACGGCCAGCTTGGCTTCACTCTGGTGATGTTCGTGGTGGTCTACTTTGCGGTGTTCGGCACCGGCCTGGCGTACATGATGCGCCTGGTGCGCAAAGGCCCGCATACCGGTGAAGAAGAGCAGCCACCTGGCGGCCCAGGGCAAAAACGGACCCCGGCGCGGCCCTTGTCCGCTGCCGATGACGGCCATGAGGCCAACTCCAGCCTGACCGAGAGGAACTGAGCCATGGGTATCGATCTTCCGCTGATCTGGGCTGTGATCATCATCTTTGGCGTGATGATGTATGTGGTGATGGACGGGTTCGACCTGGGCATCGGCATTCTCTTCCCGTTCGTCAAGGCCGAGCATGACCGCGACGTGATGATGAACACCGTCGCGCCGGTCTGGGACGGCAACGAAACCTGGCTGGTGCTGGGCGGAGCGGGCTTGTTCGGGGCGTTTCCGATGGCCTACGCGGTGGTGCTGGAGGCACTGTATCTGCCGCTGATCCTGATGCTGATCGGGTTGATCTTCCGCGGTGTGGCCTTCGAATTCCGCTTCAAGGCCACTGCTGCCAAGCGCCACGTGTGGGACAAGGCGTTCATCGGCGGCTCGCTGCTGGCGACGTTCTTTCAGGGTGTGGCATTGGGCGCGTTCATCGAGGGCTTCAAGGTGGTCGACCGCCACTATGCCGGCGGCGCCTGGGACTGGGTCACGCCGTTCAGCCTGTTCTCCGGGCTGGGCCTGATCGTCGCCTACGCCTTGCTGGGTTGCACCTGGCTGATCATGAAAACCGAAGGCCCGCTGCAACAGCAGATGCATGTGCTTGGCCGGCCCCTGGCTCTGGTACTGCTGGCGGTCATCGGCATCGTCAGCCTGTGGACGCCGATCGCTTACCCGCAGATTGCCGAGCGCTGGTTCAGCATGCCTAACCTGCTGTGGTTCATGCCGGTGCCGATTCTGGTCATGGTGACGTTCTATGGCTTGTTCAAGGCGATTGCCCGCTCAGCGCACTACACGCCGTTTCTGCTGACCCTGGTGTTGATCTTCCTGGGCTACAGCGGCCTGGGGATCAGCGTCTGGCCAAACATCATCCCGCCGTCGATCTCGATCTGGGAGGCCGCCGCACCGCCGCAGAGCCAGGGCTTCATGCTGGTGGGGACGCTGTTCATCCTGCCGTTGATCCTCGGTTACACGTTCTGGAGCTATTACGTGTTCCGCGGCAAAGTCACCCATGACCAGGGCTATCACTAGGAGGTGCGCGGCATGACCGGTGTCGAACAGAAGAAGCCACTGTGGCAGCGGCTAGGTTGGCTGGTGATGATCTGGGCGGCGAGTGTCGCCGCCCTGGGTGTGCTGGCTTGGCTGATGCGCATGTTCATGAGCGCAGCCGGGCTGAGCACGCATTGACCGGGCGAATTACTTGCGCGCTTTGAGGATGACGAACTTGGGGGTCGCGGCAACTTGCTCGACCCCACGGAACAACCGCGCCAGCTTGCTGTGATAGCCCAGGTGGCGGTTGCCGACGATGTACAGTGCGCCGCCCACCACCAGCGCATCGCGGGCCTGCTGGAACATGCGCCAGGCGAGGAAGTCACCGACCACCTGTTGTTGGTGGAACGGTGGGTTGCACAGCACCACATCCAGTGATTGCTTCTCGAACCCGGCCAGGCCGTCTGCCGCGAGCACCTCAACCGGCCGCTCGGGCAATGCCGCCTGCCAGTTTTCCAGTGCCGACTGCACGGCCATGTACGACTCATCGACCAGACTGAACTGCGCCTGTGGGTTGAGCAGCGCACAGGCGATCGCCAGCACGCCGTTACCGCAACCCAGGTCGGCGACCCGGGCCTGACCAAGATCGCGCGGCAGGTGCGGGAGAAACGCACGGGTGCCGATATCCAGTCCTTCGCGGCAGAACACATTGGCGTGGTTGACCAGCTCCAGGGGCGGTTGATCCAAGGTGTAACGGCTAGGGTAGGGCGATTGAGCCGGAGCCCGTTTGCTGAAGCTGGCCGTCAGCAGGCGCGCTTTTTTCTGCGCCAGCGAGGCCTGCACCGGGCCGATGTACTTTTCCAGCAAGTCGCCAGCGGCACGCGGCAAGTGCTTGATCATGGCCGTGGCGATCACCTCGGCGCCCGGTGCCAGGTGGCCTCGCAGGCGGATCAACTGCTCTTCAAGCAAGGCCAGGGTTTTCGGCACCCGCACCAGCACCCGATCGAACGTCCCCTGCCAGACCTGGTTGGACGGCACGAACGGCACGCTGTCGAACGCCTTGGCGTTGCGCACGAGGTTCTTTTCCAGAGCCATGCGGGCCAGGTGCGAATCGCCGCTGCTGGTCACTTGCAGGCTGTCGCACAGGCTGGCCGCCAATGCGCCAAAGCTGTCATTGAGTACCAGCACACGGCAGTCGGCGGGCAAACCTTGGCTGGCGAGGTGCTCGAGCAGGTACTGGTCGGCAGCGTCGAACGCTTGCAGCGGGTCGTCGGCCTGTTCCGGTTGGCGGATCAGATCGAGTTCGGCGAAGGGGCTGGTCAGCAGGGGCATGGCGTGGGGCTCAGCTATGAATCTGCTCGGCGCAGACCACGACGAGCTTGAGGGGCGAGATTCTACAGGGCTTTATCCACGGGGGGGAGGTTGCGCTCAGAACAGCCCACGGCTGGCTGCGATGGCGATGGCGCCGGCTTTGTTGGAGGCGTTGCTCAACCTGCCTGACTCAGTGTAGGAAAAGAGTCGTCCTCTTGTTTGTTTTCTTTCTCATTAACGCTGTTCCCGCCATTCATTTCGCGCCTTGCCCCTGCAAACCGTCGGTGTTCATTCAGTCAGCTTTAGGCGAAACTGGGCGCATCTGATTTATGGAGCCCGTCATGACCGCCAGCGCCGACAAGTTCACCCGCCAGACTCTGCTCGACGTTCGGCCGTTGACGCCTAACCTGTTTTCCCTGCGCGTGACGCGCGATCCAGGCTTTCGTTTTCGCGCAGGGCAGTTCGCTCGGTTGGGCGTGAGCAAAGCCGATGGCAGCGTGGTCTGGCGGGCGTACTCGATGGTCAGTGCGCCGCATGACGAGTATCTGGATTTCTTCTCGATCGTTGTGCCTGGCGGCGAATTCACCAGCGAGCTCAGCCGCCTGGCGCAGGGCGACAGCTTGCTTATCGATCGCCAGGCGTTCGGCTATCTGACCCTTGATCGACTGCCAGCTGGCCGCGATCTGTGGCTGCTGGCAACCGGCACCGGCATTGCACCGTTCATGTCGATCCTGCAGGACTTCGAAGTCTGGGAACGCTTCGACAACATCAAACTGGTGTATTCGGTACGCGAGGCCGCGGAATTGGCCTACGTCGATGAAATTGCCGGGCTGGAGCAGCGCGACTATCTGGCCGAATATGCCGGCAAGTTGCAGTTCATTCCAGTCGTCACGCGCGAAGCGTATCCGGGTGCACTGAATGCCCGGATTACCCAGTTGATTGAAAGCGGCGAGCTGGAGCGGGCGGCGGGGCTTGAATTATCCCCCGAGCATTCGCGGATCATGCTCTGCGGCAACCCGCAGATGATCGACGACACGCGTCAGGTACTGAAGACGCGCGATCTGCAACTCAACCTGAGCAAGCGTCCAGGCCAGGTTGCGGTGGAAAACTACTGGTAAAGGGGCGCACCGCGCCCCTTTGTTTCAATCAGGGCAGACGGTTCTGATTCTGCGTCTTGAGCAGATCGCGAATCTCGGTCAGCAGGGTTTCCTGAGGGGTTGGCACCGGTGGCGTGGTAGGCGCCACGGCTTCTTCGCGCTTGAGGCGGTTGATCGCCTTGACGCCCATGAAGATGGCGAATGCGACGATGACGAAGTCGATCACGGTCTGAATGAACTTGCCATACGCCAGCACGACAGCCGGGATATCCCCTTGCGCGGCTTTCAGGGTGATTGCCAGGTCACTGAAGTCGACGCCACCGATCAGCAGGCCCAGTGGCGGCATCACCACGTCGCCAACGAACGACGAAACGATTTTGCCGAAGGCGGCGCCGATGATGATACCGACCGCCATATCGACCACATTGCCTTTGACGGCAAATGCCTTGAATTCACTGATCATGCCCATGGTTTATTCCTTGTAACAAATGGATAAGTAAAACGCAGTGTAAGCCACTAAAACGCTTCATGCGTGACGCTGCAGTGACTGAGGTTAGTAAGTGACTGCGGTTAGATCGAATAGTTTTGTCGCATCCTGCAGCGTTCGAGACACGTCTGGCTCGGCTATCATGACCACTTTTTTCCGGGAGACTGCCTTATGGCCAAAGCCAAGCGCTTGTATGGCTGCACCGAGTGCGGCGCGACCTTTCCCAAATGGGCGGGCCAGTGCGGCGAGTGCGGCGCCTGGAACACCTTGGTCGAGAGCATGATCGAGAGCGGTGGCGCCGCGGCGCCCAGCGGGCGTGCCGGCTGGACTGGCCAGCAGGCCCAGCTCAAGACCCTGGCCGAAGTCAGCGTCGAAGAAATCCCCCGTTTCAGCACCAGCAGCGGCGAACTCGACCGGGTGCTCGGTGGCGGTCTGGTCGATGGTTCGGTGGTGCTGATCGGTGGTGACCCGGGTATCGGCAAATCGACCATCCTGTTGCAGACCCTGTGCCACATGGCCGCCGCCATGCCGGCACTGTATGTCACCGGCGAAGAGTCGCAGCAGCAGGTAGCGATGCGCTCACGGCGTCTGGGCCTGCCGCAGGACAAGCTCAAGGTCATGACCGAAACCTGCATCGAGACCATCATCGCCACCGCTCGCGTCGAGCAGCCGCGGGTCATGGTCATCGACTCGATCCAGACCATCTTCACCGAACAGCTGCAATCCGCACCAGGCGGGGTCGCCCAGGTCCGTGAGAGCACGGCATTGCTGGTGCGTTACGCCAAGCAGAGCGGCACGGCGATCTTCCTCGTTGGTCACGTGACCAAGGAAGGCTCGCTGGCCGGGCCGCGGGTGCTCGAGCACATGGTCGATACCGTGTTGTATTTCGAGGGCGAGTCCGATGGTCGTCTGCGCTTGTTGCGTGCGGTGAAAAACCGCTTTGGCGCGGTCAACGAACTGGGCGTGTTCGGCATGACCGATCGCGGCTTGAAAGAGGTCTCCAACCCGTCGGCGATTTTCCTCAATCGCACTCAGGAAGAAGTCCCCGGCAGTGTGGTCATGGCGACCTGGGAAGGCACCCGACCGATGCTGGTCGAGGTGCAGGCGCTGGTCGACGACAGCCATCTGGCCAACCCGCGCCGGGTCACCCTGGGCCTGGACCAGAACCGCCTGGCCATGCTCCTGGCCGTCTTGCACCGGCACGGCGGCATCCCGACCCACGATCAGGACGTGTTCCTCAACGTAGTCGGCGGGGTCAAGGTACTGGAAACGGCCTCTGACCTGGCGTTGTTGGCCGCAGTAATGTCGAGCTTGCGCAATCGGCCCCTGGCCCATGACCTGCTGGTGTTCGGTGAAATCGGCCTGTCTGGCGAAGTACGGCCGGTGCCCAGCGGCCAGGAGCGTTTGAAGGAAGCCGCCAAGCATGGCTTCAAGCGTGCCATCGTGCCCAAGGGCAATGCGCCCAAGGAGTCTCCGCCGGGGCTGCAGGTGATTGCCGTGACCCGGCTTGAACAGGCCCTCGACGCGCTGTTCGAGTAACCAGGTAAAACCGCGACATAAAAAAGGGGAGCCGACGATGCGCGTCGGCTCCCCTTGTTACAGCTCGGCCAGGCGTCAGTGCTCGGCCACCGCGTTGCGCCGTCGCGCCGCGCCGTCCTGCTCTGCGCCCTCTTGCAGTGGCACCTCGTTGCCTTCGGCGTCGAACAGTTTGCCGTCCTTGAAGTAGTCGCCATCACGCAGGGCGGAGATGTCCGAGTACTGGATGGTGCGCTCGTAGGCTGCGGCGAACACCGACTGGTTCTCCGAGTTACCGGTGGTGAAGTGGTTGAACATCAGGTTGAGCAGAATCGCCATGATCGCCGCCGAGCTGATGCCGGAGTGGAAGATGGTCTCGAACCAGTTCGGGAAGTGGTGGTAGAAGTTCGGTGCGGCAATCGGGATCATGCCAAAGCCCAGCGAGGCGGCGACGATGATCAGGTTGACGTTGTTCTTGTAGCTGACCTTGGACAAGGTGCGAATCCCGCTCGCAGCCACGGTGCCGAACAGCACGATGCCAGCACCGCCAAGTACTGGCGTCGGCACTGCGGCGATCACTCGGCCCATCACCGGCAGCAGGCCCAGCACGACCAGGATCAGGCCGCCGGTAGCCACCACATAGCGGCTCTTGACTCCGGTCACAGCCACCAGGCCGACGTTCTGGGCGAAGGCACTCTGGGTGAAGGAGCCAAAGATCGGTGCCAGGATGCTGGAGGCCATGTCGGCGCGCAGACCGTCGCCCAGGCGCTTGGAGTCAACCTTGGTATCGATGATCTCACCGACCGCAAGGATGTCTGCCGAGGTTTCGACCAAGGTCACCATGATCACGATGCACATCGACAGGATCGCGGCGATATGGAAGGTCGGCATGCCGAAGTGGAACGGCGAGGGCATGTCGAACATCGGGCCTTCGGCGACCTTGCTGAAATCGGCCATGCCCAGCGACCAGGCAATCAACGTACCGACCACCATCGCCAGCAGGATCGACAGTCGCGAGATGGTCGCGCTGCCGAGTTTGCTCAGCACCAGCACGATGGCGAAGGTCAGCGCGGCCAGGCCGATGTTGGCCATGCTGCCGAACTCTGGCGAGGCACTGTTGCCGCCCATGACCCAGCGCGCCGCAACCGGCATCAGGGTCAGGCCGATGGTGGTGATGACGATGCCGGTCACCAGCGGTGGGAAGTACTTGGTGATCCGCGAGAACACCGGCGTGATCAAAAAGCCGAGCACCGAGGCCGCCATCACTGCGCCGAGCACCCCCGGCAGGCCACCGCCACCTTCACTGCTGAGGATCGCGCCCATGGTCGCCACACCGGCGAAGGACACACCTTGAACCAGCGGCAGCTGGCAGCCGAAAAACGGTAAACCAAGTGTTTGCAGCAAGGTCGCCAGGCCACCGGCAAACAGTGAGGCGGCGATCAACAGACCGATCTCGGCGGGGTTCAGGCCCGCTGCCTGGCCCAGGATCAGCGGGACCGCAACGATCCCGCCATACATGGTCAGCACATGCTGCAGACCGTAGGCCAGGTTGGCGCCAAGGCCGAGGTTTTCGTCCTCGGGACGTTGGGTCGCAGATGTTCCAGGGGGCGTCGTCATGGAGCAGGCTCTCTGTTTATTGTTGTGGGGCTACTGTAGACACTTCCTACAAAGGATGGCCACAAAAATTGTATACAATATTTTGATCGGAGCGCGCACAAGAGTGCCCGTAAACAGCGTCTTAGCTGAATGCAGAAAGCGTTCCAACAGAGCGCAAGCGTGATTATAAAGTTGTGTACAAGTCCCCAGACCGCTTGCAAGAAGCTGTCTGGGTAGACAGGAAACACATTGAGGAGGGGCAGGTTAGCTAGCTAACAGATAGTATTATTCGATGAGTTCGCGCAGTTCGCGCATCATTTCGGTGCGATCAGCCAGGTTCAATTCCACAAGACGGTGCAGATGGCTCATCGAGTCGAGGTCGATGTGGAGGCAGACGAAGCCCAGCTTGCCGGTTTCTTCATGACGCAGCTCGACCTGCATTTCCAGTTGCACCTCAGGGCTGAGGTGTACCGTCGCTTCAAAATCCTGCGTGGCATCTGGCTCCCAGCGCTCGGGGCGGCTGACCAGAATGCCCTTCAGGGAGATATCCAGCAGCTTTACCTGCCATTTTCGCGAGCCTTGGCGCAGTTCTGCGGTGGCATCGAAAGCAATTCGCTGGAAACGCCGACGTTCGTCGTGATCGCTCATGGTCAAAGCCCTCTGCAAGACATCCTGACTATAGTTGAAGGTATGGGCGTATGTGCTTGCGCAATCGGGCGGCAAAGGCTCTAGAACAAAGCAAATGTGGCAATGCGCCTTGACTGGCCCTAGACTCGCTTGGCGGTCTTTCCAATCCACCAGCTGGAAGTAAACCATGAACAACAATAATAGCCTGCTACGCCACATTCCGTGGCTGGTGTTGGCAGTACTGGGAGCCTGTGCGCTGGGTGTAGTTGCCCTGCGTCGCGGCGAGGCAGTCAACGCCTTGTGGATTGTGGTTGCGGCAGTGGCCTTGTATCTGGTCGCCTATCGCTACTACAGCCTGTTCATCGCCACCAAGGTGATGCAGCTCGACTCACGTCGGGCAACCCCTGCGGTACTCAACAACGATGGTCTGGACTATGTGCCGACCAACAAGCACATCCTCTTCGGTCACCACTTCGCCGCCATCGCTGGCGCGGGGCCGCTGGTCGGTCCGGTACTCGCCGCGCAGATGGGTTACTTGCCCGGTACGCTGTGGCTGATTGCCGGTGTGGTCCTGGCAGGTGCCGTTCAGGACTTCATGGTCCTGTTCATGTCCACCCGCCGCAATGGCCGCTCGCTGGGTGACATGGTCCGTGAAGAAATGGGCCGGATCCCGGGCACCATCGCCCTGTTCGGCTGCTTCCTGATCATGATCATCATCCTCGCGGTGCTGGCGCTGATCGTGGTCAAGGCCCTGGCTGAAAGCCCGTGGGGCATGTTCACGGTGATGGCGACCATCCCGATCGCGATGTTCATGGGCATCTATATGCGCTACATCCGCCCGGGGCGGATTGGTGAGATCTCGATCATCGGCGTGGTCCTGCTGCTGCTGTCGATCTGGATCGGTGGCCTGGTGGCTGCCGACCCGGTCTGGGGCCCGGCGTTCACCTTCACCGGTGTGCAGATCACCTGGATGCTGGTGGGCTATGGCTTCGTTGCCGCTGTACTGCCGGTATGGCTGGTACTGGCGCCGCGTGACTATCTGTCGACCTTCCTCAAGATCGGTACCATCGTCGCGCTGGCGCTGGGCATCCTGATCCTCGCGCCTGAACTGAAGATGCCTGCGCTGACCCAGTTCACTGACGGCACTGGCCCGGTCTGGAAGGGCACGCTGTTCCCGTTCCTGTTCATCACCATCGCCTGCGGTGCGGTATCCGGTTTCCATGCGTTGATCTCCTCGGGCACCACGCCCAAGCTGCTCGACAACGAAACCAACGCCCGTTACATCGGTTACGGCGGCATGCTGATGGAGTCGTTCGTGGCTATCATGGCCATGGTTGCTGCTTCGGTAATCGAGCCAGGCGTGTACTTCGCCATGAACAGCCCGGCAGCAGTGGTCGGCTCCGACGTGGTAAGCGTCGCGCAGACGGTCAGCAGCTGGGGCTTCCTGATCACCCCTGAGCAACTTGAAGCGGTTGCCCGCGACATTGGCGAGCACACCATTCTGGCCCGTGCCGGTGGTGCGCCAACGCTGGCAGTCGGTATCGCGCAGATCCTGCACCAGGTATTGCCGGGTGAAAACACCATGGCCTTCTGGTACCACTTTGCGATTCTGTTCGAGGCGCTGTTCATCCTCACCGCAGTGGACGCCGGTACCCGTGCCGGGCGCTTCATGCTGCAGGACCTGCTCGGCAGCTTCGTGCCTGCACTCAAACGCACCGAATCGTGGGGCGCCAACCTGCTTGCCACTGCTGGCTGTGTGGCGATGTGGGGCTACCTGCTGTATCAAGGCGTGATCGATCCGCTGGGTGGCATCAACACCTTGTGGCCGCTGTTCGGTATCTCCAACCAGATGCTGGCCGGTATCGCGCTGATGCTCGGCACCGTGGTGCTGATCAAGATGAAGCGCCAGCGCTACATGTGGGTCACCCTGGTACCGGCGGTATGGCTGCTGATCTGCACCACTACTGCAGGCTTCATCAAGCTGTTCGATCCGAACCCGGCTGTTGGCTTCCTGGCCCTGGCGAACAAGTACAGCGTCGCGCTGGACGCCGGTCAGGTATTGGCCCCGGCCAAGGACGTTGGTCAGATGCAGCACGTGATCTTCAACGCCTATACCAACGCTGGCTTGACCATCCTGTTCCTGGTGGTGGTGTTCAGCATCCTGTTCTTCGCCCTCAGAGTCGGTTACTCGGCACTGGGTCGCAAAGAGCGCAGCGATAAAGAAACCCCGTTCCAGGCGCTGCCTGACGCGTAAACGAGAGGACTGCAGCCATGTTCAACGACCTGGGTCGCCTGGGTAAGTACCTGGGGCAAGCTGCCCGGCTGATGGTCGGCATGCCCGACTACGACAATTATGTCGAGCACATGCAGGGCAAGCACCCGGACAAGCCGATGATGAGCTACGAGGAGTTCTTCCGCGAGCGACAGGAAGCCCGTTACGGCGGCAAGTCCGGGCCCAAGTGCTGTTGAACCAGCGGCAAGTGTGATCGAGTGGGAGCCCGGGCAACCGGGCTCCCACTTTCATTTATGGCCAAAGGAGATGTCTGCGTGCAAACGCCTATTCCTGTAACGGTCCTCACCGGTTTTCTCGGTGCGGGCAAGACCACCCTGCTCAAGCACATGCTCAAGGCCGAGCATGGCCTGAAGATCGCCGTGATCGAAAACGAATTCAGCGAAGCCGGCATCGACAGCCAATTGCTCGGAGACGAGCCGGTGCAGGTCATGACCCTGGCCAACGGTTGTGTGTGCTGCACTATCCACACTGACCTGACCAAAGCCCTGTACCTGCTGCTGGAGCGGCTGGATGCCGGCGACATCGCGTTTGACCGGCTGGTGATCGAATGCACCGGTCTGGCTGATCCGGCGCCAGTCGCGCAGACCTTCTTCATCGAAGAAGAGCTGCGCGATCGCTACATCCTCGACGGCATCATCACCCTGGTCGACGCCGCCCACGCCGATGTCCACCTGACCCAGGCCATTGCCCAGGCTCAGGTCGGCTTTGCCGACCGCTTGCTGTTGAGCAAGACCGATCTGGTCACGGCTGAGGCTGTCGAGGCCTTGCAGGAGCGCCTGGCGCGGATCAACGGCCGCGCGGCGATTCGCATCGTCGAGCAGGGCCGCATCGACCTGGCTGAGTTGCTTGATGTGCGCGGCTTCAATCTCAATCCTGACCTGGGCGCGAGTATCACCCGCAGCCTGCGCCCGGTGCTCAAGCCGGCGACCCCGGATCGCATCTCGACGCTGGTTTTGCGTACTAGCACTGCGCTGGATATTGATCGACTCAGCGAGTTCATGAACGAGCTGCTGGAAAACCACGGCAAGCAGTTGCTGCGCTACAAAGGCGTGCTCAATATCGCTGGGGATGAGCGCCGTTTGGTGTTTCAGGGCGTGTTGAAGCTGTACGGCTTCGACTGGGACTGCGAATGGAAGGCCGACGAGGCGCGTGAAAGTGTGATGGTGTTTATCGGCGATGAACTGCCCGAAGACGAGATCCGTGCAGGCTTTGCCGCGCTGACCTGAGCAAAAAAAAAGGCCACTGCACGTGCAGTGGCCAATCTGGACGTTAGATCAAGGAGCTTCAAAATCAACGTCGTCGAGCGTGGCCTGCACTCAGGGCGGGGGAGTGCGCTGCGTGCTGGCCAGTGAAGTCAGCATAAGCCGCTGTTGCGGCGAGAAAAATAGCCTCAGGCGACATTCACCTTTACGCGCCGAGTAAGAGTCACTGTTCAGGCCGCGTAGCCCATCCGCCAGCTGATGTCGCGGGTGGCCGCCAGCAACTGCTGCGCCGCCGGGCCATGCTCATCGGCATGGAAAATCGAGGTCGGCCCAACCACGGTCATCACCGCTACGATGTGCCCCATGGCATTGAAGATCGGCGCCGAAAGTGCGTCGACGCCAGGCATCAACAGCCCATGCACATGGTGCAGCCCCTGCTCGCGAATCCCTGCCAAAAGTGGCTGATAGGCGTCGAATGTCTGCGTCATGGCGGCCAACTCACGTTCACGCAGGTCAACCGTTTCGCGCTCGGGCAAATGCGCAGCGAACACCAGCCCGGTCGATGAGCTGAGCAGCGGCAGCACCGAGCCGATCTGCGTCACCACGGTAACGGCGCGTACCGCCGGCTCGATACTGACCACGGTCGCGCCCTGATTACCCCACACAGCAATGAAGCAGCTCTCGTTGAGCGCGTCGCGCAATGCCGACAGCGGCAGCGCCGCCACCTTGAGCACATCGATGCTGCCCAGCGCGGCCATGCCCACTCGCAACGCTTCGCGGCCCAGGCCGTAGTGGTTGGTGGCGCGATCCTGCTCGGCGAAACCGCTGGCAATCAGCGCCTGCAAATAGCGATGCACCTTGCTCGCCGGCATGCCGACGTGCTCGGCCAGGCGCGACAGCGAGGTCGACGGCGAAAGCTCGGCAAGGGCCTTGAGGATATCGGTGCCGACTTCCGCCGAGCGGACCTTTTGCTTGCCGGTGTCGGCAGGGGTGCTGGCTTTGGACATGGAGAAAGGAATCCACATTGACAGATGGCGACTTTATAACTTGACGACGGGCGGCGAGCAAATTACGTTATTCGTAATCTGATTACGACAATAACAATGCAGACGCGCTGCCAGCCACCGTGATACGGCCCGGTTCAGCCCAGCAGCCCCTGCCAGCATGGCTCTCAGTGAGCCTGGAGGCACAGATGACCCGCGACCCCGCCCTCGACTACCTCAGCGGCTTTGGCAACGAGTTTGCCAGTGAAGCGCTGCCTGGCGCCCTGCCGGTCGGGCAGAACTCACCCCAGCGCGCGCCTTACGGCCTGTACGCCGAATTGCTCTCGGGCACCGCGTTCACCATGGCCCGCAGCGAACTGCGGCGCACCTGGCTGTATCGCATTCGCCCGTCGGCGCTGCACCCGCGCTTCGAACGTCTTGCGCGCCAACCGCTGGCGGCGCCACTGGGCGCGGTGACGCCCAACCGCCTGCGCTGGAACCCGCAGCCGCTACCGACCGAAGCCACTGATTTCATCGAAGGTTGGCGGCCGATGGTTGCCACCGCCGCGGCGGACAAGCCATCCGGCGTCAGCATCTATATCTACAGTGCCAACCGCTCGATGCAGCGGGTGTTCTTCAATGCCGATGGCGAGCTGCTGCTGGTGCCTGAGCAAGGCCGCCTGCGTATCGCCACCGAGCTGGGCGTACTCGATGTCGAACCGCTGGAAATCGCCGTGATTCCGCGCGGCATGAAGTTTCGCGTCGAGCTGCTCGACGGTCAGGCGCGTGGTTATCTGGCCGAAAACCACGGCGCGCCACTGCGCCTGCCCGATCTTGGCCCGATCGGCAGCAACGGCCTGGCCAACCCGCGAGATTTCCTCACCCCCGTGGCGCATTACGAAGACAGCAGCGGCCCGGTCCAGTTGGTGCAGAAGTTTCTCGGCGAACACTGGGCCTGCGAACTGCAGCATTCGCCGTTGGATGTGGTCGCCTGGCACGGCAGCAACGTCCCGTACAAATACGACCTGCGTCGCTTCAATACCCTCGGTACGGTCAGCTTCGACCACCCGGACCCATCGATCTTCACCGTGCTGACTTCACCGAGCAGCGTCCACGGCCTGGCCAACATGGACTTCGTGATCTTCCCGCCACGCTGGATGGTCGCCGAGAATACCTTCCGCCCGCCGTGGTTCCACCGCAACCTGATGAACGAATTCATGGGCCTGATCCAGGGCGCCTACGACGCCAAGGCCGACGGCTTCCTGCCCGGTGGCGCGTCGTTGCATGGGGTGATGAGCGCCCATGGCCCGGATGCCGAGACTTGCCACAAGGCCATCAATGGCGAGCTGGCACCGCACAAGATCGACAACACCATGGCCTTCATGTTCGAGACCAGCCAGGTCCTGCGCCCGAGCCAGAGTGCGCTTGAATGCCCGCAATTGCAGGCCGACTATGACAGCTGCTGGGCCACCTTGCCGAGCACCTTCAACCCGAATCGGAGATAACCCATGAACCACACCGCGACTGCCCGTAGCTGGGTCGAACAGGCCAACGGTCACAGCGACTTCCCGCTGCAGAACCTGCCATTGGGGATTTTCAGCCGGCCGGGTGAAGCGCAGCGCTGTGGCGTGGCCATCGGCGATTCGATTCTCGACCTGCAGGCCGTGCTTGCCGCCGGCCTGTTCGAGGGTGACGCCAAAACTGCGGTCGAGGCCACCGCCGACGCCACGCTGAATGCCTATTTCGCCCTTGGCCGTTCGGCCCGGGTTGCGTTGCGCCAGCGTTTGTTGGAACTGCTGGGCGAGCACAGCGAACATCAGGCTGCACTGCAAGCGGCGCTGTACCTCGCCAGCGACTGCCAAATGCACCTGCCGGCCAAGGTGGGCGACTACACCGACTTCTATGTCGGCATCGAGCACGCGAAGAACGTCGGCAAGCTGTTCCGCCCGGACAACCCGCTGCTGCCCAACTACAAGTACGTGCCAATCGGCTACCACGGCCGCGCCTCGACCCTGCGCCCGTCGGGCACCGATGTGCGTCGGCCAAAGGGCCAGACCCTGCCTGCGGGTCAGACCGAGCCAAGCTTTGGCCCATGCGCCCGGCTCGACTTCGAGCTGGAACTGGGCATCTGGATTGGCCAGGGCAATGACATTGGGCAAGCGATCCCGATTGGCGATGCGGCCGAGCATGTCGCTGGTTATTGCCTGCTCAACGATTGGTCGGCGCGCGATATTCAGGCGTGGGAATACCAGCCGTTGGGGCCGTTCCTGTCGAAGAGCTTCATCACCACGCTGTCGCCGTGGGTAGTCACTGCCGAGGCACTGGAACCTTTCCGTTGCGCTCAGCCGGCGCGTCCCGAGGGTGATCCGCAGCCACTGTCGTATCTGCTCGATGCACGCGATCAGGCCAACGGTGCGCTCGACATCGAACTGGAAGTGCTGCTGATCACCGAAGGCCTGCGCGAACAGGGCTTGCCGCCTCATCGCCTGAGCCTGAGCAACACCCTGAGCATGTACTGGACCGTGGCCCAGATGGTTGCCCACCACAGCGTCAATGGCTGCCAGTTGCAAGCAGGCGACCTGTTCGGCTCGGGGACATTGTCCGGCGCGCAGCCAGGGGCATTTGGCAGCCTGCTGGAGATGACGGATGGCGGCAAGCAGGTGATCGAACTGGCCAGCGGCGAGGTGCGCAAGTTCCTTGAAGACGGTGACGAGATCATCCTGCGTGCTCGCTGCAAGCGCGACGGCGCGGTCAGCATCGGCTTCGGCGAGTGCCGCGGCAAAGTCATCGCGGCCAACTGAGAGGGCAGGCCATGCGGCTGTTCGGCTATTACCGTTCGACCTCGTCCTATCGGGTACGGATTGCCCTTGCGTTAAAGGGCCTCGCGTTCGACAACGTGCCGGTCAACCTGCTCAAGGGCGAGCAGCGTGGCGATGCCTACCTTGCGCTCAATCCGCAGGGCAGGGTGCCCGCGCTGGGCTGTGACAGCGGTAGTGTGTTGGTGCAATCGGCGGCGATCATCGAGTACCTGGAGGAGGTTTATCCACAGCCGCCGCTATTGCCTGCCGAGGCTGAGACACGGGCGAAGGTACGGGGCGTCGCGGCGATCATCGGCTGCGATGTGCACCCGCTGCACAACGTCAGCGTACTCAATCAGTTGCGTCAGCTGGGGCTGGACGAGGCGCAGGTCAATCTATGGATTGCCCAATGGATTGGCCAGGGTCTGGCAGCGGTGGAGCAGTTGATCGATGATCAGGGCTTCTGCTTTGGTCTTGCGCCGGGTTTGGCTGATGCCTACCTGCTGCCACAGCTGTATGCGGCCGAGCGGTTCAGTGTCGATCTGAGCCGCTGCCCGCGGATCAACCGGGTGGCAGCGCTGGCGGCGCAGCATCCGGCGTTTATCCAGGCGCATCCATCACGTCAGCCTGATACCCCGCTTCAGTGAATCGATGGGCTGCTGGCGGGCAGGTGGCCAAGACGTTCGCTCAGCTTCAAGCGCTGCGCCGGGTCTTCGCTGAGCAGCAATGCCCGCTCCAGGTCAAAGCGCTCGGCCTGCGGGCAGTCCAGGCGCTGGTACAGCGTGGCTCGCGCCAGATAGTCGCTGACCAGCACCGGCCCCAGCTGCATGACCCGTTCGGCGTCGATCAATGCGGCCAGGTCATTGTCGTTGCTGATATGCAGCTGGCGCAGGTTGCGTGACAGCCGCTGCAGCATCTGCAACGGGCTGGCCACCTGCATATGTTCAGCCGTCAACACTACCTGTGGGCCGAACTGACGGGCCAGTAGCTGGCGGCACTCAGCCGGGTACAGACGACGACCGCCGCACGGGTCGAGCAGGTGATCCGCGCCAGGCACGCGCAGCAGAAAATGGCCTGGGAAGTTGACCCCTTCCAGCGGGATCGACAAACGCCGGGCCAATTCCAGGGCGAGGATTGCCAACGCCAGCGGCTGGCCACGGCGGCGCTGCAAGACTTTGTCCATCAGTGCTGCGTGGGCACGCAGGGGCAGCATTTCGTCTTGCTGGAAGCCCAGCGTGTTGAGCTGGCGCAACAGCGGCTGGGCGAGCTCACTGAGCGGCAACATCGGCAGGCTGGCATTGATTTGCTGGTGCAGCTCGCGCACCTGGGCGAGGGCGTGGGCGGGCACGACACTGGGATCGTGCTCGGCGGCGATCCACAAGGTTGCTTCCAGCAGGTCGACGGGCGCGCGTTCCAGGCACGCCAGGCAGGCTTTACGTGGGTTCATCAGACTCTCCCCCGACATGCTTGAGTATTAGCTCTGACAGCGTGGTTCGTCCAGTGGTCCGACCAGCCTGCGCTGTGCATCGCGCTGCCTATACTGTCAGGAGCACCTCGCTGGAGGCGGTCGATGTTCGCGCTCATGCAAAGCACCCGCACGCAGTCACTGCACCTGTTCGTCGATCCACCCAGCGGCCTCAGAGCCGTGGTGGCGATCCACAACGAGCAGTTGGGCCCTGCCATGGGCGGCTGTCGCTACCTGGCCTATGCCGACGACGAAAGCGCCGTCACCGACGCCATTCGCCTGGCTCAGGGCATGAGCTACAAGGCTGCACTGGCAGGCCTGGCACAGGGCGGTGGCAATGCCGTGATCATGCGCGGCGCCCATGTGGAAAACCGCGCAGCACTGTTCGAGGCGTTTGGCCGCGCGCTCGACAGCTTGAATGGGCGCTTCATCACTGCCGTCGACAGTGGCACCTCAACCCTGGACATGGACTGCATTGCCCAGAGCACTGCCCACGTTACCAGTACCACCGCTTCGGGAGACCCCTCGGCACATGCAGCCATCGGGGTGTTCGCTGGCATCCGGGCCACAGCAATGGCACGGCTGGGCACCGATAATCTGGAAGGCTTGCGGATTGCTGTACAGGGCTTGGGCAACGTTGGCTTCGCGTTGGCCGAGCAACTGCACGCGGCGGGCGCGGAACTGTTGGTCAGCGATCTTGACGCGGGCAAGGTACGTTTGGCGGTGGAGCAATTCAATGCCCAACCAGTGACCAATGATGCGCTGGTCAGCACCCCGTGCGACATCTTCGCACCTTGTGGCGTGGGTCAGGTACTCAGTGGCCAAAGTGTCACGCAATTACGCTGCGCTGCCGTGGCGGGGTCTGCCAACAACCAGCTGACGACCCTGCAGGTGGCTGATCATCTGGAAAAGCGCGGGATCCTCTATGCGCCGGATTACGTCATCAATGCCGGTGGCTTGATCTACGTGGCACTGGCCCACCGTGGCGAGAGCCTCGGCACCATTACCGCGCATCTGGCCCGAATTCCGTCACGCCTGACCGAAGTGTTCGCCCATGCCCAGGCGGAAAAACGCTCGCCAGCGCGGGTGGCGCAGATGCTGGCGGAGCGTTTGCTGTATGGCTGACGGCAGTTATTCTGCCGCGTTGCCCTCAAGCAATTCGGCCAAGGCATCGGGCTGGCTCTTGAACGCTCGGGCGAACACATCGCGATTCTTCGCCATGTAAATGCCGGCTTCCTCGACTTGTTGTTCGGTCAGCGACGGCACCGCTTTTTGCAGTACATCAGCCAGGCGCTCGGCCAGCTCGAGCATCTTGTCGTGACGATCCGCTTCGGCTTTATCCATGAACAACTGCTCCGGGTCGCGACTGCTGCGGTATACCACTTCGACGGCCATTCATCACCTCTGTGCCTTTATAGCGGGTTATGCAAATAATTTACTGTATGGGTGTACAGTACTCGCATAGGCCACCCCAGCGCAACCCGATAGTGGCCATTTATCTGCACGAAAGCGTAGCTCATAGGTGCCTTGCGGCAATCGGTCGCCTTCCAACCCTCGTGTCTGGCCTTTTAACTGCATGGCACAAGCGTCACACAGGTGGCGCACCATCCTTCAGTCGTATCGGGGAATCGAGCATCGTGAACATCAAATGGGCAGAAAAAATGCGCAAGGGCCTGCACGGCTCTGCCGACTCGCTGGGCAACCTGTGCGTCGAGGGGTTTCACTACCTGGCGTTGTTCGGTATCGGCGGGATTACCGCGTGGGCGGCGGTCGAGGCGTTTCTGGACATGCTCAGCAAGGGCGGGGTCAGTGTCGATGACATTCTGCTGCTGTTCATCTACCTGGAGCTGGGGGCGATGGTCGGGATCTATTTCAAGACCAACCACATGCCGATCCGCTTCCTGCTGTACGTGGCAATCACGGCCCTGACGCGCTTGCTGATCGGCGATGTGTCCCATCACAAGGCGCCGGACGTCGGCCTGCTGTACTTGTGCGGCGGCATCTTGCTGTTGGCCTTCGCGATTCTGGTGGTGCGCTATGCATCGTACCGATATCCCTCAAGCCGGGCGCTGGACGCTCACGGCAAGGAAGTCGACGAAGGCCGCTAGCGCTCAGTTGGCGAGCTGGCTGGCGGCATGACGTTGCTGGCCAGGGTCGCGGGTGAGGGCGGCGAGTACCTGTAGCGGGTTTTCGCCTTGTTCGATGGCCAGGCCCAGACGGATGCTGTCGATGACCCGCTGCAAGCGTACCGGATCGTTGCGTTGGGCCTGGCTGATCAAACGCTTGGCGACGGCGCCGCTGTCGTCGGACAGGGTCAGCATGATGCTGCCGTCGAGGCGGGTGATGCTCAGGTTGACCCGATAACGCGGGGCGAAGGCATTGCTGATCTGATCGAATGGATTGTGCATGGTCGCGGATCTGCAGGTTAACTGGATGGAAAAGTTGACCGGGTATCCGCGCAGATGGTTCACAGCCGCTGATCGGCCTGGCTTTGTGGTGAGTTGGTTGAATCAGAAAGGGCCGCGGAGCGGCCCTTGTGCAACTAACCGAACAGCGCTGTCATCACTCCTCGATTTCTTCGTTCACTTCCAGCACTACACGTTTGCTGCGCAGTTTGCCGAACAGGTGATCCAGCGCGTGGTCGAGCTTGGTCGTGGCACCCTCGACAGCCTGCTCCAGCGAAGTGGCCGTGTGGCTTACGGAAATCGGTTGATGGCCTTTGGGGCGAGCCTCCATCTGGCAACGTTTGTCATGCGGTCCGGGCTTGGCGCCGTTGTCGTCGCGCAGGTGCACCTCGATGCGGGTGAGATCGTCCTCGTAACGTTCAAGACTGCTCTCAAGAGTACTACGTACCCACTCTTCAAGCCGGATGCTGCCGTCGATCTGGTTGCTGCTGTTGACTTGGATTTGCATGACTTCAATCCTTATTCAGCTTGCTCGCAAGAGTCGCCCAGGCCATTGAGGCCTGTGGAAATTTATCGCCTCTTGACTGTAAGGTCAGGCATCCGAGCGGCGATTTCAAGCCCTTTTAAAATATAAATTTTTTGAATTAAATCAGCGCTGGATGGACGCAGCCGAGCGCAGCATGATTCGGCTTGGGGCGCCGATGCGCCCCTCACCCCGTCAGAATTCGACCGAGGTCTGAACGTACAACGTGCGTGGCTCACCGACATATTTGCCGCGATTGTTATCGTCGAACGAGCGCGTGTAGTACTCGCGGTTGAACAGGTTCTTCACCCCAACGGCGAGCTTTAGGTTAGATAGCTGCGGGCCAAAGTCGTAGCCCGCGCGGGTGCTTACCAGCATGTAGCCGGGGATGCGCCCATTGGCGCCATTGGCGCTTTCCTCGCGAGTGTTGGCGTTGTCGGCGAACTGGCTGCTCTGGAAGCTGCTGTCCAGGTTCAGCTGCCACGGCCCATCGGTATAACCCAGGCCGAGGGTGCCCTTGTGTCGAGACGAGAACGGCACCTGATTACCCTTGTTGGCGCCGTCTTCACGGATGGTCGCATCGACGAACGCGTAGCCAAGGTGCACATCGAAGCCGCTTAATACCGGGCTCAAACCATCGAGCGCGTAACGCAGGTTGGTCTCGATGCCCTGGTGGCGCGTTTCGCCGCGTGCGATGACCGCGTCGTTGCTCTGGTTGCTTTCATATTGGTTGTCGAAATTGATCAAGAATGCGCCGATCTCCGCCTGCAGGTCGCCATTGTCGTAGCGCGTGCCGACCTCCCAGGTGCGGGCTTTTTCCGGTTTTACTTCGCCGCTGCTGACGCGATTGGGCATCTGGCTGTACTGCACGCTGCCGAACGAGCCTTCAGTGTTGGCGTACAGATTCCAGCGGTCGGTCAGGTGGTAAAGCACGTTCAGGGCGGGCAGGGCGGTGTTGTAACTGCCCTGGTAACGCTGGCCGCTGATCTTGTTGCTCTGCTCGGAGTCGATCATCTCGTAGCGCACGCCCGGGGTGATGGTCCAGCGGCCGATATCGATACGGTCGTCCAGGTAAATCGCATGCGCTTCGGTGCTGCCGCGGGTGTCGCGACCGAGAAAGCTGCTGCTGGTCGGCATGTCGCCATTGACCGGTGCCTGGTAGCGCAACTCGTGGCCGGCTTCGTTGATGTAACGGTAGCCGACGCCGATTTCATGCCAGCTGTCACCCAGGGCCAGGCCTTGCGAGAAGCGCGTTTCGATGCCGCGTACCCAGTATTCGCGTGGCGACAGCGAGACGAAGTTGCCCTGGTCCAGATAGCCGCTGCGCAGGGTCTTGGTGAAGAAGCTGTTGATGCTGACCTGGCGATCATCCTGCTTGTAGTCGTAACCGACGTTGACCAGCGTGCGCCGGCCCCAGAACTTGTCCTTGAGTCGGGTCGACTGATATGGATCGGCGTCGTAGGCTGCCTGGCTCAAGCCGCCGGGCATCTCGGCTTCGCCTTCATAGTATTGCGCCATGGCGTGCAGGCTGTTGGCCTCATCGAGCTGCAGCTTGCCCTTGAGCATCAAATCGTCGATCTGCGTATCACTGTGCTCACGCCAGTCGCCGCCGCGGCTGCCGGAATACAGCAGGGCGCCGCCCAGGCCATTGGCGTTGGTGCCGCCGACCAGCAGGTTGGCGCTGTTCTTGATGCCATCGTGGCTGGACGACGGCGTCACTTGGTTCTGCATGGCCGCCTTGAACGTGGCCTGTTCGGGGATCGCCCGGGTCACGAAGTTGACGATGCCGCCGACGTTCTGCGGCCCATAGCGCACCGCACCGCCGCCGCGCACCACGTCTACCGCGTCCATGTTGCCCAGGCTCAGCGGGGCCAGCGACAACTGCGGCTGGCCATACGGCGCGAACGGCACCGGGATGCCGTCCATCAGCACCGTCGAGCGCGAGGCCAGGCGCGGGTTGAGGCCGCGGATGCCGAAGTTCAGCGCCAGGTCGTGGCCGCCGGTGCCGCTGGTGTCCGGCGCATTCACCCCTGGGATGCGGTTGAGCACTTCACGCGGGCTGCTGGCGCCGCTGCGTTCGAACTGCTCGCGGCGGATCACGTCACGTGCGCCGGGGTGGTCGAAGACATTGTCGGCTTGCGCTTCGGCCAGCCAGTCACCGACCACGGTGGACGCGCCCAGCTCGATCGGCGCGCTGGCCGCAGGTGCCGCGACAGGCTGCAGGCTGAAGGCATTGGCACCTTCTTGGCGAGCTTGCAGGCCGCTGCCGCGCAGCAGTGCCTCCAGGCCCTGATCGAGCGCGTACTCGCCTTGCAAGCCCGGGCTCTGCAAGCCTTGGGTGAGTTGCGAACCGTACGAAATCAGCGCACCGCTCTCGCGGCCAAACTGGTTCAAGGCCTGCTCCAGCGAGCCGGCGGCGATGTGGTACTCGGCGGCCAGCACGGCAGGCGCGGCGAGGCTGAAGGTGGAGGCAAGCAACAGGGCGAGGGAGCTGGGACGCAACAGCATGAGCGGGTCCTTGAGAGGGGGTCTGCCTTGTCTGTCACGCGAGCTTGCAGAAATGGCTCAGGTTATTTGAAAAATACTTGCTGGCTAGCCAACGCGGCGCTCGACCGTGACCCAATAGCGGGTGAAACGGCGCACGCTGACCGGCAGTGCCACTTCGAGCATCTGCAGGATCCGCTCGCTGTCATCCAGCGGATAAGAGCCGGAAATACGCAGGTTGGCGACTTGCTCGCTGCAGCTCAAGCGGCCGTAGCGGTAGCGACCGAGGTCGTCGAGAAAGTCCGCCAGGCGCATTTGCGCGGCCACCAGCATGCCGTCGACCCAGGCACCGCGATCCGCCTGCAACGGCGCAATACCCTGCCAGCCAGCGTTGGCAAAAGCTGCCTGCTGGCCCGCCAGCAATGACTGCCCGTCGAGACTGGCGCGGCCGCTGTACACCGCCAGTTGGCTGAAGCCGCTGAACTGACGCAGGTTGAAGCGCCCCGGTTCCAGCCGCAGTACGCCTTCGGCGCTGCGCAGCAGCATTGGCCGGCTATCGTTGACCACCTCAACTTGCAGCTCGCCCTCGACCAACCGCAGCAGCCGCTGCTGGCTGTCGAAGCGCACATCGGCGGCGCTGCCGGTGTTGAGTTGCAGCTGGCTGCCGTCATCGAGGGTTAGCCGCCGGCGCTGGCCGACCGGGCTGCGGTAGTCGGCCAGCAGCCCCGGCATGGGGCTATGTTGCTGCACAGCGAGCCCGCTTGCGCTGGCCACACCAAGCAGCAACAAAGCCTTGATCGCACGCCGCCGGGCAGGCGATGGCGGCGCCTGCAAGGTCGCATGCACAATGGGCGAGGCGACTCCACGCAAGCGCTGGTTGACCTGTTGGATATGCGCCCAGGCGCGCTGGTGCTCGCCGTCAGCCTCCAGCCAGCGCTGCAGCGCATGCTGCTGGCGCGCGTCGAAATCATCGCCCTGGGATTCGATCAGCCAGTGCACCGCCTGCTCGGCGACCTCGGCGCCAAAGCTGCTGTTCACAGGGCGAAGTAGCAGCGCAGGGCTGCCTTGCTCAGATAACGCTTCACCGTGGCCAGCGAGATACCCAGTTCACGGGCGATTTCGCTTTGCCCGAGGCCATCGACCTGGGCCAGCAGGAAGGCGCGCTTGACCAGCGGCGGTAAGCCGTCGAGCAGGCGGTCCAGCTCCAGCAGGGTCTCGAAGATGATCGCCTTCTGCTCTTCGCACGGGGCGAACTGCTCAGGCACCTGCGCCAAAGCTTCGCGGTAGGCGCGTTCGAGCTCTTGGCGGCGGAAGTGATTGCACAGTACCCGCTTGGCCACAGTGGCGAGGAACGCCCGCGGCTCGAGCAGTTGCGGCGTCTCGCGGGCCTGGAGCAGGCGCAGGTAGGTGTCCTGGGCCAGATCGGCAGCGCTGTGCGGGCAGCCCAAACGACGCCGCAACCAGCCGGTGAGCCAGCTGTGATGCTCGTGATAGAGGCCTTCGACGGTTGCAGAAAGGGCGCTGGACACCGTAACGACTCCGGCGCTGATTGGCGCGAGTGCTAGTAAGAATGGTTCGCATTGTAATTTCCCTGCAGCATGTCGGCAATCCTCAAAAAACCGATAGGAGCCGCAGCCGAGCTTTGCTTATGAGAATTGAAATCATTATTATTGATGGCTTCAATTAGCGGACCTTGTCATGAAGCGCAAAGCTGGCGGGATTCTCCTGAGCTATCGACTGGCTGTAGCCTCGCGCTGCCTGGCGGCCTTGCTTGGCGGCTACCTGCTGGCGTCGATGGCAAGCGTCTGTATCACCTTGCTGGTGCCCATGACCCCGGTCGACGCGACCTTGACCGGGATGATGCTGTCGTTCGTGTTTTACCTGCTGGCGTTCATCTGGTGCTTCGCCTGCCGCACGGCCGCCCGCGCCTGGCTTGGTGTACTGCTGCCAAGCCTTGCGCTGGCGCTGATCAATGGGCTGGCTTACTGGATGAAGAACCCATGAAAGAAGGCTTTCGCCAGGCCATGGCCTGGCTGCACACCTGGACTGGGCTGCTGTTTGGCTGGCTGCTGTTCGCGATTTTCCTGACCGGCACGCTGTCGTACTTCAAGGACGAGATCACCCACTGGAGCCAGCCCGAGGTACAGCGCCATCAGCTCGACCCGGCTGTCAGCCTTGACCTCGCCCAGCGGTATCTGCAGAGCAACGCCGCCACTGCCGGCAGCTGGTTCATCCGCCTGCCCAGCGACCGCGAGCCTGCCCTCAGCGTCAGCTGGCGCGACCCCAACGCCACCGGGCGGCGCGGTTTCATCAGCCATGAGCTGGACGCGCGCAGCGGTGAGCGGGTAGAGGTGCGCGACAGCCGCGGTGGCGACTTCTTCTACCGCTTCCACTTCCAGTTGCAGATGCCGCACCCGTGGGGCCGCTGGCTGGCGACTTTCTGCGCGCTGATCATGCTGCTGGGGCTGGTCACCGGGATCATCACCCACAAGAAGATCTTCAAGGAATTCTTCACTTTCCGCCCAGGCAAGGGCCAGCGTTCGTGGCTGGACGGCCACAACGCGATCGGCGTGCTGGTACTGCCGTTTCACCTGATGATCAGCTACAGCAGCCTGCTGCTGTTCATGTACATGGTCATGCCGGCGAGCATCATGGCGGCATACAAGGGCGAATCCGACACTTACTTCAGCGAGCTGTTCGGCCGTGACGAAGCGCCCAAGGCCGCCGGCGTGGCAGCGCCGCTGACCGATCTGCCGGCGCTGTATGCCAAGGTGCAGACCATCGTGCCCGGCGCCCGTATCGGCTACCTGCAGGTTGCCAACCCCGGCGACAGCAATGCCCGGGTGACCGTGACCCAGGCCGCCGCCGATCACGTCGCCTATCAGCGCAGCGCCAACTGGACCTTCGATGGCGTCAGCGGCGCGCAGCTCAGCCAGGGCGAGCCGGAAAGCGCGGCGATGATGACCTCGTTCACCATCGCCGGCCTGCACATGGGCAACTTTGCCGGGCCGTGGCTGCGCTGGTTGTACTTTGTGTTTGGCGTGGCCGGTACTGCGGTGATCGGCACCGGCCTGGTGATGTGGCTGGGCAAGCGCCAGCTCAAGCACGCCAAGAGTGGCCGCTTGCCGTTCGAGTTGCGCCTGGTCGAAGTGCTCAATATCGCCAGCATGAGCGGGCTGTTGCTCGGCGTGGCAGGGTTCTTCTGGGCCAATCGGTTGCTGCCAATCGGCATGCCGGGGCGGGCTGATTGGGAGATCAACGTGTTCTTCCTGGCCTGGGCCCTGTCGCCGCTGCACGCGCTGCTGCGGCCGGGGCGCAAGGCCTGGGGCGAGCAATTGGCGCTGGGGGCACTGGCGTTTGCCGGGCTGGCGCTGCTCAACGCGGTGGTCACCGGCCACGGCCTTGATCAGTCGATCGCCCGTGGCGACTGGGCCATGGCCGGCTTTGACCTTACCGCGCTGGGCACCGGGCTGTTCCTCGCCTGGGCCGCTGGCAAGATGCTGCGCACGCCCAACGTGCAGGCCAAGCGCGCACCGCGTGCTGCCAAAGCCGCCTCGACCACGGCCGAGGTGAACTGATGCTGAGCGTCGCTCTGATCACCTTCGCCGGGCTGGTGGCCCTGTGTCTGGCGATGGAAAAGCACTTCGGTGAGCTGCTCAAGCGCAAACCCAAGCCTGGGCAATTACCTGCCCTGCGTTGGGCTGGCTGGGCGCTGCTGGTGCTGTCGCTGATCCTTGCTGTCAACGTTCGCGGCCTGGCCTTCGGCCTGGTTGAGTGGTTCGCGCTGGTGATGGCCGGGCTGACCCTGTGGGTGTTTGACCTGCCTTATCAGCCACGGCTGTTGCTTGGCCTGGCCCTGGTCAGCGTGCTGCTCGGGCCGGTGCTGGCTGCGCTGGGTGTGTGAGCGCTTGAACGAGCCAACGCCCAGCAACCCGGCAGACGCCGACGCCGCCAGTGGCCGGGCGCGCTTCGTCCAGGTGTTTCTCGCCCAGCGCGGGCGCATGGAAGCACTGGTCAGCCGCCGGGTGGGCTGCCGGGCGACCGCGGCGGACCTGGTGCAGGAGTTGTTCCTGCGCTTCTGGCGCCGGCCCGAGGTCAAGGTCGAAGCACTGGATACCTACCTGCTGCGCTGCGCCGGTAACCTGGCGATCGACCACCTGCGCAGTGAGGGCAGCCGTGGCCGAGTAGTCGAAGGCTTGCCGGTTTCAGATGACAGCCCGGCGCCAGAGCAGGCGCTGGCCGCCGAGCATGATCTGCAGCGGATCGAGACCGCGTTGCGCGGCCTGCCCGAGCGCAGCCGGCAGATATTTCTGCTCAGCCGCGTCCACGGCTGCACCTACGGCGAAATCGCCAAGGCCATGCAGTTGTCCCAGAGCGCTGTGGAAAAGCATATGATGCGCGCCCTCGAAGCGTGCAAGGCAAGCGTTGCCGCGCCGCGCAGGCCAGGAGGCGGCCGATGACCAGCCACACCGAGCCAAGCACCAAGGCTCCCGAGCAGGCGGCGCTGCATTGGCTGAACCGCATCGTTCACAATCCAGGCGAAGCCCAGGCTGCGCCGTTCAAACGCTGGTTGCTGGCCGACCCGGCCAATCGCGAGGCGTATGCGCACGCAGAGCATGTCTGGCAACTGAGCCAACTGCCGGCGGCCAAACTGGCCGAAGAACAGCAGGCCAGTCTGCAGCCATACCTGGACGCTATCCGCCAGGCTCGCCAGCCCAAGCGCTGGGGCCGTCGTGGTGGTGCTTTGGCTGCCGCCGCCTGCCTGCTGCTGGCGCTGGGCAGCGTCGGCGGCTGGCAGCCGCAGCATTGGTTGCAGGATGCCCAGGCCGACTACCGCAGTGGCGCTGAGTTGCAGCAAATCACCCTGGCCGATGGCTCGCAGATGACCCTGGATGCGGGCAGCGCGGTGGCGGTCGACTTCGATCACGGTGAGCGGCGGATTCAGCTTTTGCGCGGCGCAGCGTTCTTCCAGGTGACCCACACCGGTCAACCCTTTCTGGTCGACGCCGCTGGCGGTGAAGTGCGCGTGCTCGGCACTCAGTTTGAAGTACGCGAGCAAGGCGAGGGCGCCCAGGTCACGGTGCGCAGCGGCCGCGTTGCAGTAACGCCGACGGCAGGTCAGTCGGCCCGCGAGCTGACGGCCAATCAGCAACTGACCTATGCCGCAGGCCGCGCCGGGCAGATCGAAGCCGTCGACAGTGACAGCCGCCTGGCCTGGCGTCAGGGCTGGCTAAGTTATCAACAGGTGCCGTTGGCCGACGTGCTGGAAGACCTGCGTCGCTATTACCCAGGGCGGATCGTGCTGCTCGATGACACCCTGGGCCAGCGCCTTGTCAGTGCCAGCATTCCGGCCAATCAACCGCTGCTGGCGCTGGATTCGCTGGGCCAGGTGGTGGGTTTCTCGCGGCAGACGTTGCTCGGCCGGCTCACTTTGCTCAAATCATCAGATGCCTCTGAAAAATAATTGCGAATTGTTGTGAGGTAACCGGCGACGCCATCCGTGTAGTGAGTGAAAAGCGATTCATTCGCATGCGATCACCCCTCTTTCAGGTCAGCGTCCATGAAGTTCACCTCGCGTTGCGTTCCCCTCTGGCTGGGTCTTGCCAGCCTGTCCGGCGCCGTCGTTGCCCCGCCTGCCAGTGCTGCGGCGCAAGCACAGCTGTACAGCTTCGCCCAGCCCAGCCAGCCGTTGCCGGCGGCACTCAACGCCTTTAGCCGCACCACCGGCCAGAGCCTGGTCTATACCGTCGAACTGCCCAACCTGCAGGCCCCGGCCTTGAGCGGTTCGCTCAGCGCCGAACAGGCCTTGCAGCAACTGCTGGGCAATGCCGGCCTGAGCTGGCGGCGCGTCGATGCACGCACCCTTACGCTGGAGCCGGTGGACACTTCCGGTGCGCTCAACCTGCAGGCGATCAACGTCAACTCGCAAAGCGACCTGTACAGCTATCAACCCCCCGCCAACGCCTCGATCATGCGCGGCCAGGGCGCGGTGCAGGACATCCCCCACACCATCAACGTGGTCCCGGCCCAGGTCATCCGCGACCAGGCGCCGCGCAACCTGGACGATGCCCTGGCCAACGTCAGCGGCATCACCCAGGGCAACAATTTCGGCGGCACTGCGGACACGGTGATGAAACGCGGTTTTGGCGACAACCGCGACGGCTCGATCATGCGCGACGGCATGCCGCTGGTGCAGGGGCGCAGCCTCAATGCCAGCACCGAGCGGGTCGAAGTACTCAAGGGCCCGGCCTCGCTGTTGTATGGCATCCAGGACCCGGGCGGGGTGATCAACGTGGTCAGCAAGCGCCCGCAACTGGAGCAGTACAACGCCTTGAACCTGCGCGGCTCGACCTACGGCAGCGGCAAGAACGGCAGCGGCGGCGGCTTCGACAGTACCGGCGCGCTGGGCGACACGCCGCTGGCCTACCGGCTGATCGTCGACCACGAAGACGAAGACTACTGGCGCAACTACGGCGTGCACCGCGAGTCGATGGTCGCGCCGTCGCTGGCTTGGTTGGGCGAGGATACGCAAGTGGTGCTGGCCTACGAGCACCGCGAGTTTCTCTATCCGTTCGACCGCGGTACCGCCTTCGGCAGCAATGGCCACCCGTTGAATATCCCGGCAACCCGGCGTCTTGATGAGCCGTTCAACGACATGCAGGGGCGCAGCGACCTGTACCGGCTCGAGCTGGACCACCAGCTCAGCGACGACTGGAAGGTCCATGCCGGCTACAGCTTCAACCGCGAAACCTACGATGCCAGCCAGGTCCGCGTGACCGGCGTCAACGAGGCCCGTGGCACCTTGACCCGGAGTATCGATGGCACCCACGGCGCGATGAGCCGCGACCAATTCGCCACCGTCAGCCTGAACGGCAACCTCGAATTGGCCGGGCTGCGCAATGACCTGCTGCTCGGCCTTGATCACGAAGACCGCAAGGTGTTTCGCGGCGACCTGATCCGCCAGACCAGCCGCTCGACCTTCAGCTACCAGAACCCGGTGTATGGCCAGGAGGTGGAAGGCAGCAACGTGCGCGCCAGCGACAGCGACCAGACCGACAAGCTGCGCACCGACTCGCTGTTCGTGCAGGACGCGCTGCACCTCGATGAGCACTGGATTCTGGTGGCCGGCGCGCGCTTCCAGCAGTATGACCAGTACGCCGGCCGCGGCCGCCCGTTCAAGGCCAACACCGACAGCAATGGCCAGACCTGGGTGCCGAATGCTGGCGTGGTGTACAAGGTCGATGAGCAGTTGTCGCTGTATGCCAGCTACAGTGAGTCGTTCAAGCCAAACTCGACCATCGCGCCGATCAGCGTCGGCGCTGGCCAGACCCTCACGCTGGATGGCAGCATCGCTCCGGAGGAGGGCAAGTCGTGGGAGCTGGGGGCCAAGCTGGACATGCCTGGGCAGCTCACTGGCAACATTGCCCTGTTCGACATCACCAAGCGCAATGTCCTGGTCGCCAATGGCACCAGCGACACTGGCACGATCATCTACAGCAACGCCGGTGAAGTTCGCTCGCGTGGGCTTGAGATGGACCTCAGCGGCCAGCTCAGCGAGCGCTGGAGCCTGATCGGCAGCTATGCCTTCACCGATGCCGAAGTGACCAAGGATCCAGAGCTCAAGGGCAAGCGTTTGCAGAACGTGGCGCGCAACAGTGGCTCGCTGTCGGCGGTGTATGACTACGGTAGCCTGTTCGGTGGCGACCGCCTGCGCCTGGGCGCTGGCGCCCGCTATGTCGGCGAGCGTGCCGGCAACGCGGCCAATGACTTCGACCTGCCGGCCTACACCGTGGCCGATGCCTTCGCCAGCTACGAAACCCAGCTCGACGAGCACAAGGTGCGTCTGCAACTGAACGTGAAGAACCTGTTCGACAAGGTCTATTACAGCTCGGCAGTGAATAGTTACTTCGTTGCTGTTGGCGATGCACGCCAGGTCAGCCTGTCGACCACCCTGGAGTTCTAACCGCGCCAGGCTGCCCGGTATTCGCCAGGCGTCGCCGCAAAGGCCTGGCGGAAACGGTTGCTGAAGTGGCTGGCGCTGGCAAAACCGCAGTGCAGGGCAATCTGCAGCAAGGGCTGTTGGCCGTAACGCAACATCTGGCAAGCACGCTGCAGGCGGCGGGCCAGCAGGTATTGATGCGGCGGCAGGCCGAAGCTTGCACGAAACATCCGCGCAAAGTGGTATTCGGAGAGGTTGCAGCGCAGCGCCAGCTCGCCGAGGCTGAGCGGCTGGTCCAGGTGCGCTTCGATGTACTCGGCCAGTTGCCGGCGCACACTTGGCGCCAGGCCGCCCTTGAGGCGTAAGCCCTGGCGCAGCCCGGCCTGGCTGAGCACCGCATGGTCGACGATGGCATGCGCCAGGCTGCTCGCCAGCAGGCGTTCGCCGGGTTCGTCCCAGGCCATGCCGATCAGCTGGCGAAAGCGCTGCGCCTGCTCGCGGTCATCGACGAAGGTCGCTTCGCGCAGCTGCATTTCCCGCGGTTCACGGTCGAGCAGGCGAATGCAGCCGAGGGCGAACTGTTCCTCGCTGATGTACAGGTGGGCCAGGCGGATCGAGCCGTTGACTACCCAGTTCGACTCGGAGCCAGCCGGCATGATGCACAGCTTGTCCGGGGCGCCCTTGTCCGAAGGGCGCTGACGGCGAAAGGTGCCGGTGCCGTCGCTGATGTAGCACGACAGCGTGTGGTGGCTCGGCGCCTGATAATCGCGGGCGTCGTCGCGGTTGCTCCACACCGCCGCCGACAGGCCGTCAGCCAACTGCACGCTGTGCTCCAGGCGTGCGTTGGGCGCCGCATGCATGACGTTGAAGACTTGCAACTGGCTGAATGGGGTCATGGTGAAATCCTCTGATTGCCATCCTACTGCGCTGGCGCGCGGATGGCAGCCGCTGGCGACGCAAAAGCGCAAGTTTGTGCAAGCGCCGCGAGCAGCCGAACCGGACACTGCCTGCATCGTCATGCCTTGCCAGAGAGTCCCGCCATGAACCTGTCGCTGTACCTGCTGACCGTACTCATCTGGGGTACCACCTGGATCGCCCTGAAACTGCAGTTGGGGGTGGTCGCCATCCCGGTATCGATCGTCTACCGCTTTGCCCTGGCCGGGCTGCTGCTGTTCGTCATCCTGGTGCTCACCCGTCGCCTGCAACCGATGAACCGGCGCGGGCATCTGATCTGCCTGGCGCAGGGCTTGTGCCTGTTCTGTGTCAACTTCATGTGCTTTTTGACCGCCAGTCAATGGATCGCCAGCGGCCTGCTGGCGGTGGTGTTCTCCACGGCAACCCTGTGGAATGCGCTGAATGCGCGGATATTCTTCGGCCAGCGCATCGCCAGCAACGTGCTGGCCGGCGGTGCACTGGGCCTGCTCGGGCTGGGGCTGCTGTTTTCGCCAGAACTGAGTAGCCACGGCGCCAGCCGCGAAACCTTGTACGGGATCGGCCTGGCCTTGCTTGGCACGTTGTGTTTTTCGGCAGGCAACATGCTCTCGAGCATGCAGCAGAAAGCCGGGCTGCGGCCATTGACCACCAACGCCTGGGGCATGCTCTACGGTGCCGGGATGCTGGGAATGTACTGCGTGCTGCGCGGGATTCCGTTCGACATGGAGTGGAACAATCGTTACATCGGCTCGCTGCTGTACCTGGTGATACCGGGTTCGGTGATCGCTTTTACCGCGTACCTGACGCTGGTTGGGCGCATAGGCCCGGAGCGGGCCGCGTACAGCACGGTGCTGTTCCCGCTGGTAGCGCTGAACGTGTCGGCATTTGCCGAAGGCTACCAATGGACCACGCCAGCGTTGTTGGGCCTGGTGGCGGTGATGGCAGGCAACGTGCTGGTGTTTCGCAAGCCCAAGGTCAAGCGGCCCGAAGCTGTAGCGGTGGCGCCGTAACCTTCAGATCGCCGGGGGCGCGAAGCGGCCCCCAACGGTAGTGATCAGTGCTTCCAAACCTGCGGATTGACCAAATCCCGCGGGCGCTCGCCGAGCAGCGCTGCGCGCAGGTTGTCCAGCGCGCGGTTGGCCATCGCCTCGCGGGTTTCGGCGGTGGCCGAGCCGATGTGCGGCAAGGTCAGCGCGTTGGGCAGCTGGAACAACGGCGACTCAGCCAGCGGCTCATGCTCGTAGACGTCCAGGCCCGCGCCACGAATGGTCCTGGCCTGCAGCGCCTCGATCAGCGCCGCCTCATCCACCACTGGCCCGCGGGCGATGTTGATCAGGAACGCGCTGGGCTTCATCAGTTGCAGCTCGCGGGCGCCGATCAGCTTGCGCGTGGCCTCCGACAACGGCACCACCACGCAGACGAAGTCGGCTTCGGCCAGCAGTTGCTCGAGGCTGCGGTACTGCGCGCCGAGCTCTTGTTCCAATGCCTGCTTGCGGCTGTTGCCGGCATACACGATCGACATGTTGAAACCGAAGCGGCCACGCCGGGCAATCGCCGCGCCGATATTGCCCATGCCGATGATACCGAGGGTCTTGCCGTGTACGTCAGTGCCGAAGCGCTCCGGGCCGACCGTGGCTTTCCAGTTGCCGGCCTTGGTCCAGGCATCCAGCTCGGCGGTGCGTCGGGCGCAGCCCATGATCAGCGAGAAGCCGAGGTCGGCGGTGCTTTCGGTGAGCACGTCGGGGGTGTTGGTCAGGGCGATGCCGCGCTCGTTGAAGTAGTCGACGTCGTAGTTGTCGTAGCCGACCGATACGCTCGATACCACTTCCAGCTTGGCCGCGCCTTCCAGTTGCGCGCGGCCGAGCTTGCGCCCAGCGCCGATCAGGCCGTGGGCCTCTGGCAGTGCTTCGTTGAACTGGGCGCTGATGTCACCCAATTTGGGGTTGGGCACGATCACGTTGAAGTCGTGCTGCAGGCGCTCGGCCATGGCCGGGGTAATGCGGCTGAAGGCCAGGACGGTCTTTTTCATCGGCAACTCTCTGCAAGGCGCTACGGGTATGCCGGCCTCGACCGCGTAGGTCGAGGCTGGCGCCAGAACAATGCATAGCAACCTACCATTGGTCCCGGCCCCAATGCAGCAGCTTTTTCAGTGGGCAACCAGCAGCTCGTGGGTTTTCAGGTCGGCTTCATGGGCGGCGAGGATCTCCGGCAGCGAGTTGCGCAGGTACTCGACCCAGGTCTTGATCTTGGCATCCAAATATTGCCGGGACGGGTAGATCGCGTACAGGTTCAGCTCCTGCAGGCGGTAGTCCGGCATCACCCGCACCAGGCTGCCATCGCGCAGGCCATCGATGGCCGAGTAGATTGGCAGCACGCCCACGCCCATACCCGAGCGGATCGCGGTCTTCATCGCATCGGCTGAGTTGACCTGAAACGGCGAGCTGTTGATGTTGACCAGCTCTTGGCCCTCAGGCCCGTCGAACAGCCATTTTTCCAGCGGAATGACCGGGCTGACCATGCGCAAGCAGGCGTGCTTGAGCAGATCGGCCGGCTTGTGCGCCATGCCGTGGCGGGCGACGTATTCCGGCGAGGCACAGACGATGCTGTAGGTGATGCCCAGCCGCTGCGAGACGAAGCCGGAGTCGGGCAGCTCGCTGGCGAGCACGATCGACACGTCGTAACCCTCGTCAAGCAGGTCCGGGACGCGGTTGGCCATGGTCAGGTCAAAGGTCACGTCCGGGTGGGTTTCGCGATAGCGAGCGATGGCATCGACCACGAAGTGCTGGCCGACGCCAGTCATCGAGTGCACCTTCAACTGCCCGCCGGGCCGCGCATGGGCGTCGCTGGCTTCGGCTTCGGCTTCCTCGACGTAGGTAAGGATCTGCTCGCAGCGCATCAGGTAGCGCTTGCCCGCTTCGGTCAGGGCAATGCGCCGGGTGGTCCGGTTGAGCAGGCGGGTTTGCAGATGGGCTTCCAGGTTGGAGACCGCTCGCGACACGTTGGCGGTGGTGGTATCCAGTTGCACAGCGGCGGCGGTGAAGCTGCCCAGCTGGGCCACGCAGCTGAACGCACGCATGTTTTGCAGGGTGTCCATGGGTCACTCTCAAAATAGAGGCCGAAATTGTGACATGAAGTTACGAATTCGTTGCTTCGACCAAAGGCGGATTATCGCTGTTTTGGTAACAAAGATTCGCAGGATTATGCGCTTATCGCCAGTCCGGCGGCCCCCTAGAATTGCCCGGCCTCATCCACTTCTCGGGAAATCGCAGCTGTGCCGCGTCGCATCATCGGAGCGCTGAATGCGCTCAGTGCCTGTGCCCTGAGCCTGACCTTGTCGGGCTGTATCGGAACCTGGGGCATCGCCCCGCAAACCCAGACGCTGCAAGCCAACACCCTGCTCACTGACCACGCCATCGCCGAGGCCGCCACGGACGCCCACTGGCCGCGCCAGCAGTGGTGGCAGGCCTATGGCGATCGCCAGCTGGATCGCTGGCTGGAACTGGCCATAGCCGGCAGCCCAAGCCTGGCCATGGCCGCCGCGCGGGTCCGCGAAGCGCGGGCACTGGCCGGTGTCAGCGAAGCGGCCGAGCAGCTGCAGGGCAATGGCCAGGCAAACCTGAAACGGCACAACTGGCCGGAGGACCAGTTCTACGGCCCCGGTGCGCTGTCGGGTGCCAACACCTGGGACAACAACGCTGGCCTTGGTTTGAGCTACGCGCTCGACCTGTGGGGCGGTGAGCGCAGTGCCAGCGAGCAGGCGCTCGACCTCGCGCACATGAACGTGGCCGAAGCGCGGCAGGCCCAGCTCGAGCTGGAAAACAACCTGGTCAAGGTCTACATCCAGTTTGCCTTGCACTTTGCTCAGCGCGACATCGTCCAGGCCGAGCTTGAGCAGCAGGAGCAGCTTGTGGTCCTGGCCAGGCGTCGCCTTGACGGCGGCATCGGGACCCACTTCGAAGTCAGCCAGGCCGAGGCGCCGCTGCCCGAAACCCACCGCCAGCTGGATGCAGTCAACGAGGCGATTGCCCTGGCGCGTAACCAGCTGGCAGCGTTGGCAGGCAAAGGCCCGGGCGAGGGCGCGCAGTTGCAGCGGCCGACTCTGGCCCTCGCCGCGCCGCTGCAATTGCCCTCGACACTGCCCGCCGAGCTGGTCGGCCAGCGCCCGGATGTAGTCGCCAGGCGGTGGCAGGTGGCGGCTCAGGCGCGCGGTATCGAAGTCGTCCACGCCCGCTTCATGCCCAATGTCGATCTGGTCGGCAGCCTGGGGTTCATGGCCACCGGCGGTGGTGCGCTGGCGTTTCTCAGCGGGCGCAAGTTCAACTACAACGTCGGCCCGGCGATCAGCCTGCCGGTGTTCGATGGCGGCCGCCTGCGGGCACAGCTGGGGGTGGCTTCGGCCGGTTATGACGTGGCGGTGGCGCGCTACAACCAGACGGTGGTCGGCGCGTTGAAAGGCATCTCCGACCAGTTGATCCGCCGTGAGTCGATGCACGAGCAGGCGCACTTCGCCGAGCAGTCGGTGGCCGCCGCGCAGAAGACCTACGACATCGCCCTGGTGGCCTTCCAGCGCGGCCTGACCGACTACGTCAACGTGCTCAATGCGCAGACCTTGCTGTTTCGCCAGCAGCAGATTCAGCAGCAGGTACAGGCCGCGCGCCTGACTGCTCACGCCGAGCTGGTCACGGCGCTGGGCGGCGGCTTGCAGGCCGGGGACGACGTGCCCGCGCCAGCGCAACAGGCCGCGCCGAAACCGCCGGCCAGCCTGGCCATAGTCGATCGTCTTGGCGACCGCCGATGAGCCTGCTCTGGAACTGGCTGCACAGCCTGGAATGGCGCCGCGGCTTCTTTGCCTGGGCGCGCACCGACGGGGTGACCTGGGTGTACATCTTCAAGGTGCTGGTGGCGGCGTTCATTACCCTGTGGCTGGCCATGCGCCTGGAACTGCCGCAGCCGCGCACGGCGATGATCACCGTGTTCATCGTCATGCAGCCGCAGAGTGGGCATGTCTTCGCCAAGAGCTTTTACCGTGTGTTAGGCACCTTGGCGGGCTCGGCGATGATGGTCGCGTTGATTGCGATCTTCCCGCAGAACAGCGAGCTGTTCTTGCCAAGCCTGGCGCTGTGGGTCGGCCTGTGCTCGGCCGGGGCCATGCGCTATCGCACCTTCCGTGCCTATGGCTTCGTGCTGGCCGGCTACACCGCAGCGATGATCGGCCTGCCGGTACTGGAGCACCCCGATCAAGCCTTTATGGCGGCGGTGTGGCGGGTGCTGGAAATCTCCCTGGGCATCCTCGTGTCGACTCTGGTCAGCGCGGCGATCCTGCCGCAGTCGGCCAGCGCCGCCATGCGCAACGCCTTGTACCAGCGCTTTGGCGTGTTTGCCGGGGTGGTGGTCGAGGCGCTGCGCGGCAACACCCCGCGCGACCGTTTCGAGGCCAGCAATGTGCGCTTCATCGCCGAGGCGGTGGGCCTGGAGAGCCTGCGCAACGTCACCGCCTTCGAAGACCCGCACATGCGCCGTCGCAGCGGCCGACTGGTGCGCATGAACAGCGAGTTCATGGCCATCAGCACCCGCTTCAATGCCCTTCATCAACTGCTCGAACGGCTGCGCGCGCGCGGCCCTTTGCAGATTGTCGGCGCCATCGAGCCGGGCCTGGAAACCCTCGTCGAGCTGCTCGAACCCTACGTGGGCCGGGCCCTGACCGAAGCCGACGCATTGCGCCTGACCCTCGAACTGGCCGCCTACAAAGATGGCCTGCAAGCCCAGGTGCGCGGCCTGCGCAGCGAGTATCTGCAAACCCATCCCAGCGAAGCCGAGCTGCTCGATTTTCATACGGCCTTTGAGCTGCTCTATCGCCTGGTCGACGAGATGTTCAGCTATGCCCAGACCCACGCCTCACTGTCGGCGCACAGCCACCAGCGCGAGCAGTGGGACGAACCGTACGTGTCGCGGACCAACTGGCTGGTGTCGCTGGCGGCCGGCCTGCGCGCCTCGGCGGTACTGCTCTTGCTCGGCAGCTATTGGCTGCTCAGCGACTGGCCGAGCGGGGCGATGATGACCCTGATCGCGACCGTCACCGCCGGTCTATCGGCTGCTTCGCCAAACCCCAAACGCATGTCGTTCCAGATGGCCTGCGGCACGCTGCTCGGGGCCTTCATCGGCTTTTTCGAAACCTTTTTCGTGTTCCCCTGGATCGACGGTTTCCCGCTGCTGTGCATGGTGCTGGCGCCGGTGTTCGTGCTTGGCGCGTTTCTCTCGTCGCGACCAGCCTATGCCGGTTATGGGATCGGCCTGCTGGTGTTCTTCGCGATCGGCTCGGTGCCGAACAACCTGACTGTTTACAACCCGTACACCTTCATCAACGACTACATCGGCATGCTCCTGGGCATGCTGGTCTGCGCCGCCGCCGGGGCCATCATCCTGCCGCCGAACAGCCGCTGGTTATGGAGCCGGCTGGAGCAGGACTTGCGCGAGCAGGTGCTGTTCGCCATCGGTGGGCGCCTGCGCGGGCTCGGTTCGGCCTTCGACAGCCGCACCCGCGACCTGCTCCATCAAGCCTACGGCCTGGCTGCCGGCAAGCCGCAGGTGCAGAGCCAACTGATGCGCTGGATGTTCGTCGTGCTGGAAATCGGCCACGCCGTGATCGAGCTGCGCAAGGAGCAACACAACGCGCCCGTGCACCCGGCCTATGCCGAGTCGCAGCCGTGGCGCCAGGCGATCCGAGTCATGGGCCGTGCCCTGGCGCGGTTGTTCCTGCAGCCCAGCGCCAGCAACCATGAACGCGCGCTGGTCGCCGTCGACCACGCCATCAGCCGCGTGCAGGCCACCGACGAGCCGTTCGCCCGGCACTTCGACACCTCGCTGCTGCGCCGTGCGCAGAGCTACCTGCACTTCATCCGCAGCTCGCTGCTCGACCCGCAATCGCCACTGGCGCAAGGACTGCCGCATGCCCCGTGAAATTGCCTTCCATGGTGTGTACATGCCGACCATGACCTTGTTGTTTCTGCTTGCCGCAGGACTGGCCTGGGGCCTCGACCGGTTTATCGCCAGCCATGACGGCTACCGCTTCTTCTGGCACCCGGCGCTGCTGCGCCTGTGCCTGTTCATCTGCCTCTTCGGCGCGCTGGCGCTGACTGTCTACTGGTGAGAACCCCTCGATGAAAAAGTTCTTCAGCCTGATCGCCACCCTGCTGGTGCTGGTCGCAGCCGTGGCCATCGGCCGCCAGCTGTGGCTGCACTACATGACTACCCCGTGGACCCGCGACGGCCGCGTGCGCGCCGACATCATCAATGTCGCCGCCGATGTGCCGGGCTACGTCACCGATGTGCCGGTGCGCGATAACCAGCGGGTCAAGAAGGGCGATGTGCTGATCCAGATCGACGCCGAGCATTACCAGGTTGCGCTCGACCAGGCCAAGGCGCTGGTGGCTTCACGCAAGGCCACCTGGGAGATGCGCAAGGTCAACGCCAAGCGCCGGGCCGACCTCGACAACCTGGTTATTTCCAAGGAAAACCGTGACGACGCCAGCAACATCGCCAACTCGGCCCAGGCCGATTACCAGCAGGCCCTTGCGCAGCTGGCCGCCGCCGAGCTGGACCTGAAACGCACGCGCATCCTTGCCACCGTCGACGGCTACGTGACCAACCTCAACGTCCACCGCGGCGACTATGCGCGCATCGGTGAGCCGGTGATGGCGGTGGTCGACGAGCACTCGTTCTGGGTCTACGGCTTTTTTGAAGAGACCAAGCTGCCGCACGTGCGTGTCGGCGATCAGGCCGAGTTGCAGATGATGAGTGGCGAACGCCTCAGCGGCCATGTCGAGAGCATCGCCCGCGGCATCTACGACCGCGACAACCCACAAAGCCGTGAGCTGATCGCCGATGTCAACCCGACCTTCAACTGGGTACGTCTGGCCCAGCGCGTGCCGGTGCGGATTCATATCGATGCCGTGCCGGAGGGGTTTCTGCTGGCTGCGGGGACGACTTGTACGGTGGTGGTGAGGCCAGGTGGAAAGTAGCGAACGCCATAGTGTCCATTACTGCTGGGGCCGCTTCGCGGCCCTTTCGCGACACAAGGCCGCTCCTACAGGTGACCGCGCACGATCAACTTACGCGGTCCCCGTAGGAGCGGCCTTGTGTCGCGAAAGGGGTGCGCAGCGCCCCCGGCGTACTCGAACCAGACGCAAGCTTCTAATCCGTCACCCCCACCAGCACCGGTATTTCGACCCGATCCAGCACCTTGGCGCTGATCGATGGATCCAGCAGCCGACCCAGCCGTGACAGGTGGCGGTGGCCCATGACGATCAGTTCGCAGTCCAGCGCTTGGGCTTGAGCGACGATGGCGTCTACCGGTTGGTCGGCGCGCAGGCTGCCGTCGGTTGCAAAGCCGGCAGCGCGCAAGGTCTGTACCGCGGCGGCGATGGCGGCCTCTGCGTGTTGCTGCTCTTCGCAGGCAGCGGGGTATTCCTCGCGCTCAGCCTGGGTGAAGGGCGCGGGTTGCTCGTGCACGGCGAAGGTCGAGTCGATCGCCAGCAGCACATGCAACTGGTGCAGATCGGGGCGGCAGAAGCGTTGCGCCAGGGCCAGCAGGTTGCTGGTGGCAGGGGATGCGTCGATGGCGATCAGTACAGAGCGGAGCATAGGGGGTCCTCGCGAGGCGATGTGGCCGGCAGGCCATTCTGAGCTGAGCGCCAGCTGTGGATAAATGGCCCCGCACGCACGGCGTCGTTGCGTCTGGCGCAATCGTGCGAGCTGTTAACATGCACATTCCCACAACAGTCACGGAAACCGGCCATGCAACTCCCGGACATGAACCTGCTGGTTGCCCTCGATGCCTTGCTTGATGAGGGCAGTGTGGTCGGTGCTGCGCAGCGGATGAACCTGAGCCCGGCGGCGATGAGCCGGACCCTGGGGCGAATTCGCGATGCGCTCGGTGACCCGATTCTGGTCCGCGCCGGTCGTGGCCTGGTGCCGACGCCACGGGCGCTCGCCCTGCGCGAGCAGGTCAGCGTGCTGGTGGAGCAGGCCGGGCAGGTCTTTCGCAGTGCCGATACGGTCGATCTGGCCAACCTCGACCGCGCCTTCAACATCCGCACCAATGACCTGTTCATTGCCCTGTACGGCGCGCAGTTGCTGCGCATGATGCATGAGCAGGCACCGCGCACGGTGCTGCGCTTCATCCCGGAAAGCCCAGGCGGGGACGACGACAGTGTGCTGCGTGACGGGCGCACCGACCTGATCATCAGCTCGACTGTCGATCTGGGCCCGGAGATCAAGATCCAGAGCCTGTTTCAGACCTTCTATATCGGCCTGGCGCGGCAGGACCATCCGATCTTCGCCGAGCCGGTGACCGCGCAGAGCTTTGCCAGTTATCCACAGATCAGCGTATCGCGCCGGGGGCGCGCCAACGGGCCGATCGATGTCGAACTGGCCCACTGCAAGGTGCAGCGGCGGGTGGCGCTGATCACCCCGAGCTTCCACTCGGCGTTGTTTTCTCTGCCCGATTCGGACCTGATCCTGCCGATGCCGGCGAATATTCTCAGCAGTGTCAGCAAGCTCGGCCTGCCGCTGCGCTCGTTCGAGATCCCGCTGGCGCTGGAGCGGGTCAATGTCATGCAGGCCTGGCACCCGCGCTTTGATAGCGACCCAGCGCACCGTTGGCTGCGCCAGACCTTGAAGGCCTGTTGCGGGCTTGAACCTTGAACTCGAGACACAAGCGGATTGCGTCTGACGCACTTTAAAGCTGGCGATAAGTCAGTTTTCGTAAGCATTCGATCTTTTTAAAATGCCTCCAGTGCAATTTGTTGCTGGAGATTTCCCTGATATGACCTCGCTTTCCGCCACCCCTGCGGCTACCGCCCCCGCTCAGGCCGCATTTGGCCTGCGCGTGGTGGTCGGGCTGTTCGGTGTGCTGCTGGCTGTGCTCTGCGCCGGGTTGAACGAGGCGGTCACCAAGATTTCCTTGAACGACATTCGCGGCGCGATGGGCATCGGTGCCGACGAGGGCGCCTGGTTGCTGGCGGTGTATGCGGCTGCGTCGGTGTCGGCGATGGCCTTTTCGCCGTGGCTGGCGACGACCTTTTCCCTGCGTCGCTTCACCCTTTGCGCAATAGCCGTGTTTGCCGTGCTGGGCCTGCTGCAACCCTACGCGCCGAACCTGCACAGCCTGATGCTGCTGCGGATCGTTCAGGGCCTGGCCGCAGGCGCCTTGCCGCCGATGCTGATGAGCGTGGCGCTGCGCTTTCTGCCACCGGGAATCAAAGTCTATGGCCTGGCCTGCTATGCCCTGACCGCCACCTTCGGACCCAATCTCGGCACGCCTCTGGCGGGCCTCTGGACCGAATACGTCGGCTGGCAATGGGCGTTCTGGCAGATCATCCTGCCGTCGCTGCTGGCCATGGCCTGTGTGGCCTGGGGCCTGCCGCAGGACCCGCTGCGGCTGGAGCGCTTCAAGCAGTTCAACTGGCGCGGCGTGCTGCTGGGCTTGCCTGCACTGAGCTGCATCGTCCTCGGGTTGTCGCTGGGCGACCGCTGGGGCTGGCTGGACTCGCCGCTGATCTGTTGGCTGCTTGGCGGCGGCCTGCTGCTGTTGCTGCTGTTCATGTACAACGAGTGGTCCGAGCCGGTGCCGTTCTTTCAGTTGCGCATGCTCTCGCGGCGTAACCTGAGTTTTGCCCTGTTGACCCTCGCCGGGGTGCTGATTGTGTTGTCCGGGCTGGGCTCGATCCCTTCGGCGTACCTGGCGCAGATTCAGGGCTACCGGCCGGCGCAGTCCAGCCCGCTGATGCTGCTGGTGGCGATGCCGCAACTGATCGCGCTGCCGTTGACGGCCGCGCTATGCAACATCCGCGCGGTGGATTGCCGCTGGGTGCTGGCGCTGGGCCTGGGCATGCTGGCGCTGTCTTGTGTGGGCAGCAGCCAGTTGACCTCGCAGTGGATTCGCAATGATTTCTACGGCTTTTACCTGTTGCAGGTGTTCGGCCAACCGATGGCCGTGCTGCCGTTGCTGATGCTGTCCACCAACGGCATGTCGCCGCAGGAAGGGCCGTTCGCTTCGGCCTGGTTCAACACCGTCAAAGGCCTTGCCGCAGTGATCGCTGCGGGCCTGCTGGAAGCCGTCGGCACGCTGCGCCGGCACTTTCATTCCAATCACCTGGTGGACAGCCTGGGCAATGCACCGCTGCTTGATGTCCGCACAGCCGGGCTGGCTCAGCGCGTGCACCAGCAGGCGCTGGTGCTGACCTCGGCCGACCTCTACCTGCTGCTGGCCTGCGTCGCCGTGGTCCTGATTTGCCTGATTCCTTTTGCGCCCACCCGGGTTTACCCACCCCGCGCGGTGGCCTGAACCCGACTGAATTCGAGAACACTGAACATGAGCAACAATCGCAAGACTATCGTCATCGGCTCGGTGCTGGCCGTGGCTGTCCTGGCTGCACTGGTTGGGCCGTGGCTGCTGGGCAGTGATCACCGGCAGCAGACCAACGATGCCTATGTCAGCGCGGACTACACCGTGGTGGCGCCCAAGGTTGCCGGGTTTATCCAGGAGGTGCTGGTCGAAGACAACCAGCAGGTCCAGGCTGGTCAGCTGCTGGCCACCATCGATGCCCGCGACTATGAGGCGGCGTTGGCCGCCGCGCAGGCACAGGTGCTGGTGGCCCAGGCGCAGAGCGCCGATGCGCGCGCCACCCTCGAACGCCAGGCTGCGCTGATCGCCCAGGCCGAGGCCGCGTTCAAGGCGGCTCAGGCGCAGGCGGCGTTTGCCGAACAGGAGGTCAAACGCTACGGCCGCCTGGCCGAGCAGGGCGCGGGCACCGTGCAGAACGCGCAACAAGCGCGCAGCCGGGTCGATCAGGCGCGGGCGCAGCAAGCCAACAGCCAGGCCGCATTGGTAGCGACGCGCAAGCAGGTGGATATTCTCACGGCTCAGGTCGCCAGCGCCGATGGCCAGCTCAAGCGCGCTGAAGCCGGTGTCGACAAGGCCCAGTTGGACCTGTCGCACACCCGCATTACTGCGCCGGTAGCGGGCATGGTTGGCGAGCGCGCCCTGCGGGTTGGCGCCTATGTCACCCCCGGCGCCCGGCTACTGTCGGTGGTGCCGCTGGAGCAGGCCTACGTGGTCGGTAACTTCCAGGAAACCCAGCTGACCCATGTGCAACCGGGGCAGCCGGTCAGCATCAGCGTCGATACCTATTCCGACGTGACCCTCAAAGGCCATGTGCAGAGCATCGCCCCTGCCACCGGCGTGACCTTTGCCGCAGTCAAACCCGACAACGCCACCGGCAACTTCACCAAAGTAGTGCAGCGGATACCGGTGAAGATCGTTTTCGATGATGGCCAGCCGTTGCTGTCGCGCCTGCGCGTGGGCATGTCGGTGGTGGTCACTATCGACACACAAGGCGATTCGCTCGACAGCCAGCAGGTGAGCACGCGATGAGTGCACTTGTCCGCTTCAGCCCGTTGCTGCTCGCTGTCGCATTGGCCGGTTGCAGCCTGGGCCCTGATTTTCAGCGCCCGGCCAGCCAGGCTCCACAGCAATGGGCGCCGGTGCAAGGTGAGGCCGCCGCCAGCCAGCCCTTGGCCGAACCGCTGCAAGTGCGTTGGTGGGAGAGTTTTCACGATGCCAGGCTGAGCGCGCTGATCCAGCGCGTCGCCGCCAACAACCTCGATCTGCAGATTGCCAGTTCGCGCCTGCTGCAAAGCCGCGCGCTGCGCAGCACGATTGCAGCTGACGAGACGCCTTCGTTAGGTCTGGATGCCGGCTACAGTCGCGCGCGCAACAGTGCCGAGGGTCTGAATGACCCGTCCGGCAATGCCGGCAAATCGGCCTACAACCTTTGGCAGGGCGATCTGGTTGCGGGCTGGGAGCTGGATCTGTGGGGCCGGGTGCGCCGTCAGGTGGAAGCTGCCGATGCGAGCGTGGCAGTTGCCGAGGAGGACCGCCGCAGCGTGTTGCTGGCGCTGCTCGCAGAGACCGCCGGCGATTACATCCAGTTGCGTGCCGTGCAGCAAACGCTGGAGGTGACCGCAAACAATCTCAAGGTCGCCCGGCACAGCCTGCAACTGTCCCGCGACCGTCAGGCCGAGGGCGTCGCGACGCGCCTGGATGTCGCCCAGGCCAGCGCTCAGGTTGCCTCGATCGAAGCGCGTTTACCTACCTTGCAAGCGAGGCGTGACGACCTGATCAATGCCCTCAGCCTGCTCGCCGCCGAACCGCCGCGCAGTTTGCAGGCCGAGCTGCTGGCGCCGGGCGAACTGCCGGTGCCGCAGCAGCGCTTTGCAGTTGGCTTGCCGTCGGAGTTGGCCGAGCGCCGCCCGGATATTCGCCAGGCCGAAGCGCGCCTGCATGCGGCAACTGCCAGCATCGGCGTGGCCAAGGCGGACTTCTATCCGCGTATTCGGCTGTCGGGCAACGTCGGTATGCAGGCCCTGCAATTGGCGGACTTTGGCGGCTGGGACTCACGACGGTTTGCTTTTGGCCCGCAACTGTCGCTGCCGATCTTTGAAGGTGGCCGGCTCAAGGGCACGCTGCAGTTGCGTGAAGCGCAGCAGCAGGAGGCCGCGCTGAACTACCGCAAGGTGGTGCTCGGCGCCTGGCATGAAATCGACGATGTGCTGCGCCTGTACAACGCCAGCCAGCTGCGCCGCGATCACCTGGCCGAGGCCGTGCGCGAAAACCGCATCGCCCTGGACACCGCTCAGCAGCAGTACGTGGAAGGCGCGGTGGACTTTCTCAACGTGCTCACGGTGCAGACGGCGCTGCTGGCCAGCGAAGAGCAGTGGATCGACAGCTCGGCGGCCGTCTCGCAGGCGATGGTCGGCTTGTACAAGGCGCTCGGTGGCGGCTGGCAAGCGTTCGCCGAGGCGCCGCCGAAGGCTTGGCTGTCAGAGCGGTCGTAACAGGCCAAAGCGCTTGCGCAGGATGCTGTCGAGCAAACGTCGCGGCAGCAGCCACGCCAACAGTGGCAGCGCCCGGCTGCCGTTGCCCAGCCGCACCAGGGCCGGCACCGGTGACTTGCCCGCTGCCGCCAGCACGCCTTGGGCGAACTCGGCGGTTGGCGTTGGCTTGTCCTGCGAGGCGCGCGCTCGCGCGCGGATGTGCTCGCGCAGCGGCCACCACGGTGAATCCGCCGCTATCAGGTGTTCAGCCTGCTGCTGGGCGTTGCTGGCAAATTGCGAAGCGATGGCGCCGGGCTGGACTTCCATCACGCGAATGCCAAACGGCGCCAGCTCCAGGCGCAGCGCGGTGTTCAGCGCGTGCACAGCGGCCTTGGACGCGCAATAAGTACCGGCGAATGGCGTCACCAGCACGCCAGAGACGCTACCGATGTTAATGACCAGGCCGCGATTACGCCGTAGCAGCGGGAACAGCGTGCGAGTGACCCCAACCAGCGCGAACACGTTGGTTTCGAATTGCTCGCGCAACCCATCGACACCGCCATCGAGCACAGGGCCCATGGCGCCGTAGCCGGCATTGTTGATGAGGATATCGAGGCCGCCATGGCTGGCTTGCAGCTCATCTGTGAGGCGTGTCAGCTCGGCGCTGTCATTGACGTCCAACTGTCGCGCGGTAAAGCCCGCTGCAGCCAGTTGGGCAACGGCTTCGGGCTTGCGCGCGGTGGCCCAGACCTCATGACCGGCATCACGAAAGGCATCGGCAAGGGCGCGGCCGATGCCGCTGGAGCAACCGGTGATCAGGACTGTGGGCATGGCGGGGCCTGTGGGCTGTGCAAGGTGCTCGATCATACCCCAGACAAATCAGCCTGCGGCTAGTTGGCAAACGAGCCCTGCAGGCGTTCGGCACGAAACTCCAGGGTTTGCGCGCGGTAGCCGGAGCGCAACGGCGGCAGTGGCAGGCAGTCGTTCCACTCGGCGCCTGGCTGCAAGTCGCCGGGGCCGCGATAGCGCGGCGTGCTGTAGGTATTTTCGGCGAGGTTGACCGTGTCGCCGGGGGCGTAGGCGCCGACCTGCCAGCGCAGTTCGGTGAGCGGCACGCTGTTGGCGTTTTTCATGCTCACGCGCAGGCTGCGGTCGGCTGGGCACAGTTCAGGGGCATATTGCAGGCGCAGGTCGAGGCGGGCCAGCTGGTTGGATTCGCGGGTGTCCTGCCAGGCAACCCAGAGGGCGATCAAACCGAGGCCGAGTACAGCGGCCAGGGAAATCGGCAGGGCCTTGGCCGGGTAGCGAATGAGCAGGACCAGCCAGGTCAGGATGAGCAGGGCGCCGATGATCATGGGAAGGGCAAGCCTTGGGTGTGCGGGTTTTGCACATCCTAGCTGAAATAGTGGTGGGGGTGAAAAACGGTGCGACATGGACGACGCGGTCGCGTGTAGGAGCGGCCTTGTGTCGCGAAAGGGCTGCGTAGCGGCCCCGCATTTTCAGCTTCGCCGCTGACATTGCCGGGCCAGCTACGCTGGCCTTTCGCGACACAAGGCCGCTCCTACACGGACCGTGTATGGCTGGAAGGATTACTGGGCGATGGTTTTCACCGAAACGCCGCGCTCGATCGGCGTGGCGCTACGGCCGTAGACGTCTTCGAAGCGTTCGATGTCGTCTTCACCCAGGTAGCTGCCGGACTGCACTTCGATGATTTCCAGCGGGATCTTGCCCGGGTTGCGCAAGCGGTGCACCGAGGCGATCGGGATGTAGGTCGATTGGTTTTCGGTGAGCAGGAACACGTTCTCGTCACAGGTCACTTCAGCCGTGCCCGACACTACGATCCAATGCTCGGCGCGGTGGTGGTGCATCTGCAGCGACAGGCTGGCGCCGGGCTTGACGGTGATGTGCTTGACCTGGAAGCGGCCGCCCATGTCCACCGAGTCGTACGAGCCCCATGGGCGATACACCTCAAGATGGTTCTGGGTCTCGCTGCGGCCTTGCTTGTCGAGGGTGTTGACCATCTGCTTGACGCCCTGGACCTTGTCCTTGTGGGCAATCATCATGGCGTCCTTGGTCTCGACCACGACGATGTTCTCAAGACCGATCACCGAGACCAGCTTGCCGTTGCCGTGGATCATGCAGTTGTGGCTGTCCTGCACTACCACGTCGCCTTTGGTGACGTTGCCGTTGGCGTCTTTCTCGTGCACATCCCACAGCGACGACCAGCAGCCGACGTCGCTCCAGCCTGCGGTCAGTGGCACCACGCAGGCGCGCTGGGTCTTTTCCATCACGGCGTAGTCGATCGAGTTGTCCGGGCAGCAGGCGAAGGTGGCTTCGTCAATACTCAGGTAGTCGCCGTCTTCTTCGCTGCGCTCGAGTGCCAGCAGGCAGGTGTCGTAGATATCCGGATCGTGTTTTTTCAGCTCTTCGAGGAAGCGGCTGGCGCGGAACAGGAACATGCCGCTGTTCCAGAAGTAGCCGCCGCTGCGGACGAACTCGGTGGCGCGTTTTTCGTCAGGCTTTTCGACAAACTGCGCAACCCGGGCGACGCCTTCCGGCAGCAGGGCATCCTGGCTGGAACGGATGTAGCCGTAGCCGGTTTCCGGTTTGGTCGCCGGCACGCCGAACAGCACCATCTCGCCACGCTCGGCCGCCACGGTGGCCAGGGCCAGGGCACGTTGCAGGGCCTTCTGGTCATCGATCACATGGTCAGCCGGCAGTACCAGCATCAGCTCGTCGCTGCCTTCATTGACCAGCTTCATCGCGGTGATGGCCACGGCCGGCGCGGTGTTGCGGCCAAACGGCTCCATCAGGATCGCCTGGGTCTGCAGGTTCAGTGCAGTCAGCTGCTCGTTGACGATGAACTTGTGGTCCTTGTTGCAGACCACGATCGGCGCTTGCATGCCGTCGAACACCAGGCGCTCGAGGGTTTGCTGGAACAGCGTGTGCTCACCGGTCAGGGCGAGGAACTGCTTGGGGAACTGTTTACGCGACAAAGGCCACAGACGCGAACCGCTACCACCAGAAAGGATTACCGGAATCATGATGTTTCTCCAAAGGTTGATAGAGGCAGAAATCAGTTGGTCGAGACAGGACGGGTTACCCACACCGGGGCCAGGCTGCTGCCGGAGCCGGTGACGTACAGCACGGCGGCTTCACCGCGTTCCAGCGCGACAGGTTTGATGTCGCTGACTTTCTTGTCGCCTTGGTACAGGGCCAGGTTGACCTTGACCGGATTGATCTCGCGCTCGCCGCGCGCATGGGCCGCTACCGGCTTGACCACTTCGGTCTTGCCGTCGGCGGTTTTCAGGGTCAGCGCCTGGTCGGTGAGGTTCTGCACCCGCACCAAAGCCTTTTGCTTGTTCTTGAACGGTGGCTCTTCGATCAGTTGCGGGCTGCCGCTGGCGTTGTTGACCAGGGTGTAATACTTGTCCGAGGCGAGCTTCACCGGCACCGACTTGCCACCGACCTGGGCGCTGTAGTCGCCGCCCGGGAGGAAGCTGAAGTCACTGCTGGACTGCGCGCCGACCTGCTTGATCTGGGTGTTGCCGACACTGGCGGCAGCCGGTGCGCTGCTGGCGTTGTACAGGCGCACGAAGCTTGAGCCTTTCGGTGCGCTTGGGCCGTACAGTGCGGCGTCGGCGCCGGCGAAGGCTTGCAGCGAGGCCAGCGACAGGCCCGCAGCGAGGGTGAAGACTTTGGCAAAAGATGGCTTGTTGGACATGTGCGTGTTCCTCTCTTTCAGTGTTCCGTCCGATTGGACGACAGGGCCAGGTTTTCTTCGGATTTACGGGTGTTCTTCAATTGCGCGATCCACTGCGGGTCGAACCCGCTGAGGTCGTTTTTCATCGGCAGGTAGCGTTCCGGGAATTCCCACACCACCACTTGCGGCGGGGCATCCTTGAAGGCGTCGCTTTGCAGGTACTTGAGCATCGGCAGCAACGGCCCATGGCCGTCTTCGGCGTAGTTGGCGACATCGCTGTGCAGCGCCTGCTGCAGCGCGCCGAGGAAATTCCAGTGCGGGTTGGCGCTGTAGCTGGTGCCAACCAGCGCCACCGGGATCTGGCTGTCGGCGAACAGCGCGTCACCGCTGTCGGCGTTGCCGGCCGCTGGGCGGGTAGTGCGTTTTTGCAGGTTGTCCGGCGCTGGCAGCAACTCGCTGAACAGCGGGTCGAGCGGCAGGAAGTTGGTCAGGTCGCCTTTGTACGGCGCACTGCTGCCAGCGTCGGTGACGTAGGCCTGGGGTTCGGCTTGCAGCAGTTTTTGCCGGGACACGGCTTCGGCCACGGTCTGTGCGGCGACTTCGGCGCCCAGCGGGGTCCAGTGCGTGTCGGTGCGCAGGAATACCTGGCCGCGGGCTTTGGCTTGCTCCATTGGCGCCTGCAGGTCAGGGGCAAACACGTTGGCCTGGCGTGCCTGGGCATGGAACTGGTTGTACAGGTCACCATGCAGGCTGGCCGGCTGCTCTTCGCCGAGGTACTCGGAGTAGATCCGCGCCTTGGCCGGGATGATCGCCAGCACCAGCTGCACGCCCTGGCGTTGCAGGGTGTCGCGCACGCCGCGGATCAGCGCCAGGTTGTCCTGCATCAGCTGGTCGGCACCGGCGGTGGGTTTGAACTCTTCGTCGCTGAACAGCCATTGCTCGCGGCCCAGCACCACGCCGGGGCGGCCTTCGTTGAACAGCTTGTAGTCCAGTGCGGCCCACAGGTTGGTGCTCAGGCGCTTGATCGGGAACTGCTCGTCGTAATGGGTCTCGGCGGCCTTGGCCAGCTTGCCGTTGAGCACCGTCATCTGCTCGGTGCGCTGAAAGCTCGAAGCGCCGCTCAGCGACCACACGCCAAGGCCGGTGAGCAGGCCAAGGAAGGTCAGCGAGTAGGTGATGCGAAGTGTCCGGGTCATGGTCGTCCGTGCCTCAGAACTGGAAATAGAGGAATGGCGAATAGCTTTGCGCCGAGAGTTTCAGCACCGAGGCAACGAACAACAGCAGCACCAGCACGCGGGCCATGACCCGGCTCCAGTCCAGGCCGATCGAGCCGTCGCTGTTGATCTGTACCGGGGTTGCCTTGGGCGTTGGCTTGGCATTGCGGTAGAAGTCGCGCAGGCCGAAGAACGCCAGGGTTGCGTAGGCGATGAACATGGTTGCCACCTGCAGGCCGGTGAGGTTGGCGCGGTTGAGTTCCGACAGCTGCCATTCGCCGAAGCTGAACATGGCGGCGTACATGCGCCCGGCCACGTCGAGGTTTTCCGAGCGGAACATCACCCAGCCGGTCACCACCAGCAGGAAGGTGAACGCCCACTTGATCGGGTTGAAGCGCTGCGGGTTGGTGTCCAGGCCCAGCGCACGTTCGATCGCGAGCCAGATGCCGTGCCAGGCGCCCCAGAGGATGTAGGTGATGTTGGCGCCGTGCCACAGGCCGCCGAGCAACATGGTCAGGAACAGGTTGCGGTAGGTGTTGAAGGTGCCTTTGCGGTTGCCGCCCAGGGTGATGTACAGGTAGTCGCGCAGCCAGGTCGACAGGCTGATGTGCCAGCGCCGCCAGAACTCGGTGATCGACTGGCTGATGTACGGCTGCTTGAAGTTCTCCATGAAGCGAAAGCCCATCATCAAACCGAGGCCGATGGCCATGTCGCTGTAGCCGGAGAAGTCGAAGTACAGCTGCGCGGTGTAGGCCAGGGCGCCGAGCCAGGCGTCACCGGTGGTAGGGTTTTCCAGGGCGAAGCAATGGTCGGCAACCACCGCCAGGGTGTCGGCGATGAACACCTTCTTGATGAAGCCCTGCATGAAGCGGGTGCAGCCTTCGGAGAACTTGTCGAGGGTGTGAGTGCGGTTGTTGAACTGGTCGACCAGGTCCTTGAAGCGCAGTACGGGGCCCGCGATCAAGTGCGGGAAGATCGCCACGAACGCTGCAAAGTCGATCAGGTTTCGAGTCGCCGGGGTATCACCGCGGTACACGTCGATGATGTAGCTGATCGACTCGAAGATGTAGAACGAGATGCCGATCGGCAGCAGCACGTGGGTGATGATGAACGGCTCGAAACCGAACGAGGTGATGATTGCGTTGAGGCTGTCGACGCCGAAGTTGGCGTACTTGAAGTAGCCGAGAATGGCCAGGTCGACACCTACGCCGAGCAGCAGCCAGCGCTGTGCGGGTTTGGTGCGCACGCCTGCGGCGCCGACTTTGAGGCCGATCCAGTAGTTCCACAGGGTCACGCCGGCGAACAGGGCGAGGAAGTCGACCCGCCACCAGGCGTAGAAGATGTAGCTGGCGACCAGCAGCAGCAGGTTGCGATAGCGTTGCCCGCTCAAGTAGTACAAGCCGAGGAAGATCGGCAGGAACAGGAACAGGAACACATTTGACGAGAAGACCATCCTCGTTCTCCTGATGGATGTACGTAGCTGGGGCAGCAGCCCCCCAAACCCCCCAGCCTGGACCGGGGAGCAACTTAATACCCTGTGGGAGCGGGCTTGCCCGCGAACAAAGGCGTAGCCTTTGCCTGGCATCACGCGGTGCCTCATTCGCGGGCAAGCCCGCTCCCATAGGGATGAGTGTTACTTGTTGCTAGCTGCGCTCGGGTCATACACCCGGGTCATGTTGCCGCCCAGGCGGAAACTGTCGAACGGCTGCATGCCATGCTTGCGCGACAGCGTGTCGCCAACGCATTGGTACAGCGCACACCACGGCTCGAGCCAGGCGTACTTGCTGTCGACCTTGAGGTCTTTCATGTCCTGTTTGACGCCGGTACGGGCAACGAACTGACGCGGATCACGGGCACCGGCCAGCACCCCTTCGCCGAGGCGCTGCAGGGCAAAGTTGTTCTCGCTGCGCAAGTCGACCCCGTTGACCTTGGCGAAGCTGGCGATCATCGCCAGCGGCGGCAGAGCGTAGTTGTGGTAGGCCAGCGCGCGCTGGCGGCGCTTGAGCTCGTTAGGCAAGAAGCCCTGCTCGTCGATCTGGTTGGCGCCGACGCGGTATTCCTTCACGGCCCAGTCGAACAGGTCGCGGCGGTCGGTGGCGACGGCAGTAGCCATCACCGACCAGGCGGCCCAGTAGCTGTGGTTGTTGATCTTCTCCAGCGGCAGGTCGCTCCAGTCCTTGATGGTCTGTTCGGCCAGGCGGGCGAACCATTTTTCAATGGCTTCGGCTTCGGCCTTGTGCGCCGCCAGCGGCTGCGAATTGGAAAACTTCAAGCGCAGCCAGGAGCCGCTCATGCTGCCCAGTGCCCATTTGCGCATGGACTTGCCGGTGTGGTTGTAATCGGTCGAGAGCAAGGCGTCGGCCTGCGCCCACTGGCTCAGCCAGCCAAGCGCGCAATCGAGCTGCGCCGGGCGGCCGTCGCGCATGTACTGGCCGACCATCTTGCTGACGCCACGCTCGAGGGTGGTGATGTCTTTGGTCGAGTCGCGGAAGGCTTTTTCCGAGCGCAGGTTGAGCGTCGAGCGGGCCTTGTCCGAGCCTTCGTACTTGCTGCGAAACTGCAAGGCGCCGGTGTAAGGCTTGGGCGTCTGTTCACAGCGGAACTTGCCGTCGGTGGTTTTCATCTGCTCGATGCCGGCGTAGTAACCCTGTGGGGGTACCAGCTCGGCCTGCGCAGCGCCGGCAAACAGGGCCAGGGCGAGCAGGGCAGGGGCGAAGGTCGTGCGTGGCTTGATCATGTGCGCCTCACTGGCCAGCCTGCGCTGTGTGCGCAGGGCTGGCGAAGTTGTTGCGTTTGCAGAGCTTGGCTTCGACTTTCTGGGTGCCTTGTTCCGGGCCTTGCAGCTCCAGCGCGAGCAGGTTCTGGCTGGCCCAGTCTTCGTCTTCACGCAGTTGGAAGACAAAGCGCCCGTCGGTGTCGGAGGTCTCTGGTTTTTCGATCTTGATGTCCTCGTGGCGCCCGTTCAGATACCACAGGGTCGCTTGCAGGACCTTGACCGAAGTGTCTTCGAACTTGATGTCCATCTGCAGGTTGCGGTTGACCAGGTCCTTGATCACGCCGCCCTTGCCGTTGACCATGACTTCGTTGGTGCCGGGCTTGAGCGTGGTGCTGGCGCTCATCTGTGCTGGGCGGTCATCGCAGCCGTTGTCGAGCAGGCCGAGGATCTGCCGCCAGATGGTTTCCTGGTCGAGGCGATACAGCGGCGAGAATTCCCAGATGAGGATCTTCGGCGGGTGGGTCTTGAACTCTTCGCTGCCCAGGTACTGGATCATCGCACCTTCCAGGCCACCGCCCGGGAAGGCGACGTTGAGCACGTCGGCGCCGATGTATTGCTGCAGGAAGCCCGAGAAGTTGTAGTTCTTGCCGCTGTGGCTGGTGCCGACCAGGGTGATCTCGGCATTGCCGCTGTCGCCGAACAGGTCGTCGTCGCCGGCGGCGCCTTTCGGCTCGGTGGCGAACTGGTCCATGTACTGCACCGCGTAGCTGCTGCCGCAGAGCTGGCCGGCGACGTTGTGCAGGGTGCCGGTCTTGCCCATGCGCCCAGACTTGTGGGTTTCGAATTCCTTGCGCGGGATGTCGGCGAAGGCCGGCATCTGCTGCACGCTCTTGGCGATGATCTTCGCCGCTCGTTCAGCGCCATACGGCGTCCAGTGCTGGTCGCCGCGGAAGTAGAAGTCCTTGCCCTGATCGGCTGCCGCCAGCTGCTCGTTGGTCAGTGGCGACAGGTCCGGCACGGTGTAGCCCATCTTGGCAAAGCGCTTGAGCATGGCCTGGTAGTTGCCCAGCGCCTTCTGGTAATCGAACGCGGCCTTGTCGGCCGGATTGAGCATGTTGCGGTTAACCAGGCCACGGGTTGGCTGATAGACCATCACCAGCTCGATGCCGCGTTTCTTGAAGGCGTCGTGCACCTGCTGCAGGCGCTGGTAGCCGGCAGCGCTGGTGCTGAACTCGGTGCGCAGGTCTTCGCGAGTACGGAACAACCAGTCGCCCTGCGCCTGCACCAGGGTGGTGAAGTTCTGCTGGTAGCGGGTGGTGTAGCGGCTGGCGTCGTGCGCTTCCGGGCACAGCTGGCAGCATGGCTCGGCGGTGAAGCTCGGCGCCTGGACCTGTTCGGCGCGCACGCCCTGGCTGATCGCCAGCAGGGCGGCAGTCAGGCCGAGCAGTTTCATCAAAGGTGCAGTGGTCATGGTCAGCATTCCTTAATCGATCATTTCGGTCTGGCGTTCAACCGGGTCGATCAGCACAGCCTTCTGCTGGCGCACCAGCAGGTCGAGGATTTCGTCCTGGCGCTCGCCGAGCACGCCATTGAGGCTGATGCCGCTGGCTTTGCGCGGGGCGAGCATGGCCACCTTGTACAGCTCGACCGACAGCGGCGAGTCGATCGACAAGGGGCCGGAGCCATTGGCGGTCAACTCGCCGCCGACCACGATCAGCGAGACCTTGGTGTCGAACGGGTCGAGGGCGATGTCGCGGTCGGTGTCGGACAGGTCCTTGATGTGCCCGTAAACACCGACCAGGCCGTTGGCCATGGCGATGTTTTCGTACAGGCGAATGTTGACGCTGTTGCGCACGCGGATGCCGTGGCGACGGTTGTTGATGACCTTGTTGCCCCAGATCAGGTTGTCGCCGCTTTCGTACACGGTGATGCCGTCGGTGTGGTTGCGGTAGATCTCGTTGTAGGCAATCAGGTTGTTGACGCTGTTACGGTCGATCACCACCCCGGAGAGCTTGTTGTCGTAGCTCTTGTTGTTGAAGATCCAGCTGTCGTTGACCTCACGCGAAACGATGATGCCGTGCTTTTTCTTGGTGCCATGCACGGTGTTGCCGGCGATGATCAGGCGGTGCGAACGGTCGTGCGGGTCGATGCCGTAGACGATGTTGTCGCGGTAGGTGCTGTCCTTGACCACGAAGTCGCTGGTCTCGTAGCAGTAGAAGCCGTACCACATGTCACTGAATTCGGAACCGATGATCCAGCCGGTCGGTTCGGCGCGGCCCATCTTTTTCGCCATGTTCGGCGTGTACTGCGAGATGCTCACGCCGTACGACTTGGACTGCGAGTAGCCAAAGCTGGCCATCTTGCTGTTGACGATGTAGGTCTCGGTGCCGCCCCACGACAGCAGGAACGGGCGGAACTCCTTGGGAGAGCGGAAGCTGGCCGGGCCGTCGTCCTTCTCGCGCCAGCCGGTGACCTGGGTGTCGCTGACGAACAGCTTGCCGTCGTTGACCAGAAACGCGCCGCGCTCCTGCGACAGACGCAGCTCTTTGACCTTGCCGTTGATTTCCAGCACGCCCTTCTGCCCGACCACGATCGGCAAGCGTGCCAGATACACGCCCGGCGACACTTCACTCAGGTACTGCTTGGGCACTTGCTTGCTCAGCTCGGTCAGGTCGACATGGCCGTCGTCGACAAAGATCGCCTGGGGGATACCCTGCTGGCGCTGGACCCACTCGGCGGCCTTGTTGTCGCCGCCGATGAATTCCTTGAGCGATTCTTCCTGAAGCATGCGGCGCACGCTGACCTTGCCCTTGCGGCTGCGATCGATCTTGGCTTGCACCGCTTGCGCGGTGTAGCCAGTCAGATCAGGCAGCTTGGGCGGCTCCATGTGCAGCGGCTCGACTGGCGCGCTGGTCACGGTGTAGGTCTTGGCCTGCTGCAGGCCCTTGGCCGTGCCTGGCTCGGCGGCCTGAGCCACGCCTGCGGCCAGCAGCAGGGCGCTGGCGAGCAGGCTGTAGCGAAGCTTGGGTTGCAGGTTCATATCCAGTCCTCGGCGCACGTCAGAAACGCCAGATCACGTCGACAAAGGCGCGGTGCATGTACGAGTCGGCCTCTTTGCCGTAGGCATCGCCAGGCTTGAACACGCCAGCACGCAGGCGTACCAGCGCCGACGGTTCGTCGATCGACTGGCTCAGCGATGCTGGCAGCAGGCCTTGCTTGAAGTACTTGGTGACGACCACGTCCATCTCCTGGCCCAGGTCCTTCTCGCCGTTGACCAGTGGGCGGTTGACGCCTTCGTCATCGACCACCGCATTGATGCCGCTGGAGCCGATGTTCTGCTGGCCGTTGACGCGCCAGAACTTGTGGTAGATCAAGCTGGCGTCGTAGTCGTCGCGCAGCTGCCAGGAGGCGAACAGGGTGGCTGCCTGCAGGTTGCCCAGCTCACCGCGGAAGGCTTCGCCGAAGCGGTGCACCCGTGAGCGGGTGCCGGTGAAGCTGGAGCGATTGCTCTCAAGGCCGGTCTGCTCGTAGTTGTTCGAACCCTTGCTGCCGCCGCCACCGCTGCCACGAGCATAGGCCGCGCCGACTTGCCACTGCGGGTCGAGGCGCAGGCGGATACCGAGATCGGTGGCCCAGGCATTGACGTCGCCGCTCTGCTTGCCGGTGGCGACTTGCTCGTTGCCGACCAGCTCGCTGTTGAGCTTGTCGCGGTCACCGGTCAGCCAGGTCAGGCTGCCCCAGTAGTTGACGGTGTGCTGGTTGCGCCAGTTGTAGGCATCGCTGTTGGCTTCCAGGCCCAGCCAGGTCAGGTCGCCGGTGCGGCGCTTGTCCAGGCCGTCGAGGCTCTCACCGGTGTTTTTCAGGCTGCCGCTGTCATGGGTGTGGTGCGCGCGCAGGCCAACCCAGTGCCCGGGGGTCCACTGCGTGGCAACGTCGCCGTAGAAATGGGTGCGGTCCTTGTCTTCCGGAGCCAGCTCGGTGAGGTCGGTGCGGTATTCGCTGAAGCGCTGGGCCATGCCCAGGTTGGCCCGCAGCAGGGTGGTGTCGAAGGTCCAGTTGAGCGCTTCGATGTTGCTGTCACGCCACATGCCGTCGTCGTTACGCAGGCGCTGGCGGCCGAGCCGCAGTTGCTCGCCGGGGTAGGCGGTGAAGCCGCTGTAGCCGACCCAGAACTCGCGCATGGCCAGGTAGCTTTTGTCGGCTTTGCGGCCGTCGGCAGCGGTGTCGACGGTGCTGCCATCGTCGGACTGGCGCAGGGTGTCGGTCTCGATGGTGTCGGTGGCCGCGACCGCCTGGCCCATGGCAAAGGCGCTCCAGTTGCCACGCTCGCCGTAGACCCAAGGGCGCAGGTCCAGACCCAGGCCTTGCACATCACCGCCGGAGCGGGTGCCGAGGTCGCGGTCGTCTTCCGACTGGCCGGTGATTTTCACGTCGAGGCCGAAGTTCTTCTCGGCGGTGATATCGGCCAAGGTCGGGCACGACCAGAGCAGGGCGAAGCTCAGGCCGATCCCGGCCTTCACGAAGGGGTTGAGCGTCATAGGGAGGAATCCTCGGCGTCTTCATCGTCTTGCAGGGCTTCAATGGCCATCATGCTGTTGCCGGCTTTGGCCATGCTGCCGCGCGCCTGCTGCTCTTGCGCAAGCAGGCGCTGGGCCTGGCTGCGCTGCTCAGGCGTCAGTTGCTGATCGAGTTGCTGCAGCAGTTCGGTCGACTGCTGCGACGGGTTGGCCTGCGCCAGGCTGGCGAATACCCAGGCATTGCCAGGGTTCTGGCGGATGCCGTGGCCTTCGCTGTACAGCTGAGCCAGCGCATAGTCGGCGCTGAGCTGACCGCCGCGGGCGGCGTTGAGCAGGTGATCGACCGCCTTTTGCGGCTCGACCTGGCCGAGGTAGCCACGGCGGTACAACTGGCCGAGGTAGTAATGGGCGCTGATTTCGCCGGCAGCGGCGGCGGCTTGCAGATGAGTTTCGGCTTTGGCCGCATCGGCTGGCAGGGTCTTGCCTTCGTAGTACAGGCGGCCCAGCAGCAGCTCGGCACGCGGCTGTTCGGCGGCGCGGCCTTTGTCGATGTAAGCCAGCAACTGGTCGGTGTCGCCCAGCTCGGGGAAGTCATACAGCAACTGCGCCAGGCTGACCCAGGAGGCCGGGTTGGCCGGGGCAACCTGCTCGAGCAGGTCCTTGGCGGTTTTCTCGTCGGTCTGGCCCAGGCTGCGATCAGCCAGTACCCGCGCCACGCTGTCGACCCGGCTGGCCGGTACGCTACCGCGGGCATAGGCCGACTTGAGCTGCTCAAGCAGGGCAGTGCGTTGCTCGGCCTGGTTGCGTTTCTGGTAGACGGTGGCCAGCTCGACATAGCAGATGTCGGTGCTGTTCAGGGCGGTTTTGCAGATGCGCTCGACATCATCCAGGTGCTGATCGTAGCTGCCCTGGGTGCGGTAGAGGAGGATCTGCGCCAGGCCCGCTTCCGGGTTGCCGGCAGCGCGCCATTGTTCGATCTGTTGCTGCGCGTTGACCTTGGGGAAGCTCTGCGGGTATTGCAGATACAGCATCGCCAGCGGGATCAGGGTGTTGCTTTCGCCCTGGGCGGCGGCGCGCTTGAGCAGGCTTTCGGCCTCTTCGCGCTCGGCCTGGGTGCTGTCCGGTTTGGCTACCAGCAGGCGGCCAAGGCGGGCCTGGGCCCGCGACGAGGTGCTGGCGGCGGCGCGGTAGGTGGCTTCGGCCTGCTGCAGCTGCGCAGGGTCGCGCGTGGCCACCTGAATATCGGCCAGGCCGACCTGCGCATCGCTGTAGCCGAGATCAGCCAAGGCCTTGTAGTTGCGCTCGGCAGTGGCGGTGTCGCCACGCTTGAGCGCTTCGTTGGCCAGGCGCTGATCGGGCAGGCCGGCGCAGCCACTCAGGGCAATGGCGATCGCCAGTGAGCACCAGGTGGCTGGGCGCGCGCCGGGCGACGCCATGGGTAGGTTGAACAGGCTCATGGTCAGATCCTCTTACAGCCCACGGGCCGCAGCTTTGCTGATCAGCCAATCCAGCGAAGGGCCGCGATCGCTGTTGACCGCTGCCGGGCGACCGGCCAGTTCGGCGGGCAAGGCACCGTCGGGTTTGATCTGCACGCGGATGTCGGAGGCCAGGTCTTCGCTGTTGAGGCTTGCGCTGCTGACGATCTGGCCAGTGCGCACTTCGTCTTCACCGGCGATCTGGAAGTTAACCTTGGTGCCCGGCTTGACCTCGTCGAACTGGCGGTAGCTGAAGCGCGCCTCGATCATCGGGTTGGTGGTGCGCGGTACCAGGTGGAAGATCGGCTGGCCCTTGCTGGCGTACTGGTCGTCATCCACCAGTTGCTCGGCGACGACGCAATCACACGGGCTGGTCAGGGTGCCGGCGAGTTGCTTGCCGAACAGTTCCTCGACCTTGGCCGGCTCCAGCTGCGAGTCGTCCAGGTGGCCTTTGAGCATGTCCAGCATGCTGGTGCTGAAGCTTGCCAGTGGCGCGCCCTTGACCACTTGCCCGCCGCTTTCGACCAGGCTCTTGACGGTGCCGTCGCGGGGCATGGTCACGGTGGTGGTCGGCACGGCGACCACACCGGCTTCGGCGTGGCTGACGAAGTACATGCCATACAGCGACTTGGCGACAAAACCAAAGGCGGCGATACCGACCACGAACACGCCCAGGGTCACGGTCACGGCACGCAGGCGGCCAAACGCGCTCAGACCCGAGCCGCCGTCCTTCTGCTTGCGCGCCTTGGTGAAGTTGTCGCGTTGCAGGGTACTGAGCACGTCACCGGCAGTGATCAACTCGCCCGACAGGTGCGAGGTGATTATGTGGCGCAGGGTGGCGATGTCGCGTGGCTCGAGGTTCTGGAACTCCGCACCGGTACGGCCGGTGGCGGCGTCGCTGGTGCGCACCAAAAACTCGATGTCCATCGACAGGCCGAGGTTGTCGACCACGAACTGCAGGCGACCGCGGATCACTTCGCCGATCGGCAGTGCGCGCTTGGCCTGGAAGGACAGGCCGCCAGCAGACAGGTCATCGACCTTGGCCTCTTGCGGCTCACGGTTGCCGTCCACAAAACGCAGCTTGGCGGGGATACGCACCCGGGCGTGTTGGCGCTGGGCTTCGGACTCATGCACGACATTGACGTTGACGGCGTTATTCATGGCGATTTCAAGTTCCTGTTAGTTCTGATCCGGAGGGGCTCACACGACCATGAACAGCACAGCAACGAAGATGCTGGCCGCCGAGAAGGTCATGGTCCGCGAGGACCAGGTGTTGAACCATTGTTGAAAGCTGGCAAGGTCACGCTTGAGGGCAGTCGGCTGACGCGTCCAGGACTGCTTGTCGAGGCGGAAGAACACGTAGATCTTCATCATCGCGCCGACGATCTGGTTGTAATAAAGGATCACGGGATAGGCCGGGCCTACCTTGTGCCCCGAGCACAGCAGCATGATCGTCAGGATCAGCCGGGTGATGCCGATCCACAGCAGGTACACCAGCAGGTATGCCATGCCGAATTTCAGGCTGGCGATCACCGCCACAGTCAGCCCGAGCAGGCTGGTCCACATCGACACACGCTGGTCGAACAGCACCAGGCTGGTGAACGGGCCGAGGCGCTTCAGGCCCAAGCCAAGGGCGCGCGAGTTCTGCCGCAGGTTGTTGCCGTACCAGCGGTACATCAGTTTGCGGCTGGCCTTGAGGAAGCTCTTTTCCGGCGGGTGCTCGACCGTGTTGATCGCCGCGTCCGGTACGTAGAAGGTGTCGTAGCCAAGGCGCATCAGGCTGAACCAGCTCGACTTGTCGTCACCGGTAAGGAACTTGAAGCGGCCCAGGCGCCAGTGCATCAGTGAGTCGCTTTCGACATCGGCGATGAACTCGGGGTTGGTCACCACGCTGGCGCGGAACATCGACATGCGCCCGGTCATGGTCAGTACGCGCTTGGACAGGGCCATCGAGCACATGTTGATGTGGCGCTGGGCGAAGCGCAGCTTGTGCCACTCGCTCATGATGTAGCCGCCGCGCACTTCGCAGAATTCGTTGGTGGTCAGGCCACCGACATTGGGGTACAGCTTGAACCAGGGTACGGTCTTGCGCACGATGCCGTCGCCGAGCACGGTGTCGCCGTCGATCACGGCCACTACGGCATGCTGGTCGGGCATCATCCGCGAGATGGCACGGAAGCCGAAGGCCAGGCCATCGCGCTTGCCGGTACCGGCAATACGTACGAAATCGAGGGTGACGTGCTCTGGTGGGTTGTATTTGGCCCACAGGCTTTTCACCAACAGCTCATCGCACTTTTCCACCAACGAGCAGACCACGGTGGTCGGGTAGCCGCAGTTGATCGCTTCGCGAATCACCGAGCTGTAGACCTGCGCGGTGGTCAGCGCATCGATGCGAAAGCTGGTGACCATCAGGTACACATGCGATGGCGCGGCGTCGTCGCCCAGCTTGCGTACCTTGTTGCGCAGGTACGGATAGACGCCATACAGGAAGATCATGCCGCGGATGAAATGGGTGGCGCCCATCGAGTAACGCCAGATGCCGACCGCACCGACCAGGAAGATGAAATGCTTCGACTCGGAGTCGAAGATGTCGCTGGGCAGGGCCAGGGCGATCAACATGAGCAAGCTCATGTAGAGCAGCCATCCGGCGCACTGCATCAGTACTGTCTGGAACCTATGCATGTTCGGCATCCGTCACGAAATTCAGTAGAGAGCGGGGCCTTGCGGCCCCGCGTCAGGCTGGCTTACCAGCAGATGCCTTCGGTGCGGCTGGTGCTGCAGGTGGGCTTGCTCATGAAGCCAACCAGGTCAATCACTTGCTTGCCGGCCGGCGCTTGCTGGGCAAGGGCGCGGAACTGCTCGTCACGGTTGCCGAGGATGATGATTTCGGCGTCGTTGATGACTTGCTCGAAGTTGGCGTTGAGCAGCGACGAGACGTGCGGGATCTTCGACTCGATGTACTCTTTGTTGGCGCCGTGGACACGGGCGTACTCAACGTTCTGGTCGTAGATGTTGAGCTGGTAGCCTTTGCCAATCAGGCGCTCGGCCAGTTCCACCAGCGGGCTCTCGCGCAGGTCGTCGGTGCCGGCCTTGAAGCTCAGGCCGAGCAGGGCGATCTTGCGTTTGTCGTGGCTCTCGATGATGTCGAAGGCGTTCTGCACCTGCGATTCGTTGCTGCGCATCAGCGAGTCGAGCAGCGGGGCACGTACGTCGAGGCTGGCAGCGCGGTAGGTGAGGGCGCGCACGTCCTTGGGCAGGCACGAGCCGCCGAAGGCGAAGCCTGGGCGCATGTAGTACTGCGACAGGTTGAGCACGGTGTCCTGGCAGACCACGTCCATCACTTCGCGGCCATCGACGCCGACCGCCTTGGCGATGTTGCCGATCTCGTTGGCGAAGGTGACCTTGGTCGCGTGCCACACGTTGCAGGTGTACTTGATCATTTCGGCAACGGCGATGTCCTTGCGGATCACCGGCGCATCGAGCTCTTCGTACAGCGCTTGCAGGACGTCGCCGCTGGCGGTGTCGAACTCGCCGATGACAGTCATCGGTGGCTGGTCGTAGTCCTTGATCGCGGTGCTTTCACGCAGGAATTCAGGGTTGACCGCGACACCGAAGTCGACGCCTGCCTTTTTCCCCGAGCAGTCTTCCAGGATCGGGATGACCACGTTCTTGACGGTGCCAGGCAGCACGGTGCTGCGCACCACGATGGTGTGGCGGCTGGCTTTGTCACGCAGCACGTAACCGATTTCGCGGCAAACCGATTCGATGTACTCAAGGCCCAGGTCGCCGTTTTTCTTGCTTGGCGTGCCCACGCAGATCATCGACACGTCGCTGGCGCGGATGGCCTCGGCGAAGTCGGTGGTGCCACGCAGACGGCCATTGGCGATGCCCTGTTGCAGCAGTTGCTCAAGGCCCGGCTCGACGATGGGCGACTTGCCCTTGTTGATCAGGTCGATCTTGGTCTGCGACACATCCACACCAATCACTTCATGGCCCCGTGCCGACAGGCAGCCTGCACACACTGCACCCACATAACCCAAACCAAAAATGCTGATACGCATCGCTTTCACCTCAAGTGTTTATCACGCCGACTCTTCCACGGAAGTGCCGGCCGGTTTGATTAACCAGCATTAATTCGGGCGCACTTTGCCAAGGCGAGTGCACACTTCACCGAACGCAGGCATGAATAAATCCGGAGTGCACAACGGTGTGCACTCTAAGTAGGCAGTCAAAGACCGATCATTAAAAAACGTGCCCTGAAATGCAGCCGTCTTTACTGCAGCGCGCTACGTGGCGAACTGCTGTGCTTGTTCTTTCAAGTGGATAAATCCTTTGAAATCAACCACTAGGACGTTTAAGGGGCTTGCATCTCCTTCAGCCGGCAGCGCGCTTGGTGGTTACCGTGGCGTCCGCCTAAGTTCTTCGGCCGGGTAGTAGGTACCTGCCGCTTGTCATCTGTAAGTCATCTCTCACATGCAGCGATGAAGATTCGTTACGGGTCCTATGAGGGGCACCTGGGGGGCAAAGTTCCTGAACCGAAACTGACGAAATGAAAGATTTCTAAATATTTATCTAAGTGCGCATAGTTGCATGGTGATAGCACGCGACGGTTTCACCCCGGTATATAAAGGGTGAAAACCCAGCGGGATGGTTATATGCCATCACCGGAAAAATAATTGCAAAATTCGTCAAAAAACTACGAACGGTCTGCTGGCGCGGGGGCGTCGAGCTTGGCTTGTCGATTATTTGGCGCCTGATGTTTGGCGTTTAATGCCGCTCCGCCCCGTCTATCACGCGGTGCTCTGCAATGGGGCTCACATGCCGTAACAGAGCAAGACCTTACGAACCTTAAGGGTTTGAGGCTGGGTGCCGTTAGAGATGATGGATGAGCTGCAGGTGCTGGCCTGGAACGATGGAGCGTCGTGGGCAGCCTTGGATCAGAAGTCACCTTCAGCAGCCAGTGAGCAGCGCCCATCCGATGAAGGGTGCGCGCTGCCACCCAGCAGATCCGATCCACGGAGCTGCCCAATAGGGAAGAGTCAATATGAGAAATCTGATGGTAGGCATCATGGGCGCTGTATCCCTGTCCACTGTGGGGCTGGCGCATGCTGGGCCGCCTGTAGAGGTAACATTCAAAAACATGGGGTCGGCGAAAGCGACCCTGAAAATAGTTACTTCCAATGAGTCCAGCACTTACTTGGCTGCCAAGCCAAAGCCCGCTGAAGAAGTACCTGCTGGGGCTAGCAATAACTTTACGGTACAGCGAGTAATTAGTCCTGACGTGAACGCGGCTATGGTGCGATACACGATCGGTCAGAAGACGTGTGCTTTCGGCACCACGTTTCAGATGCGCGTGTTGCCCGGGGGAATAAAAAAGCCGGAATGGACCAAAACGGCCACCCCGTCTGGGGGAGCCACCTGTACGGCGATCATTACTGCTACTGCTGCTAATTACTCATGGCGAGTTGAGTTCGTGATGAAGTAGCGTTTTACCCAACAGCGCCGCCCGCTCAGGTGTAACGAGTGGGTTGCACATGATCTGGGCGTGCGCTTAATCCAAGGCGGGCGCTCGAAATGAACAGGTGCATGATGCAAATAAAGAATAATGAATTCACCCTGAATAGCGCCAGTGAGGTACGAGTTTCCGCACGCAATACTGGTGATCAAAGCTCACCTGTAAATGGTGTGGTTGTCAGCGAAAACAGCCAGGAAACCCTATCATCACTTGCTCAGAGGCTGAGTGCAGCTGAACAACGCGCAAGTGCTCGTGACAGTCAATTAAGCCGTAAGGAACTGACCGCTTTGGCTGCATCCATCAGAGAAAAAGTGTATGGCGCAAGTTACGATCTCAACAAAGCAAAACATGATGCAGAATTACCTGGCAGCGATGACCCTCAGTGGCTTGCAAGTGCCCGGCAAGCGACGGATTTTATCAATGGTCGAAGTGAGAACCCATTCTTTGGCATGAGTGCACAGCAGTTGAGTGTTATTGCCTATGACGAAGGAGGTTCGTTCACGACTAATGAACGTCAGGCGGCGATGATTGAGTCAGGTCGGCAGTACAGTGAATGGTCAAAGTCTGTTGTTGGGAAAATGTGGGATGAGTATCAGCAGAGAGGAAAAAGCACCGAAGGTCTTAAGGAAATCTTGGCATATTACAAGGCGCTGCCAGCAATAGAGGAATCACGTTACGGCAATTATGAAGTGGAAATCATGCTTCAGCTGGACGTGCAGGAAGTTGACTGGCCAGAATTCAATACGTCTCTTCTTGATATGTTGGCCAACGAATGGAAACCCGCTAATGAACGCAAGGATGCGGCCGGCGACGAGGGCAGCGCCAAAGGTCTTGGCAACGAGGCAAGTCCCTCATGAGTCCCGCCATCTCGCTTGAACACGTCCACCATTCACTCGGCGGCGAGGTGATCCTTGGTGATGTCTCGCTGTCGATCGCTCATGGTCAATCCTGCGCCATCGTTGGCCCGTCAGGCTCTGGCAAAAGCACGCTGCTTAACCTGATCGGTCTGCTCGATGAACCCTGTCAGGGCCGTGTGCTGATCGGTGGTGAGAACATGACCGGTGCCAGCGGTGCGCAACGGGCAATGATGCGTAACCGCAGCATCGGCTTCGTCTTCCAAAGCTTCCACTTGCTGCCGCGCTTGACTGTGCTGGACAACGTTGCCTTGCCGCTTTTTTATCGCGGCATCCCTGTGCTGCGGGCCAGATGCGCTGCACGACGGCAGCTGCAGTCGGTCGGGCTGGGGGCGCGCATGAGCCATCGGCCAGCCGAGCTTTCCGGCGGCCAGCGTCAACGCGTCGCGATCGCCCGCGCGTTGGTCGGCGAGCCGCAGTTGTTACTCGCCGATGAGCCCACCGGCAACCTTGATGGCGAAGCGGCGGCAGATGTGCTTGAGCTATTGAAAGCGCTCAATCGTGAGCGCGGTGTGACGCTGTTGCTGGTCACTCATGATCCGGCGATGGCCAGCCACATGCAGCGCTGCTTGAACGTGCGGGCAGGGCAGGTCGGCGATGCCCGCTGAACATTACGGGCCGAGCGCTTCTCAGCGGCTGGCCGAATCGATAGCAAACCTAGGCACGATGGGGCGTCGCGCCTGGCTGGGCTTATTGGGCATTGCGGTGGGCTGCGCCGCAGTGGTGGCGTTGCTCAATGTCGGCCATAGCGCCGCCTTGCAATCTCGGCAGTTATTTCAAGGCATGGGCAGCGAGTTGCTGGTCGCCACTTTGCAGCGTGATAGCGGGACCCCGGCGATGACGGTTCAGCCGCCGCAGCTGTCAGCGGTTTCACCACTGCTGATCAGCGCAGCGCCGCTGGCGATGGCGCCGGTCGAGGTGCGTCTGGGCGCTATCAGTGAAGCGCTCATGGTCACAGGCAGTACACCGGCGTTAGCCACTGTTCTCGACCTGACCGCCGACCAGGGACGGTTGTTGTCAGAGCATGACGCCCACAGCCCTTACCTGCTGCTGGGGGCGATCGCTGCGCAGCAACTGCAGGCGTGCGTGGGCGACCAGTTGCAGCTGGGTCGCTATCTGTTCGAAGTGATCGGCATCCTTGCTCCGATTGGCTACAACCCGTTGCTGCCAGTGGCGGTCGATGACGGCTTGCTGATACCGCTGCAAGCCATGCGCCGCTTGTCATCGGCACCGCAGATCAGCGCGGTAGTGGCGCTGGCGCGCGATTCACAAAGCGTGCGCGTTGCTGCTGATGAATTGGCCGGTGATCTGCGCATGCAACTGCCCGGCGCTGAAGTCGAAGTGCAGGTACCCCAGCAGTTGCTTGATGGCATGGCCAGCCAGGCGCGTCTGTTCAGCTGGTTGTTGGCAGGCCTGGGCGCTATCGCACTGCTGGTTGGCGGCGTAGGCGTCATGAATGTAATGCTGATGAGCGTCATCGAGCGGCGGCGTGAGATCGGCGTACGTATGGCGCTCGGCGCACGGCCTGTGGATATCGCTTGGTTGTTTCTGCTCGAGGCGGTGATTCTGGCAAGTGGCGGGGCTGTGCTTGGTTCGATGGTTGGGGTACTGGCCGCCTGGTTGTTCGCTTGGCTGTCGGGCTGGGATTTTGCCCTTGATCCCTGGTCGATACCGCTGGGCGTGGTCAGTGCGCTGCTGATCGGGGTGTTCTTCGGCCTGCAGCCGGCGCTGGCTGCTGCGCGTCTGCAACCCGTGGCAGCGCTGCGTGATGAATGACCGGATGATGCGCTGCTGCCTGCTGCTGTGCCTGCTGCCTGGTATCACCGCAGCCGCCTTGCGCTCGCCTGGCCAGATCATCCCCGGGGCGGTTTCGGCCAAGGCGGTTACAGCTCGTGACGAGCTGGTGTTGAGTCTGAGCGACGCGATTGCCTTGGCCTTGCGCGACAACCGCAGTATTCGCAGTGCTTACTTGCAGCGCATTGCTGACAAGTTCGAGCTGCGCGTTGCAGCTGACCGCTACGCGCCACAACTTTCCTTCAAGGCGCAGTATCAGGCCAACCGCAATCAGGACGATCGCTATCGCCAGGCGGAGTTAACGCCCAGCGCGAGTGTGCTGACGGCTTACGGCACCCGCGTGAGTCTCGACTGGGCCTACGGCCAGACTCGGGGCAATGCAGCTGGGCCGCGTTATCGTGACGGCGCTAACCTTATGCTGATCCAGCCGCTGCTCAGAGGTGCAGGGCGTGACATAGCCATGGCACCGTTGCATCAGGCGGAACTGGCTGAGCAGGCCAATCGACTGGCCCTCAAAGATCAAGTGTCACACACCATCACCAGCATCATTGGCTTGTATCGCGACCTGTTACGTGCGCAGGAACAACTAAACATCACCGATGATGCACGGCAACGGGCCAGCCAGCTGATTGCCGTCAACCGCGAGCTGATTGACGCCGGGCGCATGGCCGCGTTCGAGATTGTTCAGGCCGAAGCAGAGCTGGCCAATCAGGAACTGGCTCTGGAGGGCAGTCGTAATAACCTGCACGCTGGCCGCCTGGCGCTGCTGCAAGCACTGGCTCTGGACCTGGACACGCCCTTGCGCGTTAGCGAAGAGGCGGAAGCCGAGCCGACCGGACTAGATCCGAGGCGGGCTTTAGCCCAGGCTGAAGCCTTGCAGCCGATCTATCTGCTGCAGTTGCTGGCCGATCAGCAGGCAGACCTCGATCTGCGCCTTGCCAAGGATCAGCAGCGCTGGGACTTGTCGTTGATCGGTGCTACCAGCCAGGCCCGTGAGCGGCCAAGTTCCGGCAAGGTCTGGGAACACTATCTGGGGTTGCAGTTGGAAATCCCAATTGCTGACTTGAGCCGGCGGCAAGGGCTGGTACGGGCCCAAGTCGCCGTTGATAGTCGACGCTTGCAACTGGCCGACGCCCGTCAGCAACTGCAGCGCGAGGTTGTCGATGGCGTGCGCGAAGTGCAGGTCAGTTGGCGCCAGTTGCAAATCGCCGGGCGAGCATTGGATCTGTCACGGCGCAAGCTCGCCATCGAACAGGAGAAGCTAGCGCTCGGCCTGTCGAGCAACTTTCAGGTGCTCAGTTTCGAGAGCGATCTGCGCGGCGCACAGAGTGCACGGCTGGACGCGCAGATCGCCTATTTGAATGCGCAGACCGCTCTTGACTTGATTCTGGGCACGACATTGGACAGCTGGGACGTGGCCATCAATGACTAGGCAGCAGGTGTTGGCAATTTCGATGCTGGTGCTTGGCTGCCTTCTGCTTAGCCCATGGCGCCCTTGGCCGGCAGAGGTGAGCGAGAATAGCGTCGGCTCATGGCTGCGGATCGAGCCGCAACTCATCGAGCAGCGCCTTGGCGTGCTCGGGCGGATTCAGGCTGTTCGTCAAGTGACCGTGGCGGCGCCGTTTGCCGGCCTGCTTCAGGCGCTGCCGATAGCGCCGGGGCAGCAGGTGGCAGCGGGAGAAATCATTGCTGTACTCGACACTGCTGAACTGGACCCGCAGCTTCGCCAAGCTGAAGCGCAGCTGCTGCAGAGCCAGCGCGCGTTGCGGCAGCTGCAAGCCTGGGCAAGCGGCTCGGAGATGGCCCAGGCCAAACGAGCGCAGGCTATGGCCAGCAGCAGCCTGGAGCTCGCGCAGGCAGCCTTGAAGCAGACGCAGCGGCTGTTCGACCGGGGTATCGTCGCCCGTCAGGAAGTGGAGGCCTTGCAGCAACAAGTGGTGATGCTGCAGCAGGACCTGCTTGATGCCAGGCAGCATCTGCGACAAACCCGTGAGCGCGGGCAAGGCGTAGATTTGCGACTGGCGAGCATTGAACTCGACGCTGCTCAAGCGCGCCAGCGCGAGTTGGCGGCGTTACGTAACCAGCGCGAGGTACGCGCGCCGTTCAGTGGGCTGCTGGTGCCTCGGCCAAGCGAGGACCGCCAACTTGCGCTGCAAGTCGGCCAGTTGGCGAGTCAAGGCACGCCGCTGTTTGTGCTGGTCGATCTGAGCCAGTTACAGGTGCGCGCCGCACTGGAGCAAAGCGATCTGCACAAGGTTCACGAGGGGATGTTCGTGCAGGTAAGCGGGGAGGGGTTTGCTGGGCACACGCTCAACGGCCGGGTCGTCGCGGTTGGTCAGCAGGCCAGGACCGAGGATGGGCAGGGCGCCTGGTTCGATTTGTTGATTGCTCTGGATACTCAGCCAGACCCGGTCGCGCTGGGCGTTCGGCTGGGGATGAGCGCGCAGGTGACCGTGTTGCTGTACAGCAATGAGCAAGCGCTGGCGGTGCCTGCAGCGGCGCTGCGTACTGACGACGGCAGTGGCCACTACGTGCTGTATCGCGCGGACGACTATCAGCCAGGGCGCAATGTTGTCGTCACTCCTCTTCGCGCAGTGCCGCAAGGCGTCGAAGTTCAAGGGCTGGAGGCGGGTTGGGTCTGGGTGGAGTAAGACGCTGGCGGTCAGCACCTCCATTGGCGTGTAGGAGCGGCCTTGCCGGAACGCCGGACCGGTCGGAAAGGCGCGCGTAGTGTGCCCTCATTTTCAGCTTCGCCGCCGACATCGCCGGGCCCGCTTTGCGGGCCTTTCGCGACACAAGGCCGCTCCTACAGGTGATCCCGCAGAAACACCAGCTGATCCGGCTTCGACTGCTCAACACTGTAGTAGTACCCCTGCACATCGAACTGCTTGAGCTGCTCCGGATCGGCGATTCGCTCCTGGATCACGAACCGGCTCATCATCCCACGGGCTTTCTTGGCGTAGAAGCTGATGATCTTGTACTGGCCGTTCTTCCAGTCCTTGAAATCGACACTGATGATCCGTGCCTTGAGCGCGCTGCGTTTGACCGCACTGAAGTACTCGTTACTGGCCAGGTTGAGCAGCACGTCGTCGCCTTGCTCGGCCAGTGCCTGGTTCAGCCATTCGCTGATGCGCGTGTCCCAGAAGGCGTACAGGTCCTTGCCGCGTGGGTTGGCCAGCTTGGTGCCCATCTCCAGGCGGTAGGGTTGCATCAGGTCGAGTGGACGCAGCAGGCCGTACAGGCCGGAGAGCATGCGCAGGTGATCCTGGGCGTAGCTGAAGTCGTCTTCACTGAGGCTTTCGGCGTCGAGCCCGGTGTATACGTCACCTTTGAACGCGAGCAGCGCTTGTTTGGCATTGTCTGGGGTGAAGTCTGCGCTCCAGCTGCCAAAGCGTGCGGCGTTGAGGCCGGCGAGTTTGTCCGAGAGGTGCATCAGCTCGCTGATCTGTGCCGGGCTCAGGTCGCGCAGTTGGCTGATCAGCGCCTGCGAGTGATCCAGATACTGCGGCAGGGTGAAACGCTCGGTCACCGGCGGGGTGTCGTAGTCGAGGGTTTTGGCGGGGGAAATCACCGTCAGCATCGGGTCGGCTCCTGAAATCGAATTGGGCCGATTCTACGGGCTGAACCGGGCAAGTCCAAACTATGCCGACGATAGTCACAGAACATCGACGAGGGTCGCGCTATAGTGCCGGCCAGGATGAAATGGAGAATCTGATCGTGCGCATTGCCTTGGCCGTGCTGGCCAGTGTGTTGAGCCTGGCCGTGCAAGCCGCCCCGGTCGTCCCGGCCAGCTTTGATCGCAGCCTGTGGCCTGAGCAACTGGACAGCCCGGTGCTGTTCGATGTGGCGTCGCGGGCCGAGATCCTGTCGTTTGCCCAAGTGCTGCAGGAGAGCGAAATGCTCGACGAGCCGGCGCTGGCGGCACGGCTTCAGCTCAGGCAGGTCAACCTGCCGGTAGTGCGTGCGGTGCGGGCGCGGATGTGGCAGCGGCTGTGGCAGAACTACCAGCAGGCGCAGCGCAGTTGCGAGCAGGATGCGTCGTTCTGCTATCCGCTCGAGTCGATGGCCGAATTGCGCACCCGGGCGGCCACGTTCAATGCCGATGTCGGCGAGTTCTATGTCGGCTGGACCGAACCCAGCCATAGCTTCCATCGGCGTTACCTGGATGAACAGCTGCGCAAGGCCGCGCTGTTCCCGCAGACCAGCAGCGAGATCGAACGGCTGTCCAGCCGCGAGCGCAACGGCGATGAACTGAATGACCGGATGTTCCTGCTGACCTTTGTTGGCGGACCAGGCGGGCAGGGCAGCAGCACCGACAACCTGGCCGATTACCTGCGCCGGCAGAAACTCAACGCCACCTTCTTCGTCCTTGGCAACCGTCTGCAGCAGCGCCGCGACAGCGGCGCTGGCCGATTGCAGGACGTGTACCGCAAGCAGTGTGTCGGCATCCAGGGCTGGGAGTATCGCTCCCACGCGCAATGGCAGGGTTGGCAGGATTCCCTGCGGCGCAGCCAGGCGTGGGTGCAGGCCGAGTTGCCCGAGCAGTACGTGCCGCTGTTCCGTCCGCCCTATGGCCAGCGGCGCAGCGATGGTGAGGCGTTCATGGCCAGCGAAGGGCTGCAGGTGTCGTTGTGGGATATCGACGCAATGGACGATGGCGCACTGACCGCCGAGGCATCAGCCCAGCGTGTGGTGACGCTGATGCTGTTGTGGCGCAAGGGCGTTATCCAGTTTCATGACAACCAGAGCAAGGCTCAGCCGGCGCTGGAGTGGCTGCTGCAGCACACGGTGCAGAGCGGTATCGGTTGGCAGGACTGCAAGGAGTACGGGCGTGGCGCAGACGCTGGCGCAATGGCGCAGAGCGGCGCAGGCGGGTGATGACGATTGAGCTTGATATATGACTCTAGACCCATGCCGGGGCTTCGCCAAGGTCGGATCGTCATTCGGAAAAATAAACTTCATCAACACGTAAAAAAGCTTTTTTTGTTCATCGTTTTTGCGGTATGAAAGAACCAGACAGCCGATTCCTGCAGCACAGGTGGCGTCATCCAGACCCTCCTTTGCCAGGTGAGCCCCCCGCCCGTAACAACGCGGATACGGGGAGAACGGCGTCACTCTGCGACGCAGCCAGAATGCGTCGCGCGGTTCTGACATAAGGTGCCCGAGTATGGATGACCATGGACGCAACCCTTCCTCCAGCAAGCCAATCCTGTATGTGCTCGATACCAACGTCCTGATCCACGATCCCAACGCCCTGCTCAACTTCGAGGAGCACCACGTCGCTATCCCGATGACGGTGCTGGAGGAACTCGACAAGCTCAAGACGGGCACAAAGACCATCGCCGCCGACTGCCGCCAGGCCATTCGCCTGATCGACCAGACCCTTGCCGACGCGTCACCCAATGACGTCGAACAGGGCGTGCCGATCCAGCGTGGCAAGAGCGGACCCAAAGGCTTCCTGTCGATCCTGATGGGCCCGCGCAGCGAGCCCAATCGCCTGCTGCCGGAAAACCTCGCTGACAACATCATCATCAACCAGTTGCTGGAACTGCGCGCCAAACGTGCGGATCTGGACGTGGTGCTGGTCACCAAAGACATCAACATGCGCCTCAAGGCGCGCGCCTGCGGCATTGCCGCCGAGGACTACAGCACCGACCAACTGGTTGACGACGTATCGCTGTTGTCCAAGGGCTATCACTCGGTCAGCGGTTCCTTCTGGGACCGCGTCAACAAGGTCGACACGCGTCAGGAGCGCGGCCGTACCTGGCACCGGGTACAACTGACCGACCCGTTGCCGTCGGTGCACGTCAACGAGTTCATCATCGACGAGCAAGGCTTCGTCGGCTGGGTCAAAGGCATCCGCGAGGGCGAACTGCTGTTGCTCGACCTGCACCAGGAGCCGCTGTTGCACCAGGAAGCCTGGGGCCTGAAACCGCGTGACATCCACCAGAGCCTGGCGCTGTTCGCCTTGCTCGATCCGGATATCCATCTGGTCAACCTGACCGGCGCAGCGGGTTCGGGCAAGACCATCCTGGCGTTGGCGGCAGCCATCGAACAAACCATGGTCAGCAAACGCTACCGGCGCATCATCGCCACCCGCAGCGTGCAGGGGCTGGACCAGGAGATCGGCTTCCTGCCAGGTACCGAGGCGGAGAAGATGGAGCCTTGGCTGGGCGCTATCACCGACAACCTCGAAGCCCTGCACATGGACGACGAGAGTACCCACGGCAGTGTCGAGTACATCCTTGAACGGGTACCGCTGCAGTTCAAATCGCTGAACTACATCCGCGGTCGCAGTTTCCAGCAGAGCCTGATCCTGATCGATGAATGCCAGAACCTCACCCCGCACCAGATGAAAACCATCATCACCCGTGCCGGTGCTGGCTCCAAGGTGGTCTGCCTGGGCAACCTGGCGCAGATCGACACCCCTTACCTGTCCGCAACCAGCTCGGGCCTGACCTACCTGACCGAGCGCTTCAAGGACTTCCCCCACGGCGTGCACATCACCCTGCAGGGTGTTCCGCGCTCGGTGCTCGCCGAGTACGCCGAGTCGCATATGTAAACCATCTGGCCGGGCGGTTCGCCGCCCGGTTATTTTCGCTGCGAAAAGCTGACTTGCAGGTTTACACTCTCTGCTCCCTTCACAGGAGCAGAGCAGTGCTGACTCATCTCGATTCCCAGGGGCGCGCCAATATGGTCGACGTCACTGAAAAAGCCGTGACCCAGCGCGAGGCAGTGGCCGAGGCGCGGGTACGCATGTTGCCGCAGACCCTGCAGATGATCGTCGACGGTGATCACCCCAAGGGTGATGTGTTCGCCGTGGCGCGTATTGCCGGTATCCAGGCGGCGAAAAAGACCAGTGACCTGATCCCGCTGTGCCACCCGCTGATGCTCACCAGCGTCAAGGTCGAGCTCACAGCCGATGGCGTTGATGCCGTGCGTATCGTTGCCCGCTGCAAGCTCGCCGGGCAGACCGGAGTGGAGATGGAAGCACTGACGGCTGCCAGCGTCGCCGCGCTGACCATCTACGACATGTGCAAGGCCGTCGACAAAGGCATGGTCATTGAACAGGTGCGCCTGCTGGAGAAGGTCGGCGGCAAGAGCGGCGACTTCAAGGCGGCTGCGCAATGAGCGTCGAGGTGGTGTACTTCGCCCGTTACCGTGAGCTGCTTGGGCGCGACGGTGAGCGCCTGGAGGGTGACTTCGGATCTGTCGAAGCAGTCCGCCAGGCACTGCTTGGCAAAGGCCCGGAGTATGCCGTGCTCGCCGAACAGAATCTGATGTGCGCGCGCAACCAGGACCTTTGCCGTTTGGCTGAACCACTGGCAGATGGCGACGAAGTGGCGTTTTTCCCACCGGTGACCGGAGGCTGAACATGGCCGTACGAGTGCAGCAACAGGCGTTCGATCCCGGCGCCGAGGTCAATGCCATGCACGCAGCCAATGCCGGCGTCGGTGCGGTGGTGAGTTTTGTCGGCTATGTGCGCGACTTCAACGATGGCCGCGAAGTGGCGGGGATGTTTCTCGAGCACGCTCCCGGCATGACCGAAAAGGCCCTGACCAAGATCATCGTCGAAGCCGAGCAGCGTTGGCCGTTGCTCAAGGTCGAGGTGCTGCACCGTATAGGGACGCTTCAGCCCGGCGAGCCGATCGTTTTTGTCGGCGTCGCCAGCGCGCACCGTCAGGCCGCCTTCGATGGCTGCAACTTCATCATGGATTACCTGAAAACCCGCGCGCCGTTCTGGAAGAAAGAAACCACCGAAGACGGACCACGCTGGGTCGAGGGCAGGCACAGCGATCAGCAGGCTGCCGAACGCTGGTAGTTCGGCAGAGCCTGCGATCGGACTATCAGTGCGCCTTGCGCGGCACCGCCTGGAGCAGCTCTTCAGGCGGCATTTCGCACTTGATCTTGCGACCCAGCAGGGCTTCGATGCCCGGCAACTGATACGAGTCGTCTTCACCCGCAAAACTGATCGAGATGCCAGCGGCGCCAGCGCGACCGGTGCGGCCAATGCGGTGCACGTAGTCGTCCGGATCTTCCGGCAGGGTGAAGTTGATCACGTGGCTGATGCCATCGATGTGAATCCCGCGCCCGGCAACGTCGGTAGCGACCAGCACGGTGACGCGCCCTTCGCGGAAATTCTCCAGAGTACGAATACGCTTGTGCTGCGGCACATCGCCGGACAGCTGAGCGGCGTTGATGCCATCGCGCACCAGGCGCTCTTCGATACGCCGCACTTCGTCCTTGCGGTTGGCAAAGACCATCACCCGTTCCCACTTCTGCTGGGTGATCAGGTTGTACAGCAGCTTGTACTTGTCGCTGCCGGCAACGGCGTAGACGTGCTGCTCGACAGTTTCACTGGCGACGTTTTCCGGCTCGATCTCGACGATCGCCGGGTTGGTGGTCCACTGCTTGGCCAGGTTCATCACGTCGTCGGTGAAGGTCGCCGAGAACAGCAGCGTCTGCCGTTCGCTCTTCGGCGGGGTCTGGCGGATGATCTGCCGGACCTGAGGGATGAAGCCCATGTCGAGCATACGGTCAGCTTCATCGAGCACCATCACTTCGACCATGTCCAGGTGCACTTCGCCGCGCTGGTGGAAGTCCAGCAGGCGGCCCGGGGTGGCCACCAGAATGTCGCAGTGACGGGCTTCAAGCGCTTTGAGCTGCTTGTCGAAGTCCATGCCGCCAACAAAGGTCATGACGTTGAGGCCGCTGTACTTGGTCAGGTCGGCGGCGTCCTTGGCGATCTGCACCACCAGCTCGCGGGTCGGCGCGATGATCAGCGCACGCGGCTCGCCCATGTAGCGCTCTTTCGGCGGCGGCGTCTGCTGCAGCTGGGAAATGATCGAAATCAGAAACGCGGCCGTCTTGCCGGTACCGGTCTGGGCCCGGCCGATGGCGTCCTGACCGCGCAGGGTATAACCCAGAACCTGGGCCTGGATCGGCGTGCAGTACGGGAAGCCGAGGTCTTGAATGGCATGCATCAGCTCGTTGCTGAGCTTGAAGTCGTGGAAGCGGGTCTTGCCTTCCTGAGCTTCGACGACGAAATCTTCCGGCTTCCACAGGCTGGCCTGTGGCTTGGGCTTGCGTTCGCGGCGAGGCTTGGCTTGCGCAGGCTTTTCGTTGCGCGGCGATACAACCGGCGCAGCAGCAACGGCAGGCTCGGGGTGAGGCTTAACCTCGGTAGCAGGCGGTAGAACCGCAGGTGCGGGTGCTGTCTCAGTGGCTTGGGGAGCAGCCGTTTGCGCTGCGGCGTCTCCCTTGCCGAATATTTTTTTCAGTGCCTTCAGCACGGTCATCTCGTTATTTGATTAAGGAATATACGCCGGCCAGTGTAATGCAAGATTCGGGCGCGGCGTAGGAGAATGCACCGGCAGCTGCCTGCCGGCCGGGTTCAACGCAGCCGTTCGCTGAGCCAGTCGTGGATATCGGCAAGCTCGGCCACGGCCACTTCATGCTCCATCGGGTACTCCTGCCAGCGCGCGGCGACGTTCCATTGGCTCAGGTACTCGAAGGCGGTGCGGCCCATCGACGGGATCACCACCGGGTCATGGATGCCGTGCAGGCACAGTGCAGGAGTGCGCTCCTGGCAGGCACTGAGTTGGTGCTCGGCGCTGAAGGTCGGCGCGTAGGTCGACAGGGCAATGACCCCGCCGAGCGCTTCCTGCCACTTTATATAGGCAGTGTGCAGCACCACCGCGCCGCCCTGGGAAAACCCGGCGAGGATGATCCGCGCCAGGCTGATGCCTTTGGCTTGCTCGGCCTTGATCAACTGGATGATCTGCTCGGCGGACTCGTCCAACTGCGCTTCATCGATGGCGCGCGCCGGAGTCATGGCCTTGATGTCGTACCAGCTGGGCATGGCGTAGCCGCCATTGATGGTGACTGGGCGGGTCGGCGCCTGGGGCATGACGAAGCGCGTGCTGAGCAAACGCTCCTGAAGAAATTCGGCCACCGGTAGGAAGTCGTAACGGTCGGCACCCAGGCCGTGCAACCAGATCACACAGGCGTCAGCGGTGGTTTGCGGTTCGATAATCAACGGGTTGGTCATAACTGCTCCGAATTTGTGCGCGTGTACGTATTAGGTGCATTAAAAAAAGGCAGGGGTAGCGAATGCCTTAACAAGATGTCGCAACTGTACAACTTTTACTACTTGACGACCGCTTAAACGCTTAAGCCGGCAACTGTGGTACGCGCCTTGCTATGGATCTACCGATGCGAAGGGATTAACCGGCGACGGTAACACCCCTCGTTTGGATCAAAGGCTGTCACAGAACAGCCCATTGCACCACGTGACCCAAAAACAAGCCAACAGGGGTCGGATGCGCCTCATAAGGGTGCGGTGCAATTCCGGCTCGACACAACAAGAGCGATTTGGAGGTTGTAGATGAAGATGTTGAAAACCACGCTGGCAGTCCTGACCGCTGCCGCCGCGCTGGGTGCAACCAGTTTTGCCCAGGCCGGCGCTACGCTGGATGCGGTAAAGAAAAAGGGCTTCGTCCAGTGTGGCGTGAGCGATGGCCTGCCGGGTTTCTCGGTACCTGACGCCAAGGGCAACATTGTCGGCATCGATGCCGATGTGTGCCGTGCGGTAGCCGCTGCAGTGTTCGGCGATGCCACCAAGGTCAAGTTCAGCCAGCTCAACGCCAAGGAGCGCTTCACTGCGCTGCAGTCCGGCGAAGTCGATGTACTCTCGCGCAACACCACCTGGACCAGCTCGCGTGATGCTGGCATGGGCCTGGTCTTCGCTGGCGTGACCTACTACGACGGCATCGGCTTCCTGGTCAACAAGAAGCTCGGTGTTTCCAGCGCCAAGGAGCTCGACGGCGCGACCGTCTGCATCCAGGCAGGCACCACCACCGAACTGAACGTCTCCGACTACTTCCGCGCCAATGGCCTGAAGTACACCCCGATCACCTTCGACACCTCCGACGAGAGCGCCAAGTCGCTGGAATCGGGTCGTTGCGATGTGCTCACCTCGGACAAGTCGCAGCTCTACGCACAACGCTCCAAGCTGGCAGCACCGACCGACTACGTGGTACTCCCGGAGACCATCTCCAAGGAGCCACTGGGCCCTGTCGTGCGTAAAGGTGATGAAGAGTGGTTCAGCATCGTCAAGTGGACCCTGTTCGCCATGCTCAATGCCGAAGAAGCCGGCCTCACCTCGAAAAACGTCGAGGCTGAAGCCAAATCCGGCAAGAACCCGGACAACGCCCGCCTGCTCGGCGCTGACGGCGAATACGGCAAAGACCTCAAGTTGCCCAAGGACTGGGTGGTACAGATCGTCAAGCAAGTGGGTAACTACGGCGAAGTGTTCGAGAAGAACCTTGGCAAGAGCACCCCGCTGCAGATCGATCGTGGCCTGAATGCCCTGTGGAACAACGGCGGCATCCAGTACGCACCTCCGGTGCGCTGATGGCTGCACCTGCGGCGGCATCCTGCCGCCGCAGGCTGTTCTGATCCCTTTTTTCCGGGGCACTTCATGCAAAATCAAATCGGCGCACCCAAGGGCTTTTCCCTTAGTGATCCACGTGTGCGCGCGTGGCTGTTCCAGATCCTCACGGTGGTCTGCGTGGTCGGTCTGGGCTGGTACCTGATCCACAACACCCAAACCAACATGCAGCACCGGGGCATCACCTCGGGCTTCGACTTTCTCGAGCGCAGTGCTGGCTTCGGCATTGCCCAGCACCTGATCGACTACACCGAAGCGGACACCTACTCGCGGGTGCTGCTGGTCGGCCTGCTCAACACCTTGCTGGCGAGTGTCATCGGTATCGTCCTGGCGACCTTGATCGGCTTTACCGTGGGGGTCGGCCGCCTGTCCTCCAACTGGGTGGTCTACAAGCTGGCCACGGTCTACGTCGAGACCTTCCGCAACATCCCGCCACTGCTGCAGATCCTGTTCTGGTACTTCGCGGTGTTCACTGCGTTGCCTGGGCCGCGCGGCAGCATCAATATCGATGACCTGTTCTTTATCAGTAGCCGCGGCGTGAACATGCCGGGCGCGTCGATGGCCGATGGCTTCTGGCCGTTTGTGGTTTCGCTGGTGGTCGCCATTGTCGCGGTGGTGCTGATGGTGCGCCAGGCCAACAAGCGCTTCGAGCTAACCGGGCAACCGTTCCACAAGTTCTGGGTCGGCCTGGCGCTGATGGTCGGCATTCCGGCCATGTGCGTGCTGCTGTTCGGCAACCCGCTGCAGTGGGAAGTGCCGCAGCTCAAAGGCTTCAACTTTGCCGGTGGCTGGGTGCTGATCCCCGAGTTCATGGCACTGACCCTGGCGCTGTCGATCTATACCGCTGCGTTTATTGCCGAAATCGTGCGTGCCGGCATCCGCTCGGTCAGCCACGGCCAGACCGAAGCCGCCCGTTCGCTGGGGCTGCGCGAAGGCCCGACGTTGCGCAAGGTGATCATTCCCCAGGCGCTGCGGGTGATCATTCCACCGTTGACCAGCCAGTACCTCAACCTGACCAAGAACTCCTCACTGGCAGCCGTTATCGGCTACCCGGAACTGGTCTCGCTGTTTGCCGGCACAGTACTCAACCAGACCGGCCAGTCGGTCGAGGTCATGGCGATCACCATGGCGGTTTATCTGACGATCAGCATCAGCATCTCGTTGCTGATGAACTGGTACAACAAGCGCATTGCGCTGATCGAGCGGTAGGAGTCGCGCATGAACGCCCATGTTTTCAAACCTGATATGCCACCACCGGTGAAAACCGTTGGTGTGGTGGCCTGGATGCGCGCCAACCTGTTCTCCAGCTGGATCAACACGCTGCTGACCTTCTTTGCCATCTACCTGGTCTGGCTGGCCGTGCCGCCGCTGCTGCAGTGGGCGTTCATCGACGCCAACTGGACCGGCACTACCCGCGCCGACTGCACCAAGGAGGGCGCCTGCTGGGTGTTCGTCCAGCAGCGCTTCGGCCAGTTCATGTATGGCTATTACCCGAGCGATCTGCGCTGGCGCGTCGACCTGACCGTGTGGCTGGGCGTGATCGGCGCTGCGCCGCTGTTCATCCGTCGCTTCCCGCGCAAGGTGGCCTACGGCATTGGCTACCTGCTGGTCTACCCGACCCTGGCGTACTTCCTGCTGCATGGCGGCAGCTTTGGCCTGAGCCAGGTACCGACCTCGCAGTGGGGCGGGCTGATGCTGACCCTGGTGATCGCTACCGTCGGTATCGCCGCGGCATTGCCGTTGGGGATTCTGCTGGCACTTGGGCGGCGCTCGCGGATGCCGGTGATCAAGTCGGTGTCGGTGACCTTCATCGAGTTCTGGCGCGGTATTCCGCTGATCACCGTGCTGTTCATGTCTTCGGTGATGCTGCCGTTGTTCATGCCGGAAGGCATGAGCTTCGACAAGCTGCTGCGGGCGATGATCTTCGTCATCCTGTTCGAGTCGGCGTACATCGCCGAGGTGGTACGGGGTGGCTTGCAGGCCATCCCCAAAGGCCAGTACGAAGCCGCGTCGGCGATGGGCCTGGGTTACTGGCGCTCGATGGGCCTGGTGATCCTGCCGCAGGCCTTGAAGCTGGTCATCCCGGGCATCGTCAACACCTTCATTGCCCTGTTCAAGGACACCAGCCTGGTAATCATCATCGGCCTGTTCGACCTGCTCAACAGCGTGCGCCAAGCCACGGCAGACCCGGCCTGGTTGGGTATGGCGACCGAGGGCTATGTGTTTGCCGCCCTGGTTTACTGGATTTTCTGTTTCGGTATGTCCCGCTACTCCATGCACCTGGAGCGCAAGCTGGACACTGGCCACAAGCGTTAGGAGTTTCAAAATGAGTGAAGCGATCAAGCAGCCTGCCGGCCCCGAAGGCATCATCCAGATGCAGGGCGTGAACAAGTGGTACGGCCAGTTCCATGTGCTCAAGGACATCAACCTGAACGTGCGTCAGGGCGAGCGGATCGTCTTGTGCGGGCCGTCCGGCTCGGGCAAGTCGACCACCATTCGTTGCCTCAACCGGCTCGAGGAGCATCAGCAAGGGCGCATCGTCGTTGACGGCGTCGAGCTGACCAACGACCTCAAGCAGATCGAAGCGATCCGCCGCGAAGTCGGCATGGTGTTTCAGCACTTCAACCTGTTCCCGCACCTGACCATTCTCGAGAACTGCACCCTGGCGCCGATGTGGGTGCGCAAGATGCCCAAGCGCAAGGCCGAGGAAATCGCCATGCACTATCTGGAGCGCGTGCGCATCCCGGAGCAGGCGCACAAGTTCCCTGGGCAGTTGTCGGGTGGTCAGCAGCAGCGAGTGGCAATTGCCCGAGCGCTGTGCATGAAGCCGAAGATCATGCTGTTCGATGAGCCGACCTCGGCGCTCGACCCGGAGATGGTCAAGGAGGTGCTCGACACCATGGTGGGCCTGGCCGAAGACGGCATGACCATGCTCTGCGTGACCCACGAGATGGGCTTTGCCCGCACCGTGGCCAACCGGGTTATCTTCATGGACAAGGGCGAGATCGTAGAGCAGGCGGCGCCGGATGACTTCTTCGACCGGCCGCAGAGCGACCGCACCAAGTTGTTCCTCAGCCAGATCCTGCACTGATACAAAAAGGGGCCGCGATTGCGGCCCCTTTTGTTTATTTCTCTTCGCTCGGCGCTACCGGCGCCGGCGGTGGGCGCAGGCCCACTTCGGCGATCAGCTTGAGCTGCTTGCCATTGCGCATCACCTCGATCGCCACCTTGTCGGTCGGCTTGATCCGCGCCACCTGGTTCATCGACTTGCGCCCATCGCCCGCCGGCTCGCCGTTGATGCTCAGGATCACATCACCCAACTGCAAGCCTGCGCGCTGCGCCGGGCCATCGCGGAAGATCCCCGCTACGACGATCCCTGGTTTGCCTTCGAGGCCAAACGATTCGGCCAATTCCTGGCTGAGTGGCTGCACCTCGATCCCCAGCCAGCCGCGAATCACCTGGCCGTGTTCGATGATCGACTTCATCACCTCAAGCGCCAGTTTTACCGGGATGGCGAAGCCGATACCCTGCGAACCGCCGGACTTGGAGAAGATCGCCGTGTTGATACCGACCAGGTTGCCATTGGCGTCGACCAGCGCACCCCCGGAGTTGCCGGGGTTGATCGCCGCATCGGTCTGGATGAAGTCTTCGTAGTTGTTCAGGCCCAGCTGGTTACGCCCGGTGGCGCTGATGATGCCCATGGTCACCGTCTGGCCAACCCCGAACGGGTTGCCGATGGCCAACGAAACGTCGCCGATGTGGATAGTGTCGGAGCGGCCGATGGTAATCGCCGGCAGGTTCTTCAGGTCGATCTTGAGCACCGCCAGGTCGGTTTCCGGGTCGCTGCCAATCACTCGGGCCAAGGTCTCGCGGCCGTCCTTGAGGGCGACCACGATCTGGTCGGCACCGCTGGTGACGTGGTTGTTGGTCAGCAGGTAGCCTTCGGGGCTCATGATCACCGCCGAACCCAGGCTCGATTCCCAGCGCCGTTGCTTGGGCAGGTTGTCACCGAAGAAGCGGCGGAACTGCGGGTCTTCGAATAGCGGGTGGGCGCTCTTGTTGACCACTTTGGTGGTGTACAGGTTGACCACCGCTGGCGCCGCCAGGGTGACGGCGTCGGCGTACGACACCGGGCCCTGCATGATCCGCGTGGTCTGCGGCGCCTGCTGCAGGTTGACGTCCTGGCTGGGCAGGCCGACCCACTCGGGAAAGCGCTGGATGACCAGCATGGCGATCAATATGCCGGTAAGCAGTGGCCAGCCAAAGTAACGCAGAACCTTGAGCATCGAATCAATCCTGGAGTAGGGCAGGGCCGTCGCAGAGCGGCCCGGGGAGGCGCGCGCGATGATACACCTGAACACGGCGCGCGGCGACGGCCACTGCGGCGCATCGTCGGCGTGCGTTTGGCGGGCGCCTGCCAGCGGTATCCGCAGCGCCGGCGACAGCTCATAATGGCCGCCATTATAGGGCCTTGCGCCCTGCCTACATGCCACTGCGAGGAGATTTTTCATGGCCGTCGCCCTCACCACGCTGGTCACCGAAGCCGAACGCTATCTGAACAGCGCGCGGATCCAGGATTACTGCCCCAATGGCCTGCAAGTCGAAGGTCGGCCCCAGGTCAGCCGCATCGTCAGCGGCGTTACCGCAAGCCAGGCATTGCTTGATGCGGCAGTAGAAGCCGAGGCTGATCTGGTGCTGGTGCACCATGGTTACTTCTGGAAAGGCGAAGACCCGTGCATCACCGGCATCAAACAACGTCGCCTGAAGACGCTGCTCAAGCATGACATCAGCCTGCTGGCGTTCCATCTGCCGCTGGATGTGCACCCCGAGGTTGGCAACAACGTGCAACTGGCGCATCAGTTGGGCATCACCGTCGAAGGCCCCCTGGAGCCAAACAATCCCAAGGTGGTAGGCATGCTCGGCTCGCTCGACGAGCCAGTCTCGGCGCGTGATTTCGCTCGCCGCGTGCAAGAGGTACTGGGTCGCGAGCCGTTGCTGATCGAAGGCGAGCAACTGGTGCGGCGGATCGGTTGGTGCACCGGCGGCGGTCAGGGCTACATCGACACGGCGATTGCCCAGGGCGTCGACCTGTTCATCAGTGGCGAGGCCTCCGAGCAGACCTTTCACAGCGCCCGCGAAAACGGCATCAGCTTCATCGCTGCCGGTCACCACGCTACCGAGCGCTATGGCGTGCAGGCGCTGGGTGACTATCTGGCCCGGCGCTTCGCCGTCGAGCACCTGTTCATCGACTGCCCGAATCCGATCTGAGCGCCAGATTGCGTGCTCCTACACCTGCTGAAGCCCCAAACCGGAAGTCATATGGTTAGACCGTTTCGATCTAGCCGCCTGCCTAAATAGAAGCAGTCGCTGTGCTAAAGTGGCTCGCTCGAACACGGCCCGCTGGCCGTTCATAAGATCGTTTTACGTGAGTAGCCATGGTCGACAAACTGACGCACTTGAAACAGCTGGAGGCGGAAAGCATCCACATCATCCGCGAGGTGGCCGCCGAGTTCGACAACCCGGTGATGCTCTACTCGATCGGTAAAGACTCTGCCGTGATGCTGCACCTGGCGCGCAAGGCCTTCTTCCCGGGCAAGCTGCCGTTTCCGGTGATGCACGTCGATACCCAGTGGAAATTCCAGGAGATGTACAGCTTCCGCGACAAGATGGTCGAGGAAATGGGCCTGGAGTTGATCACCCACGTCAACCCGGAAGGGGTGGCGCAGGGCATCAACCCATTCACCCATGGCAGCTCCAAGCACACCGACATCATGAAGACCCAGGGCCTCAAGCAGGCACTGGACAAGTACGGCTTCGATGCCGCCTTCGGTGGTGCGCGCCGCGACGAGGAGAAATCCCGGGCCAAGGAGCGGGTCTATTCGTTCCGCGACAGCAAGCACCGCTGGGACCCGAAAAACCAGCGCCCTGAGCTGTGGAACGTCTACAACGGCAAGGTCAACAAAGGCGAGTCGATCCGCGTCTTCCCGCTGTCGAACTGGACCGAGCTGGACATCTGGCAGTACATCTACCTTGAAGGCATCCCGATCGTGCCGCTGTACTTCGCCGCCGAGCGTGAAGTCATCGAGAAGAACGGCACCCTGATCATGATCGACGACGAGCGCATTCTCGAGCACCTCTCCGAGGAAGAGAAAGCCCGCATCGTCAAGAAGAAGGTGCGCTTCCGTACCCTTGGCTGCTACCCGTTGACGGGCGCGGTGGAGTCGGATGCCGACAGCCTGACCGACATCATCCAGGAGATGCTCCTGACGCGCACTTCCGAGCGTCAGGGCCGGGTCATCGACCACGATGGCGCAGGCTCCATGGAAGACAAAAAACGCCAGGGCTACTTCTAATTTTCAGGGTTACTCCATGTCGCATCAATCCGATTTGATCAGCGAAGACATCGTCGCTTATCTGGCTCAGCACGAGCGCAAAGAACTGCTGCGGTTCCTTACCTGCGGCAACGTCGATGACGGCAAGAGCACCCTGATCGGGCGCCTGCTGCACGACTCGAAAATGATCTACGAGGACCACCTCGAGGCCATTACCCGCGACTCGAAAAAGTCCGGCACCACGGGCGAAGAAGTCGACCTGGCATTGCTGGTCGATGGCCTCCAGGCCGAGCGCGAGCAGGGCATCACCATCGATGTCGCCTACCGCTACTTCTCTACCGCCAAGCGCAAGTTCATCATCGCCGACACCCCGGGCCATGAGCAGTACACCCGCAACATGGCCACCGGTGCGTCGACCTGCGACCTGGCGATCATCCTCGTCGATGCCCGCTACGGCGTGCAGACCCAGACCCGTCGGCACAGCTACATCGCCTCGCTGCTGGGCATCAAGCACATCGTCGTTGCGGTCAACAAGATGGACCTCAAAGGCTTCGACGAGCAGCTGTTCGAGTCGATCAAGGCTGATTACCTGAAGTTTGCGCAGGCCATTGACCTGACCCCGAGCAGCCTGCACTTCGTGCCGATGTCTGCGCTCAAGGGCGACAACGTGGTAAATCGCAGCGAGCGTTCGCCGTGGTACAGCGGCCAGACCTTGATGGAAATCCTCGAGACCGTCGAAGTCGCTGCCGACCGCAACTTCACCGACCTGCGTTTCCCGGTGCAGTACGTCAACCGGCCCAACCTGAACTTCCGCGGCTTTGCCGGCACCCTCGCCAGCGGCGTGGTGCACAAGGGCGACGAGATCGTCGTACTGCCGTCGGGCAAGAGCAGCCGGGTCAAATCCATCGTCACCTATGAAGGTGAACTGGAGCACGCCGGCCCAGGCCAGGCCGTGACCCTGACCATGGAAGACGAGATCGACATCTCCCGTGGCGACCTGCTGGTGCATGCCGACAACGTGCCGCCGGTGACCGACCAGTTCGACGCCATGCTCGTGTGGATGGCCGAAGAGCCGATGCTGCCGGGCAAGAAGTACGACATCAAGCGCGCCACCAGCTACGTGCCGGGCTCGATCGCCAGCATCACCCACAGGGTCGATGTGAACACCCTCGACAAGGGCGCGGCCAGTTCGCTGCAGTTGAACGAGATCGGCCGGGTCAAGGTCAGCCTCGACTCCGCCATCGCGCTGGACGGCTACGACAGCAACCGCACTACGGGCGCGTTCATCGTCATTGACCGCCTGACCAACGGCACCGTTGGTGCCGGCATGATCATCGCACCGCCGGTACTGCCGCACGGCAGCACTGGTCAGCATGGCAAGCAGGCCCATGTCACCACCGAAGAGCGCGTTCTGCGCTTTGGTCAGCAGCCAGCCACCGTGCTGTTCAGCGGCCTGTCCGGCGCTGGCAAGAGCACCCTGGCCTACGCCGTGGAGCGCAAGCTGTTCGACATGGGCCGGGCGGTCTACGTGCTCGATGGCCAGAACCTGCGCCATGACCTGAACAAGGGCCTGCCACAGGACCGCGCCGGGCGCACCGAGAACTGGCGTCGCGCCGCGCATGTCGCGCGTCAGTTCAACGAAGCCGGCATGTTGACCCTGGCTGCGTTCGTCGCACCGGATGCCGAAGGCCGCGAACAGGCCAAGGCGCTGATCGGCAAGGAGCGCTTGATCACGGTTTACGTGCAGGCTTCGCCACTGGCGTGCCGCGAGCGTGACCCGCAGGGCCTGTACGCCGCTGCTGGCGATAACATCCCGGGCGAAAGCTTCCCGTTCGATGTGCCGCTGGATGCTGATCTGGTTATCGATACCCAGAGCAGCAGCGTCGAAGACGGCGTCAAGCAGGTGCTGGAAGTGTTGCGTCAGCGTGGTGCTATCTAAGACCCGTTGAGGTAACTGAAAAACCCCGCTTCGGCGGGGTTTTTTGTTTGTTGCGTGTGCCTGAAGATCGGCAAGGGCTGCAGTGGGGCCCTCAAATATGCTTCTCGGACACCGGAATCACCCGCCGCTCCTTGACTGCCTTGTACGAAAAACTCGAATAGATCTCCTTCACCCCAGGCAGCCGCTGCAGCACCTCGCGGGTAAATTCCCCAAACGATTCCAGATCCCGCGCCAGAATCTCCAGCAAAAAATCGTAGCGTCCGGACACGTTATGGCAAGCGACGATCTCGGGAATTTCCAGCAATCGCCGCTCAAATGCCAAGGCCATCTCTTTGGTATGTGAATCCATCATGATGCTGACGAACGCGGTCACGCCAAAGCCCAAGGCCTTGGGCGAGAGCACTGCCTGATAGCCAGTGATGTAGCCGTTGTCTTCGAGCAGCTTGACCCGCCGCCAGCAGGGCGAAGTGGTCAGGGAAACCCGATCGGCGAGTTCGGAAACCGTGAGGCGGGCGTTGTCCTGCAAGGCGCCGAGCAGGGCGCGATCGGTGCGGTCAAGGGTCGTAGGCATGGCTTGCCCTTCCAGAGAGTCAATTGTTGTTTTTATGCCCGCAGGTGCCGATTTTGCTGGGCGACTTTGGAAAAATACCGTTGGTTCGTTGGCATAAGCTTATAACAAACCACAAGAGGCTGTAGCCATGGACGTTGCCAAGCGCCAATCCGGATTCTCCACCCGAGCCATTCACCACGGCTACGATCCGCTCGCCCATGGCGGGGCGCTGGTGCCGCCGATTTACCAGACGGCTACCTATGCCTTCCCCACGGTCGAATATGGCGCAGCGTGCTTTGCCGGGGAGCAGCCGGGGCATTTCTATAGCCGTATTTCCAACCCTACCCTGGACTTGCTGGAACAGCGCATCGCCTCACTGGAAGGCGCTGAGGCAGGGCTGGCGCTTGCCTCAGGCATGGGCGCGATCACCGCCACCCTGTGGACCTTGCTGCGCCCTGGCGATGAGCTGCTTGTCGGCCAGACGCTTTATGGCTGCACCTTTGCCTTCCTGCACCACGGTATCGGCGAGTTCGGCGTCAAGATCCGGCACGTCGACCTCAACGACGCGCAGGCGCTGGCCGCTGCGATCAACGACAAAACTCGCATGATCTATTTCGAGTCGCCCGCCAACCCCACTCTGGAACTGGTCGATATTGCCGCCGTAGCGCAGGCCGTGCACGGTCGTGACATTCATGTGGTGGTCGACAACACCTTCTGTACACCTTATCTGCAGCGGCCGCTGGAGCTTGGCGCGGACCTGGTCGTGCACTCGGCAACCAAATACCTGAGTGGCCATGGCGACATCACTGCCGGGCTGGTGGCGGGGCGCAAGGCGTTGATTGACCGTGTTCGTCTGCAAGGTCTGAAAGACATGACTGGCGCGGTGCTGTCGCCGCACGATGCGTCACTGCTGATGCGCGGAATCAAGACGCTTGGCCTGCGCATGGATCGGCATTGTGCCAATGCGGCGCAGGTGGCTGCGTTTCTGCAGGGCCAGCAGCAGGTCGAGTTGCTGCATTATCCCGGCCTGCCGAACTTCGCCCAGTACCCGCTGGCGCAGCGGCAGATGCGTTTGCCGGGTGGCATGATCGCCTTCGAACTCAAGGGTGGTATCGAAGCCGGTCGGCGCTTCATGAATGCCCTGCAGCTGTTCAGCCGCGCGGTCAGCCTGGGTGATGCCGAGTCACTGGCCCAGCATCCAGCGAGCATGACCCACTCCAGCTACACCCCTGAAGAGCGTGCGCAGCACGGCATAGGCGAGGGGTTGGTGCGGTTGTCGGTGGGGCTTGAGGATATCGAGGACCTGCTGGCTGATATCGAGCAGGCATTGCGCGCCAGCGTTTGAGCGGGCTCAGGCTTCGTTCATGAATCGAAAAGGGGCCGCTTTGCGGCCCTTCGCGGGTGAACCCGCTCCCACAAAAACCTGTGGGAGCGGGTTCACCCGCGAAGGGCTGCAAAGCAGCCCCAACATCAGCAATAAAACCTTGAAGAACCAGTGCTTACAGCTCGGATCAGCGCTTGAGGCCGTAGCTCTCGTCGAGCATGCCCGGCGAGTTAGGCGTCTTGGGCGCGTAGTCACGCGGCACTTCGGCGGTGTCTTTCGGCGGCGTCAGGCGATCGCGATGGCTTTGCGCAGCCTCCGAATGCAGCGCTGCCAGCAGACGCTGACGGGTCAGCTCGTCCAGGGCCAGGCGGTTGGCACCGTCGGCCAGGTGATCCTGCACGTCCTGATAGCTCTGGGTCAGGCGTTGAACCAGGGCTGCGGTGCTGTTGAAGTGGGTGACCACTTCACTTTGATAACTGTCGAAACGTTGCTGGATATCATCCAGTTGACGCTGTGTGCTGCTGGGCGCTGCGTTGGGCAGCAGGCGGGCCACGACGAAGCCGACGACTACGCCGACGACCAGGGCCAGGGTCGGCAACAACCAAACAAGGAGCGAGAGTTCCACGAGTCCTTCCTCTATAAACGGCTTTGCTTTACGTTAACGGCTCAGACCTGCGCTGTATACCGCGAACGATCGCAAATATTTCAGAACAGAATTCATCAGCTAGACGAGTCGACCCCTTCCGAGGTCACGGAGTAGTGCTTTGCTTATCCGCGAAACCCCCTTGTTCATCGATGGCCCATGCGGCCAACTGGAAGCCTTGCAGCTGGAAGTGGCCGAGCCGCGTGGCGTAGTGCTGATCTGCCACCCTAATCCGGTGCAGGGCGGCACCATGCTCAACAAGGTGGTCTCGACCCTGCAACGCACTGCTCGCGATGCTGGCTACAATACGCTGCGCTTCAATTACCGCGGCGTCGGCCAAAGCGCTGGCGGCCATGACATGGGCGCGGGTGAAGTGGCTGATGCCGAGGCCGTCGCCGCCTGGGTGCGGACCAGCTATCCCGAGCTGCCGCTGGTGCTGATGGGCTTCTCGTTTGGCGGTTTCGTTGCCGCGAGTCTTGCCGGGCGTCTGGAAAGCCAGGGCGCAACGCTGCAGCAGCTGTTCATGATCGCACCTGCTGTGATGCGTTTGAATGACGACTTCCCGCTGCCGCAGGTTTGCCCGTTGACCGTCATCCAGCCAGACAGCGACGAAGTCGTCGATCCTCAGCTGGTTTACGAATGGTCCGACAGCCTGTCGCGCCCCCATGAGCTGCTGAAAGTGGCAGAATGCGGACACTTTTTCCATGGCAAGCTGACCGATCTGAAGGATCTGGTGCTGCCGCGCCTCTCGAATTGAGCCAAGCCTGATCAAGCGATTACCCATGACTACGCGCATTCTTACCGGTATCACCACCACCGGCACCCCGCACCTGGGCAACTACGCCGGCGCCATTCGCCCGGCCATCCTTGCCAGCCAGCAGCCCGGTGCCGACTCGTTCTACTTCCTGGCCGACTATCACGCGCTGATCAAGTGCGATGACCCGCTGCGCATCCAGCGTTCGCGCCTGGAGATCGCCGCCACCTGGCTGGCGGGCGGGCTCGACCCGGACAAAGTCACCTTCTACCGTCAGTCCGACATCCCCGAGATCCCTGAGCTGACCTGGCTGCTGACCTGCGTTGCCGGCAAGGGCCTGCTCAACCGCGCCCACGCCTACAAGGCGTCGGTAGACAAGAACCTGGAAAACGGCGAAGACCCGGATGCCGGCGTGACCATGGGCCTGTTCAGCTACCCGGTGCTGATGGCGGCGGACATTCTCATGTTCAACGCGCACAAGGTGCCGGTCGGCCGTGACCAGATCCAGCACGTGGAAATGGCCCGTGACATTGGCCAGCGCTTCAACCACCTGTTCGGCCAGGGCAAGGAATTCTTCGCCATGCCCGAGGCGGTGATCGAAGAAAGCGTGGCGACCCTGCCGGGTCTGGATGGGCGCAAGATGTCCAAAAGCTACGACAACACCATCCCGTTGTTCGCCAGCGCCAAGGACATGAAAGACGCCATCTCGCGCATCGTCACCGACTCCCGTGCACCCGGCGAAGCGAAAGACCCGGACAGCTCGCACCTGTTCACCCTGTACCAGGCGTTCGCTACCCCGGCGCAATCCGCAGAGCTGCATGAAGCACTGCTGCAAGGGCTGGGCTGGGGCGAGGCCAAGCAACGCCTGTTCCAACTGCTGGACGGCCAACTGGCCGCGCCACGCGAGCATTACCATCAGCTGATCGCACGTCCTGCTGACCTTGAAGACATCCTTCTGGCCGGCGCGGCCAAGGCGCGCAAGAGCGCGACGCCGTTCCTTGAACAACTGCGTGAAGCGGTCGGCCTGCGCTCGTTCCGCAGCAGTGTCCAGGCCAGCACCGACGTGAAGAAAAAGGCCGCCAAGAGCGCCCGCTTTGTCAGCTTCCGTGATGAAGACGGCAGCTTCCGCTTCCGCCTGCTGGCCGCCGATGGCGAGCAATTGCTGCTGTCGCGCAGCTTCGCCGACGGCAAGAGCGCCGGTGCGGTGAGCAAGCAACTGCAGCAGGGTGGTCAAGCCGATGTGCGCGTCGACGGCCTGAGCTTTGCCCTGTGGCTGAACGGTGAGCAGGTCGCGGAAGGCCCGCAGTTTGCCGATGCATTAGCGCGCGACGCTGCCGTGCAAGCCTTGCACGCAGCGCTCCAGCCACAAGCCGACTGAGGCATTTCGCCGCAAGTCTGATTGCCATTATGCGGGCCCGTCGCTACAGTGACGGCCCGCTTTTGTTACCTCGCCAGCGAATTATGACGCCTTTAGAACGATATCAAGCAGATCTCAAACGTCCCGATTTTTTCCATGATGCGGCGCAGGAAACAGCGGTGCGTCATCTGCAGCGTCTGTACGACGACCTGGTCGCGGCGCAGAACAACAAGCCCGGCGTGCTCGGCAAGCTGTTCGGCAAGAAGGACCAGGCCCCGGTCAAGGGCTTGTACTTCTGGGGTGGGGTAGGGCGCGGCAAGACCTATCTGGTCGACACCTTCTATGAGGCGCTGCCGTTCGAACAGAAGATGCGCACGCACTTCCACCGCTTCATGAAGCGCGTGCACGAAGAAATGCGCACGCTCAAGGGCGAGAAGAACCCGCTGACGGTGATCGCCAAGCGCTTCTCCAACGAAGCCCGGGTCATCTGTTTCGATGAGTTCTTCGTCTCTGACATTACCGATGCGATGATCCTCGGCACCTTGATGGAAGAGCTGTTCAAGAACGGCGTATCACTGGTCGCGACCTCCAACATCGTGCCTGACGGCCTGTACAAGGATGGCTTGCAGCGTGCGCGCTTCCTGCCAGCCATCGCCATGATCAAGCAGTACACCGATGTGGTGAACGTCGACAGCGGCGTCGACTATCGTCTGCGTCACCTCGAGCAGGCCGAACTGTTCCACTTCCCGCTCGATGCCGCTGCGCACGAGAGCCTGCGCCAGAGCTTCAAGGCGCTGACCCCGGAGTGCACGCAGGCGGTCGAGAACGACGTGCTGATGATCGAGAATCGCGAGATTCACGCCCTGCGTACCTGTGACGATGTCGCCTGGTTCGACTTCCGCGCCTTGTGCGACGGGCCGCGCAGCCAGAACGACTACATCGAGCTGGGCAAGATCTTCCATGCCGTGCTGCTGAGCAATGTCGAGCAGATGGGTGTGGCTACCGACGATATCGCCCGGCGCTTCATCAACATGGTCGATGAGTTTTACGACCGTAACGTCAAGCTCATCATTTCAGCTGAGGTTGAGTTGAAGGATCTGTACACCGGCGGGCGGCTGAGCTTCGAGTTCCAGCGTACGCTGAGCCGTTTGCTGGAGATGCAGTCGCACGAGTTTCTGGCGCGAGCGCATAAGCCTTAATTCGGTGTAGTTGGGGCCGCTTTGCGGCCCTTCGCGGGTGAACCCGCTCCCACAGGATTCGCAGCGCCCCATGTGAGCTGTGGGAGCGGGTTCACCCGCGAAGGGCTGCAAGGCAGCCCCCATGCCCCTCAAGCCTCTTGCATGAACTGCTGCCGATACTGGTTCGGCGAAAGCTCGGTATGCTGGCGGAACAGCCGGGCAAAGAAGCTCGCATCGTCGTAGCCCACCTCATAACTGATGGTCTTGATGCTCTTGCGGGTACTCGACAGCAAGCCCTTGGCGGTTTCGATGCGCAGCCGTTGCAGATAGTGCAGGGGCTTGTCGCCGGTAGCCGTCTGGAACCGGCGCATGAAATTGCGAATGCTCATGCCATGGTTGCGGGCGACGTCTTCAAAGCGGAATTTGTCCGCGAAATGCTCTTCAAGCCAGTGCTGAATCTGCAGGATGATCAGGTCCTGATGCAGCTTCTGCCCACCAAAACCCATACGCCCTGGGGTGTAGTTGCGTTGCACTTCATAGAGGATGTCGCGGGCTACCGCGCGGGCGACATTGGCCCCGCAGAAGCGCTCGATCAGGTAGATGTACAGGTCGCAGGCCGAGGTCGCGCCGCCCGCGCAGTACAGGTTGTCGGCATCGGTCAGGTGCTTGTCCTGGTTCAGCCGCACAGCCGGGAAGCGCTCGGCGAAGTCAGTGAAGAAGCGCCAGTAGGTGGTCGCCTCCTTGCCATCGAGCAAGCCCGCTTCGGCCAGCCAGTACACGCCGCTGGCTTCGCCACAGAGCACCGCGCCACGCGCATGCTGCTCGCGTAGCCATGGCAAGACCTGCGGATAACGCTGCTGAAGGTTGTCGAAGTCATCCCAGAACGCCGGCAGGATGATCACATCGGCATCGCCCAGGCCGCCGTCTACCGGCACCTGCACGTTGCTGAAGCTGTCCACCGGTGCAGCGTCGGGGCTGACCAGGCAGATTTCGAACATCGGTTGCAGGCCCAGGCCCATTTGCTTGCCGTAGCGCAGGCTGGCCAGGTGGAAGAAATCCTTGGCCTGCATCAGGGTCGAGGCGAACACATTATCGACGGCCAGAATGCTGACGCGCCGCAATGAAGCGGTGGGTTGGGTAAAGATCATTGTCATTGTTCTTATAGGGTAGAGTGGTCAATCACCGGCTGGATCGTCTTATTTTTTGGCGATTGTGTCTACCCCGTCCCGATCCAGCTGCCTGCGGCAGCGGGCTGACCCGCTGCCGCTTTGTTACGGCTGCATCACGGCGCCGGGTTTGGCTGATCCTGGTGCACCGCTTCGATGGCTGCCAGCAGCTCATCGCTCAAGTTCAGATCGGCGCTGGCGAGGTTGCTTTCCAGTTGTTCAAGGCTGGTCGCACCGATGATATTGCTGGTCACGAACGGCTGGCGGGTGACGAACGCCAAGGCCATCTGGGCCGGGTCCAGGCCATGCTCGCGGGCTATCTGCACGTAACGGCTGCAGGCGGCCACGGTCTGCGGGTTGGAGTAGCGGGCAAAGCGGTTGAACAGCGTCAACCGCGCGCCTTCAGGTCTGGCGCCGTTTTCATACTTGCCGGCAAGCATGCCGAATGCCAGCGGCGAGTAGGCCAGCAGCCCGCATTGCTCGCGGATCGCCACTTCGGCCAGGCCGATCTCGAAGCTGCGGTTGAGCAGGTTGTAGGGGTTCTGGATCGATACCGCCCGCGGCCAGCCGCGGCTCTCGGCCAGCTGCAGGAACTTCATCGTGCCCCATGGCGTTTCATTGGACAGGCCAATGTGACGGATCTTGCCGGCACGAACCTGCTCGTCGAGCACCTCGAGGGTTTCTTCCAGTGGCGTGAAGTGGTCCTGCGGCAGATGCTGGTAGCCGAGCTTGCCGAAGAAGTTGGTGCTGCGCTCTGGCCAGTGCAGCTGATACAGGTCGATGTGATCGGTCTGCAGGCGCTCAAGGCTTGCGTCCAGCGCGGCAACGATGTGCTGGCGGTTGTGCTTGAGCTGGCCGTCGCGGATGTGGCTGATGCCGTTGCCTGGGCCGGCAACCTTGCTCGCCAGTGTCCACTGGTCGCGATCGCCGTTGGCCTTGAACCAGTTACCGATGATTCGTTCGGTGGCGGCGTAGGTCTCCGGGCGCGGCGGCACCGGGTACATTTCGGCGGTATCGATGAAGTTGATCCCGCCGGCCTTGGCCCGGGCGATCTGGGCAAACGCCTGGTCCTGATCGTTCTGCTCGCCCCAGGTCATGGTGCCCAGGCACAGGGCGCTGACGTTGAGGTCGGTACGGCCGAGCTTGCGGTATTCCATCTGGAAGCTTCTCTCTGGCGAAAAAGACCATAAAAGCAGGTTGAATTTTTTTCTGCAATCTGGATAATCCTGCCCCTCTCCGTTTTGCGGAAGTGATGCACTGCATTACGAGAGAAACCCGCCGGATATTGGACGTGCCCGACCCGAGCCCCCAATAGCGTCCGTATTCGGCTGCGTGCTTGCTTGTCAAGTTGCGCACTATCCAGTAAGATTCGCCGTCTATTTTTTATTGCTTGGGCGGCCTCTGAGGCTTTAGAGATAATGAAAACTTTTACTGCTAAACCAGAAACAGTTACGCGCGACTGGTTCGTCGTCGACGCCGCTGGTCAGACCCTGGGTCGTCTGGCTACCGAAATCGCTCTTCGTCTGCGTGGCAAGCACAAAGCTGAATACACCCCTCACGTTGACACCGGCGACTACATCGTCGTAATCAACGCCGAGCAGGTACGTGTCACTGGTGCTAAAACTACTGACAAAATGTACTACTCCCACTCCGGCTTCCCAGGTGGCATCAAGGAAATCAGCTTCGACAAGCTGATCGCCAAGGCCCCTGAGCGTATCATCGAGACCGCGGTCAAGGGCATGCTGCCTAAGAACCCGCTGGGTCGCGACATGTACCGCAAGCTGAAAGTGTACGCGGGCGCTGTTCACCCACACACTGCTCAGCAGCCTCAAGAACTGAAGATCTAACGGGATAGTTCATTATGTCGGCGACTCAAAATTACGGCACTGGCCGTCGCAAGACCGCAACCGCTCGCGTTTTCCTGCGTCCAGGTACCGGTAACATCTCCATCAACAACCGTCCTTTGGACACTTTCTTCGGTCGCGAAACCGCTCGCATGGTTGTTCGTCAACCCCTCGAGCTGACCGAGAACGTTGCCAAGTTCGACATCTACGTCACCGTTTCCGGTGGTGGTGTCAGCGGTCAAGCCGGTGCGATCCGTCATGGTATCACCCGCGCTCTGATGGCCTACGACGAAGCCCTGCGCCCTGCTCTGCGTCGCGCTGGCTACGTAACCCGCGATGCTCGTGAAGTCGAGCGTAAGAAAGTGGGTCTGCGTAAAGCACGTAAGCGTCCTCAGTACTCCAAGCGTTAATTTCGCTTCGGCAGTCGAAAGAAGCCCGGTTCCTTGGAACCGGGCTTTTTTTTTGCCTTGAACTAACCTGTCAGCATGTCCGCGGCAAGTCGCCTTATAGACGCAGATCAAGCAAAGCGTGGGTTGTAGCCCGGCCGGGGCTAATCACCTTGTCAGTGTGTGGATTTGTTTCTTACCATGGCGACCAAAATTTAGTGCCACAGACATTCACAAAATACAGGCCTGGTTCAACAGGCCAGAGCAGCTGATGGGAGAGGACTGAATGAGTAATGACGGCGTCAACGCAGGCCGGCGCCGCTTCCTCGTAGCCGCCACGTCCGTGGTGGGTGCAGCGGGGGCTGTGGGGGCTGCGGTACCGTTCGTGGGGTCATGGTTTCCCAGTGCCAAGGCGAAAGCCGCCGGTGCACCGGTGAAGGTCAATATTGCCAAGATTGAACCCGGCCAGCAGATGGTTGCTGAGTGGCGCGGGCAGCCAGTATTCATCGTGCGACGCACAGAAGAGATCCTCGGCAATCTCAAGAAAATCGTCGGCGAGCTCGCTGATCCGGAATCGCAGGCCTCGGTGCAGCCGACTTACGTCGACCCAGAGGTGCGCTCGATCAAGCCGGAAATCCTCCTGCTGGTTGGCCTGTGCACCCACCTGGGCTGCTCGCCGACCTTCCGTCCTGAAGTGGCGCCGGTCGATCTGGGGCCCAAGTGGGTCGGTGGCTATTTCTGCCCCTGCCACGGCTCTCATTACGACCTCGCTGGCCGCGTCTACAAGTCCCAGCCGGCACCTCTCAACCTGCCAGTGCCTCCGCACTCATACGAGACGGACGACATCATCGTCATCGGCGTCGATCAGGAGAACGCATGATGAGCAAGTTCATGGACTGGATCGATGCGCGCTTCCCCGCGACCAAAATGTGGGAAGAGCATCTGAGCAAATACTACGCGCCGAAGAACTTCAACTTCCTGTACTTCTTTGGCTCGCTGGCGTTGCTGGTGCTGGTCAACCAGATTGTTACCGGCGTCTGGCTGACCATGAGTTTCACCCCTTCGGCCGAAGAGGCGTTCGCCTCGGTCGAGTACATCATGCGCGATGTCGAGTACGGCTGGATCCTGCGCTATCTGCACTCCACCGGCGCCTCGGCGTTCTTCATCGTGGTCTACCTGCACATGTTCCGCGGGCTGCTCTACGGCTCTTATCAGAAGCCGCGTGAGCTGGTCTGGCTGTTCGGCATGCTGATCTATCTGGCGCTGATGGCTGAAGCGTTCATGGGCTATCTGCTGCCTTGGGGCCAGATGTCGTATTGGGGTGCGCAGGTAATCATCTCGCTGTTCGGCGCCATCCCGGTGATCGGCGATGACCTGACCCAGTGGATTCGCGGCGACTACCTGATCTCGGGGATCACCCTGAACCGCTTCTTCGCCTTGCATGTGGTGGCCTTGCCGATCGTCATTCTCGGCCTGGTGGTGCTGCATATCCTGGCGCTGCACGAAGTCGGCTCGAACAACCCTGACGGCGTCGACATCAAGAAGCACAAGGACGAAAACGGCATCCCCCTCGACGGTATCCCGTTCCACCCGTACTACACCGTCAAGGATATCGTCGGCGTGGTGGTGTTCCTCTTCGTGTTCTGTTCGGTGGTGTTCTTCTTCCCGGAAATGGGCGGCTACTTCCTCGAAAAACCAAACTTCGAGCAAGCCAATGCCTTCAAGACACCCGAGCACATTGCTCCGGTGTGGTACTTCACACCGTTCTACGCGATCCTGCGCGCGGTGCCCGACAAACTGTTCGGCGTGATCGCCATGGGCGCCGCCATTGCCGTGTTGTTCGTGTTGCCCTGGCTTGACCGCAGCCCGGTACGTTCCATGCGCTACAAGGGCTGGCTGAGCAAGATCTGGCTGCTGGTGTTCTGCGTCAGCTTCGTGATTCTCGGTGTGCTGGGTGTGTTGGCGCCTACTCCGGGGCGGACCCTGCTGTCGCAGGTCTGTACCGTGCTGTATTTCGCCTACTTCCTGCTGATGCCGTTCTACACAAGGCTGGAGAAGACCAAAGCGGTTCCGGAAAGGGTGACTGGCTGATGAAAAAGCTTATTGCAGTACTGTTCCTGGCAGTGATGCCTGCCTTGTCCTTTGCCGCGGAACACGGCCTGGAGCTGGACAAGGTCGATATCGACCTGAGTGACAAAGCCGCCATGCAGGATGGTGCGCGGACCTTTGCCAACTATTGCATGGGCTGCCATAGCGCCAAGTTCCAGCGCTATGAGCGGGTCGCTGATGACCTGGGTATCCCCCATGAGCTGATGCTGGAAAACCTGGTGTTCACCGGTGCCAAGATCGGCGACCACATGCAGATCGGCATGCAGCCGGCTGATGCCAAGACCTGGTTCGGCGCTGCGCCGCCAGACCTGACCCTGGTTGCGCGGGTGCGTGGTACCGATTGGCTGTACTCGTACCTACGTAGCTTCTATGAGGACAAGTCGCGGCCATACGGGGTCAACAACAAGGTCTTCCCCAACGTCGGCATGCCTAACGTGCTGGTTGGCCTGCAGGGTAATCAGGTGATTGGCTGCAAGCAGGTGCAGAGCGTCGTCGACGGCAAGAAGCAATATGACCCGTTGACGGGCAGCCCATTGACCCATGAAGCATGTGATCAGCTGACCATCGAGCCGAAATCCGGTACCCTGACGCCCGAGCAGTTCGACGAGAAGGTCAAGAACCTGGTGACCTTCCTGGCCTATTCGGCCAACCCGGTCAAACTGGAGAGCCAGCGCATCGGTACCTATGTGTTGCTGTACCTGGCTTTCTTCTTCGTGTTCGCCTACTTGCTCAAGCGCGAATACTGGAAGGACGTGCACTGATCACGCAGTAATTTCTGGTTAGTTGAACGCGCCCTGAGGCGCCCCGTGCAACTGCATTGGGCCCCTCAGGGCGCGTTTGCATTTGTGTTTTACAAGCATCCCCACGAGGAGGCGCTGCATGGGCGTAACCAACAGGTTAGCCTGCTATTCCGATCCCGCTGATCATTACTCGCACCGGGTCCGCCTGGTGCTCGCCGAAAAGGGCGTCAGCGTGCAGATCATCGACGTCGATCCTGGGCGTGTGCCACCCAAGCTGGTTGAAGTGAATCCTTACGCCAGTGTGCCAACCCTGGTTGATCGCGATCTGGCGCTGTACGAGTCGACCGTGGTCATGGAATACCTCGATGAGCGCTATCCGCACCCGCCACTGCTGCCGGTGTATCCGGTCGCACGCGGCAACAGCCGCCTGCTGGTGCACCGCATCCAGCGCGACTGGTGCTCGCTGGCCGACGTGCTGCTCGACAAGCGCAGCACCGAGGCTGCGCAGGCAAAGGCGCGCAAGGAACTGCGCGAGAGCCTGACCGGGGTTGCGCCATTGTTTGCCGAGATGGCCTGCTTCATGAGTGATGAGCAAAGCCTGGTCGATTGTTGTCTACTGCCCATACTCTGGCGTTTGCCGGTGATGGGTATCGAACTGCCGCGGCAAGCCAAGCCGCTGCTTGATTATATGGAGCGACAGTTCGCCCGCGAGCCATTCCAGGCGAGCCTGTCTGCTGCTGAACGTGAAATGCGCAAGCTTTAAGGAGCCGTTGATGAACTCCAGTCGCCCCTATCTGGTTAGAGCACTGTACGAGTGGATCGTCGACAACGATTGCACGCCCCATATGCTGGTCAATGCCGAGTTTCCGGCTGTCCAGGTGCCCCAGGGCTTCGCCAGTGATGGTCAGATTGTCCTGAACGTGTCGCCCAGTGCGGTGCGCAGCCTGCACATGGATAACGACGCAGTGAGCTTTGAAGGCCGCTTCGGCGGCGTCGCGCATTCGTTGTTCGTGCCCACTGGTGCGATCCTGGGCATCTACGCCCGCGAGAACGGTCAGGGCATGGTGTTCGAGCTTGAGCCTTCGCTGCTGGATGATGAAGAGCTTGAGGATGAAGTTGACGAGCCGGATAACGACGGCCCGCCCGAAGGTGGTGGCCAGCCGCCGCGTCCTAGCGGACGACCGAGTCTGAAGGTGGTCAAGTAACAAAAAAGGCGATCCGAGAGGATCGCCTTTTTCGTAAGCGTTGGATCAGCAATTACAGGTCGGTAATGGTGCGAACCTGATCCTTGTTGATGCGCGTGCGCTTGCCGTCCAGCTGTTCGAATTCATAAAAGCCAGAAGCGCGATCGAAGTGGGGCTGGTCCAATGCCTGCAGCTCACGGCCATCATTCAGGGTGATGATGCTCGGGCTGGAGCAGCCAGCCAGGGATGCGCAGGCGCCGATCAGCAGCGCGGGCAGCAGAAACTTGGTCATGGAGTATTTCCTGGATCGGGTGAGGAGGGCGGGAGGACGCAGCCCTCCCGCCGGGTGCGACTTAGTCGATGTATTCGAACAGTTTGACGATTTTCTGCACGCCGGAAACGCTTTGCACCACGCTGGTCGCGGCGTTGGCTTCGCCCTGGGTAACCAGGCCGAGCAGGTAGACGATACCGTTTTCGGTGATGACCTTGATGCGCGAGCCAGGCACATTGGCGTCGCCAAGCATCTGCGCCTTGATCTTGGTGGTCAGCCAGGCGTCGTTGTTGCGCGCCAGAATCGAAGACGGCTGCATCACCTGGATTTCGTTATGCACCTTCTTGACCCGCTGCACCTGGCCGGCGGTCTGCTCGGCGAGGCTTTTGAGGTCAGCACGCGGGGTTTGCCCGGCCAGCAGGACAACGCCGTTATAGCTACTGACAACGATGTGCGAGCCTTTGTCCAGGTCAGGGTTGGCCTTGGCGATGTTGACCGAGACCTTGGTTTCGATCAGTGAATCGTCAATCTTGCTGCCGATGGTGCGGGTGCCGCGATCGTCCTCGATAGGATTGTCGCGGGTAGAGGTCAATACCGAACTGCAGCCGGAGAGGCTCAGGCACAGAGTCAGGGCCATCAGGCCAAAACGCTTGGGGATCATTCTTCACTCCCGAACAGTTGGCTGTCGATCAGATCACACAGGCAGTGGATCGCCAGCAGGTGGACTTCCTGGATGCGCGCAGTCACGTTCGACGGTACGCGAATCTCGACATCTTCGGGCAGCAGCAGCGAGGCCATGCCACCGCCGTCGCGCCCGGTCATTGCTACGACAATCATTTCACGATCATGTGCGGCCTGGATCGCTTGAATCACGTTCGCCGAGTTACCGCTGGTAGAGATCGCCAGCAGCACGTCGCCGGGCTGGCCGAGGGCGCGGATCTGCTTGGAGAACACTTCGTTGTAGCTGTAATCGTTGGCAATCGAGGTGATCGTCGAGCTGTCGGTGGTCAGCGCGATCGCCGGCAAGCTCGGGCGTTCACGCTCGAAACGGTTGAGCAACTCGGACGAGAAATGCTGAGCATCGCCGGCTGAGCCGCCGTTGCCGCAGGCGAGCATCTTGCCCTCATTGAGCATGGCATTGACCATGACCAGGCTGGCCTGCTCGATATGCGGCGCCAACATGTCCATTGCCTGTTGCTTGGTGTCGATGCTGGCCTGAAACAGCCGGCGAATTCGGGATTGCATGTCCATCTGGTGTGACCTTAAGAGGGGCGGTGGCCCGCGCGACGCGCAACAGGGACCAGCCCGCGAAACATAGAGCAAAAAATTCGCAGTGGGTTCAGCATTCGAAGGCGTTTTTCAGCCATTGCAGCGGTTGCCCTGCATGGCCGCTGCCTTGTAGAGCGATGACATCGAAGCGGCAGGGGTGATTGGCCCAGCGAAACTCCTTGTGCAGAAACATGCTGGCGGCCAGCGCCAGGCGTTGCTGCTTGCGCCCATCGATACTGCCGAGGGCGCCGCCGAAGTCTGCGTGCAGCCGATAGCGGACTTCGACGAATACTACTGTATCGGCGTCGAGCATGACCAGATCAAGCTCGCCTCCCTTGCATCGCCAATTGCGCGCCAGCAACTGCAGACCTTGCCCGAAAAGATACTCCAGGGCGTAGTCCTCAGCATCCTGGCCGGCGCGACCAGGCGATGCCGCCTGCATCAGCGCGGCGTGTCCGGCAGGCGTTTGACCTGGCCGCCGGCGAACTCTGCCCATGGCAGTTGACGCTCGATGCGCTGGCTCGGGTTCATGCTCAAGCTGCCGGACAGGCCCTGTACGCGGTTGTCAGGCAGTGCCTTCAGTTGGCCCAGACGCGGTGCCAGGCTATACGCATCAACGCCCATCGCATAAAGCCGGCCGAGGCTGCCAGCGGCTTGTGGCCACTGCTGCACGACTTGTTGGCGCAGGCTGTTACTGCTGTCGAGCAGCCACGGCGTTTCGCAGAAGCGGATGCCGGTCATGTCGTTGTACTGGTTGACGTCACCGCTGGCGCTGTACAGGTTGGAGGTAGCGTAGACCGGCACATCCCCTGCGTACTGGAAGTTCAGCGTCGGCTTGATCTGTTGCGCCTGCTGCGGGGTGGCAGCGAGGAAGATGAAGTCGATGTCCTGGCGGCGTGACGGTTGTGCGGCAATGTTGCCACCGACCGTGCTTTGCAGGCTCTTGGCACGGCCTTCACTCTGGCGCAGCTGGAACAGCTCGGCGATTTGCTGGGCGAGGGCGACCGGCTGGGCGATACGCTCGGCAGCCAGCAGGGTGCCGCCGTTGCTTTCCCAGTCCTTGCGGAAGGCGGCCAGCACGCGGTCGCCCCATTCGCCGCTCGGCACCAGCGCTACAGCGCGGACCAGGCCGTCGGCGCGTGCACGGCGCGACACTTCACGGGCTTCGTCTTCTGCGGCAAGGCCAAACTGGAACAGCTGCGGCGGTGCGTTCTGGCCTGCTTCGGCGTAGTTCAGGGCCAGGGTCGGCAGTGGCAACTGCGGGTAGGCGGCGAGCTTTTTCACCAGTGGTTTTTCCAGCGGGCCGACTACCAGTTGCACGCCATCGGCCTGAGCCTGGCGGTAGAAATCGTCCAGCGAGCTGATCCGCGAGCTGTCATAGACCTGGATCGCAGGTGCCTGTTGGCCTGCCTGCTGGGCCTGGAAGTGCGCGGCCATGAAACCGTCACGCAAGGCGCGGGCGACGCCGGCCAGCGAGCCTTCCTGAGGCAGCAGCAGGGCGATCTTGGTCAGGGGCTGGCTGGCCAGTTCCTTGAGTTTGGTCAGCGCGGTCGGCAGTTGCTTGGCTGCGGGGTGCTCTGGATGCTGGTTGCGCCAGGCGTCGATCGCAGCCTGCTGCTGCTCCAGCGTGCCGGCGCTTTTTACCGCCAGGGCCAGGCTGGTCCAGCCGGCCAGGGTGTCGTTGCCAGTCGATTGCAGCTGCTCGGCAGGCAAGGCAGCGACCAGTGCCCAGATCGCGTCGTTGTTGGCGCTGGCCGCCTGGCCGCTGAGCAGAGGGGCCAGTTGCACCCGCTGCTGCGCTGCGGCCAAGGTCTGGCCATCGGCTTCGAGGGCGGCGGCATGCACGCTGTAGGTGCGCACTTGCAGCTCAGCCGGCATCTCGCCCAGACGCTGCAGGCTAGGGTGGGCGAGGGCGGTCAGGGCAGCTTTGGGCTGGTTGCGGCTCATGGCCAGCTCAGCGCTCAAGGTGCTGGCGAACACCTGCTGAGCAGGCTTGAGCGGGTCCAGTGGTACCTGTTCGAGAATCCGCGCTGCGCGTGGATAGTCCTTTTGCTTGTAGGCCAGGTCGGCAGCGCTCAGGCGCAGCAGGGCTGCGTCCTCGGGCGACTTGCTGGTGGCTGCCTGCTCGAGCAGTTGCTCGATACTGGCGTCCGGGGTGCGCGGGAGTTCGCCCAGGCTGGATGAGGGCGAGCTTGCGCAAGCTGCCAGCAAGGCAGCGAGGCAGAGGGCTGTGAGCAGCCGCAGACAAGCGATCATGTAAAAGTCCTGTTACTCGATCTGGTTGGCCGACGATTGTACCCAACCACTGGCCGGGGCGCGATGTCGCTGACGTGCAACCTTCACTATAGGTGGCTTGAAGCGGGCCGCCGGTGAAGATGTTTGCGCCCTGTAACCGGTGCTCGGGCTACAATGTCGCCTTTGATCCGAAAGACAGGTGCGCGCAGTGACAGATGTAGCAGGGGCTTCGAAATCCACCACAGGCACGCTGTACGTGGTGGCTACGCCGATCGGCAACCTCGATGACATGAGTGCCCGCGCGCTCAAGGTGCTGGCGGATGTAGCCTTGATCGCCGCCGAAGACACCCGCCATTCAATGCGCCTGATGCAGCACTTCGGTATCAGCACGCCGCTGGCTGCCTGCCATGAGCACAATGAGCGCGACGAGGGCGGGCGTTTTCTGACTCGCTTGCTGGCGGGCGACGATATTGCGCTGGTCTCTGACGCTGGCACGCCGCTGATTTCCGACCCGGGTTATCACCTGGTGCGCCAGGCTCGCGCTGCCGGCGTGAAAGTGGTTCCGGTGCCCGGCGCCTGCGCGCTGATTGCTGCGTTGTCGGCCGCTGGCCTGCCGTCCGACCGGTTTATCTTCGAAGGCTTTCTGCCTGCCAAGACTGCTGGGCGGCGTGCCCGCCTGGAACAGGTCAAGGAAGAGCCGCGCACGCTGATCTTCTATGAGGCCCCGCACCGCATTCTGGAATGCCTCGATGACATGCAGGCGGTGTTCGGTGCGGATCGCCCGGCGCTGCTTGGGCGTGAGCTGACCAAGGCGTTCGAAACACTCAAGGGCCTGCCGCTGGGCGAGTTGCACGCGTTTGTTGCCGCCGACAGTAATCAGCAGCGCGGCGAATGCGTGGTGTTGGTGGGGGGCTGGAGTGCGCCCGAAGACGAGCAGGCGATCAGCACCGAGGCGCAGCGCGTTCTGGACTTGCTGTTGGCTGAATTGCCACTCAAGCGCGCAGCGGCGCTGGCTGCGGAAATTACCGGGGTGCGCAAGAACCTGCTGTATCAGGCGGCCCTGGAAAAGCAGAAAGCCGATTGAGCATTAGCGACATCCTGTTGCTCTAAAGCTTGTTCTTGAGCGCGCCTGACGTTACCCTTGTCGGCGGAGAGTCGATTGGACAGTCGCTGCCTTCTTTTGTTCCGCAAAAGAGGGGGGAGGAAAGTCCGGGCTCCATAGGGCAGAGTGCCAGGTAACCCCTGGGAGGCGTGAGCCTACGGAAAGTGCCACAGAAAATAACCGCCTAAGCACTTCGGTGCCGGTAAGGGTGAAAAGGTGCGGTAAGAGCGCACCGCGCGACTGGCAACAGTTCGTGGCTAGGTAAACCCCACTCGGAGCAAGACCAAATAGGGTTCCATTAGGCGTGGCCCGCGTCGGAACCGGGTAGGTTGCTAGAGGCGTCCAGTGATGGCCGTCGTAGAGGAATGACTGTCCTCGACAAAACCCGGCTTATAGATCGACTCTCCACCTCTCCCTCCCTGCTGTAATCGACAGCAGAAGCACTTGGTAATACCGAAAAAATCTTACTCTTAATAAATCACTTTAACTTCGGTCGCTATCTGACTGAGTTCGCACATTTTTTGCCCGCCATTTTTCCTTCTTTTTATCTTCCTTCATCTCTTTGTTGAGCTAAATCTCCGCCGTGTAAGGGATTTCCCTACGAGCGCGCCTTGACGGTGTACCGGGCGGATTCCTATAGTGTGCGCAAGTGGCAGAAAGTGGGTTGAAGTGGGTTTTCTGGCCCAAAAACGATAACATTGTGGGGAATCGCAGCCGTGTTCCGCGGAGCCAATGCCGTCAGCCTTGATGCAAAGGGCAGACTCGCCATGCCGAGTCGGTACCGTGACGAGTTGGATTCGCGTTGTCAGAGCCAGTTGATCGTGACCATCGATGCAGTCGATCGCTGCTTATGTGTATATCCCCTCGATGAGTGGGAACAGATAGAAGCCAAGTTGCGTGCCTTGCCGTCGTTGCGTGAGGAAAACCGCCGCCTGCAGCGCTTGCTGATCGGTAATGCGGTAGACCTGGAGCTCGATGGCAGTGGCCGTTTTCTGGTACCGCCGCGCCTGCGTGAGTACGCCAATCTGGACAAGAAGGCGATGTTGGTGGGGCAGCTGAACAAATTTCAGCTGTGGGATGAGGATGCCTGGAACGCGGTTTCGGCAGACGATCTTGCAGCTATTCAACAACCGGGCGCTTTGCCTGACGAATTGCGTGACCTGATCCTGTGACCATAGATAGCGGCTTCAACCACATCACCGTGCTGCTCGACGAAGCTGTCGAGGCACTGGCCCTGCGCGCCGATGGCTGCTACCTCGATGGTACCTTCGGCCGCGGTGGCCACAGCCGCCTGATCCTCAGCAAGCTGGGGCCGCAGGGGCGGCTACTCGGGTTCGACAAAGACCCACAAGCGATTGCCACGGGGCAAGCGCTGGCGGCCGAAGACGGCCGCTTCGTCATTGTGCAGCGCAGCTTTGCCGAGCTGGGCGAAGAAGTCGCCGAGCGCGGCCTGGCCGGCAAGGTCAGCGGCGTGCTGCTGGATCTGGGTGTGTCTTCACCGCAGCTTGATGACCCCGAGCGCGGCTTCAGCTTCCTCAACGACGGCCCGCTGGACATGCGCATGAACCCTGCGCAAGGCATGAGCGCCGCCGAGTTCATCGCCACCGCCCCGGCTGAAGAGATCGCCCGTGTATTCAAGCAGTACGGTGAAGAGCGCTTCTCCGGGCGTATGGCCCGAGCCGTGGTCGAGCGCCGCGAAAAGCAGCCGTTCACCCGCACGGCCGACCTGGCTGAAGTGCTCAAGGTCGCCAACCCGGCCTGGGAAAAGGGCAAGAACCCCGCGACCCGCGCCTTCCAGGGCCTGCGCATCCACGTCAATAACGAGCTTGGTGACCTGGAGGCGGGCCTTGAGGCTGCGCTGGAGTCACTGGAGATCGGTGGCCGCCTGGTGGTGATCAGCTTCCACTCGCTGGAAGACCGCATCGTCAAACTGTTCATGCGCAAGCTGGTCAAGGGCGAGGCGGACAACCTGCCGCGCAACCTGCCCGTGCAGCACACCGTCTTCGAGCCAAAAGTGCGCTTGATCGGCAAGGCGCAGTTCGCCTCCGAGGCCGAGCTCAAGGCCAACCCCCGCTCACGCAGCGCAGTCATGCGCGTTGCGGAGAAGCTCCGTTGAGCAAGCTCTTCGCCAAGCCATTGCCCGGCGGCAGCTCGCTGATGCTGCTGCTGTTTATCGCTGTGCTGGTTTCAGCGGTGGCGGTGTCCTACAGCGCGCACTGGAACCGGCAATTGCTCAACACTTTGTTTGGCGAACTGAACGAGCGTGACAAGGCGCAGGCAGAATGGGGCCGGCTGATCCTTGAGCAGAGCACCTGGACTGCCCACAGCCGCATCGAAAGCCTGGCCAGCGAACAGCTGAAAATGCGTGTTCCGGCCGCCGACGAAGTGCGGATGGTGGCGCCATGATGAAACTCGAAGGCGCACTCTACCCTTGGCGCTTCCGCGTCGTGATCGGCCTGCTGGCGCTGATGGTCGGTGCCATCTGCTGGCGCATCATCGACCTGCAGGTCGTCGACCGTGCCTTCCTCAAGGGCCAGGGCGACGCGCGCAGCCTGCGCCACATTCAGATTCCGGCACACCGGGGGCTGATCACTGACCGTAACGGCGAGCCATTGGCGGTCAGTACGCCAGTCACCACGCTGTGGGCCAACCCAAAGGAAATGCAGCCGTACAAGGAGCGCTGGGCGCAACTGGCGGCTGTGCTTGGGCAAAATCCGCAACAACTGACCGAGCGCCTCACCCAGCAGGCCAACAAAGAATTCATCTATCTGGTGCGCGGGCTTACCCCTGAGCAAGGCCAGCAGGTGCTCGACCTGAAAGTGCCGGGTGTGTACGGCCTCGAAGAGTTCCGCCGCTTCTACCCGGCCGGTGATGTCACCGCGCACATGGTTGGTTTTACCGACCTTGACGACCACGGTCGCGAGGGTGTCGAGCTGGCCTATGACGAATGGCTCGCTGGTGTGCCTGGCAAGCGCCAGGTGATCAAGGACCGGCGTGGCCGCTTGATCAAAGACATTCAGGTCACCAAAAACGCCAAGGCCGGTTCGACCTTGGCGTTGTCGATCGACCTGCGCCTGCAGTATCTGGCTACGCGCGAACTGCGCAACGCCATTGCCGAGCAGGAAGCCAAGGCCGGCAGCCTGGTGATCATGGACGTCAAGACCGGCGAAGTGCTGGCCATGGTCAACCAGCCTACCTACAACCCGAACAACCGCCGCAGCATGGTCCCGGCCGCGATGCGCAACCGGGCCATCATCGATGTGTTCGAGCCGGGCTCGACGGTCAAGCCGCTGTCGATGAGCGCTGCATTGCAGAGCGGCCGCTGGAAACCGACCGACAAAGTCGAAGTGTATCCGGGCAGCCTGCAGATCGGTCGCTACACGATCAAGGACGTTTCGCGCAGCGAGGGCCCGGTGCTCGACCTGACCGGGATCCTGATCAACTCCAGTAACGTCGGCATGAGCAAGATCGCCTTCGACATCGGCGGCGAAGCCATCTACCGGGTGATGTCGCAGCTGGGTCTGGGTCAGTACACCGGCCTGGGCTTCCCTGGCGAGCGCGTCGGCAACCTGCCTAACCACCGCGAATGGCGCAAGGCCGAGACGGCGACCCTGTCCTATGGCTACGGCCTGTCCGTGACCGCATTGCAGCTGGTACACGCTTACGCCGCACTGGCCAACGACGGCAAGATGGTGCCGTTGAGCATCGTCAAGGTCGACAAGACCCCTGACTTCACCCAAGTGGTGCCCAAGGAAACCGCCGAGACCATCCAGGGCATGCTCCAGCAGGTGATCGAAGCCCCGCGCGGTGTCTACCGCGCGCAGGTGCCGTTCTATCACGTCGGTGGCAAGTCCGGTACGGCGCGTAAGGCCACCGTCGGCTCCAAGGGCTACACCGAAAACGCCTACCGCTCGCTGTTCGCTGGCTTCGGCCCGATGAGCGATCCGCGTTACGCCATCGTCGTGGTCATCGATGAGCCGAGCAAAGGCGGCTACTTCGGTGGCCTGGTCTCGGCACCGGTATTCAGCAAAGTCATGTCCGGGACCCTGCGGTTGATGAACGTACCACCAGATAACCTGCCACCGCCTGCACCCGTTGCGCCTGCCGTACCGGCGCAAGTGAATGCCGCCGTAGCCAAAGGAGGGCGTGGTTGATGACGATGCCATTGAGCAAGCTGTTTGCCCATGCCAGCCGCGATCCGATGATCCGCGAGTTGACCCTGGACAGCCGGGCCGTGCGCCCGGGCGATCTGTTCCTGGCCGTGCCAGGTGCGCTGGTCGATGGTCGTGACCATATCGCCGACGCCTTGCAGCGCGGCGCGGCTGCCGTCGCTTATGAAGAGCAGGGCGCCACCGTGCTGCCGCTGACCGACGTTGCACTGATTCCGGTCAAGGGCCTGATCGCGCAGCTGTCGGAGATTGCCGGGCGTTTCTACGGTGAACCGAGCCGTCAGCTCAACCTGATCGGCGTCACCGGCACCAATGGCAAGACCAGCGTGACCCAGTTGCTGGCGCAGGCGCTGGACGCCCTCGGCCAACGCTGTGGCCTGATCGGCACGCTGGGCACCGGTTTCTCCGGCGCGCTGCAGAGCGGCCGCTTGACCACGCCTGACCCGATTGCAGTACAGGCAACCCTGTACGACCTGAAAAAAGCCGGCGCCAAAGCCGTGGCCATGGAAGTGTCGTCGCATGCCCTGGAACAGGGCCGCGTTGCCGCCCTGGCCTTCGACATCGCCGTGATGACCAACCTGTCACGTGATCACCTCGATTACCACGGCAGCATGCAGGCGTATGAAGCGGCCAAGGCCAAGCTGTTTGCCTGGCCGAACCTGCGTAGCCAGGTGGTCAATCTGGATGATGAGTTCGGGCGGCGGCTGGCCGAGGACTTTGCTCGCAAGCCAATCGCCGATCACGTCGAGACTCGCTTGCTCAGCTACAGCCTGGAAAATCCAGAAGCTTCGCTGTACTGCCGCGAAGCCAAATTCGACGACGACGGCGTGCGTGCGGTGCTGGTTACGGCACAGGGTGAAAGCATACTGCGCAGCCAGCTGCTCGGTCGCTTCAACCTGAGCAACGTGCTCGCCGCAATTGCCGCGCTGATGTCGCTGGATTATTCGCTGGACGAAATTCTCAAGGTCGTGCCAACCCTGCAAGGGCCGGTCGGCCGTATGCAGCGCTTGGGCGGCGGTAACAAACCGCTGGTGGTGGTCGACTACGCGCACACCCCGGATGCCCTTGAAAAAGTACTCGAAGCCCTGCGTCCACACGCCCACGGCAAACTGCTGTGCCTGTTTGGTTGCGGCGGTGACCGTGACCGCGGCAAGCGCCCGTTGATGGCTGAAGTCGCCGAGCGGCTGGCTGACCGCGTGCTGGTCACTGACGACAATCCACGCACTGAAGAGCCTGCGGCCATCTTCGACGATATTCGCCCGGGCTTTGCCAAACCGGCAGAAGTCAGCTTCGTCGCTGGCCGCGGCGCCGCGATCGCGCAGTTGATCGCCTCTGCTGCGGCCGACGACGTGATCGTGCTGGCCGGTAAAGGCCACGAGGACTATCAGGAAATTCACGGTGAGCGCCATGCGTTCTCCGATCTGGTTGAAGCCGAGAAAGCCCTGGCAACCTGGGGGAGCCCACATGCTTAAGCCCTTGAGCCTGAGCCAACTGACCGCAGCGCTGCAGGCGCGCCTGGTTGGCAGCGATGTCAGCTTCGATGGCGTCAGCATCGACAGCCGCAGCGTCGGCGCCGGCCAACTGTTCGTTGCCCTTACCGGCCCGCGCTTCGATGGCCATGATTACCTGGCTGATGTACAGGCCAAGGGCGCCGTCGCGGCGCTGGTCGAACGTGAGGTCGAAGGCGTCGATCTGCCGCAACTGGTTGTCGCTGATTGCCGTGTGGCGCTGGGTCAACTGGGCGCGCTCAACCGTGCCGGGTTCGACAAGCCAGTAGCAGCCATCACCGGCTCCAGCGGCAAGACCACTGTGAAAGAGATGCTTGCCTGCATCCTGCGCACCCGTGGCCCGGTGCTGGCGACCCGCGGCAATCTCAACAATGATCTGGGTGCACCGCTGACCCTGCTGGAAATCGCCAGTGAGCACAGCGCGGCAGTCATCGAACTGGGTGCGTCGCGCCTTGGCGAGATTCGTTACACCGTTGGCCTGACCCAGCCTCAGGTGGTCATCCTCAACAACGCCGGCACCGCCCACGTTGGCGAGTTTGGCGGCCCGGAAAAAATCGTCGAGGCCAAGGGCGAGATCCTTGAAGGCCTGGGCGAGGGCGGCACTGCGGTGCTCAACCTGGACGACAAGGCGTTTGCCATCTGGCACAAACGTGCTGGCGACAAACGCGTGCTGAGCTTCGCCCTGAACAACCCGCAGGCGGATTTTTACGCCAGCGATATCGGTCGCGATGCCCGTGGCTGCCCGGCGTTCACCTTGCATAGTGCCGCCGGTTCGGTGGCGGTGCAGTTGAATCTGCTCGGCACCCACAACGTCAGCAACGCCCTGGCTGCAGCGGCTGCTGCCCATGCCCTGGGCGTGAGCTTGCCCGGTATTGCCGCTGGCCTGAACGCGGTGCAGCCAGTCAAGGGCCGTACGGTCGCGCAGATCACTGCCAACGGCGTGCGCGTGATCGATGACAGTTACAACGCAAATCCCACCTCGATGTGTGCGGCCATTGATATACTCGCCGGCTTTTCCGGGCGCACCGTTCTGGTGCTCGGGGATATCGGCGAACTGGGTCAATGGGCGCAGGAAGGCCACCAGCTGGTGGGCGACTACGCACGCGGCAAGGTCGATGCCTTGTACGCGGTAGGTAGCAACATGACCCATGCGGTCCGGGCGTTTGGCGCCGAAGGCCGACATTTCGCAACTCAGGCTGAGCTGATCGACGCTGTTAGCAGCGAAACCGCCAGCGACACCACAATCTTGATCAAGGGCTCGCGCAGCGCTGCGATGGAAAACGTCGTGGCTGCACTGTGCGGTGTCAGCGGGGAGAAACATTAATGCTTTTGCTGTTGGCTGAGTATCTACAGCAGTTCCATAAAGGCTTTGCGGTCTTCCAGTACCTGTCCCTGCGCGGGATTCTGGGTGTTCTGACTGCTTTGTCGCTGTCGCTGTGGCTGGGCCCCTGGATGATTCGCACCCTGCAGATCCGTCAGATCGGCCAGGCAGTGCGCAACGATGGTCCGCAATCGCACCTGTCCAAGTCGGGTACACCGACCATGGGCGGCGCGTTGATCCTGTCTGCAATCACCATCAGTACCTTGCTTTGGGCTGACCTGAGCAACCGCTACGTGTGGGTCGTGATGATCGTCACCCTGTTGTTCGGCGCGATTGGCTGGGTCGACGACTACCGCAAGGTCATCGAGAAAAATTCGCGTGGCCTGCCAAGCCGCTGGAAGTACTTCTGGCAATCGGTGTTCGGCCTGGGCGCGGCGGTGTTCCTCTTCATGACCGCGCCGACCAGCGTCGAAACCACCTTGATCGTACCGTTTGCCAAGGACGTCACCATCGCCCTGGGCATCGGTTTCGTGGTGCTGACCTATTTCGTCATCGTCGGCTCGAGCAACGCGGTAAACCTGACTGACGGTCTCGACGGCCTGGCGATCATGCCAACGGTCATGGTCGGCGGCGCGCTGGGGATCTTCTGCTACCTGTCGGGTAACGTGAAGTTCGCCGAGTACCTGTTGATCCCTTATGTGCCAGGCGCTGGCGAGCTGATCGTGTTCTGCGGCGCGTTGATCGGTGCCGGCCTAGGCTTTCTCTGGTTCAACACCTATCCGGCTCAGGTGTTCATGGGCGACGTCGGCGCACTGGCGCTGGGCGCTGCCCTGGGCACCATCGCCGTCATCGTTCGGCAGGAAATCGTCCTGTTCATCATGGGCGGTGTGTTTGTCATGGAAACCCTGTCGGTGGTGATCCAGGTCGCCTCCTTCAAGCTGACCGGCAAGCGGGTGTTTCGTATGGCGCCGATTCACCACCACTTTGAACTCAAGGGTTGGCCCGAGCCACGGGTGATTGTCCGTTTCTGGATCATCACCGTGATTCTCGTGCTGGTCGGCCTTGCCACCCTGAAGCTGAGGTAGATGAGCGTGTCATTGATCGCTTCCGACCAATTCCGCATCGTTGTCGGCCTCGGCAAGAGCGGCATGTCCCTGGTTCGCTTCCTGGCGAGCCGGGGCATTGCCTTTGCGGTCGCCGACACGCGCGAGCAACCGCCGGAACTGGACACCTTGCGCCGGGACTACCCGCAGGTGGAAGTACGCTGTGGTGAACTGGATGTCGACTTCCTCTGCCGCGCCAACGAGCTGTACGTCAGCCCGGGCCTGGCGCTGGCGACGCCTGCCTTGCAGGCTGCTGCCGCGCGCGGAGTAAAGTTGTCTGGTGATATCGAGCTGTTTGCCCGTAACGCCAAGGCGCCGATCATCGCGATCAGCGGCTCCAATGCGAAAAGCACGGTGACAACGCTGGTGGGCGAGATGGCGGCCAAGGCCGGCAAGCGTGTGGCGGTTGGCGGCAATCTCGGAACGCCGGCGCTGGACCTGCTCGACGACAGCATCGAGCTGTACGTGATGGAGCTGTCCAGCTTCCAGCTGGAAACCACTGACCAGCTCAACGCCGAAGTGGCCACCGTGCTCAATATCAGCGAAGACCACATGGACCGCTACAGCGGCCTGCCGGCCTATCACCTGGCCAAGCACCGGATCTTCCGCGGTGCCCACCAGGTTGTGGTCAACCGTCAGGACGCGCTGAGCCGGCCACTGCCGGTTGAAGGCCGGCCATGCTTAAGCTTTGGTTTGAATACGCCGGACTTCAAGGCTTTTGGCCTGCGCGAAGTCGATGGCGAAAAATACCTGGCCTTCGAATTCCAGAACCTGCTGCCGGTGCGCGAGCTGAAGATCCGTGGCGCGCACAACCAGAGCAATGCGCTGGCCGCACTGGCCCTAGGGCATGCCGCGGGCCTGCCGTTCGAGCCGATGCTTGCAGCGCTGCGCGAATTCGCCGGCCTGGCGCACCGCTGCCAGTGGGTGCGCGAGCACAACGCTGTCAGCTGGTACGACGACTCCAAGGCGACCAACGTCGGTGCGGCCCTGGCCGCCATCGAAGGGCTGGGCGCCGACATCGACGGCAAGCTGGTGCTGATCGCCGGCGGCGACGGCAAAGGCGCTGACTTTGCCGCCTTGCGCGAACCCGTCGCACGCTACTGCCGCGCAGTAGTGTTGCTGGGCCGTGACGCTCAGCGTCTGGGTCAGGCCTTGGCCGAGCAAGTACCGCAGATTTACGTCAACACCCTTGATGAAGCTGTGCTGCAGTGCGCTGCGCTGGCGCAGCCCGGCGATGCCGTGCTGCTCTCGCCAGCCTGTGCCAGCCTCGACATGTTCAAGAACTTCGAGCAGCGCGGGCAACTGTTCGCGCAAGCGGTGGAGGGCCTGGCATGATCTTCGGCATCCTCAAACCGTATCCGTCGCCACTGATCAGTGGCCGTGGCATCGATCTCGATTTCGCTTTCCTTGCCGGCTGCCTGGCATTGCTCGGCCTGGGCCTGGTGATGATCACCTCGGCCTCGTCGGAAGTGGCTGCGGCCCAGTCGGGCAACCCGCTCTACCACATGTACCGCCACCTGGTGTACGTGGCCATCGGCCTGGCCGCCGGCGGCGTGACCATGCTGGTGCCGATCGCCACCTGGCAGCGCATGGGTTTCATGATGCTGATCGGCGCCTTTGGCTTGCTGGTGTTGGTACTGGTGCCCGGTATTGGCCGTGAAGTGAACGGTTCGATGCGCTGGATTGGTTTCAGCTTCTTCAACGTGCAGCCGTCGGAGATCGCCAAGGTCTTCGTGGTGATCTATCTGGCTGGCTACCTGGTACGCCGTCAGCAGGAAGTGCGTGAAAGCTGGATGGGCTTCTTCAAGCCGTTCATCGTGCTGTTGCCGATGGCCGGGCTGCTGCTGATGGAGCCGGACTTCGGCGCCACTGTAGTGATGATGGGCGCGGCTGCCGCGATGCTGTTCCTAGGCGGGGTGGGGTTGTTCCGCTTCTCGCTGATGGTGGTGCTGGCGGTGGTGGCCGTGTTCGTCCTGGTGCAGGCCCAGCCGTATCGGATGGCGCGGCTGATCACCTTTACCGACCCGTGGTCCGATCAGTTCGGTTCCGGCTACCAGTTGACCCAGGCGCTGATCGCCTTTGGTCGCGGTGAGTGGTTGGGGGTTGGCCTGGGCAACAGCGTACAGAAGCAGTTCTACCTGCCCGAAGCGCATACCGACTTCGTCTTCTCGGTACTGGCCGAAGAGCTCGGCGTGGTCGGCACCCTGTGCACCGTGGCGCTGTTCGTGTTCGTCACCGTACGTGCCTTGTACATCGGCCTGTGGGCCGAGAAGGCCAAGCAGTACTTCGCTGCTTATATGGCGTTCGGCCTGGCATTCCTGTGGATTGGTCAGTTCCTGATCAACATCGGCGTGAACGTCGGCCTGCTGCCGACCAAGGGCCTGACCCTGCCGTTTCTCAGTTACGGCGGCAGCTCGCTGGTGATTTGTTGCGCCTGCGTTGGCTTGTTACTGCGCATCGAGTGGGAGAGTCGCACCCACCTGGGCAGCGAAGAGCATGAATTCAACGAAAGCGATTTTGCCGAGGAGACCAGCAATCATGGCCGCTGACGGTAAAAACGTACTGATCATGGCCGGCGGCACCGGTGGCCACGTGTTCCCGGCGCTGGCCTGCGCCCGCGAATTCCAGGCGCGCGGCTATAGCGTGCACTGGCTGGGTACCCCGCGCGGCATCGAAAACGAGCTGGTGCCACAAGCGGGTCTGCCGTTGCACCTGATTCAGGTCAGCGGCCTGCGTGGCAAGAGCAAGCTGTCGCTGCTCAAGGCGCCGTTCACCCTGATCAAGGCCGTACTGCAGGCGCGCAAGATCATCGCCCAGCTCAAGCCAGTGTGCGTGATCGGCTTTGGTGGCTATGTCACCGGCCCCGGCGGCGTCGCTGCCAAGCTGTGCGGCGTGCCACTGGTGATTCACGAGCAGAACGCCCGCGCCGGCACTGCCAACCGTCTGTTGGTACCACTGGCTGCGCGGGTCTGCGAAGCCTTCCCGGACACCTTCGCCGCCAGCGACAAGCGCCGTACCACGGGTAACCCGGTACGTCCGGAGCTGTTCCTCGAGGCCCAGCGCGCCCCACTCGGCGAGCGCCGGGCACGGCTGTTGGTGCTGGGCGGCAGCCTGGGTGCGGAACCATTGAACAAATTGCTGCCTAAGGCCCTGTCGGAAGTAGCCCCTGAGCTGCGTCCGGAAGTGTTCCACCAGGCTGGCAAGCAACATGCGCCGATCACCGCCGAGCGTTATCGCGAGGCTGGCGTCGAGGCGCAGGTCGAGCCGTTCATCAAGGACATGGCCCATGTCTACGGCTGGGCCGATCTGGTCGTGTGCCGGGCCGGTGCCCTGACCGTCAGCGAACTCGCGGCGGCAGGCCTGCCCTCGATGCTGGTGCCATTGCCGCACGCCATCGACGACCACCAGACCCACAATGCCCATTATCTGGCCCGGGAAGGCGCTGCCTTCCTGCTGCCACAAGCGACAACTGGCGCAGCGCAACTCGCTGACCGCCTGAACGAGGTGCTGATGCAACCCGAGAAACTCAACACCATGGCCGGCACCGCACGGCGCCTGGCCAAGCCTGCTGCAACCAGCACCGTAGTCGATATCTGCCTGGAGGTGGCCCATGGTTGAAGCGCAGAAAGCCATGCCGCAACCAAAGATGGGCCGTATTCGCCGTATCCACTTCGTCGGTATCGGCGGTGTGGGCATGTGCGGCATTGCCGAAGTCCTGCTCAACCTAGGCTATGAAGTGTCTGGCTCCGACCTCAAAGAGTCGCCGGTCACCCAACGCCTGCAGTCGTTCGGCGCACAGATCTTTGTCGGCCACCGTGCCGAGAACGCCGCCAATGCCGATGTGCTGGTGGTGTCCAGTGCGATCAACCCGGCCAACCCGGAAGTCGCCACTGCGCTGGAGCGTCGCATCCCGGTAGTACCGCGTGCGGAGATGCTCTCCGAGCTGATGCGCTATCGCCATGGCATTGCCGTGGCCGGCACCCATGGCAAGACCACCACCACCAGCTTGCTGGCCTCGGTGTTCGCCGCCGGTGGGCTGGATCCGACCTTCGTCATCGGTGGTCGTCTGACCGCAGCGGGCACCAATGCCCAGCTCGGCGCCAGCCGTTACCTGATTGCCGAAGCAGATGAAAGCGATGCCAGCTTCCTGCACCTGCAACCGATGGTTGCCGTGGTCACCAATATCGATGCCGACCACATGGCCACCTATGAAGGCGACTTCAACAAACTGAAGAAGACCTTTGTCGAGTTTCTGCACAACCTGCCGTTCTACGGGCTGGCAGTGATGTGCCTGGATGACCCGGTGGTGCGCGAGATCCTGCCGCTGGTGAAGCGTCCGACCGTGACCTACGGCTTCAGCGATGAGGCGGACATCCGCGCCATCAATGTGCGCCAGCAGGGCATGCAGACCCATTTCACCGTGCTGCGTCGCGACTGCGAGCCGCTCGATGTGTCGGTCAACATGCCTGGCAACCACAACGTCCTCAACGCGCTGGCGACCATTGCCATCGCCACTGACGAAGGCATCAGCGATGCCGCCATCGTTCAGGGACTGTCGGGCTTCCAGGGGGTCGGTCGACGCTTCCAGGTGTATGGCGAACTGCCGGTCGAAGGCGGCGACGTGATGCTGGTCGACGACTACGGTCACCACCCAACCGAAGTGGCTGCCGTGATCAAGGCCGTGCGCGGCGGCTGGCCGAGCCGGCGCCTGGTGATGGTCTATCAGCCGCACCGCTATAGCCGCACCCGTGACCTGTATGACGACTTCGTTCAGGTCCTGGCCGACGCCAACGTGCTGCTGTTGATGGAAGTCTACCCAGCCGGTGAGGAGCCGATCCCGGGCGCCGACAGCCGTCAGCTGTGCCACAGCATCCGCCAGCGTGGTCAGCTCGACCCGATCTACATCGAGCGCGGCGTCGAGCTGGCGCCGTTGGTCAAGCCCCTGCTGCGTGCCGGCGACATCCTGCTGTGCCAGGGCGCCGGTGACATTGGTGGCCTCGCCCCACAACTGATGAAGAGCCCGCTGTTTGCCGGTGCCGTCGCCAAACAGGAGAAGCCACAATGACCGCTACTTACGCCCAACTGCACTCGACGCTCGACGTCACCGCCTTTGGCCGCGTGGCGGTGCTGTACGGTGGCAAGAGCGCCGAGCGCGAAGTCTCGCTCAAGTCTGGTGAGGCGGTAATCGGCGCGCTGCAAAGCGCCGGTGTCGACGTCGTGGCCATCGATGTGGGTGATGATCTGCTCGAGCGTCTGCAGCGCGAGAAGATCGATCGCGCCTTCATCATCCTGCACGGCCGTGGCGGTGAAGACGGCAGCATGCAGGGCCTGCTCGAGTGCCTGGGCATTCCCTACACCGGCAGCGGCATCCTTGCCTCGGCGCTGGCCATGGACAAGTTGCGCACCAAGCAGGTGTGGCAGAGCCTGGGTATTCCAACCCCGCGTCATGCGGTATTGGCGACTGAACAGGACTGTATTGCAGCCGGTACGGAACTGGGCTTCCCATTGATCGTCAAACCGGCCCATGAAGGCTCAAGTATCGGCATGGCCAAGGTGAACAGCACGCAAGAGCTGGTCGCCGCCTGGCAAGACGCCGCCAAGTACGACTCGCAAGTCCTGGTCGAGCAATGGATCCACGGCCCGGAGTTCACCATCGCCGTATTGCGTGGCCAGGTGCTGCCGCCGATCGCCCTCGGTACGCCGCATGTGTTCTACGACTACGACGCCAAATACATCGCCAATGACACCCAGTACCGCATTCCGTGCGGGCTGGATAGTGTCAAGGAACAAGAACTGATCGATCTGACCGCGCGCGCCTGTGATGCCATCGGCATCGAAGGCTGGGGCCGGCTGGATGTAATGCAGGACGAGCAGGGCCGCTTCTGGCTGCTCGAAGTAAACACCGCGCCAGGCATGACTGATCATAGCCTGGTGCCCATGGCGGCCCGCGCGGCCGGCCTGGACTTCCAGCAGTTGGTGCTGGCGATCCTGGCTGCCAGCGTCGAGACGCGAGGTTAATCAGCATGCAAGGCGCGATGCTTCGTCAGCAGCCTCCTGCACCCGGCCGTAACAAGCCGGTGCCGCGCGGTGCCAGCCGAATGGTGGCCCAGGAGCCGATGTCTGCGCGCCTGCCCAAGGCCAACTTCAGCGTGCTCAAGCGCTTGCTGTGGCCGGTGCTGCTGGTGGCTGCGGGCTTTGCTGCCTACGAAGGCGCTGTGCGGTTGATGCCTTACGCTGACCGGCCGATCACCAAGATCGCCGTGCAGGGTGACCTCAGCTACATCAGCCAGCAGGCGGTGCAGCAACGTATCGCCCCGTTTGTAGCGGCCAGCTTCTTCAGTGTCGACCTGGGCGCGATGCGTGCCGAGCTTGAACAGATGCCGTGGATAGCCCACGCCGAAGTGCGCCGGGTCTGGCCGGACGAAGTGGTCATTCGCCTGGAAGAGCAACTGCCCGTGGCGCGCTGGGGGGATCAGGCGTTGCTCAACAACCAGGGCGAAGCGTTCACCCCGCGCGAGCTGGCCAACTACGAGCACCTGCCGCAGCTGTTCGGCCCGCAGCGCGCTCAGCAACAAGTCATGCAGCAGTATCAGGTGTTGAGCCAGATGCTGCGCCCGATGGGCTTCTCGATTGCGCGGCTGGAGCTGCGTGAACGTGGCAGCTGGTTCCTGACCACCGGTGCCGGCAGTGCCGGCCCAGGTATCGAACTGCTGCTCGGGCGCGACCATCTGGTCGAAAAGATGCGCCGTTTCATTGCCATATACGACAAGACACTCAAAGAGCAGATCACCAATATCGCCCGCATTGATCTGCGCTACGCCAACGGCCTGGCTGTTGGCTGGCGGGAACCGATTGCACCGACGACGGCCCAACCCGCCGTTGCGAAGAATTAGAGAGAGGCAGGACCATGGCAAACGCGCATAGCGGCAAAATGATCGTCGGGCTGGACATTGGCACTTCCAAGGTGGTGGCGCTGGTCGGTGAAGTCGGCGAAGACGGCACCCTGGAGATTGTCGGGATCGGCACTCATCCCTCCCGCGGCCTGAAGAAGGGCGTGGTGGTGAACATCGAGTCGACCGTGCAGTCGATCCAGCGTGCCGTCGAAGAAGCCCAGTTGATGGCGGGCTGCCGCATTCACTCGGCCTTTGTCGGTGTGGCCGGCAATCACATCCGCAGCCTCAACTCGCACGGCATCGTCGCGATTCGCGACCGCGAAGTCAGCACGGCCGACCTCGAGCGCGTGCTCGACGCTGCCCAGGCGGTGGCGATTCCGGCTGACCAGCGCGTGCTGCACACCCTGCCGCAGGACTACGTGATCGACAACCAGGAAGGCGTTCGCGAGCCGCTGGGTATGTCGGGCGTGCGTCTGGAAGCCAAGGTGCACGTGGTGACCTGCGCGGTCAACGCGGCGCAGAACATCGAGAAATGCGTACGCCGCTGCGGCCTGGAAATCGACGACATCATCCTCGAGCAACTGGCCTCGGCCTACTCGGTGCTGACCGATGACGAGAAAGAACTCGGCGTGTGCCTGGTCGACATCGGCGGTGGCACCACCGATATCGCCATCTTCACCGAAGGCGCGATCCGCCACACCGCAGTGATCCCGATTGCCGGCGACCAGGTCACCAACGACATCGCCATGGCCCTGCGTACACCGACTCAGTACGCCGAAGAAATCAAGATTCGCTACGCCTGCGCCCTGGCCAAGCTGGCCGGTGCCGGCGAAACCATCAAGGTGCCAAGCGTTGGCGACCGGCCGCCGCGCGAACTGTCGCGTCAGGCCCTGGCCGAGGTGGTCGAGCCGCGCTACGACGAGCTGTTCACCCTGATTCAGGCTGAGCTGCGTCGCAGCGGCTACGAAGACCTGGTCCCAGCCGGCATCGTCCTCACCGGCGGCACGGCGAAGATGGAAGGCGCGGTGGAACTGGCCGAAGAGATTTTCCACATGCCCGTACGCCTCGGCGTCCCGCACAGCGTGCGTGGCCTCAGCGACGTGGTACGCAACCCGATTTACTCCACCGGTGTGGGCCTGCTCACCTACGGTCTGCTCAAGCAGTCCGAGGACCTGACCCTGACCGGCAATAGCAACAGCAGCAACAGCTATGGCGAGGAACCGAAGGCTCCAGTGCTTGAGCGTCTCAAGCGTTGGGTCCAGGGCAACTTCTAAGTTTCAAAGCAGTAGTGGTAGGCGAAACAACTAGAGAACTGTAAGGAGAGGGAAAATGTTCGAGCTCGTAGACAACGTCCCGCAAAGCCCGGTCATCAAGGTGATCGGCGTCGGTGGTGGTGGTGGCAACGCCGTCAATCACATGGTCAAAAGCAGCATTGAAGGCGTCGAGTTCATCTGCGCCAACACTGATGCCCAGGCGCTGAAAAGCATTGGCGCACGGACCATTCTGCAACTGGGTACTGGTGTTACCAAGGGCCTTGGTGCCGGTGCCAATCCGGAAGTCGGTCGTCAGGCCGCGCTGGAAGACCGTGAGCGCATTGCCGAGGTGCTGCAGGGCACCAACATGGTCTTCATCACCACTGGCATGGGTGGCGGTACCGGTACCGGTGCAGCGCCGATCATCGCCGAAGTGGCCAAGGAAATGGGCATCCTCACCGTTGCGGTGGTGACCCGTCCATTCCCGTTCGAAGGCCGCAAGCGTATGCAGATCGCCGATGAAGGCATCCGCATGCTGGCTGAAAGCGTCGACTCGCTGATCACCATCCCCAACGAGAAGCTGCTGACCATTCTCGGCAAGGACGCCAGCCTGCTGTCGGCCTTTGCCAAGGCTGACGATGTGCTGGCAGGTGCCGTGCGCGGTATCTCCGACATCATCAAGCGTCCCGGCATGATCAACGTCGACTTTGCCGACGTGCGCACCGTGATGGGCGAGATGGGCATGGCGATGATGGGCACTGGCTGCGCCAGCGGTCCGAACCGTGCGCGCGAGGCCACCGAAGCGGCCATTCGCAACCCGCTGCTCGAAGACGTCAACCTGCAGGGTGCCCGCGGTATCCTGGTGAATATCACCGCAGGTCCTGACCTGTCGCTGGGCGAGTACTCCGACGTCGGTAGCATCATCGAAGCCTTCGCCTCCGACCACGCGATGGTCAAGGTCGGTACCGTGATCGACCCGGACATGCGCGACGAGCTGCACGTAACCGTTGTAGCCACTGGCCTGGGTGCACGCATCGAGAAGCCGGTCAAGGTTGTCGACAATACTTTGCAGACCGCTCAAGCGGCCTACGAAGCATCGAACCCGGCTCCAGCTCGCCAGGAGCAGCCTGCGGTCAACTACCGTGACCTGGAGCGTCCAACCGTGATGCGTAACCAGGCCCATGCAGGTGCCGCCGCAGCCGCTAAACTCAACCCGCAAGATGACTTGGATTACCTGGACATCCCAGCCTTCCTCCGTCGTCAGGCTGATTGATGGAATTTATCAGGGCTATAAAGGTGATTGGTATTCAGCAAAGGACGGGTCTGTTATCATCCTCAGCCTTTGTTGATACCAATTCGCAATTTGCGCTGAAGCGGCCAATGCCATGATTAAACAACGCACCCTGAAGAACATTATCCGTGCCACAGGTGTCGGTCTGCACTCCGGTGAGAAGGTCTACCTGACCCTCAAGCCTGCGCCTGTGGATACCGGCATCGTCTTCCGCCGCGCCGACCTCGATCCTGTGGTCGAGATTCCGGCTCGTGCGGCCAACGTTGGCGAGACAACCATGTCGACGACGTTGGTCAACGGTGACGTCAAGGTCGATACGGTCGAGCACTTGCTCTCCGCCATGGCGGGTCTGGGCATCGATAACGCCTACGTCGAGCTCTCCGCCTCGGAAGTGCCGATCATGGATGGCAGCGCCGGTCCCTTTGTATTCCTGATTCAGTCTGCCGGCCTGGAAGAGCAGGACGCAGCCAAGAAGTTCATCCGCATCCTGCGGGAAGTGTCAGTGGAGGATGGCGACAAGCGCGCAACCTTCCTGCCTTTCGAAGGGTTCAAGGTGAGCTTCGAGATCGACTTCGATCACCCGGTCCTCAAGGACCAGACCCAAAGTGCCAGCGTCGACTTCTCCAGCACCTCGTTCGTGAAAGAAGTCAGCCGTGCACGGACCTTCGGGTTCATGCGCGACATCGAGTACCTGCGCGAGCAGAATCTGGCACTGGGTGGCAGCGTCGATAACGCCATCGTTGTCGATGAGACTGGCGTGCTCAACGAAGACGGCCTTCGCTCCGAAGACGAGTTCGTCAAGCACAAGATTCTCGATGCCATCGGCGATCTGTATCTGCTCGGCAACAGCCTGATCGGCGAGTTCAAGGGCTACAAGTCCGGACACGCGCTGAACAACCAGCTGCTGCGCAAGCTGATTGCAGAAAAAGATGCCTGGGAAGTGGTCACCTTCGAAGATGCCAGTACGGCACCGATCTCCTACATGCGCCCTGTTGCGGCTGTGTAAGTTCGAACACTCTCTAGTTCATTGAGGCCACCTTCGGGTGGCCTTTTTATTGCGCCAGATTCAACGCTGATCCTTGTGCTGGGCATGGCTGGCCAGACGTTCCAGAGCTGCCTTGAGCTTGGGGTCGTCAATGCCTGCGGCCGTTTCGCGCAGGCTCTGCGCGGCATCGCCGGAGAGCTGGGTCGGGTGCCCGCCGCGTTTGGCCGGGATCACTGGTGGCTGCACCTTGAACAGGATCCGCCGCAGGTTGACGAACACTTCAAGTTCGATCAGTTGCCGTTGCAGGCGTTTTTGCTGATAGCGCAGGCGCGTGGCCCAGTGGCCATCGGTGACCACCAGCAGCAACACACCGTCGCGCCAGGAGGCCACGTGGCAGTGCTCACGGGCCGCCGGTTGCAGCTGACTTTCGAGCAAACGCTGCAGATGCACCAGGCGTTCAGCCTGATTGAGCAGCAGCCGTAGCGGTCGGACTTCACGCAGGAGCGCGGCCGGCAGCCGGGCGGGCGAGGGTTTGTAAGCCATGACGGTACGCAGGAAGTTACAGAATGGCCATCTTAGCATCTGCGTGCGCAGCGCTGATTGATTGCCGGTGGCGACAGATGATGCAGTTGCCCTGGATCAGCACGCAATGGCCGGGGGCAAGGCATGTTGTGCAGGATAATAGCGATTCTCGGCAGCTTTCATCTTCAGCAAACCTTGAACTTGTAATAATCACCCTCATCTAAGAACCGTCCCCACCCTAGCGCTGTGCCAGCATCGTGGCAATCGACCACTTTCCTCACCATCGTTTCCGGGTAGAATGCTCGTTCGCATGCGGCCCAAGGGCTGCTCGGGCGACTCATGGGGCCGCCCTCCATCCCTAAGTGTGGAAGATCCTGCCGATATGTTTGCGCCTTTGTTAAAGAAACTTTTTGGAAGCAAGAACGAGCGCGAGATCAAACGCCTGCTCAAGACGGTGACCACCGTCAATGCCTTCGAAGAGAAAATGTTGGCCCTCTCCGATGAGCAACTGCGCGGCAAGACCGCCGAGTTCAAAGAGCGTCTGGCCAAAGGCGAAACCCTCGACCAACTGCTGCCGGAAGCCTTTGCTGTAGCCCGCGAGGCCGGCAAGCGTGTGATGGGTATGCGCCACTTCGACGTCCAGCTGATCGGCGGCATGACCTTGCATGAAGGCATGATCGCAGAGATGCGTACCGGTGAAGGCAAGACCTTGGTCGGTACCTTGGCGGTGTACCTCAACGCATTGTCCGGCAAGGGCGTGCACGTGGTCACGGTCAACGACTATCTGGCCCGCCGCGACGCCAACTGGATGCGCCCGCTGTACGAATTCCTCGGTCTCTCGGTTGGCATCGTCTCGGCCTTTCAGCCGCCGGAAGACAAGCGCGCCGCCTATGCTGCCGACATCACCTACGGCACCAACAACGAATTCGGTTTCGATTACCTGCGCGACAACATGGCCTTCAGCGTCGACGAGAAGTTCCAGCGTGAGCTGAACTTCGCCGTGATCGACGAAGTCGACTCGATCCTGATCGACGAAGCGCGGACCCCGCTGATCATCTCCGGCCAGGCTGAAGACAGCTCCAAGCTGTATATCGAAATCAACCGCCTGATCCCGCAGCTGACCCAGCACATCGAAGAAGTCGAAGGCCAGGTCACCCAGGAAGGCCACTTCTCGATCGATGAGAAGAGCCGTCAGGTCGAGCTCAACGAAGCCGGCCACCAGTACATCGAAGAGATGCTCACCCAGGCCGGCTTGCTGGCTGAAGGCGAGAGCCTCTATTCGGCGCACAACCTGGGCCTGCTGACCCACGTCTATGCCGGCCTGCGCGCGCACAAGCTGTTCCACCGCAACGTCGAGTACATTGTCCAGGACGGTCAGGTGCTGCTGATCGACGAGCACACCGGTCGGACCATGCCGGGTCGTCGCCTCTCCGAGGGCCTGCACCAGGCCATCGAAGCGAAGGAAAACCTGAACATCCAGGCCGAAAGCCAGACCCTGGCTTCGACCACCTTCCAGAACTACTTCCGTCTGTACAACAAGCTGTCCGGCATGACCGGTACTGCAGACACCGAAGCGTTCGAATTCGCTCAGATCTACAACCTCAACGTGATGGTCATTCCGCCGAACAAGCCGTTGGCGCGTAAAGACTTCAACGACCTGGTGTACCTGACCGCCGAAGAGAAGTACCTGGCGATCATTGCCGACATCAAGGAAAGCATGTCCAGCGGGCGTCCAGTATTGGTCGGTACGGCGACCATCGAGACCTCCGAGCATATGTCGGCCTTGCTCAACAAGGAAGGCATCGAGCACAAGGTGCTCAACGCCAAGTACCACGAAAAAGAAGCCGAGATCATTGCCCAGGCCGGTGCGCCAGGCGCTTTGACCATCGCCACCAACATGGCCGGCCGTGGTACCGACATCCTTCTGGGCGGCAACTGGGAGTCGGAAGTCGCGGCACTCGAAAACCCGACCGCCGAGCAGATTGCGCACATCAAGGCCGACTGGCAGAAGCGTCATCAGCAAGTGATCGAGGCCGGCGGCCTGCACGTGATCGCTTCCGAGCGCCACGAGTCGCGCCGCATCGACAACCAGCTGCGCGGCCGTTCCGGTCGTCAGGGTGACCCGGGTTCGAGCCGCTTCTACCTGTCGCTGGAAGACAGCCTGATGCGCATCTTTGCCTCTGACCGGGTGAAGAACTTCATGAAGGCCCTGGGCATGCAGTCCGGTGAAGCCATCGAGCACCGCATGGTGACCAACGCCATCGAAAAAGCTCAGCGCAAGGTCGAAGGGCGCAACTTCGATATTCGTAAGCAACTGCTCGAATACGATGACGTGGCCAACGAACAGCGCAAAGTGATCTACCACATGCGCAACAGCCTGCTGGCTGCGCAGGACTTGGGCGGCACCATCGAAGAGTTCCGTAAGGAAGTCCTCGATACCACCATCAGCCAGCATATTCCGCCGCAATCGCTGCCTGAGCAGTGGGATGTGGCCGGTCTCGAAGCGGCGCTGGCCAGCGATTTCGCGATCAAGCTGCCGATCCAGCAATGGTTGGATGAAGACGACCACCTGTACGAAGAAACCCTGCGTGAGAAGCTCCTGAGCGAGATCACCAGCGCATACACCGAGAAAGAAGATCAGGCCGGCGAAGAGGCTCTGCGCACCTTCGAGAAGCAGATCCTGCTGCGCGTGCTGGACGACCTGTGGAAAGACCACCTGTCGACCATGGACCACCTGCGTCACGGTATTCACCTGCGTGGTTATGCGCAGAAGAACCCGAAGCAGGAGTACAAGCGCGAGTCGTTCACGCTGTTCCAGGAACTGCTCGATTCGATCAAGCGCGATGCCATCCGTGTGCTGTCGCACGTACAGGTTCGCCGCGAAGACCCGATCGAAGAAGAAGCCCGTCTGCGTCGCGACGCCGAAGAGCTGGCCCAGCGTATGCAGTTTGAACATGCGCCGGCACCAGGCCTGGAAAGCGAGCAGCTGAGCGAAGAGGGCGTTGAAGTCGCCGTTGCCGCCGCGCCGGTTCGCAACGACCAGAAGCTGGGTCGCAACGAGCCATGCTGGTGTGGTTCGGGCAAGAAGTTCAAGCATTGCCACGGCACCATTGAGTGATGCGAGTGATGCAAGTGATCTAAGGCCGCTGCTGGCTTGAGATTTTTGGGCTGCTTTGCAGCTCATCGCGACACAAGGCCGCTCCTACAGCCACCGTAAAGGTGTCAGTTGGGGCGGCTTTGTTTCATGGAACCTATCTGTTTTTATCTAGGAGCGCTCTAATGGCTGTTGGTCTTGGTCCTTTGCCCACCCTGCACCCGGTTCCCGGTTTTGAACTTGGCATCGCTTCGGCGGGCATCAAGCGCCCTGGGCGCAAGGACGTCGTGGTAATGCGCTGCGCCGAAGGCTCCAGCGTGGCTGGCGTGTTCACCCTCAACGCGTTCTGCGCGGCGCCGGTGATCCTCGCCAAGCAACGCGTGCAGGGCACCGTGCGTTACCTGCTGACCAATACCGGCAATGCCAACGCCGGTACCGGCGCACCAGGCCTGGCCGCCGCTGAGCGCACCTGTGCCAAGCTGGCCGAGCTGACCGGCGTTGACGCCCAGGCAGTGCTGCCGTTCTCCACCGGTGTGATCGGTGAGCCGCTGCCGGTCGAGAAGATCGAGGCCGCGCTGCAGGCTGCACTGGACAACCTTTCGGAAAATCACTGGGCTGAAGCCGCTACCGGCATCATGACCACCGACACCCTGCCCAAGGGTGCCAGCCGTCAGTTCCAGTTCGATGGCCAGACCATCACCGTCACCGGCATCAGCAAAGGCGCCGGCATGATTCGCCCGAACATGGCGACCATGCTTGGCTATATCGCTACCGACGCCAAGGTCGCTCCGGCGGTGCTCAAGGACCTGATCCTTGACGGCGCCAACAAGTCGTTCAACCGCATCACCATCGATGGCGACACCTCGACCAACGACTGCTGCATGCTGATTGCCACCGGCCAGGCCAAGGTCGCTGAAGTGACCGAAGCCAAGGGCGAGCTGTTCGACGCCTTGAAGCAGGCAGTGTTCGAAGTGTGCATGGAAGTCGCTCAGGCGATCGTGCGTGACGGCGAAGGCGCGACCAAGTTTGTTACCGTGCAGGTCAACGGTGGTGGCAATCATCAGGAATGCCTCGACGTTGGTTATGCCGTGGCGCATTCGCCGCTGATCAAGACTGCGCTGTTCGCCTCCGATCCCAACTGGGGCCGTATCCTCGCTGCCGTCGGCCGCGCTGGCGTGCCTGAGCTGGACGTCAGCCTGATCGACGTTTTCCTCGGTGACGTGTGCATCGCCAGCAAAGGCGGGCGCAGCCCAAGCTACACCGAAGAGCAAGGCTCCAAGGTGATGGCTGAAGAAGAGATCACCATCCGCATCGAACTGGGTCGCGGCCAGTGCAGCGAGACCATCTGGACCACCGACCTGTCCCACGAGTACGTCAAGATCAACGCCGAATACCGGACCTGATCATTGGCCTGCGCCCTGGTCTGGCCACTGGCCGGGGCGCCTGACGCAGCAACGGAGGGTACAAGGTGCAGCGGATTCATGTAGTAGCGGCGGTTATCCGCGGTGGCGACGGGCGGATCCTCATCGCCCGTCGCGCCGATAGCCAGCATCAGGGCGGCCTGTGGGAGTTTCCCGGGGGCAAGGTCGAGGCCGGCGAAAGCGTCGAAGCAGCGCTGGCCCGTGAGCTGCGCGAGGAGCTCGGCATCGAGGTCAGCGGATCACGGCCGCTGATCAAGATCAGCCATGACTACCCGGACAAGCAAATCCTGCTCGACGTGCGTGAGGTTGACGCATTCAGCGGCGAGCCACATGGCGCCGAAGGTCAGCCGCTGGAATGGGTCGCGCCGCGTGACCTGCACCAGTACCAGTTCCCTGCGGCAAACAAGCCCATCGTCGCCGCTGCACGCTTGCCGGATCAGTACCTGATCACCCCTGATGGCCTCGAAGTGCCGCCGATGTTGCGCGGTATCCAGAAGGCTGTGGCCAACGGCATCAAGCTGGTTCAGCTGCGCGCGCCGGACATGTACGACCCCAAGTACCGTGATGTCGCGGTAGATGCGGCTGGACTGTGTGCGGGCAAAGCTCAATTGATGCTCAAAGGTCCGTTGGAATGGTTGGGCGACTTCCCCTCGGCCGGCTGGCACCTGACTGCCGCGCAATTGCGCAAGTACGCCGCCAAGGGCCGGCCGTTCCCGGAGCACCGTTGGTTGGCAGCGTCTTGCCACAATGCCGAAGAGTTGGCCCTGGCGGCGCAGATGGGGGTCGACTTCGTCACTCTGTCGCCAGTCCAGGCGACTCAAACCCACCCCGATGCACTGCCATTGGGTTGGGAGCAGGCCGCGGCGTTGATTGACAGCGTCAGCTTCCCGGTGTTCTTGTTGGGCGGCGTCAGCGCGGCAGACCGTGAGCTTGCCTGGCAGGCAGGCGCCCAAGGTGTGGCGGGTATCCGCGCGTTCTGGCCTGAGCTTTAAACAGGGGCCGCTTTGCGGCCCTTCGCGGGCAAGCCCGCTCCCACAAGGTCCTGTGGGAGCGGGCTTGCCCGCGAAGGGCTGCGAAGCAGCCCCAAATCAGCAACTGGATTGCAGGATCAAGCCTCAGGCTTTTTCGCCGCCTGCCACAGCACTTCTGCAACGCCCTGACGGCGGCCAATGATACGCGCTGCAACAAACAGCAAATCCGACACCCGATTGATATACGCCAAGCCAACCCCTTCCAGCGGCTCCAGCGCATTCAACGCCTGGCAGCGGCGCTCGGCGGTGCGCGCCTGGCTGCGGCACACGTGGGCTTGCGCGATCAAGGCCGAGCCGCTGGGCAGGATGAAGTTTTCCAGCGGCCCAAGTTCGTCGTTCCAGAGATCGATGGCCGCTTCCAGGCGCTCGACTTCAGCCTGGTTCAGCGCCTGATAACTAGGCATCGCCAGCTCGCCACCAAGGTCGAACAAGCGGTGCTGGCAAGGCGCGAGCACCTCGCTCAACTCGCTCAGCCCGGCCTCACTCAGCCCTGCCAAGAGCACGCCTAGCTGGCTGTTGAGGGTGTCGACCTCACCAATCGCCTCGATCCGAGGGTGGTCCTTGGGCACACGGCGGCCGTCACCGAGGCCGGTTTCGCCTTTGTCGCCGGTGCGGGTGTAGATTTTCGACAGGCGAAAGCCCATGTCATGTCTCCGTTGGGGCCGGTGCCGCAGGCACGGGCGAGCCGAGGGGCAGGCGCAGGGTGAAGCAGGTGCCCTGGCCGGGCGAGGACTGCACCTCCATCTGCCCCTTGTGGTTGTTGGTAATGATGAAATACGAAACCGATAGGCCCAGGCCTGTGCCCTGGCCGATCTCCTTGGTGGTGAAGAACGGCTCGAAGGTACGCTTGCGCACCGCTTCGGGCATGCCGATGCCGTTGTCCTCTACCTGAATTTCCGCCCACGGCGGATTGAGCCGGGTGCGCAGGATGATACGGCCTGGCTCGCTCGGTTGCGGGCGCAGGTGGATCGCCTGGGCGGCGTTCTTCAACAGGTTGAGCAGTACTTGTTCAAGCTCGTTGGCGGTGCATGGCACCGGCCCCAGTTGCGGGTCGAACTGGCGGACGATGGCCTGGCCCTTGAAGTCGAAACCTATTGCAAGATCGAAGTCGTTGCCGGCAATTTCCACCGCCTGGTCGATCAGCGCGGGCAGGCTGCAGGGGGCCAGCTGGCGATTGCTGAGACGGCTGAAGCTGAGCATGTGGGTGACGATCTTGGCCGCACGGGCTCCCGCCTGCTGGATGCCGTCGAGCAACTGCGGCACTTCGCGGCTGTGCAGGTAGCGGTTGATCTCGGCCAGGTCCAGGCCAAGCTCGGCGGCCTGTTCCTGGTTGCGCGGCAGGTCGGGCGACAAGCGCCGGCGGATGTTCTGCACGTTGTGCAGGATCGCCCCGAGTGGGTTGTTGATCTCGTGGGCCATGCCTGCGGCGAGGCCGCCCACCGAGAGCATCTTCTCTGACTGCACCATCATCTCTTCCAGCGACAGGCGCTGGGTGATGTCATCGATACGGATCACCACGCCGCGGCCGCCACCGCCGGTCAGTGGGTAGAAGGTCAGCGCGTAATGGCGGGCGTCGTCACCTTTGGGCCAGGTGACCCGCTCGATCTTGGTCACCCGGTGCTTTTCGACGGTGTCTTTAAGTTGCGGCAAGAACGGCTTGAGCGGCTCGAAGGCGATAAAGATCGGTTGGTTCAGCGCCTCGTCCAGGCGCGTGCCGGAGAGGGCGCTGGCTTCCTGGTTCCACTGAGTCACGTACAACTGCTCATCGAGTGCTATCAGCGCCGATGGCATCGAATCGATGATGCTGTTGAGGTAGTTCTGGAAACCCGTGAGCTTCTTCTCGATCTTGCTGCGAACCTGAACCTCCAGCTCCAGCTTGCGGTTGGTATTGCGGGTTTCTTCGGCCAGGCCCTGGGCCTGGTCGTAGGCGGTCTGGAATTCGTCGCGGGTGCGCTTGAGCTGCTGCTCGCGGGCCTCGATGCGCGACAGCATGGTATTGAAGGCGTTGGCCAGGCTGCCGATCTCATCGTCGTTGCCGCGCTGCGCGCGCATGGCATAGCTCTCTTCGCGGGTGACCTGGCGGCTGAGTTCTTCCAGCTGATTGATCGGCTGGGTGATCAGCCGTTTGATCTGCCGGGCGATCACCAGCCAGAGCAGGATGCTGAACACCAGAATCGCCAGGCTGGCGGTCAGCGTGCCGGTGTAGAACGCGGTCGGCAGCTCGCTGCTGGCTACCAGAAGGAGAAACGCCGGCGGGTTGCCCGGACGCGGCAGGCGAATCAGTTGAGTGCTGCGAAACTCCATCAGACGCCAACCGTCGATGTTGCGATAGCGCTTGGGCAGGGCCAGCGGTTCGCCGTGCTGCAGTTGCGCGAGCATGCGCCCGTCGCTGCCGTAGACCGCTGCGGCGCGCAGTGGGGTGTAGCTGTCGAGTTCCTTGAGCAGGGCGTTGGCGTTATCGCTGGAATCACCGGCGCGGGCCGACAGCTGCGGGTTGGCGACCAGCCTGCCGATGGTTTGCAGCGCCTGTGGCGCCATGCTTTCCTGGGTGATCCAGTAGGCTGCGCTGATAAAGGCCAGGTTGGCCACCAGCAGGATGGTGATCAGCAGTACCAGCAGGGCCGCAAGCAGTTTCTGCCCGACCGGGAGGTTATCCAGGCGTTGGCGCAGTTTCATGGGCAAGGCAGTGTCCGTATTCGGGTCAGAGGGCAGCGATCAGTCACTGGGCAGGCCGCGTGCCTGCAGGTTATCGACCAATCGCTGGCGCAGGTGTTCCAGCTCCACCAGGCCCAGGCCGCGGCGGTGGGCGGCGCGGCAGGCGTAGCCGAGCAGGTAATGCAGCTCGGTGCGGCGGCCATGGCGCACGTCTTGATACATGGAAGAATAATTGGCTGCAGTCGCCAGAATCACCCGCTGCACTTCTTCGTTCAAGCCCTCGGCCGCTTGCGGCTGGCCGCAGCAGTGCAGCAGTTGCGCCAGCTCGGCGCACAGCGCATCCACCTCACTCAAGTGTTCGAGCAGGCCACCGTTCTGGCAGTCGTGCAGTACGGTCAGCGGGTTGATCGCGCAGTTCAGGGCCAGCTTGCGCCACAGCCGGCTGAGAATGTCCAGCGTCCACTGGGCGGGGATGCCGGCCTCCTCGAGGTCACTGAACCACTCGGCCGGGGCGGGGTTGAGCGGGTCGCCCAACCAGTTGAAGCCATGCCCGGCAAACTGCACCTGCCAGTCCGCCGGACGAAACGCGCCTTCGGTACTGGAGGCAAAGATACAGCGCGCATGGGGCACCTGATCGGCCACCTCGTCCTGGCTGCCAAGGCCGTTCTGTAACAGAATCAGCTCGGCGCCCACAGCCAGGCGCGGGGCCAGCCTGGCCAGGGCAGGGGCGGCATCGTAGGCTTTACAGGCCACCAGCAAGCGATGAATCGGCGCGTGCGCTTCATCGGCTTCGGCGGGGATGGCAAAAAAGCTGCTGTGCGCTTGCTCGATCAAGGTCAGGCCGCCGACGGCCTGGTACGCCGCCAGGCGCTGCGGGTCGCGCAAGATCAAACGGACCGCCTTACCTGCGCGGGCCAGCCGGCAGGCCCAGAGGCTGCCCAGGCTGCCGGCGCCGAGAATATGCCAGGTGCTGCTCATCTACGTTTCGCAACCCGTTATAATGTGTCCCGCATTTTAACCATCAAACCCTGCGCGCTCCATCTTCACGCTGAGCGCGGCGCTTTCATACTGGAGAACAACCATGCCTTCGTTCGACGTGGTATCGGAACTGGACAAGCACGAAGTGCAGAACGCAGTCGACAACGCCATCAAGGAGCTGGACCGCCGCTACGACCTCAAAGGTAAGGGTAGCTTCGAATTCAAGGAAAAGGACCAGACCGTGCTGATGACCGCCGAAGCCGAGTTCCAGCTCGAGGCGATGGTCGAAATCCTGCGCAGCGCATTGGTCAAGCGCAAGATCGAAGTGAAGTGCCTGGAGGTCAAGGACGCCTATGCCTCGGGCAAGGAAATGAAACAGGAAGCGACCTTCCGCGAAGGCATCGACAAGGAGCTGGCGAAGAAGATCGTCGCCCACATCAAAGACGCCAAGCTCAAGGTCCAGGCCGCCATCCAGGGTGAGCAGGTACGCGTCACCGGCAAGAAGCGTGACGACCTGCAAGAAGCGATTGCCGCACTGCGCGCCAAGGAATTCGACATGCCGCTGCAGTTCAACAACTTCCGCGATTGACCTGGCTGCAGGAACCCCATTGCCACACTGAGGTCCATGGGGCTCCTCGCCGCGGCCTGTCTGCGGCCTGCTTCACTGTGTACATGCCGTTTGGCATCAGGAGAAAGTTATGGATTTGACCAATGAGGTCGATCAACTGGTCCGCCAATCGCAAACCTGGCTGCCATTGATCATGCAATACAGCAGCCGCCTGCTGCTGGCGCTGCTGACCCTGGCGGTTGGCTGGTGGGTTACCAACAAGCTCAGCGCCCGCCTGGGCAAGCTGGTTGGGCTGCGCAACGCCGATCCGGCCTTGCAGGGCTTCATCAGTACCTTGGCAAATATCATCCTCAAGATCTTGCTGCTGGTCAGCGTCGCTTCGACGATCGGCATCGAAACAACCTCGTTCGTCGCGGCGATCGGTGCTGCCAGCCTGGCCATTGGCATGGCGTTGCAGGGTAGCCTGGCCAACTTCGCAGGTGGTGTGCTGATCTTGCTGTTCCGCCCGTTCCGCACCGGCGACTGGATCGAGGCGCAAGGCGTCAGCGGTACTGTCGACAGCATCCAGATCTTCCACACGGTGCTGCGCACCGGTGACAACAAGACCGTAATCATGCCCAACGGCAGCTTGTCCAATGGCATCATCACCAACACCAACCGTCAGCCGACGCGCAAGGTGGTGTTCGATGTGGGCGTTGATTACGAAGCTGACCTGCAGAAGGCCCGCAACGTGCTGCTGGAGCTGGCCAACGACCCGCGCGTGCTGCCGGACCCGGCGCCGCAGGCGGTGATCTCCACCTTGGGCGACAGCTCGATCACGGTATCCCTGCGTCTGTGGACGAAAACGGCCGACTACTGGGATGTGATGTTCATGCTCAACGAGCGCACTCGCGACCGGCTCAAGGCAGAAGGGATCGATATCCCGTTCCCGCAACGGGTGATCCGCGTGGTGCAGGAGACTGCCGCGCAGTAAACCGCGTTCGCTGTAACTGCGCGGGCTTGTTCCGCGGGTGTACCCGCCGCAACGATGTTGCTGGCGCTGGGCATTCGCGGGCAAGCCCGCGTTTTGTTTTGTCCCTAATTACACTTGTTCACAGCCAGGACGTGCCATTTCTGGCATATAACCTGACCCCTTTCGTATCCACTGATGTCTGCCATGAAACCACTGCTGTATATCACCCCGGCCCGTGCCTTGCTGTTTGGTCTGACCCTGGCCTTGTTCGAGCTGCTCACCTACCTGGCCAGCGATGCGGTCATGCCGGCCATGCCGGATGTGGTCACCGAGATGAACGCCAGTCCGGAATTTATCCCGCACGCGCTGAACCTGTACCTGCTGGGTGGGGTGGTCCTGCAATGGCTGATCGGTCCGCTGGCCGACCGCTATGGCCGGCGGCCCTTGCTGCTCGCTGGCTGCGTGATCTTTGGTGTAGCCTGCCTGGCGACCTTCTGGGTGCAGGACATCGGCCTGTTCAACCTGCTGCGGCTGTTGCAGGGGATCGGCCTGGGCTTTGTCGTCACCGTCAGCTACCCGGCATTGAACGAGGCTTTCAGCGAGGCCGATGCCGTACGCATGATGGCCTTGCTGGCCAATATCGCCTTGCTTTCGCCCTTGCTCGGGCCGCTGGTGGGCACGTTGATGCTGCAGTGGCTGGACTGGCGCTGGTTGTTCGTGGCTTTTGCCGTGGGTGCGCTGCTGACCCTCGGGCTGCTGTATCGCTTCATGCCGGAAACCCTCGGCGTCGAGCGCCGCGACGGTAGCCGCCTGCCGTTTACGCCGATTCACCTGCTGCCGCTGTTGTCTGGTTATGTCCAGTTGCTGAGCAATCGTCGCTTCGTCGCCGGCAGCGCTGCGCTGGGCCTGGTCGGCTTGCCGCTGATCGGTTGGATCGGCCTGTCGCCGGTGCTGCTGATTCACGACGAGGGGCTGAGCAAGATGGCCTATGCCTTGTGGCAACTGCCGGTGTTCGGTGGCTTGATCGCGGGCAACCTGATCATCAACAGCATCGCTGAGCGCTACCCATTGCCTGCGCTGGTGCGCGGCGCACTGTGGCCGTATCTGGCGGGGTTGGGCCTGATGATGCTGGCTACCTGGCTGTGGCCGTCAGTTACCAGCGTGGTTGCGGGCATGACCCTGTATGCGCTGGGGCTGGGCGTGGCCAATGCCGTGCTGTACCGCATGACCTTGTTCGCCAGCGAGCAGAGCAAGGGCCTGGTTTCAGCCATGCTCGGCATGATCACCATTGCCGTATTGGGTCTGGGGGGCGCGCTGCTGGCGATGATTGGCGCTGGCGCCAGCTTGCTGCACTTCGCCGTCCTCGCCGGCATAGCCGGGGCGCTGGCGCTGGTGCCGCTGTGGTTTGTGGTGGGTGGCAAGGGCGCTGGCGCGACCGTCGCGCAGTGAAGCGAGCGCCGCTGTGCCGGTGCAGGCGACAGCGGCGCAACGCTCTGTCAGGGCTGGTCCGCGGTAGGGCCAGGCACCGGCTCCAGCTTGCCGCGCCGTGCCTCCTGGCGCCACTGCAGGAGGATCAGGATCAACGTAGGCACGCCCAGCAGCGCGGTAATCAGGAAGAAATCGTGGTAGCCAAACTTCTCCACGATTACACCTGAGTAACCCCCGATCAGCCGCGGCAACAGCAGCATGATCGAGCTCAGCAGGGCGTATTGGGTGGCCGAGAACTTCAGGTTGGTCAGGCTCGACAGGTAGGCAACGAACGCCGAAGTGGCCATCCCGGAACTGAAGTTGTCCAGCGAGATGGTGACCACCAGCATCTCCACGTTCGGGCCCATGTCGGCCAGCATCAGGAACAGGATGTTGGTACTGGCCGAGGCAACGCCGCCGATGAACAGGATCGGCATGATGCCGAAACGCACGATCAGCAAACCGCCGGCGCCGGCGCCAAGCAGGGTCATGATCAGGCCGAAGATCTTGCTGACGCTGGCGATCTGGTCCTTGGTGAAGCCCATGTCGATGTAGAACACGTTGGCCATAACGCCCATGACCGTGTCGGACATGCGATAGGTAGCGATCAGCCCGAGCAGCAGCAACGCCTGCCAGCGATAGCGGGCGATGAAGTCGTTTACCGGCGTCAGCACCGGCGCCAGGCCACGGCGGCCGAGCGACGACAGGCAGGCCCAGGTCAACAGTGCGTAGAGGACCAGGCGCATGAAGGCGCGGTCCTCCAGCACCAGTTGCACCACGGTCGAGTCGCCAAATACCACGCTGGCCCAGTCGGTGTTGTACAGCTGGGTGAAGCTGGCCGGCACCGACACCAGCAGAATGATCAGCACGAACACTGACGCCAACTGATGGCTCAAGCCATAGCGAGCAGCCGACAGCTGCGTGCGCAGCGGCACTGGCGGTTCGCGCATGATCAGCGTGGTGAACACGGCCGGTAGCATGATCACGCCGAACAGCACATAGGTGCCGGTCCAGGCCTGGTGCAGATAGCTGAAGCCAGTGGAGCCGAACCATTCAGCGAAGAACAGTGCGCCGGCAGTAGCCAGCAGTGCGGCAACCCGGTAGCCGGCCATGTAGCTGGCGGCAAGCGCAGCCTGGCGCTGGTCATCGGCGATTTCCAGGCGGTAGGCGTCGACGGCGATGTCCTGGGTTGCCGAGGCGAAGGCCACCAGCACCGCCAGGGCGATCAGCCAGGACAGGTGTTTTTGCGGATCGCACAGGCCCATGCCGACCAAGCCGATGACCACCAGTACTTGCGACAACAGCAGCCAGGAGCGACGTCGGCCAAGCCCGCCGAGCAGCGGCAGGCGCCATTGGTCGAGCAGTGGCGACCAGACCCACTTGAAGGCATAGGCCAGGCCGATCAGGCTGGCATAGCCAATTGTCTCGCGGGCCACACCGGCCTCGCGCAGCCACACTGAAAGGGTTGAGAACACCAGCATGTAGGGCAGGCCGGCAGCGAAGCCCAGCAGCAACAGCACCAGAGTTGACGGGCTGGCATAGGCAGCGAGCGCAGCGCGCCAGGTTTTACGGGGCATGGGCCAACATCTGCCTCAAGGTTACGAAAACAAAGCGCGCACTCTAACCGCTGTGCTCCATCGGGCGCCAGCCATGGCGCAACATATCCACACGATTATTGGCTACATTGACGCCTTCGGCGCGTAGCCGAGCGCGTTGTTCGTCGCCTGAAGGTGTGCCCGGCTGCAGGCTCAGTCGACCACTCGCGCCGATCACTCTGTGCCAGGGCAGGCGGCTGCCCTGCGGCAGTTGGCCCAGCGTGCGCCCGACCCAGCGCGCGGCTCGGCCAAGGCCAGCCAAATCCGCCAACTGGCCATAACTGACGACCTTACCCTCGGGCACTTGCCCGAGGGCGGTATAGAGCGCCGTTCGTCGGGCTTCGGCATCCTCTGCCGAAAGGCGTGCAGCGCCAGACATCAGGCGCAGCCCGGCGATCGGCGAGATTGCCGGCGAAGTGGCTTATAGATGAGAGTTGAACTCATTGGCATCGGTTTGGTCTGTCCTTGCTCTGGTCGCGCGTATCTGGATAATGCCCGGCTTTTTTCCGCAAACCGAGCCCGTAGTCAGCTTATGTATTCTAGAACCTTGCTCTGCCTTCTCGCCGCTTCCCTGTGTACCCCAGCGTTCGCCGACACCGTCTGGATGAAGAACGGTGACAAGCTCAGTGGCAAGATCAAAGTCTTCGATGGCGGCAAGCTGCTGCTGGAAACGCCCTATGGTGGCTCCATCGCGCTGGACTGGAAACAGGTTCAGACCCTCGAAAGCGATCAGGAGCTGCTGGTCAAACAGGATGCCTACACCGGCGAAAAGGCCAAGTCGCTGCAGGCAGCCGAGCCGGGCAAGGTGACCCTGGCCAATGGCGAGGCGCCGAAAACCGTCGAGCTGGCCAGCATCGAGCAGATCATGAAGCCGCGGCCAGTAGTTGAGGATCTGGTCTGGAAAGGTAACGTCGACCTGGCCATGGACTTCAAGCGCGCCGAAAACGACACCGACGATTACGATGTCGGTTTCAAGACCTCGGCGCGTCATGGCCGCTGGCGGCACAATGCCCAGGGCGAATACAACCGCGAGAGCAAGGACGACGTCACCACCACCAACAACTGGAGTGGTGAATACGCGCTTGACCGCTTCATCACCGACAAGTGGTTTTGGCAGGGGCGTCTCGAATACAAGCGTGATCATATTGAAGACCTGGCCCGCCAGCGCACGGTCGGTACCGGCCCGGGCTACCAGTTCTGGGACGACGAGTTGGGGGCGTTCTCGCTCGGCTCGCTGCTCAACCGCACCGACTATCAGTACCGCGATGGCGGCAAGGACAATTTCTACTCGGCTGCCATGAAGTGGGATTACACCCGCTACCTGATCGGCAAGAACGTCCAGCTGTTCACCAATGGTGAACTGGGCAAACCGCTGGGTGGGGTTGCCGATTACTCGCTGGATGCCGAAGTCGGCCTGCGCTACAAGGTCACCGAGTGGGCCTCGCTCAATCTCAAGGCCGAGAAGGAAATGATCCAGGGCACCAGCAACAGTGACCTGGACAAGACCCGCTACACAGCGGGCTTTGGCGTCGCCTGGTAAAACCGCTCTGTTGCACTTCTGGCGTGGCGGTCACGGCTGATAAATGCTTATCTTGTCAGCTGACCCGCCTGCCGCCAGGAGCATCTGTTGTGAGTAACGTCGTTACCAACACCGCCCTTCGTCCCGCCCGCGAACTCCTGCTCAAGGAATACCGCGGCGTCCTCTCGACCCATTCCAAGTCGATGCCCGGCTTCCCGTTCGGCTCCGTTGTGCCGTACTGCCTGGATGCCGAGGGTCAGCCGCTGATCCTGATCAGCCGCATCGCCCAGCACACCCACAATCTGCAGAAAGACCCCAAGTGTTCGTTGCTGGTGGGCGAGCGCGAGGCGCTCGATGTGCAGGCAGTCGGCCGGCTGACGGTGATGGCTGAGGCGCACAAGCTGATCGACGGCGAAGCCATCGAAGCGGCGGCGGCTCGCTACTATCGCTACTTCCCGGACGCCGCCAATTACCACAAGGCCCATGACTTCGACTTCTGGTGCCTGCGGCCGGTACGCCATCGCTACATTGGCGGTTTTGGTGCGATTCACTGGCTCGATCAGGTGACGATGGCCAACCCGTTTGCCGGCGCCGCCGAGGCCAGCATGGTCGAACACATGAACAGCGACCACGCAGCGGCCATCGCTCACTATGTCGCCCTGAGCGATCTGCCAGGTACGCCTGCCGCTGAATTGGCAGGTATCGACAGCGAAGGGCTGCATCTGCGCATTGGTCAGGCTATCTATTGGCTGCCATTCCCGAAGACTTGCAATACGCCGACACAAGTGCGCGAAGCCTTGGTATTACTGGCCCGCGCCGACAAATGGCCGGCTGTGGATGAAACTCAGGGTTGAAATAGCGACCTTGCGCATCCATCTGTTGTCCTAGTGGAAGGTTGTCTTCCGTCGAGGAACCCTTGATGCGTGTTTTTTTATTGTTGTTGCTGCTGTTTCCGGTGCTCGAGCTGTTCGTGTTCGTCAAAGTCAGCGCCGCGATCGGTTTCTTTCCGGCGTTGCTGCTGATTATCGGCGGCTCCGCGTTGGGCTTGCTGGTGATGCGGGTGGCCGGTATCGCCACCGCACTGCGTGCCCGTGAGAGTCTGCAGCGAGGCGAGTTGCCCGCTGAAGACATGTTCCAGGGCCTGATGCTGGCAGTGGCAGGTGTGCTGTTGCTGATTCCGGGCTTCATCAGTGACGTGCTCGGCCTGATCTGCCTGATGCCGTTCACCCGTCATTTTGCCGCGCGCAAGTTGCGTCAGCGGGCCGAGGCGCAGGCAATGCGGCAGCGTGCATTCCAGGATGATCCATTCGCAGCACGGCCGCCCGAAGGTGGCCACCGGCCAAACGTGATCGAAGGCGAGTACCAGCGTCGCGATCAGTAACCCTGTGCAGTTTGTGTGCAAAGCGGCCCCGTGAGGGGCCGTTTGCATTTGCGCGGGTAGCTGTTGAAAAAAATTTCACAGGTAAGCCCTTGTAATCGTTTCGCTCGGCCTCATCTATGTGGTCACCGCAAGGTTTCTGGTGGCAACGCCAGACAAGACAAAGGGGTTCGCCGAATGCGGGCCCCTACCGGCAACGCCGGAATGCATCAACCCGCCGGTCTCGACACCGGCCGATGAAAACCACTAATTGGGAGAGATCGACAATGAAGCTTCGTCCTCTGCATGACCGCGTCGTAATCCGCCGCAGCGAAGAAGAATCGAAAACCGCTGGCGGTATCGTTCTGCCAGGTTCGGCCGCTGAAAAACCAAACCGCGGTGAAATCGTTGCCGTCGGTACCGGTCGCATCCTGGACAACGGCGAAGTTCGCGCGCTGGCCGTGAAAGTGGGTGACAAAGTGGTCTTCGGCCCGTACTCGGGCAGCAACACCGTGAAAGTCGATGGCGAAGATCTGCTGGTGATGGCTGAGAACGAGATTCTCGCTGTTGTCGAAGGCTGATTTTCCCGACTTCCCGTTACTCCAAAGTATTTCAAGGATTAAACGATCATGGCTGCTAAAGACGTAAAATTCGGCGATTCCGCCCGCAAGAAAATGCTCGTTGGTGTCAACGTTCTGGCTGACGCTGTCAAAGCCACCCTCGGCCCGAAAGGCCGTAACGTTGTCCTGGCCAAGAGCTTCGGCGCGCCAACCATCACCAAAGACGGTGTATCGGTTGCCAAAGAAATCGAACTGAAAGACGCTTTCGAAAACATGGGCGCTCAGCTGGTCAAGGAAGTTGCTTCCAAGGCCAACGACGCTGCCGGTGACGGCACCACCACTGCGACCGTTCTGGCTCAAGCCATCGTCAACGAAGGCCTGAAAGCCGTCGCTGCCGGCATGAACCCGATGGACCTGAAGCGCGGCATCGACAAGGCCACCATCGCCGTCGTTGCCGAACTGAAGAACCTGTCCAAGCCTTGCTCCGATTCCAAGGCCATCGCTCAGGTCGGTACCATCTCTGCCAACTCCGACAGCTCCATCGGTGAAATCATCGCCGAAGCCATGGAAAAAGTCGGTAAAGAAGGCGTCATCACCGTTGAAGAAGGCTCGGGCCTGGAAAACGAACTGTCGGTTGTCGAAGGCATGCAGTTCGACCGTGGCTACCTGTCGCCGTACTTCGTCAACAAGCCAGACACCATGGTCGCCGAGCTCGACGGCCCACTGCTGCTGCTGGTCGACAAGAAGATCTCCAACATCCGTGAGCTGCTGCCAGTTCTGGAAGCCGTTGCCAAGGCCGGCCGTCCACTGCTGATCGTTGCTGAAGACGTTGAAGGCGAGGCCCTGGCTACCCTGGTAGTCAACAACATGCGCGGCATCGTCAAGGTTGCAGCGGTCAAGGCACCAGGCTTCGGCGACCGTCGCAAAGCCATGCTGCAGGACATCGCTGTCCTGACTGGCGGTACCGTCATCTCCGAAGAGATCGGCCTGTCGCTGGAATCGGCTACCCTGGAAAACCTGGGTAACGCCAAGCGCGTCATCCTGTCGAAAGAAAACACCACCATCATCGATGGCGCTGGTGTTGAAGACGACATCCAGGCTCGCGTTAAGCAAATCCGCGCTCAAATCGAAGAGACTTCGTCCGACTACGATCGTGAAAAACTGCAAGAGCGTCTGGCCAAGCTGGCTGGCGGTGTTGCCGTGATCAAGGTCGGTGCTGGCACCGAAGTTGAAATGAAAGAGAAGAAAGCCCGCGTTGAAGACGCCCTGCACGCTACCCGTGCAGCCGTTGAAGAAGGCGTGGTACCTGGCGGTGGTGTTGCTCTGGTCCGTGCCCTGAGCGCTATCATCGACCTCAAAGGCGACAACGAAGACCAGAACGTCGGTATCGCTCTGCTGCGCCGTGCGGTTGAATCGCCACTGCGTCAGATCGTTGCCAACGCCGGTGACGAGCCAAGCGTCGTGGCCGACAAGGTCAAGCAGGGTTCGGGCAACTACGGTTACAACGCCGCTTCCGGTGAATACGGCGACATGATCGAAATGGGTATCCTCGACCCAGCCAAAGTCACCCGTTCGGCACTGCAAGCTGCTGCTTCGATCGGTGGTCTGATGATCACTACCGAAGCGATGATTGCTGATGCTCCGGAAGACAAGCCAGCTGGCGGTGGTATGCCAGACATGGGCGGCATGGGTGGCATGGGCGGCATGATGTAAGCCTGCCTTAGCGCCTGCTGTACCGAAAAGCCCCGCCTAGTGCGGGGCTTTTTTATGGGTACTTAGAACGGCACCGGACTGTAGGAGCGGCCTTGTGTCGCGAAAGGCCAGCAGAGCTGGCCCGGCAATTTCAGCGGCGAAGCTGGGAATCTGGGGCCGCTACGCGACCCTTTCCGACCGGTCCGGCGCCCCGGCAAGGCCGCTCCTACACAGAGCGCGTTTGCCTGGAGAGGCTTGGACGGTAGAGCACCAGGTAGTAACACGCCAAGCCGATCAACCAGCAGAACACCGCTGTCCAGGCATTGTGTGAAAAGAAATGCGCGCCCTGCAGCATCCGCCCAAGCGACAGCACGCTGCCGAGGGTAAACGCCAGCAGCAAAGCGCCTCGGGCCAACCGCGGTCGGCGATCACGCAATGCAAAAAACAACGCAAACAGGCTAAAACCGGTCGCCGCATGGCCTCCGGGCCAGCAGCGTCCGGGTTTGTCGGTTTGCGGCCTGGCTTCGAGCAATTTGCTGTAGGTCTGCTCACCGCCAAACTGGCTAAGGCTCCACGGGCATTGCACCGCCGTGGCAACCTTGAGCGGGGTGACAAAACTGGTCGACAGGGCCAGCGAAAGCACCAGGCAGCCCAGCTCTCTGCGCCAGGCAAACAGCCGCTGCCAGAACAGGCTGGCAAAAAACGCCAGCACCGCCACCAGCGCCAAGCCAATGACCACCTGCTTGACCCCATCATGGAGGATGTTTTCCAGGACATAGCTGTGGCGACCGATGAACTGCCCGGCGCCCGGATCGAAGGCGAGGGCGGCCAGGGACATATCCAGTGATGTCGATTCGAGCAGCAGCAGTGCGAGTGCGCAGCCCAAGGGGATCCCCAGGTATAACCACAGATTCAGCGGACGCGGGCGGACGGCGGGGGGCATGGTGACTCCAGGCGCAGAAAAAGGCGGCGATTGTCTGCCTGGGGCTATATTTGCGCTGTGAAGTTTTGGTGAAAAATATGTCAGCAGCAGTGATCAGCCGGCAAGGCTGGCGCCGCGCCAGCGATGTCCGTAAGCTGCGCCTGCCGCGCACTGCGAAAGCGCCGCACAGGAGAAACCGATGCGCATTCTTTTGGTTGAAGACAACCGCGATATCCTCGCCAACCTGGCTGACTATCTGGGTATGAAAGGCTACACGGTCGATTGCGCCCAGGACGGTCTGTCCGGTTTGCACCTGGCCGCAACTGAGCACTATGACCTGATTGTGCTCGACATCATGCTGCCCGGCATCGATGGCTACACCCTGTGCAAGCGCCTGCGCGAAGATGCCCGGCGCGATACCCCGGTGATAATGCTCACGGCTCGCGATCAGCTCGATGATCGTCTGCAGGGCTTTCGCTCGGGCGCCGACGACTACCTGCTCAAGCCGTTCGCGCTGTCGGAGCTGGCGGCGCGTATCGAAGCAGTGCTGCGCCGCGCGCAGGGCGGTGGCCGGCGTACGCTGCAGGTGGCAGACCTCAGTTACGACCTCGACACCCTTGAGGTCACCCGCGAGGGCAAGCTGCTCAAACTCAACCCGGTCGGCCTCAAGCTGCTCGCGGTACTGATGCAGAAGAGCCCCCACGTACTGCGCCGGGAAGTTCTCGAAGAAGCCCTGTGGGGCGATGACTGTCCCGATAGTGACAGCCTGCGCAGCCATGTGCACCAGTTGCGCCAAGTGATCGATAAACCGTTCGAAAAGCCCCTGCTGCACACCGTGCATGGCGTTGGCTACCGCCTCGCCGAGGGTCGCGATGGAGTTTAAGCAAAGCCTCGCCCAGCGCATCATCATCGCCTTTGCCTTGATGAGTGCATTAGTCGCAGGCGCCTTCGCCTTCGGCATCGTGGCGACGGTCCATCTGGTCGAGGAGCGGCTGATTTCAACCGTGCTCGGCGGTGACCTGCAGCGCCTGCTGCGCATGGACAGCGTCAGTGACTGGAGCCATCGACCACGGCCCGACCAGCTGTTCTATTTCAGCGGCGGGCGCGATGACTTCGAGCTACCCAAGGACCTGCATCACCTCGAACCTGGCTTTCATGAAGTATTTCGCGATCAGCTTTCTTACCACGCGATGGTCGAGGTTGTAGACGGCCGCCGTTATGTACTGCTGCAGGACCAGAGCGATTTCGAAGAGCGCGAGCGACTGCTGTTTGCCGTGGTGGTGGTAGGTTTTGTGCTCAGCCTGGTACTGGCAGTATTCCTCGGCTGGCTGCTGGCGCGCCGAGTGATGGCGCCGGTCATCCGCCTGGCACGGCAGGTGCGCCATCGTGACCAGTTGCTGGGCCTGGCCCCGCCGCTGGCGCCGGACTATGCCGCCGATGAGGTAGGGCAGCTGGCAGTGGCGTTCGACGATACCCTTGGTCGTTTGCGCGATGCCCTCAACCGCGAGCGGCTGTTCACCAGTGACGTCAGTCATGAATTGCGCACGCCATTGATGGTCCTGGCGACCTCCTGTGAACTGCTGATCGAGAACCCGAGCCTGGACACCCGTTCGCGGGCCCAAGTGGAACGCATCGCCCGCGCCACCGAAGAGATGCAGGAGCTGGTCAAGACTTTCCTCATGCTCGCCCGGGCGCAGCATGACGAGGGCGCCGTGGCCTCGCGGGCCAGCCTGCGCGAAGTCGGCGATGACTTGATCGGTGTCTGGCGCGACACTATCGAGCAAAAGGGCCTGACCCTGCACTACGACTGGCGTGCCAACGCCAGCCCGGTCTTGTACAACGCGACCTTCCTGCAATCAGTGATGGGTAACCTGTTGCGCAACGCAGCGCACTACACCGATTCTGGTTACATCCGCTTGACGCTCGACGCCCAGGGTTTCAGCGTCGAGGATAGCGGTGTGGGCATCCCCGAAGAACAGCGCGAAGAAATGTTCAAGCCATTCGTGCGCGGCGGTGAACGTCGTGGCGAAGGCCTGGGCTTGGGCCTGTCGCTGGTGCAGCGCATTTGTGACGACCAGGGCTGGCAGGTGACGCTGACGGCAACGGCGCCACATGGCTGCCGCTTCCAGGTCGATCTTAGCCCCGGTGGTGTAGATACGCCGCCCGACGACATCGCCTGATATCGGTAATCGCTTGTAATGATGTAGGAAAAGGCTTACAAGTTTTTCACATCTGCATCACCTGAGCCCGACGCGCGTCTTTCTAAATTGCGCGCATCAGCTCAGGAGATGCCCGATGCGCAGCCCGATAAAACTCGAGTTTTCCGAAAAGTACGACCAACAACACGCGCAGGATTACCTTTACAAGCACCAGAACGGTTTTGCCCGGCGGCTGTCCCATCTGCGCGACGAGCAGTTGGCTCGGCGTGCGCTGACACTGGCTGGCGACCCTGGTCTGGTGCTGGATCTGCCGAGTGGGGCAGGGCGCTTCTGGCCATTGCTGGCCGAAAAAGCCAATCGGGTGATCATCGGTGCAGACAACTCCAAGGCGATGATCGAGACAGCCTGTGCCGCGCAACCGCCAGCCGTAGTGGCGCGGGTACGGCCCTTGCAGACTTCTGCTTTCGCCATTGATCTGCCGGACAACGCAGTAGACAGCATTTTCTGCATGCGGCTGTTTCACCACATCGGTGAAGCCAGCCATCGGCGCACGATTCTCTCGGAATTTCATCGGGTTAGTCGCGACAGCGTGATCGTTTCGTTGTGGGTGGATGGCAACTTCAAGGCCTGGCGGCGCAAAAAGCTGGAAAAGCGCCGCAACAACAGAGCCGACAAGGACAGTTACCAGAATCGTTTCGTGTTACCTGCTGACACAGTTGAGCAGGAGTTTCTTGCGGCCGGCTTTCGTATCCAGGAGCGCCTGGATTTCCTGCCGCTCTACGCCATGTGGCGGGTCTACGTGTTACGCAAGGGGTAGAGAATATGGTGGTGACTCAGGGCCGTGGATCGCAATTCGATTTCTACTGGCAGCAGCAGGGCGAGTGGGTCGAGGAGCCCAATCAGCGCCGCGGTGGCGAAAGCGGAGTGCAGCGCCTGAACGACGCCAGCGGCCAACTGCTGTATGCCAAGCGCCAGATCGGCCATACCTACCGCAGCCTGCTGCACCCGTTTGGCCGGCCGACAGTGCTGCGTGAGCTGGATGCGCTGCACAGCTTCGAGCAGCTTGGCGTGCGCGTGCCACGTATCGTCTACTGCGGTGCACAGCGCGATGGCGAGCACCAATGGCGGGCATTGCTGGTCAGCGAAGCGCTGGATGGTTTTGTCGACATGGAGACCTGGTACGCCAACGGCGCTCGCCAAGCGTATCCAGCAGTCCTCCACGAACGCATGCTCAAGGACCTGGCCGAGAACCTCGCGCGCATGCACCACGGCCATTGGCAGCACGGTTGCCTGTATGGCAAGCATGTATTCATCAAGGTCAATGGCGAAGGCGAGCAGGCCACCGCCGAAGTCGCCTTGCTTGACCTGGAAAAGTGCCGCCGACGGATCAGTCGCCAGCGCGCAGCACTCAACGACCTCGGTCAGCTACGGCGCCATTCGTCACTCAACGATACTGAATGGCAAACATTGCTCTACTTTTATCAGACGGCGTTTGGCAGCGCAGTCAAAGGTTTAGGGTAATGAAACTAGAAATCGCTCGAACTTTGTTCCTGGTGTCGTCGCTGGTAGTGACCACGGTTGCGTTCGCCGCTTGGGAGCAGCCGCGGCCTACGGTTTTCAGCAAATCGGATCTGCTCAGCCAATGCCCGCCACCGCGCAATGTGAAAGCCCAGGTCACGGTACAGCCGGATCAGGACTTGTTGCTGCTGTTGTTTGGCCTGCGCCAGGGCGTGCGACCGTTCGGTTGAAACACACTGCGGTGTTGGTGATGTAACTGTCGTGCAGGGGAAAGGCGCACACGGGGGAGGGGTGATACGGTCTTGCTTCGAGCCCGGTCCGTCCGTGTGCCTATCCCTAACGTCAGGACGAAGCACTCACTATGGAAATCCGCCTGCTGCACGGCGCCGCTATCGCACCCTTTATCGCAGAGCTTGGGCAATTACGCCTGGAGGTGTTGCGAGAGTACCCCTTTCTGTATGACGGGACCGCAGAAGAAGACGCTGACTATCTGGCAGACCTTACCCGTTCCGAGCGCAGCTTGTTGGTACTCGCTCAAGCGCATGGGCAGGTAGTGGGTGCATCCATTGGCCTGCCTCTGGCCGATGCGGCGCAAGCGCTACAGGAGCCATTTGTGACGCGCGGCCAGGATCCGGCCAAAATCTTCTACTTCGCTCAATCGTTGGTGTTGCCGGCTTATCGCGGGCAAGGCCTGGGTGTGCGGTTTTTTATCGAGCGCGAGTCCTACGCCCATAAGCTGGCCGATTTCGATTTCTGCGCGTTCTGCAGCGTGGAGCGGCCTGGCGTTCATCCGTTGCGGCCCGCCGACTACCGACCGTTGCATGGCTTCTGGCGCAACCGCGGCTTTTTGCGAGATCCGTCATTGCGTTCAGGCTGCGTCTGGCGTGACCTGGATGAGCAGCAGACGAGTGAAAAGATCATGGCGTTCTGGCTCAAGGCATTGTTGAAGTGAAGTGTTTCTATGAGGCTCTGTGGAGCGTCAGCAATACCTTCGGCAACCCAGGCTGCGCCAAGGCCTGACATGTGAAAAACAAAACGCCCGGCAAATGCCGGGCGTTTTATTGACGCAGTGAAGGTTACTTCACTTCAACCGCCAGGCTCTGGGCAATCTTGCTCTGCCACAACGCAGGCCCAGTGATATGCACTGACTCACCATTGCTGTCGACCGCAACGGTAACCGGCATGTCTTTGACCTCGAACTCGTAGATCGCTTCCATGCCCAGTTCGGCAAAGGCCAGCACTTGCGATTTACGAATCGCCTGAGCGACCAGGTAGGCAGCGCCACCGACGGCCATCAGGTACACCGCCTTGTTGTCCTTGATTGCTTCGATCGCAGTCGGGCCGCGCTCGGATTTGCCGATCATCCCCAACAGGCCGGTCTGCTCGAGAATCTGCCGGGTGAACTTGTCCATCCGCGTGGCGGTGGTCGGGCCGGCCGGGCCGACCACTTCGTCACCGACCGGATCGACCGGGCCGACGTAGTAGATGAAGCGGCCTTTCAGATCGACCGGCAGCTCTTCACCGCGGTTGAGCATCTCGACCATGCGCTTGTGCGCGGCGTCGCGGCCGGTGAGCATCTTGCCGTTGAGCAGGATGGTTTCGCCTGGCTGCCAGCTGGCGACTTCTTCCGGGGTGATCTCGTCGAGGTTGACGCGGCGCGCGCTCGGGCCGGCTTCCCAGACGATTTCCGGGTAGGCGTCCAGCGACGGCGCTTCAAGCTCTGCAGGACCGGAGCCGTCAAGCACGAAGTGGGCGTGACGGGTAGCCGCGCAGTTGGGGATCATGCACACCGGCAGCGAAGCGGCGTGGGTCGGGTAGTCCATGATCTTGACGTCGAGCACGGTAGTCAGGCCGCCCAGGCCCTGGGCGCCGATGCCCAGCTGGTTGACCTTGTCGAACAGCTCCAGGCGGATCTCTTCGATGCGGTTCTGCGGGCCACGGGCCTTGAGCTCATGGATGTCGATGGATTCCATCAACACTTCCTTGGCCATGACCGCAGCTTTTTCGGCAGTACCGCCGATGCCGATGCCGAGCATGCCAGGCGGGCACCAGCCAGCGCCCATGGTCGGCACGGTCTTGAGTACCCAGTCGACAATCGAATCGGACGGGTTGAGCATGGCCATCTTCGACTTGTTCTCGGAGCCGCCGCCCTTGGCTGCGACGTCGACCTCCAGCTTGTCGCCTGGCACTACCGAGTAGTGGATGACGGCTGGGGTGTTGTCCTTGGTGTTCTTGCGCGCCCCGGCCGGGTCGGCCAGGATCGAAGCCCGCAGGACGTTCTCCGGCAGGTTGTAGGCGCGGCGCACGCCCTCGTTGATCATGTCGTCGACGCTCATGGTGGCGCCATCCCAGCGCACGTCCATACCCACGCGCACGAACACGGTGACAATACCGGTGTCCTGGCAGATCGGGCGGTGGCCAGTGGCACACATGCGCGAGTTGATCAGGATCTGCGCGATCGAGTCACGGGCAGCCGGCGATTCTTCACGCAGGTAGGCTTCGTGCATCGCCTGGATGAAGTCAACGGGGTGGTAGTACGAAATGAATTGCAGGGCATCGGCGACGCTCTGAATCAGGTCGTCTTGCTTGATCACGGTCATGCAGCGCGCTCCTCTTGAAGACGGGAACATCGGTAAAAGGCTTTTCGACCACCAGCGTGGCGAAACGCCTGGCAACGCGGCGGCAGGTCAGGCCGACGCAAAAAAGGCGCGGCAGTATAGCGCGCATACCGGTGCGACACACCACCGCATGCGCGGGACCAAGGTCTGAAGCGGGTTGGCAGTGATGTTGCGTGTGTTCTGTACAATACCCGTATAACCCCGGAGGCCTCTGAACCATGCCCGATGTCTACGTAGGCGCGCAGCGAATCAGCGTGCCTGCCGCCAGCAATTTGCTCGATGCCCTCAATGGCGCAGGCTTCAATGTGCCCTACAGTTGCCGCGCCGGCAGCTGCCATGCGTGCATGGTGCGCTGTGTGGATGGCGCTGTAGCGGACGCTTTGCCCGATGCGCTGCCCGTGGCCAAGCGTGAGCAAGGTTGGCGCCTGGCCTGTCAGTGCAGCGTGCTTGGTGACCTGCAGGTGGCATTGTTCGACCCGCGTCTGGACGGTCTGCCTGCCAGCGTCTGCGCGATGGACTGGCTGGGCGAGGTGTTGCGCCTGCGTTTGTTGCCGGAGCGGGCGTTGCGCTATCGCGCCGGTCAGCATCTGTTGTTGTGGCTCGGCGGGGTCGCACGGCCTTATTCGCTGGCGAGCCTGCCGGGTGAAGACGATTTTCTGGAGTTTCACATCGACTGCCGGCGCCCTGGAGCTTTTTGCGATCAGCTACGGCGGTTACAGGTGGGAGACAGTCTGCGCCTGGGCGAGCTGCGTGATGGTGCCCTGCATTACGACCCGGACTGGCAGGCCCGGCCGCTCTGGTTGTTGGCCTCCGGCACCGGCCTTGCGCCGCTCTGGGCCGTTGCCCGTGAGGCCCTGCGTCAGGGGCACACGGGTGAAATCAAAGTATTGCATGTAGCTGCCAGTGACGCCGGCCATTATCTTGCCGACGCCCTGCAGGGTTTGCCCGGGCTTGCAGTTGAACAGGTGCTCGCCGAGCATCTGGACAGTGCGTTGGCTCAATTGCGGCCGACATCGCGGCAGACCATGGCATTGCTCTGCGGCTCGCCGAGCAGCGTCGAGCGTTTTGCCAAACGCTTGTTCATCGCCGGCGTACCGCGTAACCAGGTCCTGGCCGATGTGTTCGTCGAACACGCCTGAGTCACTGAGGTGTATACAGCTGCATGGTAGCGATCCGGTAACGCCGGGTATCAGTGAAATCAACCTGGCCAACCAGCGCTGCTACATCGAGGACCCACCAAGCAACGGCCGACCCAGCAAAAGCTGCCTGATAAATGAATTAAACGGTGCCAGGCGCAAGCTCCTTACCCGGCACGTTGCACTCGGTCTCTGACCCCCCCCTGACGTTCTGGCAGCGCCATGGCCTGACGCAGGCAAAAAAAGACCGCTCCGGGGAGCGGTCTTTCCTGATGACCTGAAGTTGCTACAACTTAGGCATCAACCAACCAGCGGATCACCGACGTGCAGGATCTTCATGCCATTGGTGCCACCGATGGTGTGGTAGCTGTCGCCTTTGGTCAGGATCACCCAGTCGCCTTGCTCAACCAAACCGCGCTGCAGCAGCTCGTCGACGGCCGCCTGGCTGACCTTGTCGGCCGGCAGCGAGGCCGGGTCGAACGCGATCGGGTAGACGCCACGGAACATCGAGGCACGTGCCTGGGTCGCGCGGTGCGGAGACAGCGCGTAGATCGGCACATGCGAGCGCAGGCGCGACATGATCAGCGGGGTGTAGCCACTTTCGGTGAGGGCGATGATCGCCTTGACGCCGGGGAAGTGGTTGGCGGTGTACATCGCCGCCAGGGCGATGCTCTCGTCGCAACGCTCGAAGGTGGTGTGCAGACGGTGGCTGGAGCGCTGGTTGGTCGGGTGCTTTTCAGCGCCCTGACAAATCCGCGCCATGGCCTGTACGGCTTCGATCGGATAAGCACCGGCAGCACTTTCAGCCGACAGCATCACCGCATCGGTGTTATCCAGCACGGCGTTGGCCACGTCGGAAACTTCGGCGCGGGTCGGCATCGGGTTCTGGATCATCGACTCCATCATCTGGGTCGCGACGATCACCGCTTTGTTGTTGCGGCGGGCGTGCTGGATGATCTTCTTCTGGATACCGATCAGCTCGGCATCGCCGATTTCCACGCCGAGGTCGCCACGGGCAACCATTACGGCGTCGGAGGCAGCGATCAGGGCGTCGAGGGTTTCGTCGTCGGCAACCGCTTCGGCGCGTTCGATCTTGGCCACCAGCCAGGCGCTGCCGCCGGACTCGTCACGCAGTTTGCGTGCGTATTCCATGTCCTTGGCATCACGCGGGAAGGACACGGCCAGGTAGTCCAGGTCCATCTCGGCAGCCAGCTTGATGTCGGCCTTGTCTTTCTCGGTCAGGGCCGGTGCGGTCAGGCCGCCACCTTTGCGGTTGATACCTTTGTGGTCAGACAGCGGGCCGCCAACCAGCACCACACAGTGCAGGGAGTCGGCGGTAGCGGTCTCGACGCGCATGACCACACGGCCATCGTCGAGCAGCAGCTCGTCGTTCACGCCGCAATCCTTGACCAGGTCGGGGTAGTCGATGCCGACGATATCCTGGTTGCCTTCGGTCAGCGGGTGCACGGTGGAGAAGGTGAACTTGTCACCGATCTTCAATTCAATGCGCTTGTTGCTGAACTTGGCGATGCGGATCTTCGGACCCTGCAGGTCGCCCAGCAGTGCGACGTGACGGCCGTTCTTGGCGGCGATCTCACGGATCAGGCGGGCGCGAGCCTTGTGCTCGTCCGGCGTGCCGTGGGAGAAGTTCAGGCGGGCAACGTCGAGGCCGGCAAGGATCAGTTGTTCGATCACTTCTGGCGAGTTGCTGGCAGGGCCAAGGGTGGCAACGATTTTGGTACGGCGGATGGTCATGCATAGACTCCTGTAGTGAAGCGCAGCGAGAGGCTACTCCTCAATTGCGCTGTAGTCATTGTTCCGTTGCACTACCTTGCGTCTTGCGGGGGGTGGCATTTGTACGGTCGCGCTTTGCTTGCAAAAGCGTGTGAAGATTTGCCGCGTCGGGCCGATACACTGCCTATCAAAGGAGAATCCCCATGCGAACCCTGATCGTTCTGGCGATTGCCGCCAGCGTCGTTGGCTGCACCCGTTGGTCGATGGACCATCACCTGAACAACGCCTACCGCGCCTATGATCGCGGCGATTGCCAGCGGGTGATGCTCGAGCTGTCCCAGGTCGATCGGACCAGCCGCGCGCGGCCGTTCATCCATCCTGAAGTGGCCCTGCTGCGTGGCCAATGCCTGGAGCGGCAGAAGCTCTACGTCGATGCTGCGCAGACCTACGAGTACCTGGTTCAGCGCTACCCGCAAAACGAGTACGCCTACCGCGCCCGTGCGCGTCTGCTGACGCTGGAAAAGCTCGGCCACTATCGCCAGCCTGCCGTGGCCAGTCCGGTGCACACCACGCCTTGGCGCTAACACCAAGGTGTCATTGATTTCACGAGATTCGCCACAGCGGCTGGGCTAAGCTGTATCTTAGCTGTAACAGCAACCGCCAGTACCTCGTATTCCTGGCCGCGGAAACGGGACACTACCTGTCATCATGTTTATCCAGCGCCACATCCAGCGTCACCAGTTGCCTTGTGTACTCAAGGTCTACAACCGCTTTACCGATCAGCAGATCGGCTACCTTGGCAATGCCTCCGAAGACGGTTTGATGCTGATCAGCTCGCTGCCGGTGCTGGTCGGGCCCGACTACGAACTGCAGCTGCGCGTGCCCTTGCCCGGCGGCGCCTGGCAGTTTATCAACCTGTCGGCAAGCTGCCTGTGGTGCCGCGAAGACCAGACGCCCATGCATTACGACTCAGGCTTCATGCTGCTACAGGCACCGCGCGAGTACGATGAATTCGTGCATTCATTGCGTGACTTCTTCAGCTTCCGCCCTGCCGCCAACGCTTCTGCCTGACCCTGGCGACACATTCTGCCTGCATTAGAGGTGCGAACTGCCCGCCCGGGCCGCTAGACTCACGGTCGACCTAGCTACAGGACGAACCCGTGAGCTCCAGCATCTTCTGGCACGACTACGAAACCACTGGTATCAACCCGCGTTGCGACCGGCCGTTGCAACTGGCGGGGCTGCGCACCGATTTCGACCTCAATGAGATCGAAGAACCGGTCAATCTGTTCTGCCAACCGTCGGCAGATATTTTGCCGCATCCGATGGCCTGCCTGGTCACCGGCATCACCCCTGAGCAACTGGCCAGCAATGGCCTGTGCGAAGCCGAGTTCATGACCCGTGTGCATCAGCAACTGGTGCGCCCTGGCACCTGCGGCGCCGGCTACAACACCCTGCGCTTTGACGACGAGGTGACCCGTTACAGCCTCTATCGCAACTTCTTTGACCCCTATGCTCGCGAGTGGCAGGGCGGCAACAGCCGCTGGGATCTGATCGATGTGGTGCGCACGGCCTATGCCCTGCGCCCTGAAGGCATCGTCTGGCCGCAGCAGGACGGGCGCACCAGCCTGCGTCTGGAATTGCTCAGCAAAGCCAATGGCATCGATCATGGGCATGCTCACGAAGCGCTTTCCGACGTGCGGGCGACCATCGCTCTGGCGCGATTGATTCGGGATAAACAGCCAAAGTTGTATGACTGGTTATTTCAGTTGCGCAGCAAGCATAAAGTCATGGAGCAGATTCGGCTATTGCAGCCATTGGTACATATTTCCGGGCGTTTCTCCGCTGAGCGAAATTACCTCGGCGTGGTACTGCCGCTGGCCTGGCATCCACGTAACCGCAACGCACTGATTGTGTGCGACCTGCAGTTGGAAACCTCTCCGCTACTGCATGAAAGCGCCGAAACATTACGCAAGCGTTTGTACACTCGGCGTGACGAATTGTCCGACATGCAATTACCGGTGCCGCTCAAGTTGGTGCAAGTCAACCGCTGCCCGGTACTGGCACCGCTGTCGGTATTGCGCCCGGTTGACCAACAACGATTGGGGATTGATCTGTCCCTGCTGCAAGCACGCGGCGAGCAACTGGCACAGCAACAAAACGTCTGGCAAGACAAACTCGCCGCGATTTACAGCGCCGAAGAATTTGGCGCAAGCGACGACCCCGAGCAGCAGTTATATGCAGGCTTTATTGGCGACCGTGACCGCCGTCTGTGCGAACAGGTGCGCGTGGTCGACCCGGCGCAACTTGGCCGATCACAATGGATGTTCGATGATCCACGGCTGCCTGAACTGTTATTCCGCTACCGGGCGCGAAACTTCCCCGAGACCCTGGATGAGCCAGAGCGACAGCGCTGGCTGCAGTTCTGCCAGCAACGTCTTGGCGACCCTGCGGCGGGCGCGCCGATTACCCTGGAGGGTTTCGAAAAGGCCCTGCAAAGCGCATGGGCAACAGCTGACGAAGGCGGGCGGCAGGTACTGCTTGCCTGGCAGCAGCATGCCGAGAAACTGCAGCAGTCGTTTGTACTGTAATGTGTCCAGACAATAAAAAACGCCGGCAATAGCCGGCGTTTTATTCAAGGCAGCAAAGCGGACTTATCAGTCCAGCAGGGTTGCCCAGCCTTCAACCACATCGCCACCCCATTTGGCTTTCCATTCTTTCAGGGTCTTGTGGTTGCCGCCTTTGGTTTCGATAACTTCACCATTGTGCGGGTTCTTGTATTGCTTGACCTTGCGCGCACGCTTGGTAGTGGTGGTCTTGACGCCGCCACGTGGGGCCTTGCTCAGTTTCGATTCCGGGTCGAGCAGGGCAATCACATCACGCAGCGATTTGGAATATTCGCCCATCAGGGTGCGCAGCTTGCCTTCGAATTCCAGCTCTTTCTTCAGCTTGTCGTCTTGCGACAGGTTGGCCAGACGAGCTTGAAGTTCTTTGATGGCTTCTTCTGTGGCGCGGTATTCGTTGATCAGAGACATGAAGTGTTCCTTAATAGTGCATGTACAGGGAGTCAGTGGGCTAATAATAGACAGCCGCTAGTCTCAAGTAAACAATAATCAAGGCACGCTCGCTTAAATAGGCGAGTGTTAACAATGTATTCAGGTTAAGAAAAATTTACATATCACTGGCGGCGTCCGCCGCTGTCATGCTCGGCGCCGCAGCGATGGCTGAACAATTGCTGCGCGGCGCGGCCCGTACGGCAGCTGCTGATGATTACTGTGTTTTTTCTGCCAGCTCGCTAGAATATGCGCCTTTGCGAAGTTCCTGGAGTCTCATTCATGCGCACCTATCGACTGGTGATTGCCTGCCCCGACCGTGTCGGCATCGTGGCGAAAGTCAGTAATTTCCTGGCTCTGTACAACGGCTGGATTAACGAAGCCAGCCACCACTCGGACGAGCAGAGCGGTTGGTTCTTCATGCGCCATGAGATCCGCGCCGAGTCATTGCCGTTTGGGATCGAGGCCTTCCGTGAAGCATTCACGCCGATTGCCGAAGAATTCTCGATGATCTGGCGGGTTACCGACTCGGCGCAAAAGAAGCGCGTGGTGCTGATGGCCAGCCGCGAATCGCACTGCCTGGCGGATCTGCTGCATCGCTGGCATACCGATGAGCTGGACTGTGATATCCCTTGCGTGATTTCCAACCATGATGACCTGCGCAGCATGGTCGAATGGCATGGCATCCCGTTCTACCATGTGCCGGTCGACCCGAAAGACAAGCAGCCGGCGTTTGCCGAAGTCTCGCGTCTGGTCGAAAGCCATGGTGCCGATGTCGTGGTGCTGGCGCGCTACATGCAGATCCTGCCGCCACAGCTGTGCCAGGCCTATGCCGAAAAAGTGATCAACATTCATCACAGCTTCCTGCCTTCGTTCGTCGGTGCCAAGCCTTACCACCAGGCCGCCCTGCGTGGCGTCAAGCTGATCGGTGCGACCTGTCACTACGTCACCGAAGAGCTGGATGCCGGCCCGATCATCGAACAGGACGTGGTCCGCGTCAGCCATGCCGACAGCATCGAAGACATGGTGCGTTTCGGTCGCGATGTGGAGAAGATGGTGCTTGCCCGTGGCCTGCGTCATCACCTCGAAGACCGCGTGCTGGTGCACGGCAACAAGACCGTGGTGTTCGACTGAGAGGAGGGCAGGCCAATGGCGGATCCACTCGACAAGGCCGCGGCCAGTGCGCTGCCGACGCTGGGTGAGGGCTGCCTGGCTCGCTTCGATCCTGACGCCATGAGCGACGAGCATGGCACCGAGTTTGTCGGTGCCGCCGAACTCTGGCGGCAGCTGCTCAATCCATTTGCTGACGGCGCCAGCGCTGGAGTAGCGGTCGCCCCAGCAGGCAGACAAACACCGGCCCCCCGGCCAGTAGGTAAAAGTAATAAGTAACAGCGCGCCAGAGCAAGATCGCCGCTGCCGCCGTCGAGCTGCCTACCAGTGGTGTCAACAAGCTCGCCGATGTCAGTTCGGCAGCGCCGGCCCCGCCCGGCAACAGGCTGAACTGACCAGCACTCAGCGCCAGCATCTGCACCAGAAAGCTGGGTATCCACGCCAGCTCCACGCCAAGCCCGCGAATCACCAGATACAGCACGCTGAAGCGCAGGCTCCAGTGCAGGCACGTCAGGCTGAATACCAGCGCTAACGTACGTTTTGGCAGCCGCCAGGTCTGCGCCAAAGCCTTGATGAAGCTCAGCAGCTTGCGCGCCCAGCGGCGCCGACGTTTTTCGCCCATGCCGACCCTGCGCAGCAGGCGGCCATTGAGCCGCATGATCTGCCGCCGATAGCGCAGCAACAGTACGATCAGCACCAAGGCAGCACACAGCATCATTGCGCTGCCCATGAGCATGCCTTGTTGGCTGCGGCCCAGGCTGTGGCTGAGCGCGTAGCCGGCAACGGCGAGCATGGCGCAGAAGAAAAACAGCAGGTCGTTCAATTGATCGATAGCGAATACCGCGCCGCTGCGGGCCGCACCGATGCGCTCGCGCGCCAACAGCGCCATCAGCGCCAATGGCCCACCGCTACCGCCTGGGGTGGTGCAGATGGCAAACTCGGTGGCCATGATCACCCCTAGACTGCGCCAACGCCCCAATTGCGCACCTTGCTCACCCAGCAGCAGGCGCAGACGTGCCGCATTGATGATCCAGCACAGCAGGATCATCCCCAGCAGGGTCGCCATCAGGCTCGGGGAGAAGCTCTGCAGTCTGGGCAGTAGCTCGGCGCCGCCGAGCAATGCCGGCACCAGCAGGGCCAGCACCAGGGCCAGCCCAAGCCAGGCATAGCGCTTCATGCCGCGACCTGGCGGTCCAGCCAGGCTGACTTGGTCAGAGGCTCGCGGCCTTGTTCGATGAGCGTTTTCAACGTTTGCAGCCAGTAATCGCGAGAGCTGCGATGGCGCATGTCGACTGGGTGCAGGCCCAGGCGCAAGGTTGGCGCACTTTGCCAGCGTTGCAGCTGCGAATTGCACAGTGCCCGCGACAAGCCCCGACGCCAGGCACTACGGGCGCTCCAGACCAAGCCAGGCGCGTCTATCGCGGTGAATTCTGGTAGCCGATAGAGGTGCTGAGGCGTGCTGGTGTAGCGCAATGGCAACTGGCGCAGGGCCTGGCGGGTGCCCTCGCTCATCAGCCAGGCCGGGGCGACGAAGCCCGCCACCGGCCAGCCCTGGCTATTGAACAGCTGCAGGCCCGCTTGCAGGCGCTGCAACGCCTGAGCTTGTTCCAGCGCATAAAATTCACCTTCATGCGTATAGATCCGGCGCATGAAGAAGTCCCGCGGCGTGCGTGGCGTCGGCCCGAGGTCGGCGTGGTAATAGCCATGTAGCGCCAGCTCGTCTCCCTGCTGCAGGCGCCAATCTAGCAGACGGCAGAAGGTCGGCGATCGCTCGAGAGCATTGCGCTGATGAAAGTCGGGCACCACCAGCCAGGTAATCGGCACGTTGCCCAGCTGGTCGACCGCCTCGACAAACGGCTGGTAGTCGGGCCAGGTCTCCGGCGCCACGTCGTGCAGCACCAGCATCACGCTGCGCTGCCCGGTAGTCTCTTCAAGCATGTGCACGCACCAGTGGCTGATGGCCGAGCACGGCTTGGTAGTGCTGCAGCAGGCCGTTGACCACGTTGTCCCAAGAGTAGTGCTGCTCGACATGCCGGCGTGCCTGCTGGCCAAGCCGGCGCACGCCGTCCTCGAATACCTCGCGTACTATGGCAGCCATGGCCTGGCCGTCGTTTGGCGGGCACAGGCGGCCACATTGCTCGGTGACTATTTCGCTGAACGCGCCGGCGCGCACTGCGACAACCGGGGTGGCACAGGCCATGGCTTCGAGAATGACCAGGCCAAAGGTTTCCTGATCACCGGCATGCACCAGCAGGTCGGCACTGGCCATCAGCCGCGCGACTTCCGGCAAGGGGCAGAAGTGATTGATCACGCTGACGTTGGCAGGCACGTTGCTGGGCATGGCCGAACCCACCAGCAGCAGGTGATAGTGAGGGCCGAGGTGACGCATGCAGTCGAGCAATACCGGCAGGTTCTTCTCGCGCGAGCCGCGCCCGGCAAACACCAGCAGGCGGGTGGTGTCGGGGATCCCCAGTTCCGCCCGCAGGCGGTTGTCGCGCTGCTCAGGGTTGAACGTGCTCAAGTCTACGCCCAGCCGCTGCACATGCACGTCGCGCACGCCCAGCCGACGCAGTTTGTCGGCCATCACCTGGCTTGGCGCCAGGACCCGGTCGAAGTTGCCATAGAGCTTGCTGACGTAGGCCTCGACGTTGGGCGTGAACCAGTTGCCCATGCGATTGCCCACCAGCAGCGGCAGGTCGGAGTGATAGAAGCCGATTACCGGCACATCCAGCTTGCGCCGCGCTTCCAGCGCTGCCCAGGCAGTCAGATACGGGTCGCCGACTTCGATCAGATCAGGCTGCAGCTCGCGCAACACCTTGCACCACGGCGCCAGGCGGACCGGGAAGCGATAGCCCTTGCCGAACGGCAGTGGCGGGGACGGCACCCGGTAGACGCCATCGGCGTGGCTGGCGCTGGCGCCAGGGATCAGCAGGCTGTGGTGAACGCCAGTCATGGCGTCGAGACGGCGGTGTTTGGCATCAAGATAGGTACGCACGCCACCACTGGCGGGTGCGTAGAACATGGTGATGTCGGCAATGTGCACGATCAGCATCCCTCCGGGGATCGACTTCAGGTCTGTCATGCGCGGTAACAAAGCGGCGATGACATGCCTAGAGGTTGACCTTCAGGAAGAATAGTTTGTTCGATCGAGGTTGGCCCGGGCGCGCATCGGCATTATTGCCGGCAAGCCCGTGGCCAAGGCCCCCGGCGCCAGTATCGAAATGGCGGCGGGGAGGGTTGCACCCGGAGGTCAGATGCGGAAGCTGCCCACCAGCTGTTTCAAGCGGCTGGCTTGCTGCTCCAGATCCGAGCAGGCGCGCAGAGTAGCCTGCAGGTTTTCCACACCTTCCTGGTTAAGCATGTTGATTTCGCTGATGTCCATGTTGATCGAATCGACCACCGCCGTCTGCTCCTCGGTTGCCGTGGCCACCGACTGGTTCATGCCGTCGATCTCGCCGATACGCACAGTCACGCTTTCCAGGCGCTCCCCGGCCTGGTTGGCAATCTGCACACTGTCCTGGCTGTGACGCTGGCTCTGGCCCATGGTCTCGACCGACTCTCGGGCGCCGACCTGCAGCTCTTCGATCATGCCCTGAACTTGCTGCGCCGACTCCTGGGTGCGGTGGGCGAGGTTGCGCACCTCATCGGCGACGACGGCAAAGCCGCGGCCTGCTTCGCCCGCGCGGGCAGCCTCGATGGCGGCGTTGAGCGCGAGCAGGTTGGTCTGCTGCGAAATGCTGGTGATCACTTCGAGGATCTGGCCGATGTTGACGGTCTTGCTGTTCAGCGTTTCGATCTGCGCGCTGGAGCCAACGATCAACTCCGACAGGCGGTTCATCGCGGCAATGTTGCGGTCGACCACCTGCTGACCTTCTTCGGCAAGATGCCGCGCCGAGGTCGCGTGCTGCGAGGCCTGGGCAGCATTGCCGGCGATTTCCTGGGCGGCAGCGCCTAGCTCGTTGATGGCGGCGGCAACGCTGTTGGTGCGGTTGGACTGCTCGTCGGAGTTGGTCATCGACGAGTTGGAGGCGCTGATCACTCGCAATGCCACTTCGTTGACCTGTTCCGTCGCCGAGGACACCTCGCGGATCGAGCTGTGAATACGTTCGACAAAGCGGTTAAAGGCGCTCCCGAGTACGCCGAATTCATCCTGGCTGTGAATGGTCAGGCGCTTGGTCAGGTCACCTTCGCCCTGGGCAATGCCTTCCATGGCGCGGGTCATGGTGTGCAGTGGCTGCAGCAGCACCCGAATCAGCAGGCCGAGCAGGGCAATGATGATCACAACCGCGACGACCGTGGCGATCACCGCCGAGGTGCGGAAGGTGCTGAGCATGGCGAAGGCTTTGTCTTTGTCGACCGACAAGCCGATGTACCAGTTGGCCGCAGGCAGGCCTTTGATTGGGGTGAAGGTGACCAGGCGGTCCTTGCCGTCAGCGCTGACTTCGGTCAGTTCAGCGGAAAGCCGTGGTGTGTTCTGCGGGAACAGATCCGACAGCGGCTTCATGACCAGGTCTTTGTCCGGATGAACCAGAATCTTGCCTTGGTCGTTGACCAGGAAGGCGTAACCCATGCCGCCGAAGTTCAGCGAGTTGATGATCTCGACCAGGCCGTCGAGCGCCAGGTCGCCGCCAACCACGCCGACGCTGGTCGAAACCTTGCTGATGATGCCGATGACCATCTTCTGGGTGGCCATGTCGATGTACGGCTCGGTCAGGATCGCGCCGTTAGCAGCCATGCCATCCTTGTACCAGGGCCGCACACGCGGATCGTACCCAGCCGGCATCGGCGAGTCGGGGCGCACGCTGAAACCGCCATCGACCTTGCCCACATAGACTGTGAGGAAGCTTGAGATCAGGGCATTCTGGCCGAGCAAGGTCTCTGCGTCGGCGGGCGCCTGGGCGATGTTCTGCGCCAGGTTTTCTACCAGCTTGATCCGGCCATCGAATAGATTGCGCACGTTGGTCGAGGTCGATGCGCCCATCTCTGTCAGATAGTTTTCCAGATCCTGGCGAATCGCATTACGCTGCAGGTAATCGTTGTAAAGGGTGAACAAGCTGAACGCGAGTATCACGATAAGCGATGCGGCAATAAGGATCTTGTGGCTGAAACGAAGGCTTTTGTTCATGGCGTGATCGGTTCCGCTAAGGTGATATCGGGTCGTTCGCACAAAGCGCTGAAAACAGTGCAACTAGTCCCGCAAGTCACTTTTGGGATGTTCCTGTCTTTAAGGCAATTATCACCAAGACATATCGGCCGTTATTCGGCAAAGCTTGAGGAGAGGATGAAACAACATGTCAGATTCTTCGCAAATCGTTGTAGGGGCGGGAGCTGACGGCCAGCCTGTCAGCCAGGCCATGCGCCTGGCCAACCGCCACGGTCTGGTGGCCGGTGCCACCGGCACAGGCAAGACCGTAACCCTGCAGCGCCTGGCAGAAGTCTTCAGTGACGCGGGCGTGGCCGTATTCGCTGCCGACGTGAAGGGTGACCTGTGCGGCCTCGGTGCCACCGCGACGCCGCAGGGCAAGGTTGCCGAACGCATTGCCGGGATGCCATGGCTGGGGCACAGCCCGAAGGCGTATCCGGTGACCCTGTGGGATATTGCCGGCAAGTCTGGCCATCCGTTGCGTACCACGCTCAGTGAAATGGGTCCCCTGCTGCTGGGCAACCTGCTGGAGCTGAGCGACAGCCAACAGGCTGCCTTGTACGCAGCGTTCAAGGTGGCAGATCGGGATGGTTTGCTATTGCTCGATCTGAAAGACCTCAAAGCCCTGCTCAATCACCTCAAGGACAATCCGCAGGTGCTTGGTGACGACAGTGCGCTGATGACCAGCAGCTCCACCCAGGCGTTGTTACGGCGCCTGGCGACCCTTGAGCAGCAGGGCGCCGAGGCATTGTTCGGCGAGCCGGCCTTGCAGCTTGAAGACCTGCTGCAGCCGACGGCTGATGGCCGTGGGCGCATTCATCTACTTGACGCCAGCCGCTTGGTGCATGAAGCGCCCAAGGTCTACGCGACCTTCCTGCTGTGGCTGCTGGCTGAGCTGTTCGAGCAGTTGCCCGAGCGCGGGGATGCGGAAAAACCACTGCTGGCGCTGTTCTTCGATGAGGCGCACTTGCTGTTCAATGGCACACCCAAGGCGCTGCAGGATCGCTTGGAGCAGGTGGTGAGGCTGATTCGCTCGAAGGGCGTTGGGGTGTACTTTGTCACCCAGTCGCCCGCGGACCTGCCTGATGCAGTGCTGGCTCAGCTCGGCTTGCGTATTCAGCATGGCCTGCGAGCATTCACCGCCAAGGAGCAGAAGTCGTTGAAGGCGGTTGCCGATGGCTTTCGAGCGAATCCCGCTTTTTCCACCCTTGGCGTGCTCACCGAGTTGGGCATAGGCGAGGCGCTGGTCGGCACCTTGGAAGACAAGGGCACGCCGGCGATGGTCCAGCGCGTGCTGGTCGCCCCACCACAGTCGCGGATCGGGCCGTTGAGCAGTGCCGAGCGCGATGCATTGCTCGCAGCCTCCAGCCTGCGGGGCCGTTACGACCAGCCGATTGACCGTGAGTCTGCCTATGAAATGCTCACCCAGCGTAAAGGTGAACCGGCCGAGCCGGTGCCGCAGGCCAGGCCTGAGCAGGACAGCTTCGCCGATAAGGCAGGGGAGTTTTTGCAAGGTGCGGCGGGGCAGGCGATCAAGTCGGCAGTGCGTCAGGCGGCCAACCAACTAGGCCGGCAGCTGATGCGTGGGCTGATGGGCTCGTTGCTGGGCAACAAGCGGCGTTGATCCTCGCTTGCGGTCGGCAACAACGAAAAAGGCGCCCGCAGGCGCCTTTTCAGATCATCACAATGTGCTTCAGCTGATCGCCTTGGTGGCCAGCCAGAACAGCCCGGCAGCCAGACCGACCGTTGCCGGCAGGGTCAGTACCCACGCAAGCAGGATGGTCTTGACGGTGCCGCCTTGCAGGCCGCTCTTGTTGGCGACCATGGTCCCGGCTACGCCCGAAGACAATACATGGGTGGTCGATACCGGCAGGCTGAACACGTTGGCCATGCCGATCGCACAGGCCGCGGTGATCTGCGCCGACATGCCTTGGGCATAGGTCATGCCCTGCTTGCCGATCTTCTCGCCGACAGTCAGTACCACGCGTTTCCAGCCGACCATGGTGCCCAGGCCCAAGGCCAGCGCAACCGCGACGATCACCCAGAACGGTGCATATTCAGTGGTGGCGGTGAGGTCTTTGCGCAGTTTTTCCAGGTCGGACTTCTCACGCGGCTCAAGGCCCGGCAGCTTGCCGACCTTTTTCGCGGTGTCGTCCAGGCACAGCAGGTAGCGGCGCACTTCGACGCGCTGCTCGGCGCCCAGCGCGCGGTAGTCGGTCACGCCTTGCAGCGACGACTGCAGCGCGGCAATGGTCGGTTCGGTTTGCTGCGGGTTGCAGCTGAACTTCTCCGGCAGATCGCCCGCCTGGGCTTTGCCCAGCGCCAGGAACTCGCCCAGCATCGCTTCATTGCGCTGGTAGAACTGGCTCAGGTGCAGGGTTGCATCCCGGGTGCGTTCGATCTGGTAGGTGGTGCTGTTCAGGTCGAGTACGAACTTGTCCGGGACGATGCCGATCAGCACCAGCATGATCAGGCCGATACCTTTCTGGCCGTCGTTGGAGCCATGCACAAAGCTCACGCCCATGGCCGAGATCACCAGTACCAGGCGGTTCCAGAACGGTGGATGCTTCTTGTCGTCGAGCTTGCGGCGCTGCTCCGGTGTCTTGTGCATCTTCGACAGCGGGCGCCACCACTTCAGCCCCAGCAGAACCAGCGCCGCCACGGCAAAGCCGGCCAGTGGCGAGAGCACCAGCGACATACCGATGTCGATTGCCTTCTGCCAGTTGACGCCATCACCCAGCGGGATGTCGCTGATCAGCGCGTTGGCCAGGCCGACACCGAGGATCGAGCCGATCAGGGTGTGCGAACTCGAGGCCGGGATACCGAAGTACCAGGTGCCCAGGTTCCAGGCGATGGCCGCGGCCAGCAACGAGAAGACCATGGCCAGGCCGTGACCGGTGTTCACATTGATCAGCAGTTCCACCGGCAACAGGTGGACGATGGCATAGGCCACGCCAACGCCGCCAAGCAGCACGCCGAGGAAGTTGAACACGCCGGAGAAGAACACGGCGAGGTGCGGGGGCATGGCTTTGGTATAGATGACAGTAGCTACCGCGTTGGCGGTGTCATGAAAGCCATTGATGAACTCGAATGCGAGTACAAAGGTGAGCGCGAGCACCAGGCTCACTACTACCCAGGCATCCAATCCGCTGAATAAATCGATCATGAAGGTTTTCTGGCGGTCGTAGGGGGGCCGGATTATGCCAGAAAACCATGGCAGCCGATGCACCCCCGGCAGACCGATGGCAGCAAAAAAAGCCCGGTACGGTTACCAGTGCGCTGCACAAGGAGCGATATTTTTTGGTGTAAATTCCGCCAATTGCCCTAAACGCCGGCGAATTCACGCAAAGCGCGTACCGTCACACTCATTCAAACGTCTGTATGAAATTTGTGTAATTCCATTTCATGGGCAGTTAGGACGCTGCCTTGGCGCTACTCGACACAGTCAATGCCTTGCCTGAATGCTCAGGCCTCGTCGCCGCGCAGGTCCTTTTCCATCTTTTCCAGTTCCTGGGCGAATACCTGGTCCTGGACAGTCGCGCGTTTGCGCCATGGTTTGCGCTCGGGTTCGGATTGAGCGGCGTAGGTGGTGACTTCACCACCGTACACATCCTTGAAGCGTTCGGCCTGGCGCTCGAGCTCGGCGCGCAGTTCATCTTTCGTCACAGTAAATACCTGACTAGTTAGAGTAAAGACTCCGGCTTCGACATGCAGTATCGGGCATGCGGCCACGCAACCAGAGCGAGTGTGCTGTCGCAGCGACAGGGTTCAAGCAAGCAAGGGCATCAGAGCATGCGATGTTAGGATCAAGGCTATATAGGGAGGCGGGGAGCCGGCTATCGCCGATCTGGCATGCTCGAGCAGTGATTCAAATGATTCAATTGTAGCAACCGGCTGAAGTTTGATCATCGGTCTTCACTGATAGTGAAGCAAGACTTTGACGATGAGCAAGTAGCAGGTGATCTCATCATTTGTACTGCAAGAACTTGGAGTGGAGATAAACGATTAAGTTCGTATTGCAGCACAGAAGGAATAATAAACGGCCCCGCGTCAGCGAGGCCGTGCCTGGGGACTTCTACGGTGGGTACCTGACCAGTCTCTCCAAAGAAGCCACATGTGGCAGGGGAAAGGTATAAGCAAAAGTGTCAGCGGTCAATTGCGATTATCGGCCGTTCGTTCGATAATCGCACGAAGCGCCCATTATTTTTCGAGGTCAGCCATGAGCGACGAAAGCTTGCCCACCGTTTCCCCGATGCCCGAGCGCACTGGCTCTGCAGCGATGGCGCCGCCCATCGTTGCCTCACCGGCCAAACGCATTCAGGCCTTCACCGGTGATCCGGACTTCATGACCTCACTGGCGCGCGGCCTGGCGGTGATTCAGGCGTTCCAGGAGCGCAAGCGGCACCTGACCATCGCGCAGATCAGCCACCGTACCGAGATCCCCCGTGCAGCGGTGCGGCGCTGCCTGCACACGCTGATGAAGCTGGGTTACGCCACCACCAATGGGCGGACCTATTCCTTGCTGCCCAAGGTGCTCACGCTTGGCCATGCCTATTTGTCTTCGACGCCGCTGGCGATGTCGGCCCAGCCTTATCTGGACCGCATCAGCGACCAACTGCACGAAGCCGCCAACATGGCCACCCTCGAAGGCGATGACATCCTCTATATCGCCCGCTCGGCCACGGTCGAGCGGTTGATCTCGGTCGACCTCTCGGTGGGTGGCCGGCTGCCCGCCTATTGCACCTCGATGGGGCGGATTCTGCTGGCCGCGCTGGACGACGCCAGCCTGCACGAATACTTCGATCGCGCCGATCTCAAGGCCCGTACCAGCCGCACGTTGCATGACAAGGAGTCGCTGCTTGCCTGCATCCAGCAGGTTCGCGCGCAGGGCTGGTGTGTGGTTGATCAGGAGCTGGAGCAGGGCCTGCGTTCGATTGCCGTGCCTATCTACGATGCCTCGGGGCAGGTACTCGCGGCGCTCAACGTCAGTACGCATGTCGGCCGGGTCACCCGCAGCGAGCTTGAGCAGCGGTTCTTGCCGATCCTGCTCGCCTCGAGTCGGGATCTGTGCACCCAACTGTTTGGCTGAACCGCGAGAGCTGCGCAATCTACTGTTCGATAAACGCCCATACTTGCGGCCAACGAATTGCGCAGCCATCGCGTGCTGATTAATGTTTCTCGCAACGGTCGGCTGTGCCGACCGAACAAGAACAACATGCGAGGCAACACCATGATCACTGTCTTTTCTGAGCTGCGGGCGTACTCGCATCCAGTGTCGTTGTATCCAGGCTGACGCCAGGCCGTAACCGTCTCTTCGCAACCCGCGGCAACAGTGCGCCAGGGTTTTGCTTGCGCCGATTTTCTGGATAACAACAATGAACAAACCGCAAACCAACGTCGGCAGCTGCCTCGACGTTCAGTCCTTTATCAATCAGCAGCCGCTGTCGCGCTATCAATGGCGGGTAGTGATCCTGTGCTTCCTGATTGTCTTCCTCGATGGCCTTGATACTGCCGCCATGGGCTTTATCGCTCCGGCGCTGTCACAAGAGTGGGGTATCGACCGGGCCAGCCTCGGGCCGGTCATGAGCGCCGCGCTGATCGGCATGGTATTCGGCGCGCTGGGCTCAGGCCCGTTGGCTGACCGCTTCGGCCGCAAGGGTGTGCTGGTCGCTGCCGTGTTGGTGTTCGGCGGCTTCAGCCTGGCTTCGGCCTACGCGACCAATGTCGACCAGTTGCTGATCCTGCGCTTTCTGACCGGCATTGGCCTCGGCGCTGGCATGCCCAACGCGACCACGCTGCTGTCTGAATACACCCCGGAACGGCTCAAGTCGCTGCTGGTGACCAGCATGTTCTGCGGTTTCAACCTGGGCATGGCCGGGGGCGGCTTCATGTCGGCGAAACTGATCCCGGCCTATGGCTGGCACAGCCTGCTGGTTGTTGGCGGCGTGCTGCCGCTGATTCTGGCAGTGGTGTTGCTGTTCTGGCTGCCGGAGTCGGCGCGTTTTCTGGTTGTGCGCAACCGCAGTATCGAGAAGATCCGCAAGACCCTGGCGCCGATTGCGCCGGCAATCGTGGCCAAGGCTGCCAGCTTCAGTGTGCCGGAACAGAAAGTGGTCGCCGCGCGCAGCGTGTTTGCGGTGATCTTCTCCGGCACCTATGGGGTGGGCACCATGCTGTTATGGATGACCTACTTCATGGGTCTGGTCATCGTCTATCTGCTGACCAGCTGGCTGCCGACGCTGATGCGCGACAGTGGCGCGAGCTTGGAGCAGGCGGCGTTCATCGGCGCGCTGTTCCAGTTTGGCGGTGTGCTCAGTGCGGTCGGTGTCGGTTGGGCGATGGACCGTTACAACCCGCACAAGGTCATCGGCGTGTTCTACCTGCTGGCCGGGGTGTTTGCCTACGCGGTTGGCCAGAGCCTGGGCAACATCACCATTCTGGCAACCCTGGTGCTGGTCGCGGGTATGTGTGTCAACGGCGCGCAATCGGCCATGCCGTCCCTCGCCGCGCGCTTCTATCCGACCCAGGCGCGGGCTACCGGGGTATCGTGGATGCTCGGCATCGGCCGCTTCGGGGCGATTCTCGGGGCATGGAGCGGGGCGACCTTGCTCGGCTTGGGCTGGAACTTCGAGCAGGTGCTGACTGCGCTGCTGGTGCCTGCGGCGCTGGCCACGGTCGCTGTGATCATCAAAGGCTTGGTAAGCCACGCCGACGCAACCTGATGCAGCTTGGGCAACGACCGCAGGCCGCTCGTACAGCGGCTTTGCGGCATTGAACAGCAATGGATAGCACAACAACAAAATGTTCGATAATCGAACGAGTAATCGATTATCGGATTGTGCGACGTGTCCAGCTTGCTTAATCTGAGCTCAACGCAGCATCCTGACCAGGAGTCTCCAATGGCAGCAATCCTCTCGCTTCACGAGGCCGTGAAGCAGTTCATCCAGGACGGCGACACCGTCGCTCTCGAAGGCTTCACCCACCTGATCCCGACCGCCGCGGGCCACGAGATCATTCGCCAGGGCAAACGTGACCTGACCCTGGTGCGGATGACCCCGGACCTGATCTACGATCAGTTGATCGGCGCCGGTTGCGCCAGCAAGCTGATCTTCTCCTGGGGCGGTAACCCAGGTGTCGGTTCGCTGCACCGCCTGCGTGACGCCGTGGAAAAACAATGGCCGCACGCGATCGAGATCGAAGAGCACAGCCACGCCGACCTGGCCAACGCCTACGTCGCCGGCGCTTCGGGCCTGCCCTTTGCGGTACTGCGTGCTTATGCCGGTTCCGACCTGCCCAAGGTCAACCCGCTGATCCAGAGCGTTACCTGCCCGTTCACCGGCGAAGTCCTGGCAGCGGTGCCTTCGGTGCGCCCTGACGTGACCGTGATTCACGCGCAGAAGGCCGACCGCAAGGGCAACGTCCTGCTGTGGGGTATCCTCGGCGTACAGAAAGAAGCAGCCCTCGCCGCCAAGCGTTGCATCGTCACCGTCGAAGAAATCGTCGACGACCTGCAGGCGCCGATGAACGCCTGCGTGCTGCCGACCTGGGCGCTTTCTGCCGTGTGCCTGGTGCCAGGTGGCGCGCATCCGTCCTACGCCCACGGTTACTACGAGCGCGACAACCGCTTCTACCAGGCCTGGGACCCGATCGCCCGTGACCGCGCGACATTTACCGCCTGGATCGACCAATACATCCGCGGCACCGCCGACTTCAGCGAATTCAAGGCCAAGCTGGCCAGCACCACGGAGGCCGCACAATGAGCTACTCCACTTCCGAAATGATGACCGTCGCCGCCGCCCGCCGGCTGCGCAATGGCGCGGTATGCTTCGTCGGTATCGGCCTGCCGTCCAAGGCCGCCAACCTGGCGCGCCTGACCTCGTCGCCTGACGTGGTGCTGATCTACGAATCTGGCCCGATTGGCGCCAAGCCAACCGTACTGCCGCTGTCGATTGGTGATGGCGAGCTGGCCGAAACGGCCGACACCGTGGTGCCGACTGGCGAGATCTTCCGCTACTGGCTGCAGGGCGGGCGCATTGACGTGGGCTTCCTTGGCGCTGCTCAGGTCGACCGCTTCGGCAACATCAACACCACCGTCGTCGGTGACTACCACGCCCCGCGCACGCGCTTGCCAGGTGCCGGCGGCGCACCGGAAATCGCCGGTTCCGCCAAACAGGTGCTGATCATCCTCAAGCAGTCGCCGCGTGCATTCGTCGACAAGCTCGACTTCATCACCTCGGTCGGCCACGGTGAAGGCGGCGACTCGCGCAAGCGTCTCGGCCTGCCCGGTGAAGGCCCGGTGGGGATCATCACCGACCTGTGCATCATGGAGCCGGAAGCTGGCAGTAACGAATTCGTGGTCACCTCGATTCACCCAGGCGTGACCCGCGAGCAGATCATCGCCGCCACCGGCTGGGCCATTCGTTTTGCCGACGACGCGCAGACTACCGCTGCGCCGACCGAGCTGGAACTGACCGCGCTGCGTGATCTGGAAGAGCGCACCGCTGCCGCCCACGGCCAGAAGCCAGGAGAAGCGTGATGCGTGAAGTATTCATCTGCGACGCCATCCGCACCCCCATCGGCCGCTTCGGCGGCGCCCTGGCCAGCGTGCGTGCCGACGACCTCGCGGCAGTGCCGCTCAAGGCGCTGATCGAGCGCAACCCGTCGGTGCAATGGGATCAGGTCGACGAGGTGTTCTTCGGCTGCGCCAACCAGGCCGGTGAAGACAACCGCAACGTTGCGCGCATGGCGCTGCTGCTGGCCGGTTTGCCGGCGAGCATTCCCGGGGTAACCCTGAACCGCCTGTGCGCGTCGGGCATGGACGCCATCGGCACTGCCTTCCGCGCCATCGCCAGCGGCGAAATGGAGCTGGCGATTGCCGGCGGCGTCGAGTCGATGTCGCGTGCGCCGTTCGTCATGGGCAAGGCCGAGAGCGGTTACTCGCGCAACATGAAGCTGGAAGACACCACCATCGGCTGGCGCTTCGTCAATCCACTGATGAAGAGCCAGTACGGCGTCGATTCGATGCCCGAGACCGCCGACAACGTTGCCGACGATTATCAGGTATCGCGTGCCGATCAGGACGCCTTCGCCGTGCGCAGCCAGCAGAAGGCCGGTGCCGCACAGGCAGCGGGTTTCTTCGCGGAAGAGATCGTGCCGGTGCGCATCGCCCACAAGAAGGGCGAGACCGTGGTCGAGCAGGATGAACACCTGCGCCCCGACACCACCCTTGAAGCGCTGACCCGGCTGAAACCGGTCAACGGCCCGGACAAGACCGTCACCGCCGGCAACGCCTCGGGCGTCAACGACGGTGCTGCGGCGCTGATTCTGGCCTCGGCCGAAGCGGTCAAGAAGCACGGCCTGACCCCACGCGCGCGCGTGCTCGGCATGGCCAGCGCTGGCGTTGCCCCGCGGGTAATGGGCATCGGCCCGGTGCCTGCGGTGCGCAAGCTGACCGAGCGCCTGGGCATCGCCGTGGCAGATTTTGATGTCATCGAGCTGAACGAAGCCTTTGCCAGCCAGGGCCTGGCCGTCCTGCGTGAGCTGGGTGTGGCGGATGACGCGCCGCAGGTCAACCCGAACGGTGGTGCTATCGCCCTTGGCCACCCACTGGGCATGAGCGGCGCACGCCTGGTGCTGACAGCGCTGCATCAGCTGGAAAAAACCGGCGGGCGCAAAGGCCTGGCGACCATGTGTGTAGGCGTCGGCCAAGGCCTGGCGTTGGCTATCGAGCGGGTCTGAGCAAGCGCAACATGCAGCCTGGCCGTTTTGTGCCAGCGTGCCAGCAGTGCTCAGGTCCACGCAACCTGAGCACTGCTGGTCTGGGTTCGCAACGCGGCCAGACTGCCTTTCAACCCCGACCAAAGCCGGGCTGGCGGAACATGAGTGTTACTGAGTATGTCTAGATTCAACGGTAACCCTCAGGAGTAATCCCACCATGACCTCAATTCATTACACCGGTGAAGAGCGCAGCAAGCGCATTTTCGCCATTGTCGGTGCATCATCAGGCAACCTGGTGGAGTGGTTCGACTTCTACGTCTACGCCTTCTGCGCAATCTATTTTGCGCCAGCCTTCTTCCCCTCCGATGACCCCACGGTGCAGCTGCTGAACACGGCCGGGGTATTCGCTGCGGGCTTCTTGATGCGGCCAATCGGTGGCTGGATCTTCGGTCGGCTGGCCGACCGCAAAGGCCGCAAGCATTCATTGATGATCTCTGTGCTGATGATGTGCTTCGGCTCGTTGATCATTGCCTGCCTGCCTACCTACGCCAGTATCGGCGCCTGGGCGCCGGCGCTGCTGTTGCTGGCGCGCTTGATCCAGGGCCTGTCGGTAGGCGGTGAATACGGCACTACGGCTACCTACATGAGCGAAGTGGCATTGCGCGGCCAGCGCGGCTTCTTTGCCTCGTTCCAGTACGTGACCCTTATCGGCGGCCAGTTGCTGGCAGTGCTGGTGGTGGTAATCCTGCAGCAGTTGCTCAGCGAAGATGAGCTGCGTGCCTGGGGCTGGCGCATCCCGTTCGTGGTCGGTGCCGTTGCGGCTTTGATCTCGCTCATGCTGCGCCGCTCGCTGCACGAAACCAGCACTGCCGAGGCGCGTCAGGACAAGGATGCAGGTAGCGTCAAAGGCCTGTTCCGCAACCACGCTGCGGCGTTCATCACCGTGCTCGGTTACACCGCCGGTGGCTCGCTGATCTTCTACACCTTCACCACTTACATGCAAAAGTACCTGGTCAACACCGCCGGGATGAACGCCAAGAGCGCAAGCTTCGTCATGACCGGGGCGCTGTTCCTGTTCATGATCCTGCAGCCGGTGTTCGGCATGCTCTCCGACCGGATCGGCCGGCGCAACTCGATGCTGCTGTTCGGCGCCCTGGGCACCGTGTTCACCGTGCCGCTGTTGATGGCGCTGAAAACCGTCACCAGCCCGTTCATGGCCTTCGTGCTGATTACCCTGGCGTTGTGTATCGTCAGCTTCTACACCTCCATCAGTGGCCTGGTAAAGGCCGAGATGTTCCCGCCGCAGGTACGCGCCCTTGGCGTCGGCCTGGCGTATGCGGTGGCCAACGCGCTGTTTGGCGGCTCGGCCGAGTACGTTGCCCTGGGCTTGAAGACTCTGGGCATGGAAAACACCTTCTACTGGTACGTCACGGCAATGATGGCGATTGCCTTCCTGTTCAGCCTGCGCCTGCCCAAGCAAGCGGCGTACCTGCACCACGATGACTAAGGATCGATAATGACCCACCGAGCGGACAACCAGCTGTTCGACGCCTACTTCACCGCGCCGGCCATGCGCGAGATCTTCTCTGACCGTGGCCGTCTGCAGGGCATGCTCGACTTCGAAGCAGCCCTGGCGCGCGCCGAGGCCAGCGCCGGGCTGGTGCCGCACACGGCGGTGCCGGCGATCGAGGCGGCGTGCAAGGCGGAACGCTACGATGCCCATGCGCTGGCCGATGCCATCGCCACTGCGGGCAATTCGGCGATTCCGCTGGTCAAGGCATTGGGCAAGGTGGTCGCCAGCGGCGTACCCGAGGCCGAGCGTTATGTGCACCTTGGCGCCACCAGCCAGGACGCCATGGACACCGGTCTGGTCCTGCAACTGCGCGATGCATTGACGTTGATCGAGGCCGATCTGGCCCGCCTGGCCGACAGCCTCGCTCGCCAGGCGCTGCAGCATGCCGACACGCCGCTGGTTGGCCGAACCTGGCTGCAGCACGCCACGCCGGTCACTCTGGGCATGAAGCTGGCCGGGGTGCTCGGCGCACTGACCCGCCATCGGCAACGGCTCAAGGAGCTGCGTCCGCGCTTGCTGTGCCTGCAGTTCGGCGGCGCCTCGGGCAGCCTTGCGGCATTGGGCAGCAAAGCGCTGCCGGTGGCCGAAGCGCTGGCCGAGCAGCTCAAGCTGACCCTGCCTGAGCAGCCGTGGCATACCCAGCGTGATCGGCTGGTCGAGTTCGCCTCGGTGCTAGGCCTGGTGGCTGGCAGCCTGGGCAAGTTTGGCCGTGATATCAGCCTGCTGATGCAGACCGAGGCCGGCGAGGTGTTCGAACCCTCGGCGCCTGGCAAAGGCGGCTCGTCGACCATGCCGCACAAGCGCAATCCGGTCGGCGCCGCGGTGCTGATCGGCGCGGCCACACGCGTGCCGGGCCTGCTCAGCACGCTGTTTGCTGCCATGCCGCAAGAGCACGAGCGCAGCCTCGGCTTGTGGCACGCCGAATGGGAGACCTTGCCGGATATCTGCTGCCTGGTGTCTGGCGCCTTGCGCCAGGCCCAAGTGATTGCCGACGGCATGCAGGTCGATGCCGAGCGCATGCGCCGCAACCTCGACCTGACCCAAGGCCTGGTGCTGGCCGAGGCGGTGAGTATTGTGTTGGCGCAGCGCCTGGGCCGTGACCGCGCGCATCATCTGCTCGAACAGTGCTGCCAGCGTGCGGTTGCCGAACAGCGCCACTTGCGCGCCGTGCTCGGCGACGAAGCGCAGATCAGCGCCGAGTTGTCCGGCGAAGAGCTCGACCGCCTGCTCGACCCCGCTCATTACCTTGGTCAGGCCCGCGTCTGGGTGGCGCGTGCCGTGGCTGAACACCAACAATTCATTGCCTGAGGAGACCGCTGTGGCGCATTTGCAATTGGCTGATGGCGTACTGAACTACCAACTCGATGGCCCCGAAGGCGCTCCGGTGCTGGTGCTGTCCAATTCGCTGGGCACCGACCTGGGCATGTGGGACACGCAGATCCCGGCCTGGAGCGAGCATTTCCGGGTGCTGCGCTACGACACCCGCGGCCACGGTGGCTCGCTGGTGACAGACGGCCCGTACCGCATCGAGCAACTGGGCGCCGATGTACTGACGCTGCTGGATGCGCTGGACATCCGTCAGGCGCACTTTGTCGGCCTGTCGATGGGCGGGCTGATCGGCCAGTGGTTGGGGATCAATGCCGGCGAGCGTCTGCTCAGCCTGACCCTGTGCAACACTGCGGCCAAGATCGGCAGCGATGAAGTGTGGAATCCCCGTATCGAAATGGTCCTCAAGCAGGGCCGTCAGGCCATGCTCGACCTGCGTGATGCGTCGATCGCCCGCTGGTTCACTGCAGATTTCGCCCAGACCCAGCCAGCGCAGGCGCAGCGCATCACCGAGATGCTCGCGCAGACCTCGCCGCAAGGCTACGCCGCCAACTGCGCCGCTGTGCGCGATGCCGATTACCGCGAGCAACTGACGGCGGTGAAGGTGCCGACCCTGATCGTTGCCGGCACCGCCGATGTGGTCACCACGCCTGAGCACGGCCGCTTCATGCAGAACGCCATCGCCGGCGCGGAGTACGTCGAATTCCCCGCGGCACACCTTTCCAACGTCGAAATTGGCGCGCCGTTCACGGCCCGTGTACTCGACTTTCTGCTGGCCCGCTGAGGAGCGCACCATGGACGAAAAACAACGTTACGACGCTGGCATGCAGGTGCGGCGCGCCGTCCTCGGCGATGCCCATGTGGACCGCAGCCTGGAGAAACTCAACGACTTCAACGGCGAGTTCCAGGAGATGATCACCCGCCACGCCTGGGGTGATATCTGGACCCGTCCTGGCTTGCCACGGCACACCCGCAGCCTGATCACCATCGCCATGCTGATCGGCATGAACCGCACCGACGAGCTCAAGCTGCACCTGCGTGCCGCTGCGAGCAACGGTGTGACCCGTGAAGAAATCAAGGAAGTGCTGATGCAGAGCGCGATCTATTGCGGGATTCCGGCGGCCAATGCCACTTTCCACCTGGCCGAGTCGGTGTGGGATGAGCTGGGCGTCGAGTCGCGTCAGTAAACGCCTGACCTGAGCTGGCTTGCCTCACCCTGAGGCAAGCTGCACCGGCTGTTACGCCGCCGCCTTTTTCTGGCGGATGGCGACTGGCCCGGCATTCGCCTCCACGGCCTGTTTCAATTGCGGGCACAGCCCGAGCATGAACGCCGCTTCCGCTACCACGAACAATGGCCCGATGATCAAGCCGCTGAGGTCATCGACAAACGCCGGCTTGCGCCCCTCGTAGTAATGCCCGACGAACTGGATGATCCAGCCCAGCACGAACGTGCCCAGCCCGGCGCTCAGCCACACGCCGGTGCTCTGCACCGCCAGCGCCTGACCGAGCCACAGGCACAAGCCCAGCAGCAGCCCCATCACCAGGCCGAAGCGCAGGTCCAGACGCAGGTAGAACCACACCGACGCCGCCGCTGCCAGCAAGGCCGGTGATAGCCACACGCCCGCCAGCTCCCAACCGGGCCGCGACAGCAGCACGGTCACCGCCAGCACGATCAGCGGGATACCGACGAAATGGGTAGCGATGTTGCGCGGGTCGCGATGGTAGTTGGCGTACTGGCTGAGGTGTTCGACGAGGCTTTTCATTGTTATCGCTCCGTGGCGGCGCCTTGCTGATGGTCAATCAGTGTCTGCCAGCATAGCCCCTGAAGCCGAACGCCGGAACCGAGTACGGTTGATGCGCTGTTATCAGTGCGGCGAATGAGTGGCGCGCAGACCGACGTCAGGTGCCCGCTGGGCAGGCAGCTCTGGTTGATCCAGACTGATCAGCATATCGATCATCGCCCTGGCTGCAGCTGACAGCCGGTAGCCACTGCGGCTGACGATACCGCAACGCACGCTGAGCACCTCCAGGCCCGGTGGCAGGTTGCGCCAGTGCAGCCGCACCAGGCGCCCCGCACTGAGGTCTTCAGCCACTGCCTCCTCGCTGGCCGCGCCAATCGTGTCGCTGCCCAGCACTACGCTGCGCAGCACCGGTAGATGCTCGGTCTGCAAATGCGCGCTGAAGTCACTGCGCCCGCTGAGGTTGGCCAGACGCTTGCGCACACCGGGAGCGAGCAGGGCGCTGGCCAGCGGGTAGGCGAACAGGTCGTTGGTAGACAAGCTGTCCTTGCTCAGCAAGGGGTGGCCGGCACGGCAGAAGAACAGCCCCGGGCGTGGTTTGAGAGGTTCGGTATGAAAGTACGGATCGGCCTCGAATGGGCGTACATCATCGATAAAAAACTCGATCTGCTCGCGGCGCAAGGCTTGACCCAGGCGTTCGCCGTTGTCGACCTGCAGCGCGGTGCGAATACCGGGATGCAACTTGATGAACTGCTGCAAGGCGTCGGGCACCAGTTGCACAGCCAGTGCCGAGCCACAGCCAAACTGCAGCTCACCCGCGTCGAGCTTGGTCATCTGTGAGACATCGATGCTCAGTTGGGCAGCGCCCTGGACCAGCCGGCGGGCATGCTGCAGTACCACCAGGCCTTGCGGGGTTGGCTGCAGCGCCTTGCTGGCGCGGTCAACCAATGGGCAACCGAGGGTTTGCTCAAGGCCTTGAATGGCCCGGCTGAATGCGGGTTGGGTAATGCCCATGGCTTCGGCGGCACGGACGAAACTGCGGTATTCGTTGAGGGCAATGAAGTAGCGCAGTTGGCGAAGATCCATGTCGAGCTCTGCGGCGGGCGGGATGGATCTTTTTAGCTTTTGTTACATATTACGTCAATGATGGTCGGCGCTGATATATAGATCTTTGCGTTCTATATATAAGCGCTACGGTCTCTGCGCGATGCTGTTGATCACGCAGAGGCCGCGTGCAGCTTTACAGCAGGTTCAGCGGATAGCTGACGATCACCCGGTTCTCGTCAAAGGTATTGGTGCTGTAGTCGCGGCGCATGGTCGAGTTGCGCCACTTCATGGTCAGGTCCTTGAAGGTGCCCGATTGGACTACATAGGCCAGTTCGCTCTCACGGGCCCATTCCTTGCCGTCATCGACGGTTGCGGTGTGCACGTTGTCACCCTTGATATAGCGGTTCATCAAGGTCAGGCCAGGCACGCCGACGCTGGTGAAGTTGAAGTCGTGACGCACCTGCCAGGAGCGCTCCTTGGCCTGGTCAAAGCTTGAGTTGTAGCTGTCGTTGGCGAGGGTGCCGCCGCTGGTGCCGTTGACCCGCATCCAGCCATCATCGCCGCTGACCTTCTGCAGGCCGACGTAGAAGGTGTTGCCTTTGTAACGCGCCGAGAGCATGGCCGAGGCGGTGCGGTTGTCCAGTTCGCCGGCACGTTCGGCGCCATCTTCCTTGCCGATGAAGTAACCCAGGTTGGCACCGAGGGTCCATTCGCCGATGGGCTGGCTGTGGCTCAGGTTCAGGTATTGCTGGCGGTAGATGTCCTTGAGCTGGGCATCCCACAGACCGATCATCGTGCGTTTGTCGTTGAAGGTGTACTCACCGCCAGCGAAGTTGAAGCGGTCGGAGACAAACGCCCCGCGGCCGTTCAGCGACATGTCTTCCATGCTGGCGTCGTTACGCGGGCTGTTGCCGCGGAACTGGCCGCCGTACAGGGTCAGACCGTCGATTTCCTTGGAGGTGATCTGGCCACCGCGGAAGGTTTGCGGCAGTGAGCGGCCATCGTCCGAACGCAGGATCGGCAGTACCGGCATCCACTCGCCGACTTTCAGCTCGGTTTGCGACAGACGCGCCTTGAAGGCAACCCCGAGGCGGCCGAAGTCATCTGCTGGGCGGCCATCGTCGTGGATCGGCAGCAGGGCAGTGTTGCCGGTGCCCTTGCCGCCGTCGAGTTTGACCGAATACAGACCGAGGACGTCGACGCCGAAGCCGATCGTGCCTTGGGTGAAGCCGGAGCGCGCATCGAGGATGAAGCTCTGCGTCCACTCCTCGGCCTTGCCTTGCGGATTGGCAGGGTCGACGAAATTGCGGTTGATGTAGAAGTTGCGCAGGTTGAGGCTGGCCTTGGCGTCTTCCAGAAAACCGCTTTCGGCGGCGAAGGCGGGCAGGGCGCAGGTCATGGCCAACAGGCCGGGCAGCAGCTGGCGTGCGGAGTGCGAAGTGCTCATCTGTTGGAGATCTCTTGTTTTTATGGTTGAGCCGGTGCTTGGAAACATCGTGTCCGGGTACGGGGAAGATGTTGCGGCGCATGTCAGGGCCGGGGCAATTCGTCGCAGGCGGTATTGGGCGGTTATCGAACGGAATGTTCCAGCTAGTTAATTTTCGCATAATGCCGAAGTGAGTTGGCTGCGGCCACAAAAAAGCCCACCGCGAGGGTGGGCTTGTTGCAGTGCCTTGGCGATCAGCCTTTAGGCGATTGCAGCGACGCCTGCTGGTTGGCCTCGCCGGTGCGCTCGTACCAGCCGCCTCCCAGTGCCTTGTACAGGTTGACCTCACTGGTCAGCTGCGACAGCCGATCGCTGATCAACGCCTGCTGGGCGCTGAACAGGTTGCGTTGGGCATCGAGGAAGGTCAGGTTGCTGTCGATCCCGATGCGGTAGCGGCGTTCGGCCAGGCGGTAGTAATCCTGGTTGGCTGCAACCAGATCGCGCTGCGCCTGCAACTGCTCTTCAAACGTCTTGCGTGCGGCCAGGCCATCGGAGACTTCCTGGAAGGCGGTCTGGATGGTCTTTTCGTAACGCGCGATGTTGATGTCCTTCTGGATTTTCGAGTAATCCAGGCTGGCGCGCAGGCTGCCGGCGTTGAAGATCGGCAGGTTGATCTGCGGCTGGAACAGCCAGGTACCCGAACCACCGCTGAACAGCCCGCTCATGTCCGGGCTGAGGGTGCCGGCATTGGCGGTCAGGCTGATGCTCGGGAAGAACGCTGCACGGGCGGCGCCGATATTGGCGTTGGCCGCCTTGAGCAGATGCTCGGCTTCCTGGATGTCCGGCCGGCGCTGCAGCAAGTCGGACGGCAGGCCCGCTGGCACTTCGGCCAACTGGTCGGCGTCGAGCTTGAGCGGTGTCGGCAGGTTGGCCGGGATGCCGGTACCGAGCAGCACGGTCAGGCTGTTGAGATCCTGGGCGACCAGGCGTTGGTACTGCGCAAGCTTGACCCGGGCGCCTTCTACAGCAGTGCGCGCCTGGCTCAGATCGAGCGCCGAGGCCACGCCAACCTCATTGCTGCGACGGGTCAGGTTGAAGCTCTGGTCGTAGGTCTTGAGGGTTTCTTCGGTCAGCTTCAGCAGCGCCTGATCGGCCTGCCAGGTGTAATAGGCATTGGCCACGCTGGCGACCAGCGCGATCTGCGTCGAGCGCCGCGCCTGCTCGCTGGAGAGGTAAGTCTCCAAAGCCTGCTCGCTGAGACTGCGCACGCGGCCAAACAAGTCCAGCTCGTAGGCGCTGACGCCGACGGTGGCCGAGTACTGGCTGGTAATGCCGGCCTGGCCGGTTTGCGACATGTCGGCAGGGACGCGCTGACGGCTGCCGCTGCCGGTTGCCGAAACTGCCGGGAACAGGTCAGCACGCTGGATGCGGTACTGCGCACGGTAGGCGTCGATATTCAACGCCGCCACACGCAGGTCACGGTTGTTCACCAGCGACGTCTGGATCAGCTGTTGCAGCGCCGGATCGGTGTAGAACTGGCGCCAGCCTTGCTCGGCTGCTGCCACTTCTGCCGACTCGGTCGGCGAGTAGGCAGGGCCTTGCGGCCACTGCGCTGCCACCGGAGCATCCGGGGTTTCATAATCAGGAATCAGCGAGCAGCCGCTGAGAATCAGCGCGGTGACCGCCAGGGACAGCAAAGACTTGGTCATTGCCCAGCCTCGATACGTGGAGTTTCAGGGGTGGCATCGGCTTCCGGCTTTTTGCTGCCGAACAGCGACGACACGGCGACGAAGAACAACGGTACCCAGAAGATGGCCAGCACGGTCGCACTGATCATGCCGCCGATCACACCGGTACCAATGGCGTGCTGGCTACCCGAGCCTGCGCCGCTGGCGATGGTCAACGGTACCACGCCGAGGATGAACGCCAGCGAGGTCATGATGATCGGGCGCAGACGCATGCGGCACGCTTCGATGGTCGCGTCGTACAGGCTTTTGCCTTGTTCATGTAGCTCCTTGGCGAATTCGACGATGAGGATCGCGTTCTTCGCCGCCAGGCCAATGGTGGTCAACAGGCCAACCAGGAAGTACACATCGTTGGACAACCCGCGCAGGCTGGTGGCAACCAGTGCACCGATGATACCCAGCGGTACTACCAGCACGACCGCGATTGGGATCGACCAGCTTTCGTACAACGCTGCCAGGCAGAGGAACACGAACAGCAGCGACAGGGCGAACAAGGCTGGCATCTGCGAACCGGAGAGTTTCTCCTCGTAGGACATACCCGTCCACGAGTAGCCAATGCCGGTAGGCAGTTCGCCGGCAATGCGCTCGACCTCAGCCATGGCTTCACCGGTACTGTAGCCAGGTGCCGGTGCCCCCAGAACTTCGACCGCTTCCACGCCGTTGTAACGCGACAGTTTTGGCGAGCCGAATGACCATTCGCCGGAGGCGAAGGAGGAGAACGGTACCATCTCACCCTGGCTGTTGCGCACGTACCACTTCTTCAGGTCCTCAGGGTTCATCCGCGCACTCGCGTCGCCCTGGATATAGACCTTCTTGACCCGACCGCGGTCGATGAAGTCGTTGACGTAGCTGCCGCCCAGAGCGATCGACAAGGTGCTGTTGATATCAGAGATGGTCACGCCCAACGCGCTGGCGCGCTCGTCATCGATAATCAGCTGATACTGCGGCTCATCGTTCAGGCCGTTCGGGCGTACCTGGGTGAGGATCTTGCTCTGCGACGCCTTGGCCAGGAACTGGTTGCGCGCTTCCATGAGTTTTTCGTGGCCAAGACCGGCACGGTCCTGCAGGAACACGTCAAAGCCGGTGGCGTTACCCAGCTCCAGTACCGCAGGCGGGGCAAAGGCAAACACCATCGCATCACGGAAGGTGAAGAAGTGCTGCTGAGCCCGGCCAGCGAGGCCGAACACGCTGTTTTCAGCCGTACGCTCACCCCACGGTTTAAGCATGATGAAGGCCATACCCGAGCTCTGCCCACGGCCGGCGAAGTTGAAGCCGGTAACGGTGAACACCGACGACACGGTGTCGGCCTCGTCCTTGAGCAGGTACTCACGCATCTGGTCGACGACGGCCTGGGTGCGCTCGGCACTGGAACCGGCCGGGGTTTGTACCTGGGCAAACAATACGCCCTGGTCTTCTTCAGGCAGGAACGCCGTCGGGATGCGCATGAACAGGTAGATCATGCCGACGATGATCAGGGCGTAAGCGAGCAGGAATGGCGCCTTGTTGCGCAGAATGGTGCCGACGCTACGCTCGTAGCCCTGCACACTGCGGTCGAAGTTGCGGTTGAACCAGCCGAAGAAGCCACGCTTGGCGACATGGTGTTCGCCCTTTTTCACCGGCTTGAGCATGGTGGCGCACAGGGCCGGGGTGAAGATCAACGCGACCAGTACCGACAGGCCCATGGCCGAGACGATGGTGATCGAGAACTGCCGGTAGATCACACCGGTCGAGCCGCCGAAGAAGGCCATTGGCAGCAGTACCGCCGACAGCACCAGGGCAATACCGACCAGCGCGCCCTGGATCTGCTCCATCGAGCGTTTGGTCGCCTCTTTAGGCGGTAGTCCCTCTTCGGACATCACCCGCTCGACGTTCTCCACCACAACGATGGCGTCGTCCACCAGCAAGCCGATGGCCAGAACCATGGCGAACATGGTCAGGGTGTTGATGCTGAAGCCGGCTGCGGCAAGGATGCCGAAGGTGCCGAGCAATACCACCGGCACCGTCATGGTGGTGATCACTGTGGCGCGGAAGTTCTGCAGGAACAGGTACATCACCAGGAACACCAGCACCACCGCTTCGATCAGGGTGTGGATAACCCCGCTGATCGACTCGGTCACCACCGGCGTGGTGTCATACGGGAACACCGCTTTCATCCCAGGCGGGAAGAACGGCTCGAGGTCGCTGATGGTCTTGCGCAGCGCCTTGGCGGTATCCAGGGCGTTGGCGCCGGTGGCCAGTTTGACCGCCAGGCCCGAAGCCGGCTTGCCGTTGAACTGGGCGCTTACCGAATAGTTCTCGCCGCCCAGACCGACCTTGGCGACATCGCCCAGGCGCACCTGGGAGCCGTCCTTGTTGACCTTGAGCAGGATCTTCTCGAACTGCTCGGCAGTCTGCAGGCGGGTCTTGCCGATGATGGTGGCGTTGAGCTGAGTGCCCGGCAGTGCTGGCAGGCCGCCCAGCTGACCGCTGGAAACCTGCACGTTCTGCGCGGTGACTGCGGTGCGCACGTCGACCGGGGTCAGCTGGAATTTGTTCAGCTTGGCCGGATCGAGCCAGATACGCATGGCGTACTGGGCGCCGAACACCTGGAAGTCACCCACACCCGCGGTGCGCGAAACCGGATCCTGCATGTTCGAGACGATGTAGTTGGCCAAGTCATCCTTGGTCATGCTGCCGTCCTCGGACACCAAGCCGATCACCATCAGGAAGTTCTTCACTGCCTTGGTCACGCGGATACCCTGTTGCTGCACTTCTTGCGGCAGCAGCGGGGTGGCCAGGTTGAGCTTGTTCTGCACCTGCACCTGCGCGGTATCAGCGTTGGTGCCCTGCTCGAAGGTGGCGGTAATGGTCATGCTGCCGTCGGAGTTGCTCTCCGACTGCACATAGCGCAGGTTGTCGATACCGTTGAGCTGCTGCTCGATCACCTGGACCACGGTGTCCTGCACGGTTTGCGCCGAGGCACCCGGGTAGCTCACGGCAATCGCGATGGCAGGCGGGGCAATGCTTGGGTACTGGTTGATCGGCAGCTTGAGGATCGACAAGGCGCCGACCAGCATGATCACCAGGGCAATCACCCATGCGAAGATCGGGCGATCGATAAAGAACTTCGACATGGTTTACTCCGCTTTGGCGTCAGCTTTCGCCGCGTTGGCCTGGTTGGGGTTAGCCGCAGACTTGACGTTGGTCGCTTCGCTGACCTTGACCTCGACGCCAGGGCGCACGTACTGCAGGCCCTCGGTGATCAGACGGTCGCCCGGGTTGAGGCCTTCCTCGATCAGCCAGTCGCTGCCCAGCGTCCGGCTGGCCTTGAGCTCGCGCAGTTCGACCTTGTTGTCCTTGTTCACGACCAGTGCCGTAGGCGTGCCTTTGAGGTCGCGGGTGACGCCTTGCTGCGGCGCCAGGATGGCATTGGCATTGACCCCGGACTGCAGGCGAGCGTGGACGAACATGCCCGGCAGCAGGGTGTGGTCGGGATTGGGGAACACGGCACGCAGCACCACGGAACCGGTGGTTTCATCGACCGACACCTCGGAGAACTCCAGGCGGCCTTTTTGCGCGAAGGTGCTGCCATCTTCAAGAATCAGCTCGACCTGAGCGGAATTCTCACCGGATTTCTGCAGTTGCCCACTGGCCAGCTCGCGGCGCAGCTTGAGCAGCTCGGCGGTGGACTGGGTGACGTCGACGTAGACCGGATCAAGCTGTTGAATAGTGGCCATGGCGTCGGTCTGGCCGTTGCTCACCAATGCACCTTCGGTGAACGCCGAGCGACCGATACGGCCGCTGATCGGCGCCAGCACCTTGGTGTAGCGCAGGTCGATCTGGGCACTCTTGAGCGTTGCTTCAGCCTGCAATCGTTTGGCATTGGCATCGTCGTATTCCTGCTTGGATACGGCCTGCTCATCGATCAGCTGCTTGTAGCGATCGGCCAGCGAGCGGGTCGCTTGCACGTTGGCCTGGGCGTTGGCCAAGGTCGCTTCGTAAACAGAAGGGTCGATCTGATAGAGCTGCTGACCTTCCTTGACGTCGCTGCCTTCTTTGAACAGGCGCTTGAGGATGATGCCATTGACCTGCGGGCGCACTTCGGCAACGCGGAATGCAGTGGTGCGTCCCGGCAGTTCCGAGGTCAGGGTGAAGGCTTGCGGCTGCAGGGTTACAACGCCGACCTGAGGAGCCTGCGGTGCAGGCGCGGCTTCTTCTTTCTTGCAGCCACTGAGCAGGGTTGCCAGGGCGACGGCGGAAACCAGGGCTGTGACAGCTGGCTTGAATTGCATGAGGATCCTCGGGTCGCTAGAGCTGGGAGATGCTCAAGAGTAATGGAAGAGTCTTGTCAGAATAAATCATTCGGCTGGATAAGTAGCTTACTAACGAATATACTTACATTCATGGTTGTTTGTAAATAGTCATTTGTAGCGGTCTGTTGCCACAGCACAGACCAGAATCGTGTTGAGAAACGCCCATCCAGAGGTGTTCCACGCTGGCCACCCTGGCACAGGTCATGCGCTGGGGTTTTGATGAGGTTGAGCTGCCATGGTCCGTCGAACCAAAGAGGAAGCCCAGGAAACCCGCGCCCAGATTGTTGCGGCTGCGGAGCGGGCTTTCTACAAGCGCGGGGTTGCGCGCACTACCCTGGCTGATATTGCGCAGCAGGCGGGGGTCACCCGTGGCGCTATCTATTGGCACTTCAGCAACAAGGCCGAGCTGGTCCAAGCACTGCTCGACAGTGTCCACGAGAGCCACGACCATCTGGCTCGCGCCAGCGAGAGTGAGGATGAGCTCGATCCGCTCGGCTGCATGCGCACACTGCTGTTGCAGGTGCTCAACGACCTGGTGCTGGACGCGCGGACCCGGCGTATCAATGAGATCCTGCATCACAAGTGCGAGTTCACCGATGAGATGTGTGAAATCCGCCAGCAGCGCCAAGGGGCCATTGCCGATTGCCACCAAAGTATCGTGCTGGCGCTGGGCAATGCAGTACGGCGCGAACAGTTGCCTGCCGACCTATTGGTCGACCATGCTGCGGTAGCGATTTTTGCCTACATCGACGGTCTGATCGGCCGCTGGTTGTTGCTGCCAGACAGCTTCGATCTGCTGGGCAATGCCGAACGCTGGGTCGACACGGGCCTGGACATGCTGCGCCTGAGCCCGGCCTTGCGCAAATGAGACTTTGTGAAGGATTGTGCGCGAGCTTGTGAGGCACGGATTAACCGGCGATTAACAGCCGGGCGCGGGTTCAATGCCCGCGCAGTTGTCGGTCGGGCAATGCCACTGCGGCAATCAGACCCAGCAGCGCAACGGTGGCACTGCCCATCATCAGGTAGCTGAAGGTCTGCAGCAGCTGCGCCTGGTGCAGCGGGTCGGCCGTTCCCGTCTGCACATTCGCCAGCAATGGATTGCCGAGCAACTCAATCCCGCCCATATGCAGCAATGCCAGCAGCACGCTGGACATGCACGCCACACCCACCGCGCCGCCCAACGAGCGGAACAGGTTGGTAGTACTGGTCACCACGCCGATATCCTGCGCTTGCACTGCACTCTGGCTGGCCACCAGCGATGTCGGGAACTGCAGGCCGCCAGCAACCCCGACCAGGATCATCGCCAGCGCACTGAGCAGCGCTGAGTCAGGTGGAGTCAGCGCCATTACCAGGATTGCCATAGGCATCAACATGGCGCCGGCGAGGATCTGCGGCTTGTAGCGACCAGTACGGCTGGTCAGCCGACCGCCGCAAAATGCCCCCAGCGGCAGGCCGATAGCCAGCGGCAAGAGGTGTAGCGCAGCGCTGTCGGCGCTGGCGCCAGTAATGCTCTGAAAACGCAGCGGCATCAGCATGGTCAGCGAGATCGACTGGAAGCTGGCAAAGAAGATCACCCCCCAACTGGCCAGCGCGACGCGGTTTCCGAACAGCTTGAGCGGCAGCAGCGGCTCGGCGCAGCTGCGTTCCTGAACAATCAACAGCAGCAGACCCAGGCTGGCGCAGCCGAACAAAGCCACTACCGGCGTCGACAGCCAGGCATGCCCTTGGCCGATCAGGGTGATGCCCAGCAGCAGGCTGCCCAGGCCGACGATCAGCAGCAGTGCCCCCAGATAATCCACCTTCGCCGCGCGATGGCGGCTCGGCATGCCGTTCAGCGCTCGACCGATGACCCACAGCGCCAGCAGCCCCAGCGGTAGATTGATCCAGAACACCCAGTGCCACGACAAGTAAGCGGTCAAGCCGCCGCCCAGGACCGGCCCGGCCACGCTGGCCAGGGCGTACATGCTGCTGAAATAACCTTGATACTTGCCGCGATCGCGCGGTGCCACGTAATCACCAATGATCGCCTGGCTTACCGAGACCATGCCGCCGGCGCCGATGCCCTGCAGCACCCTGGCCAGGATCAACTGCTCGATATTCTGCGCGAGTGCACAGAACACCGAGGCCAGGGTGAACAGCGCGGTGCCGGTGAGGATCATTCTGCGGCGCCCGTACAGGTCACCCAGCTTGCCGTAGATCGGCACCGCAACGGTCATCGCTACCATATACCCGGCAATCACCCAGGCCAGCAGCTCGACGTCATTGAGCTGCGCCGAGATCGCCGGCAGCGACACGGCAACGATGGTCTGGTCGAGGGCACCAAGAAAGATCGCCAGCATCAGGGCGGTCAGCACGCGGCGCAGGGCAGCAGGAGGGAGTGCGGCAGTCACGGTCATACCTTGTATGAAAATGTCCAGGTCAGGGCCATCAGGCGCAAGCCAAGTGTAACCTGACTTAGGTAGCTTCCTATCCAGTATGTGCATCACCTATGCACGATCGGCATACGCGCTTTCGACCGAACCGAAGTGGCTGCGTGATATCGTGGCGGAGCCGCAGTGGCTGATTACGGGGCTTTGCACCAGCATGGTGCAGCAAATAGTCGCAGTATCCCGCGCCGCTGTAGCCCACGCCTTTTATTCCTCTGCCTGCATGTCGAGCATGACCGCCCAGATGGCGACGGTTGGAACGGGTCAGGTAGACCCCACATTCAAGGGTCGGTTTTCAGCCAGTTCAATTACAACTTTATTGCGGAGTGATCATGCCCAGGGCTTCCCACCAGGATTTACGTTTTGCCTTCCGCGAGCTGCTCGCTTCCGGTTCGTGCTTCCACACAGCTTCCGTGTTTGACCCCATGTCGGCGCGCATCGCGGCAGAGCTGGGCTTTGAGGTGGGTATTCTCGGTGGTTCGGTCGCCTCCCTGCAGGTACTGGCTGCGCCTGACTTTGCCTTGATCACCCTGAGCGAGTTCGTCGAGCAAGCCACCCGCATCGGCCGCGTTGCGCAACTGCCGGTCATGGCCGACGCCGACCATGGTTATGGCAATGCCCTCAACGTCATGCGCACCGTGATCGAACTCGAGCGCGCGGGCGTGGCGGCACTGACCATTGAAGACACGCTGCTGCCAGCTCAGTTCGGGCGCAAGTCCACCGACCTGATCTCGGTCGACGAAGGCGTCGGCAAGATCCGCGCGGCCCTCGAAGCCCGGGTCGATTCATCGCTGTCGATCATCGCGCGGACCAACGCCGGCGTACTCAGCACCGAAGAGATCATCGTCCGTACCCAGAGCTACCAGAAGGCCGGTGCCGACGCGATCTGCATGGTCGGGGTCAAGGACTTCGACCACCTTGAGCAGATCTCCGAGCACCTCAGCGTGCCGTTGATGCTGGTGACTTACGGCAACCCGAACCTGGGCGATGACGAGCGTCTGGCGCGTTTGGGCGTGCGCATCGTGGTCGATGGCCATGCCGCCTACTTTGCTGCGATCAAGGCCACCTACGATTGCCTGCGCCTGCAGCGTGGCCAGCAGAACAAGTCGGAAAACCTCAGCGCTACCGAGCTCTCGCACACCTATACCCAGCCTGAGGACTATATCCGCTGGGCCAAGGAATACATGAGCGTCGAGGAGTAACCGCGGCTATTGCCTGGCGCGTGTTTGCAGCCACTCCAGCAACTCGATCAGTCCCGCAGGCATTGGCCTGTCCGGGCTGGTCAGATAATAGCTGCTGCCGGTGCTCACCTTCAGGGCAAACGGCATGCACAAGCGGCCTTCGCGCAGATCATCGGCAATCAATGCCCAGTCGCCAATCGCCACCCCGGTACCTTGCGCAGCCATCGCCACGGCCATGTCCAGCGTCTCGAAATGCTGGCGTCGGCCATGCACTTCAGTCGAGCCTGCCGTCGCTAACCACAGGCGCCAGTCGTGCTCGTCGCGGGACGGGTGCAGCAGCATGTGTGCAGGCAGGTCGGCAAGTTGCTGCAGGGGCAAATGACCGTTCAACAGCGAAGGCGCGCAGACCGGCGTAAGTTGCTCATCAAACAGTTTTCGCGTGTGCGGGCCAGGCTCGGGTGCAGGTCCGTAGAGCACCGCAGCATCGAACTCTTCATGCTGAAAGTCGACCCCGTGCTGGACCGAACTGGTGACTTCGACCGGGATGTCCGGGCGCAGCGCCTGCCACTCGATCAAGCGCGGCAACAGCCAGCGCATTACACAGGTCGGCGCCTTGATCTGCAGCACTGCACTGCGCACGGCGACTTCGCGCACCCCCTGTTCGAGCAGCGCGAACATCTGCTGTACCCGCGGCAACCAGTCCTGGCCCTCGCGTGTCAGGCGCAGGCCGCGTGCCTGACGAACGAACAAGGCGTAGCCCAAATGCGCTTCGAGCCCGGCGATCTGCCGACTCACCGCACCTTGACTGATATTCAACTGCTGGCCGGCGTGGGTGAAGTTGCAGTGCTGCGCGGTGATCAGAAAAGTCTGCAGGGCTGACAGGGGAGGGAGTCGATTCATCGTGTGCAGCCATGTTCTGAGGTCATGGCTAGTATGTGTTTTTTTGCATTGTGACGATAGCGGCCCCGCGGGTTCAATACGCTCATTATTTGAACAACAAGCGGGTATCGGACGATGGCAACCTGTGGCGAAGTACTGGTCAAACTCCTCGAAGGCTATGGCGTCGACCATGTCTTCGGCATCCCCGGCGTGCATACCGTCGAGCTTTACCGCGGCCTGGCGGGCTCCACGATTCGCCACATCACCCCGCGCCATGAGCAAGGCGCCGGGTTCATGGCCGACGGTTATGCACGCACGCGCGGCGTGCCTGGCGTGTGCTTTATCATCACTGGCCCAGGCATGACCAACATCACCACCGCCATGGGCCAGGCATATGCCGACTCGATTCCAATGCTGGTGATCTCCAGTGTGCAGTCGCGCAATGCCCTGGGTGGCGGGCGCGGCAAGCTGCACGAGTTGCCCGATCAGCGCGGGCTGGTCGCTGGAGTCAGCGCATTTTCGCAAACCCTGATGAGCGCCGATGACTTGCCGCAGGTGCTGGCGCGTGCGTTCGCCGTGTTCGATGGCGCCCGGCCACGGCCTGTGCATATCGAGATCCCGCTGGATGTGCTGGTCGAGCCGGCCGATCATTTGTTGCCAGGCCGACCGATCCGGGTCAGCCGCGCAGCAGCGGCGCCGACCACCGTTGCGCAGATGGCAACACTTCTGGCCCAGGCGCAACGGCCATTGATCCTTGCCGGCGGCGGTGCGCTCGCGGCCGGCGCGGCATTGGCCGCATTGGCGGAACATCTGCAGGCGCCGGTAGCTTTGACCATCAATGCCAAAGGTCTAGTGCCGGCAGATCATCCCTTGCAGATTGGTTCGACCCAGTCGCTGCCCGTTACCCGTGAACTGATCGGCGAAGCCGATGTTGTGCTGGCGATTGGCACTGAGCTGGCAGAAACCGACTACGACGTGACCTTCCAGGGTGGTTTCAAGATTCCCGGCAGCCTGCTGCGGATCGACATCGATCCGGACCAGACTGTGCGCAACTATTTGCCGGAGCTTGCCTTGGTGGCCGATGCCGAGCAGGCCGCGCAGGCCTTGCTGGCTGCAGTGCGGCTGCAGCCAGCAGCGCAGCGTCAGGCCAGTTGGGGCACCGCACGGGCCGCGCGACTGCGCCAGGCCCTGGCGGCCAGCTGGGACCAGCCCAGCCTGAGCCAGACCCGCTTGCTCAAGACATTGTTGCAGACGCTGCCAGAGGTGGTGCTGGTCGGTGACTCAACCCAGCCGGTCTACACCGGTAATCTGACTCTCGACATGCCTGCGCCGCGCCGCTGGTTCAATGCCTCGACCGGCTACGGCACGCTTGGCTATGCGTTGCCAGCAGCGATGGGGGCCTGGCTGGGCAGCTCGGCGGTGATCAAACAACGCGCGCCAGTGGTCTGCCTGATTGGCGATGGTGGCCTGCAGTTCACCCTGCCGGAACTGGCCAGCGCGGTGGAGGCGCAGGTGCCGCTGATTGTCCTGCTGTGGAATAACCACGGCTATGAAGAGATCAAGAAGTACATGCTCAACCGCGATATCAAGCCGGTCGGGGTGGATATCCATACCCCAGACTTCATCGCCGTGGCGCAGGGCCTGGGCGCGGCCGCCGAGCAGGTCAACGACGTCGCGCAGTTGCAGACGGCGTTGGCCCGCGCCGTCGAGCGCAACAAGCCCACGCTGCTGCAGGTCGATCAGGCGCAATGGCAGCAGGCCGTGCGTGATTGATTCGGGCAGTGCTCAGCTGGCGCTGGCGCGTAAGCGGGCGACATCGCGAATCGGCGGCGCACCATACAGCCGGCTGTATTCGCGGCTGAACTGCGATGGGCTTTCATAGCCGACACGGTAGCCCGCCACCGCCGCCTCGACACCATCATTGAGCATCAGCCGGCGCGCCTCCTGCAGGCGCAGCTGTTTTTGATATTGCAGCGGGCTCATCGAGGTCACGGCCTTGAAGCGGTGGTGCAGTGTCGAGGTGCTCAGGTTGACCTCGCGGGCCAGCTCTTCGATACGCAGCGGCTGCTGATAATGCCGGTTGAGCCAGGCGATGGCCTGGCACACGCGATGGGTCTGGCTGTTGGACAGGGCGATTTCATACAGCCGATAGCCCTGCGGGCCGCGCAATACTCGATACAGCAGCTCGCGCCGCACCAGCGGCGCCAGTACTGCAATATCGCGTGGTGAATCGAGCAGCCGCACCAGCCGCAGCAGGGCATCGAGCAGCTCGCCATCGCTGCGCTCGACGAACAGGCCACGGCCCGACGGTTGGCTGGGCACCAGCATCGGCCCGCTCTCGGCAATCAACTGGCTGATCTCGGCAGGGTCCAGGTCCAGGCGCAGGCCCAGGCAAGGATTGTCCGGGCTGGCATCCAGGCTGGCGCCGGTGATTGGCAGGGTTACCGACACCACCATGTAATGCAGAGGGTCGTAGGTGTAGCTTTCATCACCCAGAAACAGCGTCTTGCTGCCTTGGGCCAGAATGCACAATGCAGGCTGCGCCAGGGTCGGCATTGCGCGCAGGTTTTCCTCGTAACGACTGAGGTATAGCGCGTCGATCGCCGACGGCCCGCCTCCGGCATGGCGCAGGATCAACCCGGCGAGTTCCTCGCGGCGGGCTTCAAGCGTGGGGTCCAGTGGCGATGAGGTGGTCATGACGGGTTTCCTCTGCTGAGGGGAGCAGGATAGGTTTGGGCAAGCTTGGGCGCTAGTCGAATGCTGTCGGTCGCTTGCCTGATCCTGCCGCGGCGCAGGATCAGGCAAGCGGCTCGCAGTAATGGCCTAACGGCGCAGGTCAAGCGGGGCATAACCTTGGTCGCCTGGATCTTCCGTCTGGCCTGTTTCAAGGAGCGCATTCATGACACCACGTCAACCGGTCACCCACTTGGCTTTTATCCGTGCCAGCAACGGCCGCTCGTGCGAGCTTGGCGCGCGTCTGCGGGACCTGCTCGAACCGTCGCTGCGCATGCCCGGCTGCCTGAGCTTCAGCGTGCAGCGCTCGCAGGCCGATGACGACCTGTGGCTGCTCAGCGGCAGTTGGCACGATCAGCAGGCAATGACTGGCTACTTCGACTCGGCCAATCTCGACCTGCTCGGCGAACTGGTGCAGGCGCAGGTGCTGGCAAGCCTGGATCTGCATACCTTCAGCGAGTGATCAGCAGGTTACAATGCCGCCTTTTCGACAAGGAAACGCAGCATGGCACGTAGAGAGTTTGCCCAGTTTGAGGCGGTTTCAGCGATGGTCCCGGTTGAGGGCGGTGGTTATCACGCTGCCATCGCAGTCAAGGCACTCGCCGGGATGGGTACGCCGCGTTTTCACAAGGTGCTTGATGGCCAGCTGTTCAAGGGCGCAATCGCGGCCGATGAGGCCGCTTGCGCCGAGCTCGAACGCTTGCAGGGCGTGAGCGATGAGGGCGAGCTGATCTGGTGATCAGCCGTCGTTGCGCGGCCGCGCCATCTTGAACAGATTGCCCAGCTCGAAGTAATCCTGCGGGCCGCCACCGCGCAGAATCGGCTCACCGGCAGCCGTGTCGTAGATGCCGTCCTTGAGCAGGTGCTCGGCGATGTGTACAGCCACCACCTCGCCAAGGATCAGCCAGCTGGGTACCAGTTCCTGATCGGCGCGCTTGAGCTGGATGATCTGGCTTACCTTGCACTCGAACGCCACCGGGCTTTCGCCCACTCGCGGTACACCGACAATGCGCGATGCCGTCGGCGTCAGCCCGCTCAGGACAAACTCGTCGACATCGGCTGCAACCGCAGCGCAGCTCTGGTTCATCTGCTCGGCCAACGGTCGGGTGGCCAGGTTCCAGACGAATTCGCCGGTCTGTTCGATGTTGTTCAGGCTGTCTTTGCGGCCAACACTGCAGAAGCCGATGATCGGCGGAATGTAGTTGAAGGCGTTAAAGAAGCTGTAGGGCGCCAGGTTGAGCCGGCCCTCGCTATCGTGCGAGGAGATCCAGCCAATCGGCCGCGGGCCGACGATGGCGTTGAAGGGATCGTGGGGCAGGCCGTGGCCTTTTGCAGGTTCGTAGTAGTACATCTGATCAGGGCCGCTCTGGGATGGACAAGATGCCTAGTGTGCCGGTTCTGCGCGCTGCTGCAAATGATCAAGCCCGGCAAGGCCGGGCTGGGTGCCCGCAGCAGGGCTTAGCTGAAGCGATGACCTTTGGTGTTGTCGAAGCCGTCTTCTGCGAAGCGTGCGCCGTTGGTGCGGTCGAAGCCGTCTTCGGCAAAGCGTGCGCCGTTGGTGCGGTCGAAGCCGTCTTCGGCGAAGCGTGCGCCGTTGGTGCGGTCGAAGCCGTCTTCGGCGAAGCGTGCGCCGTTGGTGCGGTCGAAGCCGTCTTCAGCGAAGCGTGCGCCGTTGGTGCGGTCAAAACCATCCTCTGCGTACGCTGCCGATTGAGTGCTGGCGGCAGCAAAGGAATGAGCACTGGTACGGTCGAAGCCATCTTCAGCGAAAGCGCCGGTAGCCAGGACGGAGAGGGCGACGGCGAGAATCAGTTTGTTTTTCATGGTTGGTTGCTCCGGTAGGTTTCAGGTTGTTTTGTTTCCATGAATTAAATCCTACTCCGATTAATTTGATTAAAAAGCGCAAAAATATGCACATTTGAATCGTATTAATCGATGTATATTTGTGCGACTTGCACGGCCTGCAGGCTTGTGGCCCTAGCAGGTTCGAGTGATTGGTCAGCTTGTGCAGACTAGGTGTCTGAGATTAATGAGGAATTAACAGGCTGAAACTGGCGCGAAGACATTGAGCGGTGAACATGAAAAAGGGCGCACCGATTACCGGTGCGCCCTTTCTGTATTGCCGCTGCGGGATCAGTCAGTAGTGATCCGCGAGTGGGTCTTGGTGTCTTTCATGGTCGCGTACACCAGCAGCGAGCAGGCGATACAGGCGGTGACGTACCAGTAGTAGCCGCTTTCCATGCCGGCGCTCTTGAACCACAGCGCGACGTATTCAGCGGTGCCGCCGAAGATCGATACGGTCAGCGCATACGGCAGACCAACGCCCAGAGCACGAATTTCGGTCGGGAACAGCTCGGCTTTGACCACCGCGTTGATCGAGGTGTAGCCACTGACGATGATCAGCGCTGCCATGATCAGGAAAAACGCGCCCCACCAGGTCTGAATGGTGTGCAGGGTGGTCAGGATCGGTACGGTGAAGATCGTGCCGAGCACGCCGAAGGCGATCAGGATCGGGCGTCGGCCGATCTTGTCCGACAGCGCGCCGATCACGGGTTGCAGGCACATGAACAGGAACAGCGTAGCGGCCGAGATGGTGGTCGAGTCGCTGATGCTCATGCCCACGGTGTTGACCAGGTACTTCTGCATGTAGGTGGTGTAAGTGTAGAAGGCCAGGGTGCCGCCCATGGTCAGGCCGACCACGGTCAACAGTTCCTTGGGGTGGCGCATCAGAGTGCGCATCAGGCTCTCTTTGGACTTCTCTTTCTTGGTGAACGAGGCGGTTTCTTCCATGCCGCGACGCAGGTACAGCGCAACCACTGCACACAGCGCGCCGATCACGAACGGCACACGCCAGCCCCACGAGTACAGTTGCTCGGTGGTCAGGGTCTGCTGCAGGACGATCAACACCGCCAGGGCAATCAACTGGCCGGAAATCAACGTCACGTACTGGAAGCTGGAGAAGAAGCCGCGCCGCTCCTTGCTCGCCATCTCGCTCAGATACGTTGCCGAGGTGCCGTATTCACCGCCTACCGACAGGCCCTGCATCAAGCGCGCGATTACCAACAGGATGGGGGCAGCGACGCCGATGGTTTCATAGCCTGGGGTCAGCGCAATCACCAGCGAACCTGCGCACATCAGCAGTACCGACGCCATCAGCGCCGCCTTGCGGCCCTTGCGATCGGCGTAGATGCCCATCAACCAGCCGCCGATTGGGCGCATGAGAAAGCCCACGGCGAAAATCGCAGCGGTATTGAGCAATTGTGCAGTGGTGTCGCCGGCAGGGAAGAAGGCCTTGGCGAAGTACAGCGAGAATGCGGCGTATACGTACCAGTCATACCACTCGACCATGTTGCCGATCGATCCGCTGAAGATCGACTTGAGGCGGCTGGAGGTGGTTTTTTCGGCGGCTGGCGCTGTGGCCGCCCCGGTTGGCAGGGAGGTGGCGTTATCCATCAGAGGTAACCTTCTCGTTGTTTTTGTGGAGCGCGCCGGAGCGCTGCTTGAGAAGGGGTAGTGCAGGAGGTGTGCCAGTTAGAATTTTCGGGCTGCTTTGCAGCCCCTTCGCGACGCAAGGCCGCTCCCACAGACGGCGGCGCCAGAAGGCTTGTGGCTTTTCTGTAGGAGCGGCCTTGCGTCGCGAAAGGGCTGCAGAGCAGCCCCCGATCTCACTCGGAATAGGCAGATTCACGCCTATCCATAGCAGCCAATAAGCAAGATTCCGCCTATCCCCGCTCGAGAAAATCCTCCCGCACCAGCCCATGCCGCTGCATCTTCTCGTTGAGCGTGCGTCGCGGCAGTTGCAACGCCTCCATCACTGCCTTGATCTCACCCGCAGACTGGCGCAGCGCCGCCCGCAAACACTGTGCCTCGAATGCCTCTATCTGCTCAGCCAGCGACGGGCCAACGGCATCGCCTTCAGGCCCGCTCGACCCCAGCCCCAGGGCATGCCGTTCAGCAGCGTTGGCCAGCTCGCGGACATTGCCTGGCCAGTCATGGCTGAGCAGCTGCGCCAACTGCGCACCGGTCAACGGCGGCACACTGCGTTGCAGACGCTCAGCCGTTGTGCGAGCGAAGAAGTCGAACAGCAGCGGAATATCTTCACGCCGCTCGCGCAGCGGCGCCAGGCGCAGTTCAGCCACGTTCAGGCGGTAGGCAAGGTCTTCGCGAAAACGCCCGGCGCGGGCTTCTGCGAGCAGATCCGGCTTGGTTGCGGCAATGATGCGCAGGTCGACGCTGATGCTCTGGTTGGCGCCCAGGCGTTCGAGTTTCTGCTCCTGGATCACCCGCAACAGCTTGGCCTGCTGGGCCAGCGGCATGCTTTCGATCTCGTCGAGAAATAACGTGCCGCCGTTGGCATATTCCAGCTTGCCGATGCGTTTGCCTTGAGCGCCGGTGAAGGCGCCGCTCTCATGGCCGAACAACTCGGCCTCAAACAACGCTTCGGGGATTGCCGCGCAGTTGAGCGCGACAAATGGCTTGGCCGCGCGCGGGCCAAAATCATGCAGGCAGCGGGCAACCCGCTCCTTGCCGCTGCCGGTTTCGCCGCGCAGCAGCACGTTGACCGGCAGGTTGGCCAGGTCGAGAACTTGCCGGCGCAGCTGCTGCAGGCCCTGGGACATCCCCAGCAGCGTAGTTTCCAGGCGCGCCTTGAGGTCGGCCTGCTCATGCAGGCGGCGGTTCTCCAGCACCAACTGGCGTTTTTCCAGGGCACGGCGCAGGCTGCCGAGCAGATGCTGCGGGGTGAACGGTTTTTCCAGAAAGTCATAGGCGCCGCTGCGCATGGCCTCGACCGCCATTGGTACATCACCGTGGCCGGTCAGGAGAATCACCGGCAAGTCCGGGTCGCGTGCCTGCAGCTCGGCCAGCAGTTGCAGGCCGTCCATGCCGGGCATGCGCACATCGCTGATGATCACCCCGGGGAAGTGCTCGGGCAGTTGCGCCAGGCACTCATCGGCGCGCGCGAACAGTTGCACGGCAAAGCCTGACAGGCCCAGCCATTGTTCCACCGCAGTGCGGATGCTGGCTTCGTCATCGACGACTATCACTGAATTCAACATGCAGGCTCCAGATCGCGTGGCAGGCTTAGGCTGAAACGAGCGCCGCCGGGCAGGTTGTCGACCTGCAACTGGCCGCCGGCTTCGCGGACGATGCCATAGGAAATGGCCAGGCCCAGGCCCAGCCCTTCGCCCACCGGCTTGGTGGTGAAGAAGGGGTCGAAGACTTTGCCCAGGTCGGCCGAGTCGATCCCACCGCCGGAATCGAGCACGCTCAGGTGCCAGTCATTGGCGTGGTTCTCGATGCGAATCTCCAGCCGTTTGTAGCGTTTGTCGGCCATCGCATCGAGGGCATTGTGGAGCAGATTGATCAGCACCTGCTCAAGGCGAATGGCATCGCCGCGCACCCACGCCGGGCGGGCCAGGTACAGCGCTACTTCGACCTCTTCGCTGCGGATGCGGGTGTCCAGCAAGTGCAGCGCCTGATCGACCACCGTAGCCAGATCCAGCCGTTCGCGCAGGCCGCCAGGGCTGTTGCGGGCGAAGGTTTTCAGGTGGCTGGTGAGCGCCGCCATACGCGTGAGCATCTGCTCCAGTGGCTCCAGCGCCTGACGCGCTTCGTCATGGCGACCGTGGTCGAGCAACAGCCGCAGGGTCTCCAGTTGCATGCGCTGGGTGGTCAACGGCTGGTTGATCTCGTGCGCCAGCGCCGCCGACATCTGCCCCAGCGCGGCCAGCTTGGCCGCCTGCACCAGGCCCTCCTGGGCCGTGCGCAATTGCCGGGTGCGTTCTTCGACCTGACGCTTGAGCGCCTCGCGGCTGCGCTGACGCAAGCGGGCCAGACGCATACGCTGGCTGACGAACAGGATCGCGAACACCAGACTCAGCCAGATGGCTGCAGCGGCCAGCCCGGCATTGCGCACGTCTTCGCTGACCTGCGGCTTGCGCAGCAAATGCAGGGTCCAGCCCTCGCTGGGCAATGGCAGGCTCTGCCACAGGTATTCGACCGGGCCGTCAGGGCCTTGCACCCGGCTCAGTTGGCTGTGATCGTCGAAGCGGGTCAGTGCCTGGTGTTGCAGCGCCAGCAGTGGCTGCTTGTCGTACTGGCGGGTGGCGGCCAGTTCGGCTCGGTCAGCCCCGGACAGCGGGCTCAGTTCGCGGTAGCGCCAGCCGTCCTGATTGGCAATGAAGATGATCCCGCGGGCATCGCTGACCAGCAGCACATCACTGCCCTGACGCCACTCGCGCTCAAGTTCGGGGAATTCCAGCTTGACCACCATCGCCCCGAGGAAACGTCCTTGCAGGTCCTTGACCGCGCTGGAGAGGAAATAGCCCGGGATACCACTGGTGACGCCGACAGCATAGAAGCGCCCGCTGCCTTGGCTACGAGTCTGTTTGAAGTAAGGCCTGAAGCCGTAGTTGGAGCCTACATAGGTACTCGGCAGGCGCCAGTTGCTGGCGGCGACGGCGAGACCGGTGTGATCGAGCAGCTCCAGGGTCGAGGAATCGGCCGCGCCGTTGATCCGCTCCAGCTTGATATTGAGCGCATGCTGAACCGCCGGCTCGACCGGCCCTGCCAGCGCGGCGATCAGCTCCGGGTCCAGCGCCAGCACTGCAGGCAGGGCGCGATAGCGTTCGATCAGGGTGTGCAGCGAGTTGGCATACAGGCCCAGTTGCTGCGCCGCACGCTCGGCGTCGGTCTGCATCGAATGGCGTTTTGCGTGATGCATCGCCCAGCCAGCACTGAGGGCAGTGCCGAGCAGGATCAGCAGCACGACCAGGCCCAGACGCAAGGCTCGAAACGAAGAAGGCATGGGGCGGTTCCTGAGGGGGTCAGCTGAGCCAGAGGCCGCCGCTGGCGGCCTTCATTGCGGTGTAATCATGCAGTGAAGGTGCCGCGGCGCCAGGGGCCGGGTTACAGCAGTTCGAAGCTCTGCTGCTGCACCGCTTCAGAGTCCAGGCCGACCTGAACGTTGAACTGGCCGGGCTCGGCGACCCGCTGCAACTGACTGTTGTAGAACTTCAGGTCATCCTCACTGATGTTGAAGCTGACAGTGCGCGACTCACCCGCCTTGAGCAGCAACTTGTGGAAATTCTTCAGCTCTTTGACCGGGCGGCTCATCGACGCGCTGACGTCCTGCAGATACAGCTGTACCACAGTCTCGCCGTCACGCTTGCCGGTGTTTTTCACGGTGACCTTGGCCTGCAAGGTGTCGCCACGCTTGAGGGTTTTGCTGTTCAGGCTCAACCCGGACAGTTCGAAGCTGGTGTAGCTCAAGCCGTAACCGAACGGGTACAGCGGGCCATTGGGCTCTTCGAAGTATTGCGAGGTGTAATTGCCCGGCTTGCCTGGTGTGTACGGCCGACCGATGCGCAGGTGGTTGTAGTACATCGGGATCTGCCCGACCGAACGCGGGAAGGTGATCGCCAGTTTGCCCGACGGATTGTAGTCGCCAAACAACACGTCAGCGATGGCGTTGCCGCCCTCGGTGCCGCTGAACCAGGTTTCCAGCACGGCGTCGGCCTGTTCCCGCTCCCAGTCAATCGACAACGGCCGGCCGTTCATCAGGACCAGCACCAGTGGCTTGCCGGTGGCTTTCAGCGCCTTGATCAGGTCACGCTGCACCGCCGGGATTTCCAGGGTGGTGCGGCTTGACGACTCGTGCGACATGCCGCGCGATTCACCGACTACCGCCACGACCACGTCAGCCTGTTGTGCGGCCTTGACCGCTTCGTCGATCAACACCGCAGCAGGGCGCAGGTCGTCGACGATTTCCGGAGCATCGAAATTGAGGAAGTTCAGGTAATCGACCATCGCTTTGTCGCCGCTGACGTTGGCGCCCTTGGCGTAGATCAGTTTGGCCTGGTCGCCAACGGCGCGGCGCAGGCCTTCGCGCACGGTGACCGAGCGGTTTGGCCGGCCAGCGGCGGCCCAGCTGCCCATCATGTCGATCGGTGCATCGGCCAGTGGGCCGACCACGGCAATGGTGCCGGCCTTGCGCAGCGGCAGGGTCTGCTCGCGGTTTTCCAGCAGCACCAGGCTCCGTCGGGCCACATCCCGAGCCGCGTCACGGTGCAGGCGCTGGTCGGCATACACGTCCTTGGGGTCATCCTTGGCCTGGCCGATACGCAGGTACGGGTCTTTGAACAGGCCCATCTCGTACTTGGCACCAAGCACTTCGCGCACGGCCTGGTCCAGTTCGGCCTGGGTCACTTCGCCCGATTTCACCAGACCCGGCAGTTCTTCGGCATACAGCGAGTCATTCATGCTCATGTCGATGCCGGTCTTGATCGCCAGCTTGGCCGCTTCGCGGCCGTCCTGGGCCACGCCGTGGCGGATCAGTTCCTGAATCGCGCCGTGGTCACTGATGGTGACGCCCTTGAAGCCCCAGTCCTTGCGCAGCAGGTCGTTCATCAGCCAGGTATTGGAGGTGGCCGGTACGCCGTTGATCGAGTTCAGCGCGACCATCACGCCGCCTGCGCCGGCATCGAGGCCGGCGCGGTACGGTGGCAGATAGTCGTTGTACATTTTCGGCAGGCTCATATCGACCGTGTTGTAGTCGCGCCCGCCTTCCACCGCGCCATACAAGGCGAAGTGCTTGACGATGGCCATGATGCTGTCCGGGTTGGCCGGGCTGCTGCCCTGCAACGATTCGACCATGACCTGGCCGATCCGCGAGGTCAGGTAGGTGTCTTCGCCAAAGCCTTCGCTGGTGCGGCCCCAGCGCGGGTCACGGGCGATGTCGACCATCGGTGCAAAGGTCATGTCGATGCTGTCGGCAGCCGCTTCAGCGGCCGAGGTGCGGCCGACCTTGGCGATGGCCTGCATGTCCCAGGTGGCCGCCAGGCCCAGGCTGATCGGAAAGGTGGTGCGGTGGCCGTGAATCACGTCATAGGCAAAGAACATCGGGATCTTCAGGCGGCTGCGCATGGCGGCGTCCTGCATCGGCCGGTTCTCGTCGCGGGTGATCGAGTTGAAGGTGCCGCCGATGCGCCCGGCAGCAATCTCCTCGCGGATCTTCTCGCGCGGCATTTCCGGGCCGATGCTGATCAGGCGCAACTGGCCGATTTTCTCGTCGACGCTCATCTGGCTGATCAAGTGCTCGATGAATGCCTGCTTGTCCTGCAGGGGCGGGGCAGCAGTGGCGGCAAACGTTGCCTGACTGGCGAAGGCCATGGCCAGGCCGAGCATGGACAGTTTCATCATCAATTCCGTATTCGAGGCCTGGGTCATGGCCACACGAATGCGTGTGGCCGAAGGGTTCAGGCGGCTATTGTTCTTGGCCAAAGGCGATCGTTTATTGATCTGCCCTACAGCATTGGCGGCTGCGGTGGATTATGCCTGATGTCTGGTAGTTGTTGAGATACACTCGCGCCAGCCCGGTGCCGGGACAACAACTATAAGAACGATCGAGAGACCAACGGCATGAGTGTGTTTACCGAATATGAGCAGCGGCTGGTCGCCGAAGCGATAGCCCGAGCCGAACGGCGTACCGACGCCGAGCTGGTCAGCGTGCTGGCGCGGCGGGCGGACGAGTTTGCCTACCTGCCGCTGTTTTGTGCGGCGCTGTTGGCATTGCTGGTGCCGGGGCTGCTGCACCTGCTGCTGGGCTGGCCAGGCGTGCGCGGCCTGCTGGTGGCGCAACTGGTGATCTTCGTCGCCCTGTGCCTGCTGCTGCGCCACCCACGGCTGGGGCATCGGCTGATGCCCAGGTGCTTGTGCCAGCGCACTGCGCTGAGCCTTGCACGCCAGCAATTTCGAGCCCTTGAACGGCAACGTGATCACGGCACCAGCAGCTTGCTGATCTTTGTCAGTCAGGCCGAGAACTTTGTCACGATTCTGACCGACCGCGGCATTGAACAGCACTTCGACCCGCGTGTACGCGCCGCGTTGATCGCCCGCTTTACCGAGCAGGTGCGCCAGGGTCAGACCCTACAGGGCTTTGTCGAGTGCATCGACGCCTGTGCCGAGCAGCTCAGTCGACCATTGCCGGCCACCCAGCGACGTAACCAACTGCCCAATCGATTGGTGATCCTGGACTAACCACGGCTGTCGAGAAAACTTCGCGAAGGCCGGGCGGCAACGTAGAATGCCGGCCACTGCGCACTGCGCTCCCGGTTATTCGAGGCCCCACCGTCCCATGCCTGCCACGCCTTCCACTTCGTCTGCGGCTGATCCGCTTGCCCAGTTTCTGCGTCTGCTGGCCGACTCGCTGGAGGCCGGCAGCCTGGCCAAGCTGGTGCTGGCCAAGCATGTTGGCGCCGAGCAAAGCCTGCAGCGGATCATTGCCAAGCCGCTGCTGATCAAAGGCCAGCCCAGTCTGTCCCTGGTCTATCGCTATGAGACCCGCGACATCACCCGCAATCTGCCCAACCAGCAGGTTCAGGCGCTGGTCGCCGAGCTGCTGCCGGCGAGCTTTCGCAACGCCCACCTGTTCACCAGCGAAGGTGAAGTGCAGTTGGCCTTCAGCAAGAAGGGCAAGCCGATGCTGCAGCGCCATCTCGCGCAGCCAGCACGCGAGGCAGCCCCGGCAGGGCATGACCGCGAGAAGAAACGCTACCTGCAACTGACCCGGCCGTTTTTGCGTGATCTGGGCGTTACCGACGCGCAGTCCGCGTTGATCCCGTCGATGTCGCGCAAGTGGAAGCAGATCAACAAGTTCATCGAAGTCTTCGACCACGCCCTCACCAGCGCACCACTGGCTGCCGAGCAGCCGCTGAAAGTCGCCGATTTTGGTTCAGGGAAGGGCTACCTGACCTTCGCCATGCACGACTACCTGAGCAACACCCTTGGCCGCCAGGCGCAGGTGACCGGCGTCGAGTTGCGCCCGGACATGGTCGAGCTGTGCAACGCCGCAGCGGCACGCCTGGAGCATTCGGGCCTGGTGTTCGAGTGCGGTGACGTGCGCAGCGTGGTGCCCGCCGCCATCGACGTGATGATCGCCCTGCATGCCTGCGACATCGCCACCGACTACGCCATTCATACCGGCATCCGCTGCAACGCCGCGATCATCATGTGCTCGCCCTGCTGCCACAAACAGATCCGCCCACAACTGCAAAGCCCCGGCTTGCTGCAGCCGATGCTGCAATACGGCCTGCACCTCGGCCAGCAGGCCGAGATGCTCACCGACAGCCTGCGCGCGCTGTACCTGGAAGCCTGCGGCTACGAGACCAAGGTGTTCGAGTTCATCTCGTTGGAACACACCAACAAGAACAAGATGATCCTTGCGGTCAAGCGCAAGCAGCCGGTGGATGCCACGGTGTTGCTGGAGAAAATTGCCGAGCTCAAGCGCTTTTATGGGGTCAAGGAGCACTGCCTGGAGACGTTGTTGCAGGCCGATGGGTTGATTGCTGTTGTGGGGGAATAACCAACAATTGGCTGTGTCCGAAGCATCCTGACACTGCGTAGGACCGTTCCTGAGCTGACTTGCTACGACCTTGCATCGGTTTTTCTCACTGTAATGTGATCACGGCAATGATTGTCGAGCACCCTGGTTGTCGGTTGACAACCCTGGTGCATGTTCACATACTGGAGATCAACTGATGCCTCGCCACGCGCATTCCAAGAAAGAGATTGAGCAGGCTCTGAGATACGCAGAGGCGCAAGGCTGGAGAGTGGTAGCGGGTGGCGGCCATTGCTGGGGCAAAATCTACTGTCCTTACAACAGCGATGAGTGTCGGTGCGGTGAATTCTGCGTGGCAAGTATCTGGAGCACACCCAAGAATCCAGACACGTTTGCGCGTCAGATACGACGAATCGTCGACAACTGCGTTGTTCATCGTCGCAGCATTGATCACGCAGGGAGAGAGTCAAAGTGACGGAATATATCTTCACGCTCAGATACCAGTTAACCCACGATCAGGACATGGATGGTCTGCTGGAGCGTCTAGGCGCGTCGGGATGTGATGACGCTATTGTCGGAGTCGGCCAGCCAGGCCGGCTGGCGCTGGAGTTCGCACGCGAGGCGGGATCCGCTCAGGATGCAGTGCATAGCGCCCTTGCGGACGTGCAGCGAGCTGTCCCTCAAGCCCATCTTGTGGAAGTAACTCCCGACCTGGTTGGGTTAACCGATGTCGCGGAGGTTGTCGGCGTGTCGCGGCAGAACATGCGCAAACTCATGTTGGTGCACTATTTGAGTTTTCCTCCACCAGTCCACGAAGGAAACCCATCAATCTGGCACTTGGCCGAAGTCCTTTCCTGGATGCAGGCGCGGCAAACGTACTCTTTCGCTCAGGAAATCGTCGATGTAGCGAAAGTAGCGATGAGGCTCAACGTGGTCCGCGCTCATGAGCGAATTATGGTCAACGCGCCTAGCCATTTAATCAGCTGAACTAGCCACTGCGGGCAACTGACTTGCCCGGTGGTCTGCGCTCTGTAGAAAGAGCCCGTGGGCTTCCGGGCTTGCGGTCATAACGGCACAGGCCACCCCCACTGCAGCAATCATCACCAGCCGCCTTGGTGATCGCTGCGCCACAGGCGCGGGCGGATGGGCGGCGTGCTTGAGCGCTTCCAGGTCCTGCCACAGGTGTTCGAGCTGGCGATAGGCGCGGGCATGCTCTGGGTCGCGCAGCCACTGCTTGAACGCCTTGCGATTATGCCTTGATGAGTCATAGCGATTGCGCACCAGCCAGCCTGCGGCCTGAGCATCGATCGAGTCTGCCTCGAAATCGTCTAGCGGGTTCATCTGCCGGGTTCCTGCGCTCGTTACTGTTTACTGCTACCGTGCGCTCGCCGGTCAGCGCCGGCGGGCAAAGTCGGCAGGCACTTCGACTGCCAGGTCTGGGGCGCCGAGCGGATGACTGCTGGCGTCGAAGAAATGCAACGAGGTCTCGTGCATATCGCCGAAACGCTGCAGAAAGTGCTGCTTCTGGTTGATGATCGACGCCTCGCTCAATGGCCGAATGGCAATGCACAGATGAGCCGGGCGGGCCTGGCGGATGGCATCGAGCAGGTGTTGATCCGTGCTGTCCAGATGCTGGCCGAACAGGCACAGGCCCTCTCGTTCGCTTGCCAGCTGGCCAAGGCCCCAGCTCAGGTAATCCGAACTGCGAATGGCGCGCAGCTTGTGCTCGCTGCGGTCTTCGTTGATGAACAGCGGCACCTCGCCGGGAATATTTACGGCAAAGCCGTCAAGCAACTCACCGTTTTCGGCGCTGCGCTGGCGCGTGCTGCCGTCTGGCAGCTTGAGCAGGTGCAGGCCGCCGTGCAGGTGCAATACCCGGGTGCCCTCGGCGTGAGTGCGGCGGACATCGAAAAACCCTTCTTCGTCGAACAGCGCAGCAAATCCTTCGGGCGCCTGTCGTACTGCCCAAGGCACAAGCAGATCGTAGTTACTGGTGTAGACGCTGCGGTAGGCCCTGAGCGCCTGATTGATCGCACTCAGGTTGGCGCTGGGCAGCAGCGGCCACGGGATGTGCACCGAGCGGATCGCATGAATCAATGCTTCCTTGATCGAGTAATAGCGATTGAGCGGCGCAGTCGAATTGATCGCCAGCGCGGCGTTGGCCCGCACGGTAGTATTGAGCGTGCTCAGCAGCGGCTCGAACAGCTCGCTGGCCAAGGCTTTGAACAAGGCCTGGTCACTGACGCCCAGGCCTTTGTGACGAACCTTCTGTGCCTGCTCGAACAACGAAAAATAACCAAACGGCTTCCACAGTGCACGGCTGGCGCCGTTGCCCAGGAGCAGGGCCTGGCACGGCTGGCGTTGCTCGAGCTCGGGCCAGGAAGTCAGATGGGCGTCAACTGGGGGCATGCGGGGTCCGTGGTTTGGCAGGGAAACGCCGCGACTTTAGCATGCTCCGGCGATGTGCTGTATTCGCCCTGCGGCACCGTGCGCTGCGCAACTGTGAGGGTATTGCAGCTTCCCAGTGCACCGCCGGTTGCAGCAGTTAACGCTGCGTCACCGGCTAGGGCTGCTGCGCGGTGGCCTGACGTTCGCGGTTGCTCCACACGCGATAAGCACGAATACCGGCGCGCACTGAGCCAAACAGCAGCTTGTCTTCCATTTCCCGGGCCATGCCTGAGCGCACCAGCATGCGCAAAAACGTCCCACGTGCCCGCGCAATGGCGAAATGAATACCTTGCGCGGCGAGGGTGTCGCGTACTTCACGCAGGGCGGCGATACCGCTGACATCGATGCTGCTCACCGCTTCGGCATCGAACAGCACCGCGCGCGGCTGGCTGTCGCGTTGCACTGCCTCAAGCAGGCGCATCTTGAAGTAGTCGGCGTTGAAGAACAGGATCGCGTCATCGAAGCGATACACCACCAGGCCCGCTACCGTGCGCGCGTCGGGGTGTTGGCGCACGTCGACCTGGCCTTCGATCCCCGGTGCCCAGCCCAGCACGGCATCGGTGGGTTGATAGATGCTGTAGAGCAAGCGCAGGATGGCCAAGGTCACCGCGAATATGATCCCGGGCAGCACGCCCAGACCAAGCACACCAATCGTGGTCAGCAGGCACAGCCAGAACTCGAAGCGGCTGAGCCGGTAGATCTTGCCCAGCGAACGCACATCGATCAGCCCCCAGCCGGCCATCAGCAGCACGGCGCCGAGCACCGTCTGCGGAATCCAGGCCATGGGCGCAGTGAAGAACAGCAAAATCAATGCAATCACCAGCGCGGCGATGATGCCTACCAGCTGGCTTTTGCCACCGACCATGTCGTTGACTGCCGTGCGCGAGTCGGCGCCGCTGATGGCAAAGCCTTGGGAGAACCCGGCAGCCAGATTGCTCACGCCCAAGGCAACGAACTCGTGATTGGCATTGATCGCATAGCCATGCCGCGCGGCGAAGCTGCGTGCCGTGAGCATGGCACTGCAAAAGCTCACGGTGGCGATCCCGAGGGCATCGCGCAGCAGGCTCTTGGTTTCTGCCAGAGAGCTCTGCGGCCAGGCCAGTTGGGGCATGCCGCCGGGCACCGGGCCGAGGATGGCGACGCCAAAATGGTCCAGGCCAAATACCCCTGTAATCAAGGTGAACAGCACTACGGTCACCAGCGCTGCCGGCAGGCGCGGGTAGCGCCGTGGCAATCCGATCAGCAGGCCCAACCCGGCCAGGCCAATCACCAGTGTCAGCCAGTGGATTTCACCCAGGCGCTGGGCGAAGTTGATCAGGCTGAGGATAAATCCGTCACCTTCGATCTTGAAGCCAACCACTTTGCTCAGCTGCCCGGCGATCAGGCTCAGGCCGATACCATTGAGGTAGCCGATCAGGATCGGTCGCGAGAAGAAACTGGCAATGAACCCTGCGCGCGCCACCCCGGCGGCAATCAACATGACCCCGACCAGCACGGTGACGATCACCGATAGCTCGGCAATGCGCTGTGGATCACCCAGCGCCAACGGCGCCACGGCCCCGGCGATCATGGCGCAAGTGGCGGCGTCGGGGCCGACCATCAACTGCCGAGAGCTTCCGATCAGGGCGTAGACGATCATCGGCAGCACACAGGCATACAGCCCGTACTGCGGCGGCAGGCCGACGATCTGCGCATAGGCGATAGCGATCGGGATCTGGATCGCAGCGACCGACAAGCCAGCCTGTATGTCGGCGTGCAGCCACTCGCGGCGATAGTGCAGCAGGTTGGCCAGGCCCGGGAGCCAGCGGGAGAGAAACATGCGCAGTCCTTTGGAAATGTTTCACACAATGCTCGAGCTTATCCGCCTGCTGCGTTTGGTGTGCAAGCTTTTTGCGCGCAGCGCGTTGCAGCCGCCAAGGGCCGGCAAGGTCTGCAGCAAATCGATGGAAGGGCAGAAACGAAAAAAGGAGCCGGGGCTCCTTTAGACAGGCGATGACATTGCGCAAATGTCATGCGGTGCAACGGTGGACGAGGTGGAGCGGGTAGAGGGAATCGAACCCTCGTCGGAAGCTTGGGAAGCTACTGTTCTACCATTAAACTATACCCGCTTTACGCGTACATCCTTGCCAGCGAAGCGGCGTGCGCTTTGCAGCTCGACTTTGTACCAGAACCCTCTGGTGAATAAAAGCCCAGCCTTGAAATTTAGCTGTCCGGCGGCTTGTTGCGCGTGGCTTTGGCACGGGCAAAAGCACGCCGGCAGGCTCAGATCGCCAATGCATGCTGGCTCTGCACATAGTGACTGCGCGGGCGCGGCTCGCGTTGACTTGGTTTGAGGAAACCAAGCATGGCGCTGCGTTGTGCATCGCTGGCGGTCTTGTGTTCCATGTCGAGGAAATGCCCGGCGCCGTTGATCACGCTGAAGTGGCTCTGGTCGACATGACGGCCAAACTGGCGGGCGTCATCGGCGGTGGTGTACTCATCGCGATCTCCGTTGATGAACAGCACCGGGATGGCAATGTTGGCCGCGCTCTTCAGTGCCCGCTCCAGGTCATGCTGCAGCACTTGATTGATGTGAAACAGCATCTGCGCATATTCGTGGCTGTCGAGGCTGCTGACGTGCCGGTAATTGAAGCGTTTGAACAGCGACGGCAGGTGCTTGCCGATGGTGTCGTTGACCAGATTGCCGACCTGGTAGCGATCGCAGGCGGCGAGGTATTCGCAGCCGCGCTCGAGGTATTCGCGCATCGGTTCGTTGATCACCGGCGAGAACGAGCTGACGATGGCCTTCTTCACCGGTCGGGGCTGGTGCGCCAAGGCGAGCAGGGTGCAGGCGCCACCCCAGGAAAACGAAGCGACATGGTCGGCCTGGAAGTGCTCGATCAGCTCCAGCAGGATGTGTGCCTCGGTTTCTTTGGTCAGCAGCCGCTCGTGGTGATTATGCGGTTTGGACTTGCCGGCATAGGGCTGGTCATACAGCACCACATTGAATTGCGGGTGCAGGCTGCGCACTGTCTGGGCGAACGAAGCCGTGGTCGCCAGCGATCCATTGATCAGGATGATCGTCTTCTCGGCGCCGTCGGCGCGATGCAACTCCGTGTAAACCCGATACTGACCTTGGATATCAAGTACAGCGATTTCTGGCCTCATGTCATCGACTCCTGGCGCAAAAAGGGTATTCGCGTCACCTAGGGTGCACGTTCTTTATGACAGGTAGGCATACGCCTGAAGAGGTTGCAGAGCCCGGTGTCGATCCTTCGCACACGTGTCGACGCTGTTGTTGTAGGCGGGGCAATCTGCTGTGCCCCCAAGGTAGCGAGACCTGGGGTGGCCAGCAAAAAGGTGTCTTGGACTGCAGGTGTGACTGGTGAGTCACATGCGGACTGACGATTTCGATTCAAGCAGCCCGACGTCATTCCCGCAAGTGCCATTGAGCAATTGGCGAATAAAATCGCTCGGCGGTCTGCTCTGGAGCTACTTGCTGTTTACAGAGCGATTTCGTCGGCTGTCAGTGGCCGGAATTCGCCAGGGGCCAGCGTGGGGTCGAGATGAATGCCGCCCATCGACTCGCGATGCAGGCCAACGACCTTGTTCTGGAAGTAGCCAAACATGCGCTTCACCTGGTGATAGCGACCTTCGACAATCGCCAGCCTGGCCAGCCGAGGGCCGAGCACATCCAGCTGGGCGGGCAGGGTGGTGAGGTCTTCAAAGGCGAAGTAGAAGCCCTCGCTGAACTTGGCCGGGTAGTGCGCGCCGATCTCGTCTTCGGTTTCGACGCGATAGACCTTCGCCAGTTTTGTGCTTGGTTGCGTCAAGCGCCGTGACCACTGGCCGTCATTGGTCAGCAGGAGCAGCCCGGTGGTGTTGAAGTCCAGCCGCCCGGCGATATGCAGGTCAGCGCGCAGCTCGGCCGGGAGCAGGTCGAGCACGGTCCGGTGCTGCGGGTCATGAGTGGCGCTGACACAGCCGGCCGGCTTGTGCAGCATCAGGTAGCGCGCCGAGCGACCGACCTGATGCACCTGCTGATCGACCTCGACTCGGCTGAACTCGCGAACCTCGTGCAGTGGGTCGGTGCTGACCTGGCCATCCACGCGCACACGCTGCAGGGCCAGCAGCAGGCGCACCTGCTGGCGGTTGTAGCAGGGCAGATTGGCGAGGAAGCGATCAAGGCGCATGGCGGCAACAGCACAGGAATTGGCCGCGCAGTTTACCCAATTGGCGGCTGTTGCGCCGCTTTGAGCTGGTCGTCCACGGCTGCGCAGCGGGGGCACAGGCAGGCTTTGTTGCGCAGTTCGGCGGGCAGGGCGGCGAGTACCGCCGGCTCGATGCTGACGCTGAAGCACCAGCAGTTCTGCGTGGCGCTGCGTGGATCAGCCAGGCTGCAGCCGTTGCTTGCGCCGCAGGCGGGGCAGGATTGTGGGTCAGGCATGGACTGCTCCGGGCATCTCGCTGCAGACTCGATTGCGTCCGCCCTGCTTGGCTCGATAAAGGGCATGGTCGGCACGGGTCAGCAAGCTGTGCAAACTGTCGTCGGGTTGCAGTGCACTGAGCCCGATGCTGGTGGTCAGGCGCAGCGGTTGGTCGTTGTAGCTGAAGATCAACTGCTCGGTGCGGCGGCGCACCTTCTCGGCGACATCGATGGCCTGGCGGCCCTCGGTCTCGCGCAGCAGCACGATAAACTCTTCACCGCCCCAGCGGCAAAGGATATCCGACTGGCGCAGACTGCCTTGCAGTACGTTGGCAAACTGGCGCAGCACTTCATCGCCGGCCAGGTGACCATGGGTGTCATTGAGCAGCTTGAAGTGATCAAGGTCGATCAGCAGGGCAACCAGTGGCGCATTCTCGCGTTTGGCTTGCTGCAGTGCCTGCCCGGCCAAAAGGTCAAAGCTGCGGCGGTTGGGCAGGCCGGTCAGGCTGTCCAGCGTGGCCAGCGACTCGATGCTTTGCTGATGGCGCTTGACCATCGCATGCAGCAGCGACAACACCACCAGGGTGATCATGGCGCAGATCGCCAGGTTCAGGTACAGCGACTGGCGCACCCGGTCCAGCGCGCCGCTCTCACGTTTGTCGACCAACAGGTACCAGTCCAGTTCGGGGATGGGCCGCACGTTGAGAAAGTGGCTGTGGCCTGCCTCGTCCTGATATTCGTGGCTGCCAGGCGAGGGTACCGGCATGCGCGCCAGCAGCGTCTCGAACGCTTTGCTGTCGGCCAGTTGCTGGCCTGCGCGCAGGCCATGCATGCTGCCGTCCGAGCCGGTCAGGATGACTTTGCCGTTGGCATCGGTGAACAACACGGCGCGCTGATAGCGTTGCTGATAAGCGTCGATCAATTTGACCACCGACTCGACACTCAGGCCGACCCCGGCTGCGCCGATGAAGCGCTGGTCATAATCGAGCACGCGGTAATTGATGAACACCGTGAGCTTGTCATGGTTGGCCATATCCAGATCGACGTTGATCTCGTACGGCGCCTGCGATTCGCGCACGCGGTAATACCAGGCATCGCGCCAGGCATCCGGCTTGACTTGCTTGAGTACGCCCTTGGCCTGGTAATAGGTACGGCTGCGCTCGGAGACGAAAAACGCGGTGCAGGTGTTCTGCTGGCTGAGGATTTCATCCAGATAGCGAGTGATCCGCTCTGGCTCCTGCTCGCCGGCCAGCACCCAGTCGCGCAGAAAGGTGTCCTGCGCGATCATCGATGAGATCAGCACCGGGCGGATCAGATCCTTTTGGATTTCCGAGTAGACGGAGTCTGAGGTCAGCGGCAGTTCGGTATTGACGATGCCATCACGGATTGCGCCACGCGAGGAAAAGTAGCCGAGCAGAGACGTGGCAAGAAAACCGCAGGCCAGCAGTATCAGCAGCGCGATGATCAGCGAGCGCTGCGAGAACAGGGCGGAACGTGACGGCATGATCTTCCCGTGATGTGTGCCAGTGGCGACATTCTAGAGAGCTGGCGGGAAAATAACTGCATGTTTTTCAGGGTTACCTGAGTTGTTGCAAATCTTTACACATACGGCACTGGATCGGCTGGCGAGTGTCTTAACCCATGTCGATATTCGTTTGCCGATCGACGCCCGCCAGCGCCGCTGTGCCGGGCACCCCAGCGGTCCAGGAGGCCGCCATGTCCTATCGAATCCCAATCATCGTCCTGCTCGCAATGTTGACCAGTGCCTGTACCCCTTATTACGCCGGTGGCGGGTATTCTCGCTCGCAGTACTACAGTGGCGAGCGTTACGGGTATCCCGGCTATCAGCGCTATGAGCGTGACTATTACGTGGTGCCGCAGCCCCGTTACTACTATCAGCCTGCACCGCGCTACTACCGCCCGGCACCGGCGCCGCACTATCGGCCGCAGCCGCATCCAGGGATGAACCAGCAGTGGTATGGCAATCCACGCAACGATTACGGTAATCGGCAGCGCTACGAATACCGTCGTGATCGAGAGCGGCATGATTACCGCAACGATAACCGCCGATCGCAGGAAGGGCGTTGGCATTCAAGGGGCCATGGCGACCGTGATCGCCGCCCGGATGGCGGGCGCGATGATCGCAATCGGCATCGCTGAGGTCCTGTCCTAAACTTGATCGGCCAGCGGATGGCGGCCCTCCCAGGCTTTGGCAAAGTGCGCCTCAACCACCGCCGCTGGCACCTGAGCCACATCAGGCCAGTGCCAGCGCGGCGTGTTGTCTTTTTCAATCAACCGCGCACGCACGCCCTCGCTGAATTCAGGATGCCGGCAGCAATTCAGGCTCATCGCATATTCCATCTGCAGCGCCTGCAACAGCGACATGTGCCGGGCTCGCTGCAATTGCTCCCACACTAGATGTGCGCTGAGCGGGCAACCGTCGTGCAGGCGCTGCCCTGCAGCCGCCAACAACGGGTCGCCGTGCTGGCGCAGGCTGGCGATCGCACGCCAGGCGGCAATAGGGTCGGCCACATCCAGCACCTCGTCGATCAACGCTCGCCGCGGCAGCCATTGGGCCTGTGGCAGGTCAGCAAGGGCGCGGTGCTGCTGGCACTTGAGCAGGCTGTTCAACTGCAAGACGGTCTGTTCCTGCCAGTTCAACTGCAGCAGCTCATCAATCAATGCCGTCTGCTGCTGCTCGCCAAGAAAACGATCCGCCAGACCCAGGTCCAGCGCATCACGGGCGTTGATCGGCGACCCTGTCAGGCCGAGAAACAACCCCAGCTTGCCTGGCAGACGGCTGAGGAACCAACTGGCGCCTACGTCCGGGTACAAGCCTATGCTGATCTCCGGCATGGCCAGCCGACTGCTCGGGGTCACGATGCGTACCCCAGCGCCCTGTAGCAGGCCCATGCCGCCGCCCAGCACATGGCCATGACCCCAACACAGCAAAGGCTTGGGATAACAGTGCAGGGCATAGTCCAGGCGGTACTCGGCAGCGAAGAACTGTCTGGCCATTGCTGGCACCTGGCCGGGTTGTGCGCGGCATTGGTCGACCAGCGCGCGAACATCGCCACCCGCGCAAAATGCCTTGGCACCGCTGCCCCGCAAGAGCACGCAGACGACACCAGGATCCCTCGCCCACGCCTGGAGCAGCGCCTCGAGCTGCTCGATCATCGCCAGGCTCAACGCGTTGAGGGATTTCGCTGCATCCAGCGTGGCGATGCCGATTCGCGCACCGTCCACTCCGGTAAGTACTTCGCTGGTTACGGCCATGAACTACCTCGCACAGGTCATCGGCTCAGTATGGTCGGCTCTGCCGCAGGCTGCCGGTCGTCGGTCGGATCGATTGACAAGCTCGGGCAGCTTTCCTAGTGTCGCGCCCCTCAGTTTCAGGACCACACCGATGACCGACGACGACCGCATCAAGCTTGAGCCCAGTTGGAAGGAGGCGCTGCGCGCCGAGTTCGAACAGCCCTACATGCAGCAGCTGCGCGAGTTCCTGCGCCAGGAGTACGCCGCCGGCAAAGAGATTTATCCACCTGGCCCGCTGATCTTCAACGCCCTTAACAGCACGCCGCTGGACCAGGTCAAAGTGGTCATCCTCGGCCAGGACCCCTACCACGGCCCAGGTCAGGCGCATGGCCTGTGCTTCTCGGTACAGCCGGGCGTTCCGACACCGCCATCGCTGGTGAATATTTACAAAGAGTTGCAGCGTGACCTGAACCTGCCGATTCCTGCCCATGGCTATCTGCAGAGCTGGGCAGAGCAGGGCGTACTGCTGCTCAACACGACCATGACCGTGCAGCGGGGCAATGCCGCATCGCATGCCAAGAAAGGCTGGGAGTCGTTCACTGACCGGATCATCCAGCTGGTCAGCGAGCGGCAATCGAATGTGGTCTTTCTGCTATGGGGCGCACATGCCCAGAGCAAGCAGAAGTTGATCGACGGCACCAAGCACCTGGTGCTCAAGTCGGTGCATCCGTCGCCGTTGTCGGCCTACCGGGGCTTTATCGGCTGCGGGCATTTCAGCCATGCCAACCGCTTTCTGCAGCAGCACGGCATGAAACCTGTGGAGTGGGCGCTGCCTCAGTGACTCTGTTGAGGGGGCGTGGTTGGGGGCGTGTGCTGCGCCCCCTTACTGGTTTTGATCCCGCGCATTCCACAGCCGAAACAATGGCTCTGCCAGAAACAGCACAAACAACAAACGCATTACCTGCATCGCTGTCACCAACGGTACCGACAACTGCAGGGTCTCCGCCGTAAGGCTCATCTCGGCGATCCCCCCAGGCATCATGCCCAACGTCAGTGAACGCAAGTCCAGCTGGCTCAGGTTGCTCAAACCCCACGCCGCAAGCGCTGCAATCACCATGCTCAAGGCGGTAGCCAGCAAGGTGCGGCCGAGAAACGACGGCGCGCGGCGGAAGAATGCCCGGTTGAAGTGACAGGCGAGGCCACTGCCGATCAACCACTGGCCCATCTGGCTGGCGCCCTCCGGCAGGGTGATCTGCAAATCAGCCGCCAGGCTTACCGTTGCCGCCACCAGCAATGGCCCGAACAACCATGGGTTGGGTTGGCGCAAGCGCTGCCAGCCATAACCTACCAACACCGCCAGCGGCGTGATCAACGCCAGCCAGCCCCAGCTGACACTGCTGGCATGGCTGACCGGCACGCCATCACCGAGCAGCAACTTGAACAGTGCCGGCACGCACAGCACCACCGCCAGCACACGCAGACTCTGCGCCGCGGCGACCTGGCTGAGCACCGCGCCATTGCGTGCGCCGAGGTTGACCATTTCGCCGGAACCGCCCGGCATACTGGCGAAAAAGGCGGTGGCGCGATCCTCACCGCTGCGCCGTAGCAGCCATACACTGATGGCACTGGAAGCGGTGGTGAACAGCGCACCAAACAGAATCAAGCCGAAATGCCCGGACACTTGTTCGAGGATCGCCGGGGTGAAGTGCAGGCCGATACCGACGCCGATGATCCACTGGCCGCATTTACGTCCGTTGGGGATTTCCGGCAACTGCCAGGGGGTCAGGCAACGCACCAGGATGATCGCCAGCAACGAGCCGACCATCCACGGCAAAGGCCAGCCGACCTTGCTGGCGAGAAATCCGCCAACAAGGCCGACCAGCCCGGTTGCCCAGAACAGCGGCAACGATCGATCAGGCATCCGCAACAGCCCGACGTTGCAGGCTGCGGCGGCGCCAGCTGCGCAGCAGCGGCAGGCACATCATGCAGATGGTCAGGCCCCATACGCTCATGCTGATCGGGCTCGAGTAGAGAATGCCCAGCTCACCGTTGGAGATGGACAAGGCGCGGCGCAGGTTCTGCTCCATCAGCCCGCCGAGGATGAACCCGAGCAGGATCGGCGACAGCGGGAAGTCCAGCTTGCGCAAGATGTAACCCATGATGCCGATACCGACCATCAGGAACAGGTCAAAGGTGGTCGCATGCACAGCGTACACGCCGATCGCGGTGATGATGGCGATTACCGGCACCAGCGCCCAGTTCGGCACGGCGAGGATGCGGGTGAAGATGCGGATCATCGGGATGTTGAGGATCACCAGCATGATGTTGGCGATGAACAACGAGGCGATCAGACCCCAGACGATGTCGGGTTGCTGTTCGAACAGCATCGGCCCTGGGGTGATGTTGTACAGGGTCAGTGCACCGATCATTACCGCAGTGGTGCCAGAACCGGGTACGCCGAGGGTCAGCATTGGCACCAGTGCGCCACAGCAGGAAGCGCCGATGGCGGTTTCCGGTGCTGCCAGGCCACGTGCATCGCCTTTGCCGAACTTACCGCTGGTGCCAGCGATCTTCTTCTCGGTCATGTAGGCAACCGCGCTGGCCAGGGTGGCGCCGGCGCCGGGCAGTACGCCCATGATGAAGCCGAGCAGGCCGCAACGGATGTTCACCGCGAATACCGAAGCCGCTTCCTTGAAGTTGAACAGCATGCGCCCGGTGGCTTTTACCGCCTGGTGGCCATGATGGGTTTTCTCCAGCAGCAGGAGGATCTCGCTGATCGAGAACAGGCCCAGCACCAGCACCACGAACTGAATGCCGTCGGCCATGTGCACGCTGTCGCCGGTGAAGCGGTAAACGCCGCTGTTGGCATCGATACCGACTGCCGACAGGAACAGACCGATCAACGCCGCGATAAATGTCTTCAGTGGCTTGTCGCCGGCCATACCGCCCAGGCAGACAATGGCGAACACCATCAGCACGAAGTATTCAGCGGGTCCGAAGGCAATCGCCCACTTCGCCAGCAACGGCGCGAACAGGACCATGCCGCAGGTGGCGATGAAGGCACCGATGAACGAGCTCCACGCCGACAGCGACAGCGCGACCCCAGCCAGACCCTGGCGAGCCATTGGGTAACCGTCGAGGGTGGTCATCACGGTCGAGGCTTCGCCCGGGATGTTGAGCAGGATCGAGCTGATCCGGCCGCCGTATTCACAACCCAGGTACACCGCGGCCAGCAGAATCAAGGCAGATTCAGGCGGCAGGCCGAGGGCAAAGGCGATCGGGATCAGCAACGCCACGCCGTTGATCGGGCCCAGGCCCGGCAGCAGGCCGACCACGGTGCCGATCAGGGTGCCGCACAGGGCGGTAACCAGGTTGTACGGGCTCAAGGCGACGCCGAAGCCCTGGCTGAGATAGCCTAAAGTATCCATCTGTCAGTTCTCCAGCACGTCAAGCAGGCCAAGGGGCAGGGGTACGTCCATCACGCGATCGAACAGCCAGTACAGCAGCACGCTCATCGCCACCACCACCACTGCGCTGTGCAGCCAGCGGCCGCCATACAGGCGCGCCATCGGCACGCCGATCAATACCGCACTGACGATGAAGCCCAGGCTTTCGAAGGTGGCGGCGAACAGGATCAACAGACCGGTGCAGATCGCAATCTTGATCAGGGTCGGGCGATCCAGCGGCGGCTCGTCCTCTTTATGCAAGATCGGCGTCGGCCGAATCGCCAGGTACAGCAACGCCAGGCCCATCAGGCCAAGCATCAACAACGGGAAGGCGCGCGGGCCCACCGGTTCGTAGGAAAACGCGGCCTGGTAAGGCCAGGCCATCACTGCCAGGACGGCGCACACCGCCAGCAGGATCAGGGCAAAAATGCGTTGCAGGATCATGGGGAAATCCTCGAGAGGGCTGCCTTGCTGCAGTTTATTGCGCGAGCGGTTCTACCCGCGCAGGCGTTGGTGATGACACCGACGCTTGCGCGGGCTGACCTGCTTCAACAGGTGCTGCAGCAGTACGTTGTTACTGAATCAGGCCGAATTCCCGGGCCAGGGTCTTGTAGTCGGCAACCTGTTTCTTGACGTAGGCGTCCAGCTCCGGCCCGGTCAGGGCGAACGGGAACAGCTCGCGCTGGTCACGCAGCTTGGCGAACTCCTCGGAGGTCAGCAGCTTGTCGAACGCGGCTTTCCACCAGGCGTAGTCTTCGTCGCTGACTTTTGGCCCGAGGTAGAAGCCACGTACCACTGGCCAGACGATGTCGTAGCCCTGTTCCTTGGCAGTTGGGATGTCCTTCATTTCCGGCTCATCGAGACGGTTCTCGGCGAATACGGCAAGGATGCGCATGTTGCCGCTCTGGATGTGCGGCATGGAGTCGGAGATATCGGTGGAGCCGACCTGAATGTGCCCGCCGAGCAGTGCAGTGGCGATTTCGCCGCCGCCTTCCAGGGCGACGTAGCGCAGGTCACGCGGGTTGATCCCGGCGGCCTTGGCGATCAGCGCGGTCTGCATCCAGTCCTGGCTGCCGACGGTGCCGCCGGAGCCGATCACCACTTTGCTCGGGTCTTTTTTCAGCGCAGCAACCAGGTCAGCCAGGTTTTTGTAAGGCGAGTCCTTGTTCACCGCGATCGCGCCATAGCTGGTGCCCACGGCCGCCAGCCACTTCACTGCGTTTTCATCGAAACGGCCGAACTTGCCTTGGGCCAGGTTCAGCAGCGAGCCACTGGACCAGGCCACCAGGGTGCCGGCATCGCCCGGGCGCTGGGCAACCACGGCGTTGTAGGCAACCGCACCAACGCCGCCAGGCATGTAGGTGACGCGCATCGGTTTACTGAGAATCTTCTCGTTGACCAGGGCGCTTTGCACCAGCTTGCAGGTCAGGTCGAAGCCGCCGCCGGGCGATGCTGGAGCGATACATTCAGGGCGTTTCGGTTCAGCAGCCAGGGCTTGACCGGCCAACAGCAGGCAACCGGTAGCGAGGACGAGGCGGCGCAGGGAAAAGGTCATCGTCTATCTCCGTAAATATTGTTGTTATGGGTTACCACAGGGCCACGCTGTAGCTCACCAGCAGCCGCACTTCGTCGGCGTCGCGGGCAAAATTCGAGCGGAAGGTGGCGTTACGCAGACGCACCGCGACGTTTTTCAACGGTCCGGTTTGTACTACGTATTTGAACTCGGTGTTGCGTTCCCACTCCTTGCCCTCGCTGCCATCGGCGCGGCTGACGTTGTCGCCACTGAGGTAGCGGGTCATGAAGGTCAGGCCGGGAATGCCCAGAGAGGCGAAGTTGTAGTCGTAACGCAGCTGCCAGGAGTGCTCGTCGGCACCGGCAAAGTCGTTGATCTGGACGAAGTTGACCAGATACGGGTCGGCGCCATCGACGTAGGGGAAGGCGCTGTCGCCCGAGACGTGCTGATAGGCGCCGCTGAGCTTGTGGCCATCGAGGGCGTAGCTGAGCATGCCGTTGGCGGTGGTGTTGTCGATCTTGCCGGCGCGGGCCTGGCCCTGATCGTCACTTATCGCCAGGCGCAGGTCGGCGCCAAAGGTGCCCGGGCCCCACGGCTGGGTCGCGACCATGCCAACGAAGTGCTGACGGTAGATGTCGTCAAGTTGGGCAACGTGATAGCTGCCGGTGATGCGGTCGGTGAATTTGTAGTCAAGGCCGGCCAGGTCATAGTTGTCGGCGGCGAAGGTTCCGCCGAAACGGCCGTTCTTGTTGTTGAGGGCGATGTCTTCCCAGTTGGTGTCGTTGCGGTCCTTGGCTTTTTCCAGGCGTCCGGCGGTAACGGTCAGGTTGCTGATTTCGTTGGAGGTCAGCAAGCCACCCTCGAAGGTCTGCGGCAGAATCCGCCCATCGTTGGGCTGCAGGGTCGGCAGTTCAGGGATCAGCGAACCCACTTTGAGCTCGGTCTTGGAAATCTTCACCTTGCCGGTCAGACCGAGCTTGGAGTACTCGTCGGCAGCCTTGCCGTCATCATGGGTCGGCAACAGCCCGGTGCCGGTGCGGTCTTCGCTGGAGTCGAGCTTGATCCCGACCATGCCCAGTGCGTCCAGGCCAAAGCCGACAGTGCCTTCGGTGTACCCGGATTCGAAATTGAGCATGAAGCCCTGCGCCCACTCGTCACGTTTGGACTGCTGGCTGCTGGTGCCATCACGGAAATCACGGTTGAAGTACATGTTGCGGGTTTCGAAGGTGGCGCTGCTGTCTTCGAAGAAGGCCGCCTGGCTGACAGGTGCGATACCGGCGAGCGCAAGGGCGCTGGCAATGGCAGTGGGGCGTGGACGAATGGAACGGGTAGGCGCGAACGCCTGCGGCTGTGATGACAGCATCGTCGAGTGACTCCGTTTATTGTTTTTATTGGTCTGCACCTTGCTGGTGCTTATGAACGCTCGGGGCATTCTTGATCCGATGCTAGGCGGCCAACCTTTCGCTAACCTTTCAACATGAAAGGTTTGTCATATTGGGGCTTCACAGGGGTGCCGACGGCGGTACACTCCGCGCCAACTAACGCGCCCCCACTTCACCGAAGGGAGAAACCGATGCGAGTGCTGCTGGTTGAAGACCACCTGCAACTGGCCGAAAGCGTGGCTCAGGCGCTCAAGAGTCAGGGCCTGACTGTGGACGTGCTACACGACGGCATCGCCGCTGACCTGGCGCTGACCAGCGAGGAATACGCGGTGGCGGTGCTCGATGTCGGCCTGCCGCGGATGGACGGTTTTGAAGTGCTGGCGCGGCTGCGCGGCCGCGGCAAGACCTTGCCGGTGCTGATGCTGACTGCCCGCAGTGACGTCAAGGATCGTGTGCACGGGCTCAACCTGGGCGCCGACGATTACCTGGCCAAGCCGTTCGAGTTGACTGAGCTGGAGGCGCGGGTCAAGGCCCTGCTGCGGCGCAGTGTGCTTGGTGGCGAACGCCAGCAGCGCTGTGGTCCGCTGGTCTACGACCTCGACACCCGCCGTTTCAGCCTGGGTGACGAGCACCTGACCCTGACCTCGCGCGAGCAAAGTGTGCTGCAGGCAATGATTGCCCGGCCCGGACGAGTGATGAGCAAGGAGCAACTGGCGGCGCAGGTGTTTGGCCTCGACGAAGAAGCCAGCCCTGATGCCATCGAAATCTACGTGCACCGGCTGCGCAAGAAACTCGACGGCCATGCGGTTGCCATCGTCACGTTCCGCGGTCTTGGCTACCTGCTGGAGCACCGTGATGCGTGATGGCGCCAGCCTGCGCGGGCGGCTGCTGGGCAATCTTGCGCTGCTGCTGGTGGTACTGATGCTGGCCAGCGGCCTGAGCGCCTACTGGAACGGCCGCGAGGCCGCGGACACTGCCTATGACCGTACGCTGCTGGCGTCGGCGCGGACCATTGCTGCGGGCTTGTCCCAGCGCGACGGCACACTGAGTGCCGATGTGCCCTATGTGGCGCTGGACACCTTCGCCTACGACAGTGCCGGACGCATTTACTACCAGGTGTTGGACATCAACCAGCGCTTGATCTCGGGGTACGAAAAGCTGCCACCACCACCGCCCGGCACGCCTCGCACTGACGACTATCCGGCCTTGGCGCGTTTCTACAATGCCTCCTACCTTGGCCAGGATGTACGTGTGGTCAGCCTGCTCAAGGCGGTCAGCGAGCCAAACATGAACGGCATGGCCGAGATTCGCGTGGCTGAAACCGAAGAGGCGCGGGTGAGCATGGCCCGCGGGCTGATGGCCGATACCCTGTTGCGGCTGGGGATGCTGGCGCTGGCGGCGCTGGTCATGGTCTGGTTCGCGGTCAGTGCAGCGCTGCGCCCGCTCGAGCGCTTGCGCAGTGCGGTAGAGGAGCGCCAGCCGGACGACCTGCGCGCCTTGCCAACAGTGCAGGTGCAGCATGAGCTGGGGCCATTGGTGCGTGCGCTCAATCACTTTACCGAGCGGCTGCGCGCACAGTTCGAGCGCCAGGCGCAGTTTATTGCCGATGCCGCGCATGAACTGCGTACGCCGCTGGCAGCGCTCAAGGCGCGGGTCGAGTTGGGCCTGCGCTCGCAGGACCCGCAGGAGTGGCGGCAGACCCTTGAGTCGGCTGCCCAAGGTACTGACCGGCTGACCCATTTGGCCAACCAGTTGCTGTCGTTGGCGCGCGTTGAAAACGGCGCGCGGGCGATTGCCGAGGGCGGGGCGCAGCGGCTTGATCTGAGCCAGCTGAGCCGGGAGTTGGGGATGGCCATGGCGCCGTTGGCGCATGCCCGTGGTGTGTTGTTGGCGCTGGAAGCTGAGTCGCCGGTCTGGCTCAAGGGCGAGCCGACTTTGCTCAACGAGCTGCTCAGCAACCTGATCGATAACGCGCTGGCGCACACGCCGGTTGGCGGCAATGTGATCTTGCGTGTGTTGGCGCCGGCGGTGCTCGAGGTCGAAGATGATGGCCCGGGCATTCCTGAAGCTGAGCGTGAGCGGGTGTTCGAGCGCTTTTACCGGCGTAGTGCTCAAGGCAGTGGGCTGGGGTTGGCGATTGTCGGGGAAATCTGTCGGGCCCATCTGGCCCAGATCAGTTTGCATGACGGCGAAAATGGAGGTTTGAAGGTCAGGGTCAGCTTTATTGCTGACCAGGGCTTGGATCGCGTGAACCTTTAGCCCTTTCCCGGCCACTAGCCCTCAGCGCAACATGCTTCGCGCTTCGAGCAGCTCTGCTACTTCCAGTTCCGTGCCCTGCGGCAGGCCGAGGTGCCGATAGGCGGGCAGTGCCGCCAGGGGCCGGCTGCGGCCGCGCTGGCTCAGGCAGCGGGCGATTTGCACCACGTCGATGTAATCGACCTTGTCGGTGCGCCGATCCAGATCCTGGATTAGCCCAGGCAGCTTGACCAGTTGCTCGGGGAACTCCCAGTCACTGAGGATCTTGTCACCCAGGACCGGCTGGATCTGCTCGATCACATAGTTCAGGCAGACCGGGTCGGACAGCAACTCGTTGTGCTCTTCGGCATAGATCAGCACCGGCAGCGCGCCGATCTGATGAACAAGGCCACCGAGGGTCGCCTGATCGGGCTTGAGGTCAGTGTAGCGGCGACACAGCTCATAGCTGATGCCGGCAACTTCCAGGCTGGTGGCCCAGATATCGCGCAACTTTTGCTCCACCGCAGGCGAGCGGGCATGGAAGATCTGCTCGATTACCAGCCCGATCGACAGGTTGCAGCTGTAGTTGATGCCCAGCCGGGTAATCGCCGTGTGCAGATCGGTGACTTCGACGGCGGCGCGCAACAGGGGGCTGTTGACCACTTTGATCAAGCGCGCAGATAGCGCGGCATCGCGGCCGATCACCCTGCTCAGGGCCGAAACGCTGATCTCGCTGTCTTCAGCAGCCTCGCGGATGCTCAGTGCCACTTCCGGCAGGGTCGGCAGGACCAGGTCGTCATTGGCGATGGCAGTGAGTAATTGCGCCTGGACCATCTCGGCCAGTCTGTTCATGGAGATTCTCTACCGCAGTGTGGCAGCCCCGCACGGTGCGGGGCAGGCTGGTCAGCGCTGGATTTCCCGGTCGCGGTCCAGTTCGTAAGGCAGGCTCAGCAAGGTCAGGCGTGGCCCTTCGAGGCTGAGCAGGTGCAGGTTGTCATCTTCTACCGCGTCGGCGCTGATCACTGCGAGCAGTTCGCAGCCTTGTTCACAGGCAGCTGCCAGCACGACTTCGCCAACCGCAGAACCGTGGGTGGGCGAAAAGATCTGGCTGCCGGGCGCAGGCACATCGGCAACGGCCAGAGCCAGTCGGTACTGACGGCGTTTGAGCTTGCCCAGGTACTGCATGCGCGCGACGATTTCCTGGCCGGTATAACAGCCTTTCTTGAAACTCACGCCGCCCACCGCCTGCAGATTGATCATCTGCGGAATGAACAGTTCACGGGTCTGCTCGAAAACCTGGCCAATGCCAGCGCGGATCTGCCCCAGTAGCCAATCGTTGAGGCTGCCTTCGCTGAGCGTACCAGCGAGTTGCTGCTGCACGTTGTGGGCCTGTTCAGCCGGAACCCACAGTTCGACGCGGCCGGGGGAAACGCGGATAGCGATCAGGCCATTTTCACGGACCGTTGCGCCATCTTCAGCGGGCACATCCAGGCCAAGTGCGAGCAAGGCCTGCTCAGCGTGCTCCAGCCCAAAGCGGACCCAGCTGGCGCTTTCGTCGGTCAGCGTGGCCTTGGAAAATACCGCGTATTTTTTCAGGTCGGCCAGCTGTGCATCGATCAGGCCGCGGGCCATCGCCAGCAGCAAGCCGTTGCCCTCGGGCACGATACGGAAGCTCGACTGCATACGGCCTTTGACCATGCAGCGCGCGCCCAGGCTCGATTGCTCCTGGCTTAGGTAGTTGAGATTACAGGTCAGCTGGCCTTGCAGAAACTTGCCAGCGTCGGAGCCGCGAACGGCGAGGATGCCCTCGTGGGCAAGGGAGCAATAGAAAGCAGAGTCGGCCATGGGTCATCGCGGTTGCTTGAGACTGGTAGCCATCATAGAACGCTGGTAACAAAATAGGTAGGTGACTAGACCAACGCCTTGTGCCGCCGTGTGCCCGGCGCGGTATACTCGCCGCCCATTCGAGGAGGGTCCCATGGTCGAACAAACTGAAATCAACCGGCTTTTCTGGCACAGCCGCCGCGGCATGCTGGAGCTCGACGTGCTGCTGGTGCCCTTCACCCAGGAAGTCTACGCCACCCTGAACGAAGCGGACCGCGAGCTTTACGTGCGCTTGCTGGCTTGTGAAGACCAGGACATGTTCGGCTGGTTCATGGAGCGCAGCGAGTCTGAAGACCCTGAGCTGCAGCGCATGGTTCGGATCATTCTGGACCGTGTCCAACCCAAGTGAGCAGTTCCAGTGCCGTTGGCAGGGCTCACGCCGACTGCTGACGGCCTATCTGGCGAGTCTGGCGCTGGCATTGCTGGCGCTTTGGCTGAGCGAGCCGCGCTGGTGGCTGCTGCCACTCGCCGCGGGCTGCCTTAGACACGCCTGCTGGGTCATTCCCCGGCGCATCCTGCTTACTCATCCTGACGCCATCACCGGCCTGCGCCGCGACAGCCAAGGCTGGCAGCTGTACAGCCGCAGCCAGGGCTGGCAGGCGGTGCGCCTGCTGCCGGACAGCATGGCTCTGCCGGGGCTGGTGGTATTGCGTTTCGTGCGAGCGGGGCGGCGCCTCAGCGAAAGTCAGTGTGTTTGTCCTGACGCGCTGGCGCTGGAGCAACACCGGCGCCTGCGCCTGCGCTTGAAGTTCAGTCGCAGGCGCTGGGCGCAGCCTTCTTGAGCCCGCTCAGAGCGGGCTGAGAATGGTATCGCGCGCTTCGGGCAGCATCGCCGGATAGTCCAGGGTGTAGTGCAGGCCGCGGCTTTCCTTGCGCTGCATCGCCGAGCGAATCATCAATTCGGCTACCTGGGCCAGATTGCGCAGCTCAATCAAATCGCGGCTGACCTTGTAGTTGCTGTAGAACTCGTCGATCTCATCCAGCAGCAGGCGTACACGGTGTTCAGCCCGTTGCAGGCGCTTGCTGGTGCGCACGATCCCGACGTAGTCCCACATGAAGCGCCGCAGCTCGTCCCAGTTGTGCGCAATGATCACGTCCTCGTCCGAATCGGTAACCTGGCTGGCATCCCAGCAAGGCAGAGCCTGCGGCATTTCGACCCGGTCAAGGCTCGCTTCGATGTCGGCAGCCGCCGAGCGGCCATAAACAAAGCACTCCAGCAGCGAGTTGCTGGCCATCCGGTTGGCGCCGTGCAAGCCAGTGAAGCTGGTCTCGCCAATGGCATACAAGCCGGGCACGTCGGTGTGACCGCGATCGTCGACCATCACCCCGCCGCAGGTGTAGTGCGCAGCCGGGACCACCGGAATCGGCTGGCGCGTGATGTCGATGCCGAAGGTCAGGCAGCGCTCGTACACGGTCGGGAAGTGGCTTTTGATGAACTCGGCTGGCTTGTGGGTGATGTCCAGGTAAACGCAGTCCACACCCAGGCGCTTCATTTCGTGGTCGATAGCGCGCGCGACGATATCCCGTGGTGCCAGTTCTTCGCGTGGGTCGAAGCGCGGCATGAAGCGCTCGCCATTGGGCAGGCGGAGCAGGGCGCCCTCGCCGCGCAGCGCCTCGGTGACCAGGAAGCTCTTGGCCTGCGGGTGGTACAGGCAGGTCGGGTGAAACTGGTTGAATTCAAGGTTGGCGACCCGGCAGCCCGCGCGCCAGGCCATGGCAATGCCATCGCCGCAGGCGCCGTCGGGGTTGCTGGTATAGAGGTAGACCTTGGCCGCACCGCCGGTTGCCAGCACGGTGAAGCGCGCGCCGAAGGTATCCACCTCGCCGCTGTTGCGGTCCAGTACGTAGGCGCCGAGGCAGCGCTCGCCGTCCAGGCCAAGGCGGCGCTCGGTGATCAGGTCGACGGCGACGCGCTGCTCCAGCAGGGTGATGTTGGACCGTTGCCGGGCGCGCTGCAGCAGGGTGGTAAAGATCGCCGCACCCGTAGCGTCGGCCGCATGGATGATGCGCCGGTGGCTGTGGCCGCCTTCGCGGGTCAGGTGAAATTCGAAGCTGCGGTCATCACCCGGTGGGTGTTCGTCGCGAGTAAATGGCACGCCTTGTTCGATCAGCCAATCAATCGCTTCGCGACTATGCTCAACGGTAAACCGCACCGCTTCTTCCGAGCACAGTCCGCCGCCGGCATTGAGGGTGTCCTCGACATGCGACTGCACAGTGTCGGTGTCGTCAAGCACGGCGGCAACGCCGCCCTGGGCCCAAAAGGTCGAGCCATTGGCCAGGTCACCCTTGCTCAGCACAGCGATGCGCAGGTGATCCGAAAGGTTGAGTGCCAGGCTGAGGCCTGCGGCCCCACTGCCGATCACCAGGACATCGTATTGGAATTGTTTGCTCATGTCGGGGCACTAGTAATCTAGGGGAGGGGAACGGCACAATAGCGATGCGCAGATGGCATTGTGAAACTATCGTGAAAACGTTGCCGGGATGCCTTTATAGCAGCCCCGGGTGCCTGATTTCCAATGGCGCTTGTCACGCAACGGCGATCTTCCGGGAACTTTCCAGTCTGGCTGGAAATCCTATGAAGGCTGCCCATACGCCACGAATGCCAAGGCGACGCAGGGCAGTAGCTCGAAATGGGCTGATACCTGCGTAAATCAAGACCAGATCAATGACGCGGCCGGCCGTGACCGTACTGCGTCTTTTTCGTGCGAGCCGACCAGAGGCCGCAGGAAACTTGCTTGGAGGGGAGAACTTTTGCGCAAAGCCCGAGTCTATGTTTGCAAGCCTGAACGGTGGCTGTTGCAATGCTCCTTCAAGTTCACTGAGGAGTATTCATGCTAACCCAGGAAGAGGATCAGCAGCTTGTCGAGCGCGTGCAGCGCGGCGACAGGCGAGCGTTCGATCTGTTGGTGCTGAAGTATCAGCACAAGATTCTCGGGTTGATCGTGCGCTTTGTACACGACACCCATGAAGCCCAGGATGTGGCGCAGGAAGCCTTTATCAAGGCCTACCGGGCGCTAGGCAATTTCCGCGGTGACAGCGCGTTTTATACCTGGCTGTACCGCATCGCCATCAACACGGCGAAAAACTATCTGGTGTCCCGCGGTAGAAGGCCACCCGACAGTGATGTGAGCTCCGAGGATGCGGAGTTCTATGACGGCGATCATGGTCTCAAGGATCTCGAGTCCCCAGAACGCTCGTTGTTGCGGGATGAGATCGAAGGTACCGTCCATCGGACCATCCAGCAACTGCCAGAAGATCTGCGCACGGCACTAACTTTGCGCGAATTTGATGGTCTGAGTTATGAAGACATTGCGAGCGTCATGCAATGTCCGGTGGGGACCGTGCGCTCAAGGATTTTCCGCGCTCGGGAGGCCATTGATAAAGCCTTGCAGCCGTTGCTGCAGGAATCCTGAGACAGCGGCTACAGCCAAGAGAGGAACCGCCATGAGTCGTGAAGCTTTGCAGGAATCGCTGTCCGCTGTAATGGACAACGAAGCGGATGAATTGGAGCTGCGTCGTGTTTTGAGCGCCACTGATGACGCCGACACCCGTGCTACCTGGTCGCGTTACCAGGTTGCCCGTGCAGCCATGCACAAGGAACTGCTGCTGCCCAAGCTGGACATCGCTGCGGCGGTCTCTGCTGCACTGGCCGATGAGGCTGTGCCAGCCAAGGTCAAGCAAGGCCCTTGGCGTAGCATCGGCCGTTTGGCCGTAGCTGCCTCGGTAACCGTTGCAGTACTGGCCGGCGTGCGACTGTATAACCAGGACGAAATCACCGGTAGCGAACTGGCTGCGCAACAGCCTGCTCAGCAAGGTCTGACCATGCCGCAAACGCAAGGTCCGGCAGTTCTGGCTGGCTACAGCGAGAGCAGCGAGCAGACCACCGGGCCGATGGCCAATGGTGTCTTGCAGAGCCAGGAAGGCTGGGACAAGCGTCTGCCGGGCTACTTGAAGCAGCACGCTCAGGAATCAGCGCTCAAGGGCACTGAAACTGCACTGCCATACGCCCGCGCCGCTAGCCTGGAAAACCGCTAGTTAAGGAGCATCATGCGCGCGCTACCTCTTCTGTCACTGCTGGTAGGCAGTTGCATGATGGTGCCAGCGTTGGCAGCCAACTCTTCGCCTCAGGCGAATGAGTGGCTGAACAAGCTGGCACGAGCTGAGCAATCCCAGAGCTACCAGGGTTCGTTCGTTTACGAACGCAACGGCAGCTTCTCTTCCCACGACATCTGGCACCGCGTTGCCAATGGATCGGTCAGCGAGCGGCTGTTGCAGCTCGATGGTACGGCTCAGGAGATCGTCCGCGTGGACGGTCAGGTGCAGTGCGTCAGTGGCGATCTGGTGAGTGGCGTTTCGACGCCGCCCAGCTCTGCCCCGCGAGTGCTGGACCCCCTCAAACTGATGAGCTGGTACGACTTGAGCGTTGCCGGCAAGTCGCGGGTTGCCGGGCGCGATGCGGTGATTATCACCCTGACCCCCCGTGACCAGCATCGCTACGCCTTCGAATTGCATCTGGACCGCCAGACCGCATTGCCCCTGCGCTCGTTGATGCTCAACGACAAGGGTCAATTGCTGGAGCGTTTCCAGATGACTCGTCTGGATACCACACCGCCAACCGAGCAAGCGATGCGCCCAAGTGATGCGTGCAAGCCTGTAGAGCATGCAGTTGCAGCTTCGCCGTTGCCGGCAGTAGGTGGTTGGCGCTCCGATTGGTTGCCGCCCGGTTTCGAGTTGGTCAACAGCTCGGTACGCAGTGATGTTTCGCGCAAGACCACTGTCAGCAGTCTGATGTATGACGATGGGCTGACTCGTTTTTCGGTATTTCTGGAGCCGGTCAAGGATGATTCAGGTAACGATACCCGCGTGCAGCTTGGTCCGACCGTGGCTGTCTCGCGCTACCTCAATACTCCCAAGGGTAAGGTCATCGTCACGGTGGTTGGCGAGATCCCGTTGGGTACTGCCGAGCGCGTTGCATTGTCCATGCGTGCTCAGGATGCCCAGGCCAGCCAGTAGCGGCGCGCCTGCGTTTGCAGCCCTTCACGTAATCGGCTGAAATGAAATTAACGCAATGTCATTTGCAATCCCTTCGTAAATTTTCTATAGGTCAGAGTCCTCGGGGTCTGGCCTTTCCTGCATCTGCAGGGGTCTTAATGCAATTTACGCTCGTTGTGACGGGAGCCGTATGTCAATACCACGCTTGAAACCCTATCTCTCCATGTTCGCCGCCGTGCTGATGCTCGGCCAGGTGCTGACGGCCCAGGCTGAAGAAGCACTGCCGGACTTCACTACGCTGGTCGAGCAGGCTTCGCCGGCGGTGGTGAACATCAGTACCAAGCAGAAGCTGCCTGATCGGCGCATTGCTGCCGGGCAGATGCCTGATCTTGAAGGCCTGCCGCCGATGTTCCGTGAATTCTTCGAGCGCAACATGCCACAACAGCCGCGTTCGCCGCGCGGCGACCGCCAGCGTGAAGCGCAATCGCTGGGTTCGGGCTTCATCATTTCCAGCGATGGTTATGTGCTGACCAACAACCATGTGGTCGCCGACGCTGACGAGATCATCGTGCGCCTGTCCGATCGCAGCGAGCTGCAGGCCAAGTTGGTCGGCACTGACCCGCGCACCGACGTCGCTTTGCTCAAGGTTGAAGGCAAGGATCTGCCGATCGTCAAGCTGGGCGATTCGGAGAAACTCAAAGTCGGCGAATGGGTACTGGCTATCGGCTCGCCGTTCGGCTTTGATCACTCGGTAACCAAAGGCATCGTCAGCGCCAAAGGCCGGACCCTGCCCAACGACACCTACGTGCCGTTCATCCAGACCGACGTGGCCATCAACCCGGGTAACTCCGGCGGCCCGCTGTTCAACATGAAAGGCGAAGTGGTCGGCATCAACTCGCAGATCTTCACCCGCTCTGGCGGCTTCATGGGCCTGTCGTTCGCGATCCCGATCGACGTGGCGCTGGACGTCTCCAATCAGCTCAAGAAAGACGGCAAGGTCAACCGCGGTTGGTTAGGTGTGGTAATCCAGGAGGTCAACAAGGACCTGGCCGAGTCGTTCGGTCTGGACAAGCCTGCCGGCGCCCTAGTAGCTCAGGTGCTGGAAGACGGTCCAGCGGCCAAGGGCGGTTTGCAGGTCGGTGATGTCATCCTCAGCATGAATGGCCAGCCGATCGTCATGTCGGCCGACCTGCCGCACCTGGTCGGCAGCCTCAAGGATGGCGCCAAGGCCAAGCTTGAGATCATCCGCAACGGCAAGCGGCAGAACCTCGACGTTACTGTCGGCGCTTTGCCTGATGAAGATGCCGATATCACCACACCTGGCCAGGGCAGTGCCGAGCGCAGCAGCAACCGCCTCGGTGTAGCGGTTTCGGACCTGACCGCCGAGCAGAAAAAAGCTCTCGAACTCAAGGGGGGCGTGGTCATCAAGGAAGTGCTGGATGGTCCGGCGGCGTTGATCGGTCTGCGTCCGGGTGACGTCATCAGCCACCTCAACAACCAGGCCATTGGCTCGGCCAAAGAGTTCACCGAGATCGCCAAGGACCTGCCGAAGAATCGCTCGGTGTCGATGCGAGTGCTGCGCCAAGGGCGCGCCAGCTTCATCACCTTCAAGCTGGCTGAATAAGCATAGCGGCAGCGCGATACAGGGCAGCTTCGGCTGCCCTTTTTTGTAAACGGATGAAAATTTCATGGCGGCCTGCCAAGCGACGCGGGATTGCAGCCGATCAGGAATCTCCCACAAGGCTGCGGCTTAAGGTACAATTCCCGGCTATTTTTCGGCGGGCGTCCGGCTCGCAGCCATTTCGAGTAGTGACCCGTGAGTGATTTGAGTCATATCCGCAATTTCTCCATCATCGCCCACATCGACCACGGCAAGTCGACGCTGGCCGACCGTTTCATTCAGATGTGCGGTGGCCTCTCGGCGCGCGAAATGGAAGCCCAGGTGCTCGATTCGATGGATCTGGAGCGCGAGCGCGGCATCACCATCAAAGCCCATAGCGTCACGCTGCATTACAAGGCGCAGGACGGCAAGACCTACCAGCTGAACTTCATCGACACTCCCGGCCACGTAGACTTCACCTATGAAGTCAGCCGGTCGCTGGCCGCCTGTGAAGGCGCGTTGTTGGTGGTCGATGCTGGCCAGGGTGTCGAAGCCCAGTCCGTGGCCAACTGCTACACCGCTATCGAGCAGGGCCTTGAGGTCATGCCGGTACTGAACAAGATGGACCTGCCCCAGGCCGATCCGGACCGCGTCAAGGACGAAATCGAGAAGATCATCGGTATCGACGCGGCCGACGCCGTAGCCTGCAGCGCCAAGAGCGGCATGGGCGTGGACGAGGTGCTCGAGCGCCTTGTGCAGCAGATCCCGGCGCCAACCGGTGACATCGATGCACCACTGCAAGCGCTGATCATCGACTCCTGGTTCGACAACTACCTGGGCGTCGTGTCCCTGGTTCGCGTGCGCCACGGCCGCGTGAAAAAGGGCGACAAGATTCTGGTCAAGTCGACCGGCAAGGTTCACCTGGTCGACAGCGTCGGCGTGTTCACGCCAAAGCACACCCAGACCGCCGATCTCAAAGCAGGCGAAGTGGGCTTCATCATTGCCAGCATCAAGGAAATTCTCGGCGCGCCGGTCGGCGACACCCTGACCTTGAGCTCCACCCCCGAGGTGGAAGTGCTGCCAGGCTTCAAACGTATTCAGCCACAGGTCTACGCTGGCCTGTTTCCGGTGTCTTCCGATGATTTCGAAGACTTCCGCGATGCGCTGCAAAAGCTGACCCTGAACGACTCGTCGCTGCAGTACGCGCCTGAAAGCTCGGATGCACTGGGCTTTGGCTTCCGTTGTGGCTTCCTCGGCATGCTGCACATGGAGATCATCCAGGAGCGCCTCGAGCGCGAATATGACCTGGACCTGATCACCACGGCGCCGAGCGTGATCTTCGAGATCAAGCTCAAGACCGGTGAAACCATTCACGTCGACAACCCGTCGAAACTGCCGGATGTATCAGCAGTCGAAGACTTCCGTGAGCCAATCGTGCGCGCCAATATCCTGGTGCCGCAAGAACACCTGGGTAACGTCATTACCCTGTGCATCGAGAAGCGCGGTGTTCAGCGTGACATGCAGTTCCTCGGTACTCAGGTGCAGGTAAGCTACGATCTGCCAATGAACGAGGTGGTACTGGACTTCTTCGACCGTTTGAAGTCGACCAGCCGCGGTTACGCGTCGCTGGACTACCATTTCGATCGTTACCAGTCGGCCAACCTGGTCAAGCTGGACGTGTTGATCAACGGCGACAAGGTTGATGCGCTGGCGCTGATCGTGCACCGCGACAACGCCCACTACAAAGGGCGCGCGCTGACCGAGAAAATGAAAGAACTGATTCCTCGGCAGATGTTCGACGTCGCGATCCAGGCCGCCATCGGCGGGCAGATCGTCGCCCGGACCACTGTCAAGGCGCTCAGAAAGAACGTACTGGCCAAGTGTTATGGCGGCGACGTCAGCCGTAAACGCAAACTGCTCGAAAAGCAGAAAGCCGGTAAGAAACGCATGAAACAGGTCGGTAACGTGGAAATTCCACAAGAAGCCTTCCTCGCCGTGCTCAGGTTGGATAGCTAGGTCCTATGTCGCTAAATTTCCCGCTGTTGCTCGTCATCGCCGTTGCCGTCTGTGGCTTGTTGGCTCTGATCGATCTGCTGTTCCTGGCTCCGCGCCGGCGGGCGGCGATTGCCACCTATCAGGGCAGCGTCAGCCAGCCAGAAATGGCCGTGGTCGAGAAGCTGAACAAGGAGCCGTTGCTGGTTGAGTACGGCAAGTCGTTCTTCCCGGTGCTGTTCATCGTGCTGGTGCTGCGCTCGTTCCTGGTAGAGCCGTTCCAGATTCCTTCCGGTTCGATGAAACCGACGCTGGAAGTGGGCGACTTCATCCTGGTGAACAAGTTCTCCTACGGCATTCGCCTGCCGGTGATCGACAAGAAGGTCATCGAGATTGGTCAGCCGCAGCGGGGCGACGTGATGGTGTTCCGCTATCCGAGCGACCCCAACGTCAACTACATCAAGCGTGTGGTTGGCCTGCCGGGCGACCAGATCGGCTACACCAGCGACAAGCGCCTGTTCGTCAATGGCAAGCAGGTCGCCGAGCAGTTGGTCGGTAGCGAACCAGGCACCTTGGGCAGCGCTGAGCTGTACAAGGAGCAATTGGGCGCGGCCGAGCACATGATCCGCAAGGAAATGAGCCGCTACCGCATGCCGCCTGACCAGCAATGGACGGTACCCGCCGGCCATTACTTCATGATGGGCGACAACCGCGACAACTCCAACGACAGCCGTTTCTGGGATGATCCAAACATTCCCAAGGAACTGCATGGCATGGTTCCGGACCGCAATATCGTCGGCAAGGCGTTTGCAGTCTGGATGAGCTGGCCAGAGCCCAAGCTCAGCCACCTGCCCAACCTGTCGCGGGTCGGCCTGATCCATTGATACCCATCGGCGCTGTCTGCAGACAGCGCCGAATGCTTTTCTGACATAGGCTGTGTACTCAAGGTCGAGAGCGTCTTGAAACACGGGGGCGCTACCAACTGGCAGCGATTCACAGCCATACCGTCTTTTCAGGATGTTGATTTGAACAACGCGTTGAACAACAAACGGGTGGCCGCATGACTGCTTCCCTTGCACGCCTGGAGCGCAAGCTCGGCTATACCTTCAAGGATCAGGACCAGATGTTGCTGGCCCTGACCCATCGCAGCTATGCCGGGCGCAATAACGAGCGCCTGGAGTTTCTTGGCGACGCCATCCTCAATTTCGTCGCCGGCGAGGCGCTGTTCGAGCGCTTCCCGCAGGCCCGCGAAGGCCAGCTGTCGCGCCTGCGCGCACGCCTGGTCAAGGGTGAAACTCTGGCGCGGCTGGCGCGTGGATTCGACCTGGGAGAATTCCTCCGACTGGGTTCGGGTGAGCTGAAAAGCGGTGGTTTTCGCCGCGAATCGATCCTCGCCGATGCCCTCGAGGCGCTGATTGGCGCCATCTATCTGGATGCCGACATGCAGACCGCGCGCGAGCGCATTCTGGCCTGGCTGACCGATGAGTTCGAGAGCCTGACACTGGTCGACACCAATAAAGACCCGAAAACCCGCCTGCAGGAGTTTCTGCAGTCGCGTGGTTGCGATTTGCCGCGTTATGAAGTGGTCGATATCCAGGGCGAACCTCATTGCCGGACCTTCTTCGTCGAATGCGAAGTGGTCCTGCTGAACAACAAGAGCCGTGGCCAGGGCGTAAGCCGGCGTATTGCCGAGCAAGTCGCCGCCGCCGCTGCACTGATCGCCCTGGGCGTGGAGAATGGTAATGACTGAGAACAACCCAACCCGTTGCGGCTACGTAGCCATTGTCGGTCGCCCCAACGTTGGCAAGTCGACCTTGCTCAACCATATCCTCGGGCAAAAGCTGGCGATCACCTCGCGCAAGCCGCAGACCACCCGCCACAACATGCTCGGGATCAAGACCGAGGGTGACGTGCAGGCGATCTACGTCGATACCCCAGGCATGCACAAGGCCAACGACAAGGCGCTCAACCGCTACATGAACCGCACCGCTTCGGCCGCCCTCAAGGACGTCGACGTGGTGATCTTCGTGGTTGACCGTACCCGCTGGACCGACGAGGACCAACTGGTGCTCGAGCGTGTCCAGTACGTTACCGGTCCGCTGATCATCGCGGTCAACAAGACCGACCGGATGGACGAGAAGGCCGAATTGATCCCGCACCTGAAATGGCTGCAGGAGCAACTGCCGAACGCCGAAGTCGTGCCGATCTCCGCCCAGCAGGGGCACAACCTCGAAGCGCTGGAAGCACTGATCGCCAAGCAGCTGCCGGAGAACGATCACTTCTTCCCGGAAGACCAGATCACCGACCGCAGCAGCCGCTTCCTCGCCGCCGAACTGGTCCGCGAGAAGATCATGCGCCAACTGGGTGCCGAGCTGCCGTACCAGATCACTGTCGAGATCGAAGAGTTCAAGCAGCAAGGCCATGTGCTGCACATCCATGCCCTGATCCTCGTCGAGCGTGATGGCCAGAAGAAGATCATCATTGGCGACAAAGGCGAGCGTATCAAGCGCATCGGCTCCGACGCGCGCAAGGACATGGAAACGCTGTTCGACGCCAAGGTCATGCTCAACCTTTGGGTCAAGGTCAAAGGCGGTTGGTCCGATGATGAGCGCGCCCTGCGCTCGCTGGGCTACGGCGACCTGTAACACACCCCCAACGGCCCGGATTGTTCCGGGCCGTTCTGCATCCGGGCCTTCCCCATGGAACAACCTCAAGGTCAGCCGGCGTACGTGCTGCACAGCCGTGCGTACCGCGAGACCAGCGCGCTGGTGGACTTTTTCACGCCGCAAGGTCGCGTGCGTGCGGTGCTGCGCCGGGCGCGGGGCAAGGGTGGCAGCCTGGTGCGCTCGTTCGTGCCGTTGGAAGTCGAGCTGCGTGGACGCGGCGAGCTGAAGAACGTCAACCGCCTCGACAGCGCCGGCATTGCCGCCTGGCTCAATGGTGATGCACTGTTCAGCGGCTTGTACCTGAATGAACTGCTGATGCGCCTGCTGCCGGCCGAGGCGCCATACCCAGCGCTGTTCGAGCACTATGCCCTGACCCTGCAGGCGTTGGGCCAGGGCCGGCCATTGGAGCCGTTGCTGCGGGCCTTTGAATGGCGCCTGCTGGAGCAGCTCGGTTACGCCTTTGCCCTGGATCACGACGTCAACGCCGAGCCTATCGCCGCCACTGGTCTGTACCGCCTGCAGGTCGACGCCGGGCTTGAGCGGGTGGAGCTGTTCCAGCCCGGGTTGTTCAGGGGCGATGAACTGCTCGCACTGGCCCACGCCGAGTGGGAAGCGCCTGGCGCATTGCTGGCAGCCAAGCGACTGATGCGCCAGGCCCTGGCCGTCCACCTGGGGCCAAAACCGTTGGTGAGTCGGGAGTTGTTTCGCAAGCGCTGAGCACGTCGTATGCTGTGCGGCTACATCTTCAGGAGAGCCTTTCGTGACTCATAGCAACCGCATGCTTCTCGGCGTCAACATCGACCACGTGGCGACCTTGCGCCAGGCCCGCGGCACCCGCTATCCAGATCCGGTCAAGGCCGCGCTGGACGCCGAAGAAGCGGGCGCCGACGGCATTACCGTACACCTGCGTGAAGACCGCCGGCATATCCAGGAGCGCGATGTACTGTTGCTCAAGGACGTGCTGCAGACGCGGATGAACTTCGAGATGGGCGTTACCGAAGAGATGATGCTGTTCGCTGAGCAGATTCGCCCGGCGCACATCTGCCTGGTCCCGGAAACCCGTCAGGAACTGACCACCGAAGGCGGCCTCGATGTGGCCGGTCAGGAAGCGCGGATCAAGGCGGCCGTCGAGCGCCTGGCCCGCACCGGCGCTGAAGTGTCGTTGTTCATCGATGCCGACGAGCGCCAGATCGAAGCTTCGCGACGGGTCGGCGCGCCGGCCATCGAGCTGCACACCGGTCGCTATGCCGATGCGCTGACCCCAACCGAGGTGGCCGATGAGCTCAAGCGCATCGCCGACGGCGTCGCGTTTGGCGTCGGCCAGGGCCTGATCGTCAACGCCGGCCACGGCCTGCATTACCACAACGTCGAGGCGGTCGCGGCGATCAAGGGCATCAACGAGCTGAACATCGGTCACGCGCTGGTGGCGCATGCGCTGTTTGTCGGCTTCAAGGCCGCCGTGGCTGAAATGAAGGCGTTGATCCTGCAGGCCTCGCGCTGATCGGCGTCACTCGGCACGAAACAGCAAGGTAAACCGGGTTGGCCCATGCGCCTGGCTGCTGACCTCGACCCGGCCGCCGTGCAGTTGCATGATCGACTGCACGATCGCCAGCCCCAGGCCAGTGCCGCCATCGAGCCGCGAGCGACCGCTGTCGGCCCGGTAGAACCTTTCGAACAGGTGTGGCAGGTGCTCGTCAGCGATCCCCGGCCCGTGGTTCTCAACCCATACCCAGGCCTGCTGTGCATGGCGGCCAATGCCAATGGTTACGACGCTGCCCTCGGGGCCATGTCTTAGTGCGTTGCTGAGCAGGTTGGACAAGGCCCGTTGGCACATCAGCCGGTCGCCCAGGGCGGTGGCCCAGCCTTGATGCCTGATCTCGATATCCTTCACTTCGGCGCTGATGGCAAACAGCTCGCTGACGCGCACGACTTCGTCGGCCAGCGCCAGCGGTTTGAACTCGACCTGGGCCTGCGGCTGGCTGACCTGCGCGAGAAACAACATGTCGTTGATGATGCGGTTGAGCCGAGTCAGTTCTTCGATGCTGTCTTCCAGCACCTCGCGATAATCGCCGCTGTCGCGTGGGCGGGCGAGGGTAACCTGGGCCTTGCCCATCAGGTTGCTCAGGGGCGTGCGTAGCTCATGCGCGAGGTCGTCGGAAAACTGCGACAACTGGCGCACACCCTGATCGAGCCGATCCAGCATCACATTGATCGAGCGGGCGAGGTCGGCCAGTTCCTGCGGCAGGCCGCTGGAGGGCAGTCGATGGTCGAGCGCTTGCGCAGACACCTGGCCGGCGATCCGGCGAAACCGCCTCAGTGGTTTCAAACTGCGCTGCACCAGCTTCCAGGCACAGACGCCAATCAGCAGCAGTAACAACGGCAAGGCCAGCAGAGTCGAGCGCAGGTAGGCGTGCAACAGGTAGTGATCGTCGGCGCGATTGAGGGTCATCATTACCCGCACCGGGGTGTCATCGCGCAGCCGCATCGCCTGCGTCACGCTGAGAAACTGCGCTCCGCTGCTGTCCTTCCATTCCTGAAAGGTCTGGCCGTCGCTCCACGGCAGCTCGCGCAGGCGCTGTGACTGCAGCGCCGGGCCCAGGCTGAGCAGGGCTGCATGGCGGCCATTCAGAGCCATCACGCTGAGGCTTAGGTTGTCATGGCCCATGACCAGGTCGAGCAGTGGGTGGGCGCGGCTGGCCAGGTCAGCGCTACGCAGGTCGACCCGCAGGTTGTGTTCTACCTGCAGCATCTTGCGCGCGAGGTCCTTGCGCGCGCGGCTGTCCAGTTCATGGTCGAGGGCAAACACCGCCAGGCAGGCCAACAGCAGCACCAGCGCGGCGCCCATCAGGGTCACGCTCAGACCAAGCCGCAGAGACAGGCTGGCGGGTTTCAACGGCGCGCCTCGAGCACGTAGCCAACACCGCGCAGGGTGTGGATCAGTTTGTCTTCGAAGGGATCGTCGATCTTGGCCCGCAAGCGCCGGATCGACACCTCGACAACGTTGGTGTCGCAATCGAAGTTCATGTCCCACACCAGCGAGATGATCTGCGTGCGTGACAGCACCTCGCCGCTCTGGCGCATCAGCAGGTGCAGCAGCGAGAACTCCTTGGCAGTGAGGTCGATACGTGTGCTGCCACGCCAGGCCCGGTGGCGGCCAGGGTCCAGCTCCAGGTCGGCGACGCGCAATGTGCTCGGCTGTACCTGCTGATCATTGCGCCGCAACAGGCTGCGGATCCGCGCCAGCAATTCGGGAAATTCGAATGGCTTGAGCAGGTAGTCATCCGCGCCCAGATCCAGGCCCTTGACCCGGTCAGACAGGCGACCGTGAGCGGTGAGCATCATGATTCGCGTGGCCGACTCGGCGCGTAGCCGTTGCAGTACGGCCCAGCCGTCCAGTTCCGGCAGGTTGACGTCCAGAATGACCAGGTCATAGGCCTGCTGGCGGGCCATGTGCAGGCCGTCGATGCCAGTGTGTGCGCAATCCACGACATAGCCGTTTTCGCGCAGTCCTTGCTGAAGGTAATCGGCAGTCCGCAGTTCGTCCTCGATGATCAGTAGGCGCATGCTCGGGCTCAGGCAGAATTCGGGAGAGGGATTGTCGACCCTGAAGCTGGATCAAGGTCAAGCGCGCGATAGTACGCCAAGCCTGGGGTGGATCGGCGTGAATAACGGATTTGTCATCAGCGCGTCATCTGGCGGTTAGCCAGACGACGCGCTGAGCAGACAGGATGGTTGCGGCCGGGTTTACTTGCGCGCCAGGATCGTCGCCCGCCGCGGGGCGGGCAGGCCTTCGATGGTGCGGCTGTGGTCCTGCGGGTCGAGAAAGTCGCTCAGAGACTGATAGCGCATCCACTCGGTGCTGCGCTGCTCCTCGACACTGGTGACACTGACGTCGACGCAGCGCACGTCACTGAAGCCGGCGCGCCGCAGCAGGCGCTCCAGTGCCGGTACCGAAGGCAAGAACCAGACATTGCGCATCTGCGCATAGCGGTCTTCGGGAACCAGCACTTGATTCTCGTCGCCTTCGATGACCAGAGTTTCCAGCACCAGCTCACCGCCTTTTACCAGGCAGTCCTTGAGCGCCAGCAAGTGCTCGATGGGCGAACGACGATGATAGAACACACCCATCGAAAACACCGTGTCGAAGCCTTCGAGGTTGGCCGGCAGGTCCTCAAGGGCGAATGGCAGGTGCCACGCCGGCAGCTCGGGCAGGTACTTGTGCACCGCCTGGAACTGGCAGAAGAACAGCCAGTTGGGGTCGACTCCGACCACCATGTCAGCGCCGGCGCCGAGCATGCGCCATTGGTAGTAGCCGTTGCCGCAGCCGACATCCAGCACACGCTTGCCGGTCAGGTCCAGGTGCGGGCTGACCCGCGCCCACTTCCAGTCCGAATGCCATTCGGTGTCGACATGGACGCCAAACAACTCGAACGGGCCCTTGCGCCAAGGCGACAGGCCCATCAAGGCCTGCTGCAGCTGAGCGCGCGTCGCCTCGTCGCAGGGGCTGTGCAGACTCAGGCCATTGACCAGGTCAACTTCACTCGGCACCAGCTCAGGCAGCGCCTCGAGGGCGCCATGCCAGCGCTCAAGGTCACCGTGGCCTTTTTCCATCTTGCTGGCCAGTTGGGCTTGCAGGCCTTGTGACCAGGTGGCCAGGGGGGTGCCCGCCAGACGGCGGACCAGGGGGGACAAATCGATCATGGCAGGGCTATCAGTGAGGCGAAGTTTAGGCATTGGAACCACGGCACGACCTTGCTGAAACCGGCCGCATGCAGGCGCGCCTTGTGGGTTTCGAGGGTGTCGGGTTTCATCACGTGTTCGATGGCGCTGCGCTTCTGGGCAATTTCCAGTTCGCTGTAGCCGTTGGCGCGTTTGAAGTCCAGGTGCAGTTCGTTCAGGAGTGCCTGTTCCTGGTCATCGGCGAAGCAGAGTTTTTCCGAGAGGATCAACGCCCCGCCCGGCAGCAGTGTCTGGCGGATGCGGCTGAGCAGTTCGAGGCGCTGGGTGGGGGCGATGAACTGCAGGGTGAAATTCATCGCCACCACCGAGGCTGCCTCGAATGGCAGGGCCAGAATATCCGCCTCGAGCACCTGGACCGGGAGCAGTTCCTGGAACATCGAGTCTTGCGCGGTGAGGTACTGGCGACAGCGTTCGACCATGGCTGCCGAGTTGTCCACGGCGATCACCCGGCAGCCGTCGCTGCGCACGTGGCGGCGCAACGACTGGGTAACCGCACCCAGCGAGGCGCCGAGGTCATACAGCGCGGAGTGTGGCTGGGCAAAACGCGCGGCCAGCACGCCAAGGTTTTCGACGATGGTCGGGTAACCGGGCACCGAGCGCTTGATCATGTCCGGGAACACCCGCACCACGTCCTCGTTGAAGGCGAAGTCGGGCACCTGGTCCAGGGGCCTTGCAAACAGGCGGTCGGGTGTCTGGCTCACTGCGGGCTCTTGGGAAAAAAGGTGGGGCAGTATTCTAGCTAACGCGGTCGTCGCTGCCTATGTAGCAGGGCCAGACAGCGCAAATCGGGGACCGGTGGCAACGATTCCATTTCTCAGCGTTCTGGCGTCGAACGTTGACATTTCTGTCAGTGCTTCAACGTTGTGCCGACTTCGGTCGGGTGGTCACAGGCTTAGGCTCTTAGTCGCAGTCAAGGCCATGATCCCGTGTTGCCAATTGACATTGCGTGGAGAGCAGCGATGAGTGAGAGCACTGAAACCCCGGTGAAGTCTGGCGCAGCAGACGCGGTTCGCCCCCCGACGTTTGAAGAACTGACGCCGAGTGAGCGGGCTGAGCGGATTCCCCAACAGATCTTCGATTTGAAGAAAGACGAACCGGCTTTCATTTTCAGCAAGGACAACCTGCTGATGATAAAGCGTTACGAAGCGGCCGTGCGCCGATTGCCCTCCTCTCGCGAGGAACTGGCCGGTACGCTGGATTTTGCCGCCGTGGGGTTAGAGATTGACGACGTGCACCGTTTCTACGACAACCTGCGCAGGCATGTCAACGGATGGGATGACATCGAAGATGCGTGCAAGAAGATGGGCAGCGAACTGCAGGTATTCGCCGAGACCTTGTTCACTGAAGGGGTAGCTTTTATTGCCGAGTTGAAATCGACTGACGCGTGGGCATCGTTGGAAAACACGTCACTCAATGATATTGATCTGGAAAAAGCACCGCCTGTTCCGCTGTCCCGCAAGGACACGGCGACCTTTAAGGAGGGCGTGGACAGTTACCTGAAAGACATTGAATCGCAGATCAAGGAGCGATTGAAGTCGATCCGGCATGTCAAAGCGCTCACCGATAGGTTTGCAGATGTCATTGGCAGTCACCTTAAGCCGACTGCGGACGGTTTGCTCAAGGCGATGAACAAGAAAGACGTTTCCCTTGAAGTGCAGAAAATCGACCTGGAGTTGACGGAGCTGGATAACGCGATCGAGCGCAAGCTTGACGAGTATAACGGTCTGGTCGGCGCTTCCTTTTATGGCCTTGTTTTCGGGCCGGTAGGGCTCTTGATTACCGGTGGCATCTACGGTGCTCAAGCCGAGGAAGTGCGGGCCGAGAAGAATACGCTGATCGCCAGACGGGAAGCGTCGGCTGTTCGTAAGAGCAAGTTGCTCGCGCAGTCTGAAAGCTTTGAATTGACCAAGAGACTGATCATGGACTTGCAGTTCCGTCTGGTCGAGGTCAGGACCGCCGTCAAGAATCTCGAAGATGTCTGGGTGTTGCTGGAAGTCTACGTTGAGCAATCGTTGGCGCAGCTCGAAAAAGTTGACACCCAGGTAATGCTGAAAAAATTTGTGCGGCAGTTTCAGCGAGTGATCAGTCCTTGGAAAGACATCCTGGGAATCTCCAAGACAATTTCAAAGTTGTTCAATGAAACGATAGTCTCTTAAGGGAAGGTTGGGTTATGGACATGAAAAACACGGCGTCGCTGTTGCCCGATATTGCGAACATGCTGAAGGTCGAGACGCGAGTCAACGATATCGCTCACGGTGAAGCCACATTGATGCTGCCCGCCCTGCGCGAGCAGATTGGCGATCTGTCGAAACGTATCGAACACGGGAACAAGGTACTTCGGACAAAAATCCTCGCGGCGTGGGTTGCATTAAAGGAGCCGCTGGAGGACGCCCAGGAGGATGAAGGTGAAGAGAACGGGCAGGAGTTGCTGCGGGCGCGAGGTACTGTGCAGCAGGCGATGGCCCAGGCAAGCGGCGCCATCGCCGACGTCTGCAGTCACCCGTTACCTGACGCTGCAGTGCTACGGGGGGAGCTCAGGTCGTCGATCAGCGCGCAACAATCAGCGATCAGTGGTCTTGAAGAAATGCTGGCGAAACAGCAGCAGCGCCTGCACGACATTCACCAGCTCATTGATGCCTTGGAAAAGCCCTCGATGAGCAAGGCGTTCAAAGGCCTTATTCCCAAAGAGCAGGATGTTGATGCCGCCCTGGCTCTGCTCAAGGACCCAAGCCTCGATCCAGCCGTGATCAAGGCCGGCATTCGCAGACTCAACGAAGGGATCGACGAACTGGCTGCCGCACGCAAGTTTGCCGATCTGGTCAAGGCGGTGGGTGTCCTGGACAAACGTCTGAAGGAACAGCACGAGAGTCTCGCGAAGACTCAGGCGCGTCTGGCCAGGAGTCAGGAGGAACTTGCGCAGTACGACGGGCTGGATGAACTGGGCACGCTGCACGGTCAATGGTTGCAGGAGGCGGCCAAACTCACCAGCGGTTGGCAGCCTCTGGAGCAACTGGCAATCAATACCGTCGAGCGACGTGAGCTGCTGACGGCGTTGCGCAACATCCACGACTACCTGTTGCAGGTGCGCCGGCAATTCGAGGGTGGGTGATCAGTATCACCTGACCGAGATGGCGCAATCGAAGGTTTGCACTGGCCGTACTTCTGGTGCCCAGGGCTGCTGGTAGACCAGAGTCAGCTGGGCTGCTCCGACAGCCTTGGCCTGGAAGCGCCAGGTCGAGACGCCAGCGCTGCCGACCAGGCCGGCCGCTTCCGGCTGGCTGTACACCTCCGGGCTCAGCGCTCGGAGGACTTCAGGTGCAGCGTTGTCGACCCGCCAGCGGTAGCCGGTGGTCGGGTTGCTCGGGAGGCTCAACGTCAGGCTCTGACCCAGTTGCAGGCGGACAGGACATTCATGTTTCGCGTCCAGGTCGACGTTCTGCGGGGGCTGCTGGGCGCAGGCGGTGATCAGGGTCAGGCTTGAGGCGACAAGGAGGCGGGTGGCTGTCATGTTGGCTCCGGAAACGGGCGATGACCGAGCATAACCGAAGCACTTGCAGGTCTGTCCAGCCTGCTGGTGTTTTCGGCTGTTCGACCCCGTGACTGGCAGCACGGGGTCGAACGCCCTCAGATCAGAATAATACCTTGGCCACGTCGGTAAAGCGTTTGGCGAAATGCACCGTAAGCCCTTCGCGCAGGTACTCCGGCAGTTCCTCGAAGTCGCCGCGGTTGGCTTCGGGGAGGATCAGCTCGAAGAGTTTTTGCCGCTTGGCGGCGATGATCTTCTCGCGCACACCGCCGATCGGCAGGACCTGGCCGGTCAGGGTCAGCTCGCCAGTCATGGCCACGCCTTTTTTCGGCGCCTGATCGCGAGCCAGCGACAACAGTGCGCTGGCCATGGTTACGCCGGCACTCGGACCGTCCTTGGGCGTGGCACCCTCAGGCACATGCAGGTGAATGAAAGCCTCGTTGAAGAAACCGGGGTCGCCGCCAAACTGCTTAAGATTGGCGCTGACGTAGCTGTAGGCAATTTCAGCAGATTCCTTCATGACATCACCCAGTTTGCCGGTCAGCTTGAAGCCGCGGTTGAGCGTATGAATGCGCGTGGCTTCGATCGGCAGCGTGGCACCGCCCATGCTGGTCCAGGCCAAGCCGGTTATCACACCTTTGCCAGCCAGCACCTGTTCGCTGCGGAACACCGGCATACCCAGTGCCGCTTCAAGATCCTTGGGGCCTATCTTGAGTTTGGCCTGCGGGTCTTCAAGCAGCTTCATGACCGCCTTGCGCACCAGCTTGCCCAATTGCTTTTCCAATTGGCGCACACCCGCTTCGCGGGCATAGCCATCGATTACCAGGCGCAGCGCAGCGTCGCTGATACTCAGGCTGGTTTTGGCGACACCGGCTTTCTCCAGCTGCTTGGGCCACAGGTGACGCTTGGCGATGGCCAGCTTCTCTTCGGTGATGTAACCAGACAGGCGGATCACTTCCATGCGGTCGAGCAGAGGCCCCGGAATCGAGTCGAGGGTGTTGGCGGTACACACGAACAACACCTTGGACAGGTCCAGGCGCAAGTCCAGATAGTGATCAAGGAAATCGACGTTTTGCTCCGGGTCGAGGGTTTCCAGCAGCGCCGAGGCCGGGTCGCCCTGATAGCTCTGGCCCATCTTGTCGATCTCGTCGAGCATGATCACCGGGTTCATCACCTCAACGTCTTTCAGCGCCTGCACCAGCTTGCCCGGCTGGGCGCCAATGTAGGTGCGGCGGTGGCCCTTGATCTCGGCCTCGTCGCGCATGCCGCCGACACTGAAGCGGTAGAACGGCCGGCCGAGCGATTCGGCGATGGACTTGCCGATGCTGGTCTTGCCCACCCCGGGCGGGCCAACCAGCAACACGATCGAGCCACTGATCTCGCCTTTCCAGGCGCCGACGGCGAGGAACTCGAGAATCCGCTCCTTGATGTCATCCAGCCCGGCGTGATGCTGATCAAGCACCTTGCGTGCATGCTTGAGGTCGAGCTTGTCCTTGCCGTAAACGCCCCAGGGCAGGGCGCTGGCCCATTCCAGATAGTTGCGGGTAACGGCGTATTCCGGCGAGCCGGTTTCCAGGATCGCCAGCTTGCCCAGCTCTTCATCAAGGCGTTTTTTCGCGGTGGCAGGCAGGGTCTTGCCCTCCAGGCGCTGCTTGAACTGCTCAAGGTCGGCGCTGCGGTCGTCCTTGGTCAGGCCAAGTTCCTGCTGGATGACCTTGAGCTGTTCCTTGAGGAAGAACTCGCGCTGGTGCTCGCCGATCTGCCGGTTGACCTCTGCCGAGATCTCGTTCTGCAGGTGGGCGACTTCCACTTCCTTGCGCAGCATCGGCAAGACTTTTTCCATGCGTTTGAGCATGGGCACGCAGTCGAGCACTTCCTGCAGCTGCTTGCCGGTGGCCGAGGTCAGTGCCGCAGCAAAGTCGGTCAGCGGCGACGGGTCGTTGGGGCTGAAGCGGTTGAGATAGTTCTTCAGCTCTTCGCTGTACAACGGGTTGAGCGGCAGCAACTCCTTGATCGCGTTGATCAAGGCCATGCCGTACGCCTTGACCTCATCGGTCGGCTCGGTCGACTGGCGCGGGTACTCGACTTCGACCAGATAAGGTGGGCGATGGTGTTTGAGCCAGGTACGGATGCGCACCCGGGTCAGGCCCTGGGCAACGAACTGCAGCTTGCCGTTCTCGCGGCTGGCGTGGTGGACCTTGACCAGGGTGCCGTACTCGGGCAATGCCGAAGTGTCGAAGTGACGGTGATCTTCGGGCGGCGTATCCATGAAGAACAGCGCCAGCGAGTGGTGATCGGTCTTGGCCACCAGGTCGAGGGTTTCTGCCCATGGCTCTTCGTTGACGATCACCGGCAGCACCTGGGCCGGGAAGAATGGGCGGTTGTGAATCGGGATGACGTAGACCTTGTCTGGCAGCTGTTGGCCGGGCAGGGCCAGGGCATGGCCAGGGATTGCGGCGCCTTCGAGGTGTTCGATTTCGCTATGTTCGTCGGGCTGTTCCGAATGATCCTGCTGGTCGCTCATGAGGCACCTGAGTTAATGACTATGGTGCTTAGATGGGGTAAAGGCCAATGGGTTTCAAGCCAGCGTAGATGAAGAGGTTAGCGCGCTATTTATAAGGGACCAAAAAAAAGCGGAACCATACAGGTTCCGCTTTTTTTATGCAGATGATGCACTGGCGCGAGTATTAGTCGGCCAGTTTGTAAGCGATGATGTAATCACCCATCTTGGTGCCCAGCGAGCCGTGGCCGCCGGCGGTGACCAGCACATACTGCTTGCCGTCCTTGCCGGTGTAGGTCATCGGCGTGGCCTGGCCACCTGCTGGCAGGCGCGCCTTCCACAGTTCGGCGCCGTTGTGCACGTCATAGGCACGCAGGTACTGGTCGAGTGTGCCGCTGAGGAAGCCGACACCGCCCGCAGTGACCATCGAGCCGCCCATGCTCGGCACACCGACCGGCATACCGATCGGGATCGGCGTGCTGTCACGGGTGGTGCCGTTCTTGTGCTTCCACACCACCTTGTTGGTGAACAGGTCGATGGCGGCTACATAACCCCAGGCCGGTGCCTGGCACGGCACGCCCAGTGGCGACATGAAGGGGTGCATGATTACGGCGTACGGAGCACCGCTGTTGGGCTGCACGCCGCTGGTTTCACTTTCGCGCTTGCTGTCGGCAGCGACTTGCTCGCGCGGCACCATCTTCGACACGAAGGCCATGTAGTTGGGCGAGGTGAACATCAATTGGCGCACCGGGTCGATCGACACGCTGCCCCAGTTGAACACACCGACGTTGCCGGGGTAGATCAGGCTGCCCTGTTCCGACGGCGGGGTGTATTGGCCTTCGTAGCGTAGTTCACGGAACTGGATACGGCAGAGCATCTGGTCAAACGGGGTGGCGCCCCACATGGCCTGTTCGGTCAGGTCCGGGCCCAGCAGGTTGAGGTCGGAGCGGGCCTGGGTCGGGGCGGTGTGGTCACCCTTGACCGCGCCCTGCGGCACCGGGATCTCGCGGATCGGCACAATCGGCGTGCCGTCGCGACGGTCAAGTACATACAGGCTGCCCTGCTTGGTTGGCACGATCACCGCTGGCTTGATGCCGTCATCGGTCTTCAGGTGCATCAGGGTCGGCTGGCTGCCGACGTCCATGTCCCACAGGTCGTGGTGAGTGAACTGGTAGTTCCAGCGGGCCTTGCCGGTGGCCAGGTCCAGGGCAACGATACCGGCGCTGTACTTCTCGGCGCCCGGGGTGCGATCCGCGCCCCACTGGTCAGGGGTCTGGTTGCCCAGTGGCAGGTAGATCATGCCCAGGTCTTCATCGACGCTGGCGATCGACCACATGTTGGCCGAGTTGCGGCTGTAGGTCTTGCCAGGTGCCAGTGGCTTGGTGTCATCCGGGTTGTTGCTGTCCCAGTTCCATACCAGATGACCATCGTGCACGTCATAGGCGCGGATCACCCCGGACGGTTCGTTGGTCGACTCGTTATCGGTGACATGGCCGCCGATGATCACCAGATCGCGTGTAATCGCTGCAGGCGACGTCGAGTAGTAACCACCTGCGGTGAACGGGCCAATGCCGGTAGTCAGATCGATGACGCCCTGGTTGGCGAAGCCTTCGCAGACTTTGCCGGTGTCGGCGTTGATGGCGATCAGGCGCGCATCGGCGGTCGGCAGGTACAGGCGGCGCGGGCATGCCTGGGCAACGACCTGGCCAGCATCGGATATTTTCGGCGCCGGGCTGCCGTCACGGCTGACGTAGCGGTTCTCGTCATAATAGGACGCACCCCGGCAGGTCATGTGGGCGAAGCCCTTGAAGGTACCCACCGGGCTCTTTACTTGCGGGTCGAAGCGCCAGATTTCGGCACCGGTGTCCGGGTCCAGCGCCAGCAGCTTGCTGTGCGCAGTACAGGCGTAGAGCATGCCGTTGACCTTCAGCGGCGTGTTCTGGTTGGTCAGTTCGACCGGGTCGTTTTCAGTGGGCAGGTCGCCGGTGCGGATGCGCCAGGCTTCTTCCAGGCGGTAGGCATTCTGCGCGGTGATCTGGCGCAGCGGCGAGTAGCGGTCGCCGTGCTCGGTACGGCCATACGCCTGCCAGTCGCCGTCAGGCATGGCCGGGGCGGTGCTGGCCATTTCGCTGCTGTCGCGGTTGAACTCGCCGCGGATCTCGCCCGGGTGAGTGAACTGGCTGGCCAGTGCGGTGGCGCCGGCGGCAACTACTGCAACGCTGAGCAGCGCGGTGTTGGCTCGGGAGGCCGGGCCAAGCAGCGGGCGGCGTGCCCACGGCAGCAGCAGGACTACGCCAAGGGCGAACCAGATCGCCAGGCGCGGCACCAGTTGCCACCAGTCCAGGCCAACTTCCCACAGCGCCCAGGCGGTGCTGGCCAGCAGCACCACGCCGTAGACACCAAGGGCGATCTGCCGTTTGGCCAACAGCAGGATGCCGCTGACGGCAAAGCCGATGCCGGCCAGCAGGTAGTAAAGCGATCCGCCCAGCTGGCTGAGCTTGATACCGCCGGCCAGCAGGGCCAGGCCCATCAGCACCAGCAGCACGCCTAGCAGGCGCGGTAGCCAGCGGGTTCCGGTTTTGGCACCGTCAGTGCTCATCAAAGGTACTCCGTGAAAGTTGAGGTCAGAAACTGCTTTGAATCTTCAGGCCGGCGATCAGTGCGTCGTCGACTGCCGATACCCCGCCTGGATGGCGGATGTACTGCAGGTTGGGACGCACGGTGAGCCAGTCGGCCAGGTGCACGCCGTAGTAGAGCTCGGCGCTGTATTCGGTGTCTTGCACAGGCAGGTAGCCTGGGTTGTCGTAATCACTGATGCCGGCCGCCTGATTGGCCAGGCGGGCGTTCTTGCGGTAGCCGGGGTTGACGTGCACGCGGGCGAGGGCGAAACCGATGTCGTCCTTGGCCCGGGCATCGAATGGCCCCTTGTACAGCACACCTGCCTGAACGTAGTTGTCGATGGCATTAGTCTTCTTGTCGTGCAATGTGGCATTGGCAAACAAGCTCAGGCCGCGTGACTGGTCGGACGCCTGCGAGGTCACCTGCTGCTGCGCGCCGAGCCAGAAACCGTGTTTGCTCGAGCGGCTGCGGTAGGCAGCGCCGCTGATGGCGGCGGGTTGGCCACTGCTGTCGCGCAGTACGTCCTGAGCCTTGGCATTACTGTAGTAGTAGCCGGCGCGATATTCCCCTGCAAGTCCATTGACCTGTGGGCTCCAGACCAGTTCGATCGGCATCACCGCGCCCTGGGTACCGCTGCCGCTGAGCTTGAAGCCATTGCCCGACTCGAGGTTGGAAGGGTTCTGCTCGAACACGCCGACCTGGGCGTACAGCGTATCGCTCAGGTTGTAACGCACGCGCAGGGCCCATTGGCTGACCGGCCAGTTGTACCAGATGCCGCCAACCCAGTTGCCGACCTGCGAGCCGCAGAACGCCAGGTTCTGGAAGTCGCAGGGGAAGCTGTTGAAGTCTTCGCCTTCGCCGAAGCGGCCGAATTTCACGTCGAGGACGCCATCGAAGTACTTTTGCTTGACCCACAGCTGAGTCAGGCGCCAGGTCTGGCCGCGACCCCAGACTTCCTGGGCGGAGGTAAAACCCCCTACGCGCGGGTCGTTGATGCGGTCATTGCTGATGTTCTGGCCGTGGCGCTCGGTCACGGTCAACTGCACCTCGGTGGCGTTCCAGCCGAGGATCTTCTGCAGATCAAGGTGGCTGCCAAAGGTGAACTGGTCGCTGTAGCGCGCGCTGCGGTCATGGTCGTAGCCGCCATGCAGGTTGCTGCCCATTTCACCCGTGTAGCCGAGGGTGAAGTCGTAGCCGCGCTCGCGCAGGTCACTGCGGCTGCCGTTCCAGTCGCCAAGCATCCACGGCGAGTCACTGGCGAACATTTCACCGGCAAGCGTGGCGGGCGTAACGCCACAGAGGAGTGTGGACAGGCCTAAGGCGGCATAACGACTACGGGGTAGCTGGAACATGAGATAGCGCTATCTTTGGATTGACGAAAAATACCCAAGCGCATCGAAAAGCACGCTCTTCGATGGCGTATGGCTGTGGGAATATGGGCTGAAGCGATTCAGTGCGGCGGCAGGATATAGCGGAAGGGGTAATAAAAAAAGACAAAATGTCGCACTTGATTGTTACTGCTGCAGCAACAATGGGCCTAGCGCTATGGCTGTGGTCACCATGGCCAGCTCAATCGAGCCAGCCATAATGGCCTCAGTGCAGTTCCTCAGAAGCTTGTACGCAGGCCAACCTCGACACTACGCCCAGGCGCTGGGGCAATGTCGCGCAAGATCGAACTGGCGTAGCGCACCGTCTGATTGGTCAGGTTCTCGCCGCGGACAAACGCCAGCCATTGGCTCTGGCCGACATCGAAGCGGTAGCCGACGCTTGCGCCCAAGGTGGTGTAGCCGTCAGTGCTGGTTTCGTTGGACGGCTTGCGTTGCTGCGAGGCTGCATGTTGTACATCGACGCGCGCCTGCCAGCGCTCCAGCGACCAGAGCAGGCCGCTGTTGAGGCGTAGCGGCGCAATCCGTGGCAGCGGCTCACCCGTGTCCAGGTTATTGGCGCGGGTGTAGTCGCCTGACAGTTCCAGGGCAAAGCTGCCGTAGCGGTTTTCCAGCAACTGCCAGCGATCCTGCGCCTCGATGCCATAGAAGCGCGCACGCACGCCTTGGTACAGGTATTCGGGAATATCACCGTGGTCATGGTCATGGTCGTGATCATCATCGCCATCATGATGATGCCCTTCACGCAGATTGCCGCTGCTGATCAGGCCAATGTAATTGCGAAAGTGGCTATAGAACACGCCGACACTGCCCTTGTGCGTGCCATTGTGAAACCGCAGGGCCAGGTCGGCGGCGATCGCTTTTTCCTTGTTCAGGCTGGCATCACCCACTTCATAGGCGCCGGTCGCCACGTGCGCACCATTGGCATACAGCTCATAGAAGGTCGGCGCGCGCTCGGTGTAGCCGAGGTTGGCCGCCAGCGACCAGATCGGGTCAAGCTGATACACCGCGCCTGAAGACAGGCTCACGGCATTGAAGGTACTGGTGCTGTCAGCGGCGGCGAAGTCCTCGTTGCCCTTGGCATCCGGGTCGACCCGGGTGTGTTCCAGACGTGCACCGAAGCTCAGGTTCAGGCGCTCGCTGGCCTGCCACTGCTCTAACAGAAACAGCGCCAGGCTGTCGGTGTCGGTGTAGGGCACGAAGGCTTCTTCACCCAACGCGGAGAACTGATTGCGGCTGACCTGCGCGCCGATCACCCCTTCCACTGGCCCCAGCGGTTGATGCCTGGCCTCGATGCGCGCCTCGTAGCCTTTGTTCTTGAAGGTGGTGTGCACTTCGCCGCTTTCGATCTCGCGGTGCTGGTAATCGGTGTAGCCAGCGTCGACCTTGACCGAGCTGAACGGGCCGTCCAGATCGCGCAGTTCAGAGGCGAAACCGTAGTGGTCCTGCTGCATGTCCAGGCGCACGCCGGGCTCGGCAACCGAGCCGTAGTTGCTGTCGTAACGGCTGTAGGATAACCCGCTGTAACCGTGCTCCCAGTGATAGGCGCCGCCAATAGCGCCGCCGTCCTGGCGACCGTCGCTGTTCTCCAGGCGGTGTTTGCTGCCCGGCTCGGCACTGTCGCGGACCTTGCCGCTGCGCGCATAGCCAGGAATGCGCAGGTCATTGAACTGGCGGCTGTTGGCATCCAGGTGCAAGGCGAAGTTGCCGTCACCGGCTTCGAGCTTGCCGGCGCTGCTGCGGGTGGTGTCGGCGCCGCCGTAGCGCAGCTCACCCGCACCGTGAATGCCGTCGATAGGGGCATCGGGGATGCGGTTGTCGAAGGTGTTGACCACGCCGCCGATGGCATTGCCGCCATACAGCAGCGCCGCTGGGCCGCGGACGATTTCAACCCGCTCGACGGTGACCGGGTCCAGTGGCACCGCATGGTCATACGACAGCGACGAAGCATCCAGCGCGCCGACGCCATTGCGCAGGATACGAATGCGATCACCGTCCAGGCCGCGGATCACCGGGCGGCTGGCGCCCGGGCCAAACCAGGTTGAGGCGACCCCGGGCTGCTTGTTGAGGGTTTCACCGAGGCTGGCGTGCTGCTGGTGCAGCAACGCGTCGCCTTCGAGCACTGTACTGGGCGCGGCAAGTTGAGCGTTGCCCAGCGGATTGGCAGTAATAACCTGTGGCTGCAGTTCAACGGCGTGGCTGGCGGGGGAGGCCAGCCAAAGGGCAGCGGCAAGCGGGGAAAGGCGCAGCGGTAGCGGCAACATGAGATCAAGCGTTCCTTGGCAAGGTATTAGTATTGTTACACTATAACATTGCTTTGTTGAGTGCTGGCCAGAGGTTTTTGCTTCTACACTCGTGTAATCTGCGCCTCTTTTCACCGCAGGAGCTCCGCATGAGCACGGCCAACCACAACGCATTGCACGGCAAGACGCTCGAGCAGATCCTCACCGAGCTGGTCGCTCACTACCAGTGGCAAGGCCTGGCCGAACGCATCGACGTGCGCTGCTTCAAGAGCGACCCGTCGATCAAGTCGAGCCTGGCCTTTTTGCGCAAGACGCCGTGGGCACGAGAGAAGGTCGAGTACCTGTACATCAAGCTGCAGCGCAAAGGCTGAATGGCTCGTCATCCATGGCTGAGCCTGGCAGCGCTGCTGGGCTGGTTCGGCTTGAGTGTGCAGCTGTACCTGGTGTTGCTGGCGCGCTGGCAGGAGCAGGCCAGCCTGATTGGCGGGTTGATCAATCTGTTCGGCTTTTTCACCGTCTTAAGCAATACGCTGGTGGCGACCGTGCTGAGCTACGCGGCGTTTGGCCACGCCGCGGCGGCACGGCGTTGGTTCTTGTCTGCGCGGGTCAGCTCAGGCATTGCTGCCAGCATTGTGCTGGTGTCGATTGCCTACAGCTTGCTGCTGCGCCACTTGTGGCATCCCCAGGGCTGGCAATGGCTTGCGGACGAGTTGCTGCACGATGTGATGCCGCTGCTGTTTGTAGTGTATTGGTGGCGAGTGGTGCCCAAGGGGGAGCTGCGCCTGTCTGACTTGGGCTGGTGGAGCCTGTATCCGGCGGTGTATTTCGCCTATACGTTGTGGCGTGGGCAGCAGATCGGGGTTTATCCCTATCCGTTCATTGATGTCGCCAGCCTTGGTTATGGGCAGGTGATGATCAATGCGCTGGTAGTGTTGGTCGCGTTCTGGGCGATCGGGCTGGTATTGCTGGCGCTGGATCGCTGGCAGGGGCGGCGAAGGACGCAGCCGCTACCCTGACCATGTCATTCCTGGGTCATGCGCGGTTCCTGTAGGAGCCGCCTTGTGTCGCGAAAGGGCTGCGAAGCGGCCCCACATTTTCCGCTTCGCCGCTGATATCGCCGGGCCAGCTTCGCTGGCCTATCGCGACACCAGGCCGCTCCTAGAGGGCCGCAGCCCCGTATCTCGACTGAGACTACTCGTCGTCAGTACTCCCATCGGCGCGCCAGTAGGCGGCGGCTTTCAAGGCATCCTCGTGAACGCCTTTTTCCAGCAGCAAGGTCTTGGCCTGTCGAGTCAAAGACTTCTCCAGCGCGACCCAGCTGTACAACTCGCCCTCCGGCAAAGGCAACTCGCTGATCACTGCCAGCAGGTCCTGCTTGTCACGTTGCACCCAGATCACCTCGACCTCAGCCTGGCTCGGCAACGGCTGGCGTTCCTGGTCGTCGGCAATCTGAATCAGCGCGAGCACCCGGCGACCTGCCGGCAACTCGTGCAAGCGCCGGGCGATGGCCGGGATCGCCGTCTCGTCGCCAATCAGCAGGTAGCTGTCAAAAACGTCCGGCACCACCAGCGAAGCCCTTGGCCCGGCGATGTTCAACACCTGGCCCGGTTGAGCCTGAGCAGCCCAGGTCGAAGCAGGGCCGTCGCCATGCAGGACGAAGTCGATATCCAGCTCGCCGCTGGCCTGGTCATAGCGGCGCGGGGTGTACTCGCGCATGGTCGGCCGAGCGCCACCGTCGCGGCCCGACTGGCGCGCATCGATGGCCGCCTGTTCGGCAGCAGTCACGCCGAACAACAGCTTGATATGGTCGTCGCTGCCGAGGCTGACAAAGCCTGCCAGCTCCGGCCCGCCAAGAGTGATGCGGCGCATGCGCGGAGTCAGATCGGTCACCCGCAGTACCTGCAGCCGACGCTGTTTGATTTCGTGATTGACGCGGTGAATGCTGTTGTTCATCAAGTGTTCTCCGTGACGGAATCGGCCGGGCCGGCGGCAATGGCCTTGGCGGTGTCGTTGAGCAGATTGCTGACCCGCTCGATCTCGGCGCTGTTCCAGCGGCCGCTGTGCATATGCAGGGCATGGCGCAAGTTGCCCACGGCCTCATGAATTTCCGGTGGGCGATCATGGCCACGCAGTGCCCGCTTGCTGACTTCGATGCGCATGCGCACACCATCGATGGCGACGGCTTGCTCGGTCAGGGCAGTGCGCCCGGCATCGGTAATGGCGTAAAGGCGTTTGCTGCCCTGGACCTGGCCGCTGATCAGTTCGGCTTCTTCAAGGAAATTCAGGGTTGGATAGATCACGCCGGGGCTCGGGCTGTAGCTGCCATCGAACAACGTCTCGATCTGGCGAATCAGGTCGTAGCCATGGCCGGCCTGTTCGGCAAGCATGGCCAGCAGCAGCAATTTCAGGTCGCCGGGGGCAAATACCCGCGGGCCGCGTTCGCCGCGGGCGGGGCGGCGGTCGAAGGGATCGTGATCACGCATGGTCTAAAGGCTCCGTCTGCGATATATCGTTAGATACTACTCAAGATATATCTTAAGACAAGCCAAAGATAGTGATGATTCTCATTTGGTTATTCGATCAGTCACCACCCGGGCTGTCCGGGCGGTGACTGTGCTGTCAGTGGTTGGCCGCTAACTGAGGTGGTTTGCACTCGGTGCTACTGCCTGGTTCGAGATACGGCATCAGGATCGGTGCCATCCCTTTCAGCGCCTGCACTGGCAATGCCGAAGTGAAGGTGAAGGCCTCTGCCGTGCGCCCAGGCACAAAGGCGGTGAGGGTGCCGAAGTGGTTGTCGCCCAGGAAGAACACGAAGGTTGCGGTGCGGTTCAGCGAGCGCGAACCGATCAGCCGACCGCCAGCGCCAAAGCTCTCGATGCGGTTGTCGCCGGTACCGGTCTTGCCGCCCATCACCAGTGGCGTGCCATCGTGCAGCTTGAAGCTGCCGGAGATACGCCTTGCCGTACCGGCGTCTACCACTTGCGACATGGCGCCTTTAAGCGCGCGTGCGACTTCAACCGGCAGAATCCGCTTGCCGCGGTCCGGATCGCTGATCAGCTTGGTCTCATACGGCGTGTTGGCGGCAAAGTGCAGGGTGTCGAGGCGCAGTGTTGGCAAGCGCACACCGTCGTTCTGGATGATCCCGACCAGCTCGGACAGCGCTGCCGGACGATCGCCCGAGCTGCCGATGGCGGTGGCCAGGGATGGCACCAGATGATCGAACGGGTAGCCGACCTGCTTCCAGCGTTGATGTATATCGAGAAACGCCTCGATCTCGACCATGGTCCGGATACGACTGTCACGAGCACCCTGGTGGCGGCTCTTGAACAACCAGCCATAGACTTCCTGGCGCTCGAACCGACCGGCATTGAGCATCTCGCTCAGGCTCGCGCCGGGGTTTTTCAGCAGGTAACCGAGCAGCCACAGGTCAAGCGGGTGCACCTTGGCGATAAAGCCCTGGTCGGGCAGGTCGTATTTGCCGGGGCCGTAACTGTCGTACATCTGCGACAGGCGACCATCGTCGAGCTTGGCCAAGGCTTTTTTGTCGCCCTTGCTGTGCGCGCGGACGAAGGCGTTGAAGGTTTCCTGGGAGGCTTCCGGAAACAGATAGCGGTGCACCGCTGCCAGCCGCTGCGGGGTGACTCGCATGCTGTCGAGGAAGGTATCCAGGCGCTGTTGCGAGGTCTTGCGCTGGTACTTTTTCCAGAAGCGCATGAGGTAGTTGCTGCCTTCGCGATCAGCAAAGCGTGCCAGGTATTCCTGCCGGCGCGGGTCGCCATCGTCTTTGAGCAGCATCGCGCGGTTGAACGGTTGCTGGTAGGTGACATAGCGGACGATGTCGCGCATCAGGCGAATGAACGGCAGGTTGATCGACTCGCGCAGTGCGTCCTTGAGGGTCGGGTTGCGACCGTTGTCTTCCTTGCGGAAGTTGTTGAACACATGCATGCCACCGCCGGTAAAGAATGCCTCACCGGTACTGGCCGAGTATTTGCGCTCAAGCGCTGCGTCGAGCATCGCATCGAGGTTTTGATTCTTGCTGTTGAGGGTCAGCCATTCCAGCGACCATTGGGTCAACCGGTCAAGCTCGGCGACATCCACCTTCTTCAGCTCGCTGACTGGCTTGCCGGCATACTTGTCGTGCAGCTCGGCGATGATCTGCAGGTAGGTGGTGAGCACCCGCAGCTTGGCGGTGGAGCCCAGCTCGAGCTTGCTGCCTTCGTTGATATCGAAGGCCTGGTCGGTACTGTCGGTTTGCACACGAACCCGCGAGCCATCGGCGGTACGTTCGAACAGAGTGAAGCTGTAGCGCACCTGATCGGTAGTCTTGCTGGTCAGCAGGCGCTCGCCGATCAGGCCCATCTCCCCGGCAAAAGCTGGGTCGGAGAGTTTTTTCAGATAGTCGCTGACCTGGTTCTGCAGATCACCCTGCAGGGTACTGGTGGCCGACAGGTCGAGGCGGTCGAGGTCATACAGAGGCCGGTTGAGCATCCCGGCCAGGCGGTTGCGGGCCAGGCTGATGCCCTTGTTGGTGATGATCGGGACGATGGTCGGCTGCGCTACCCAATCGCGATAGCGCGCTTTGCTGGCCAACGCGGCATCCGCCAGTGGCCTCTCGATGATATTCGCCGCAGTCAGCACGCGAATATGCGAGTCGGTCAGTTCGGCCAGCTCGATGCGGCCTTTGGACAGGTAATGCGAAGGGCGGCGCTGGGCGATCATCAACGACAGCACCTGGCGCAAGGCCAAGCCCCGCTCGGCAAGGCTGTCGGCATCGGTGGCAGTCGAGGCGAGGGCGCGGTTGACCTGATCGAAGTCCGCGCCATACCAGACGCGCAAACCTTCGGCCATGCCGTGCACTTCGCCGTGTCCAGGTACTGCCGACAGCGGCACGCTGTTGAGGTAATCACGCACGATGCGCTGGCGCGACTCGGTGGTATCAGGGCCGCCCTTGTACGCGCGCACGCTGGCCGAGAGCATCTGCCGCAGTTTTTCGCTCCCCGAAACGGTCAGGCCGTCCGGTGAGTGGCGGTATTTCTCCAGCTGAGTGGCCAGCGTGCTGCCGCCGGCCGACTGGCCGGGCAGGGCGAAGTACTTGGCAATCTGGCTGTAGGCGGCCTTGGCGAAGCGTGGCCAGTCCACTGCCGGGTTGTTGCGCGGGTCGGCCGGGTCGAGCAGGTCGCGGTTCTCGATAAACAGCAGGCTCTTGACCATCACCGGTGGTATCGCGGCAAAGTCCGGGTACAGGTGCTGCGGGTAGTTGTACTGGTAGAGCATGTCGCCGCGACAATCGGTGATGGTCAAACCCGCCTGGATTTTCTCGACAAAAGGCACGAACAGGCCGTGGTCGACATAGTCCATCAATGCCGGAGAAAACCGGACCTGCTCGCTGATCAGGTAATCGCGCTTGAGCAGACGCGGCAGAAACTCACCCAGCGCGCTGTAGCCCAGGCGCTTGTCGAAAGGCCCTTCACCGGGGTAGACGATGGCATCGCTGGGGCCTGGCTCCAAGCTGTAGGTCAAGGTCGCGGCCAGGCGGCTGAACTCGCGCGATTGCAGGTTCGAGGTCTGCATTTCGTCATAGGCCGCAAAGCCGATGGCAATCATCGCCAGCAGCACGACGAGAATGATCAACCGCCACCACAACCTGCGCTGACGAGGTGGTTTTGGCGGCGGAGCATTATCCAGACCTGCTTCAGGTGCTTGGGTGCTGGAGGGTTCCGATTGCCACTGTGCGCCCATAGTCATCTATCCGGCCAAGTAATTTCGTCTTGCGTGTCTGAAGCTTAGACGCTGACCGCAGCAGGTGAAAATTTTGTGAGCGGCATCGGCGGCATGCCGCGCTGACACTGCCGACACCTGCTGCAAACGCTTAGGCGGCCTGCTCGCTGTGGGGCTCGAAGCTGTCGGCCCGAGCCAGTTGCCACATCCGCGAATAGAACTGCCCGTCGACCTCGCCGGTGAGCAGCTCGCCCGGTTTGAGAAACACGTGCATCTGCGAGAACAGCTTGATTTCGGTTGCCGAAATCCGCCGTACCAAGTGCTTGGCCTCCAACTGCGCCGGGTGCTCCAGGCCTGCCGCCGCGAGCATTTCGGCCAGCGCGCGCAGGGTATTGTGGTGGAAGTTGAGGACGCGGTTGGCTTTGTCCGGCACCACCAGCGCCCGCTGGCGCAGTGGGTCCTGGGTAGCGACCCCGGTCGGGCACTTGTTGGTGTGGCAGCTTTGCGACTGAATGCAGCCGATGGCAAACATGAAGCCACGCGCCGAGTTGGCCCAGTCGGCACCGATGGCCAGCACGCTGGCGATGTCGAAGGCGCTGACGATCTTGCCGCTGGCGCCGAGCTTGATCTTGTCTCGCAGGTTCAGCCCGACCAGGGTGTTGTGCACGAACAGCAGCCCCTCACGCAGGGGCACGCCGATATGGTCGGTGAATTCCACCGGCGCGGCGCCGGTGCCGCCTTCCTTGCCGTCGACGACGATGAAGTCGGGCAGGATGCCGGTCTCGAGCATGGCCTTGGCGATGCCCATGAATTCCCACGGGTGCCCCAGGCAGAACTTGAAACCAACCGGCTTGCCGCCGGACAACTGGCGCAGTTGGGCAATGAACTGCATCAACTCGATAGGCGTCGAGAAGGCGCTGTGACGGGACGGTGAAATGCAGTCTTCACCCATCAGAATGCCGCGGGTTTCGGCAATTTCGGCGGTGACCTTGTGCTTGGGCAGGATCCCGCCATGGCCCGGCTTGGCGCCTTGGCTCATCTTGATCTCGATCATCCGCACCTGCGGATTGCGCGCCTGCTCGGCAAAGCGCTCGGGGTCGAAACGGCCATCGGCGGTGCGGCAACCGAAGTAGCCACTGCCCAGCTCCCAGGTCAGGTCGCCGCCGTGTTCGCGGTGATACGGGCTGATGCTGCCCTCGCCGGTGTCATGGGCAAAGTTGCCCAGCTTGGCGCCCTGGTTGAGTGCGCGAATCGCGTTGGCGCTAAGCGAGCCAAAGCTCATCGCCGAGATGTTGAAGATCGATGCCGAGTACGGCTGGGTGCACTGCGGGCCGCCGATGATGATCCGAAAGCTCGCAGGGTCCGCCAGCGGCGCCGGGCGCATCGAATGGCCGATGAACTCGAAGCCCGACTGGTAAACGTCGATCAGGGTGCCGAAGGGTTTGTCCGAAGCCTCGTTCTTGGCCCGCGCATAAACCAGCGAGCGCTGCGCGCGGGAGAACGGCAGGGCGTCGCTGTCGGATTCCAGCAGGTACTGGCGGATTTCCGGGCGAATGGCCTCGACCAGGTAGCGAATATTGCCCAGGATCGGGTAGTTGCGGCGCACCGCGTGGCGCTTTTGCAGCAGGTCGAACACGCCGATCAGGCTCAGTACGGCGCTGGTCAGGGTGAGCGGCCAGAGCCATTCATGATGGATGAACGGCAGGCTGGCGAGGGTGAAGAGGACGCATGCGGCGAAAAATGCATAGCGGCTGAGAAGTGACAGGCTCATACGAAATCCTTGCGATGGCTCGGTCAGGCTCAGGGCCTGGGGCAAACCACGACCATAGCGCTAACGCCCGGCACATGGCCAGCGCAGTCAGCCGCGCAGCAGCTTTTGCCGCCAGCCATCCTGCTCCTCGGCAGCTGCCTCGAGCAGAACCACATAGCGCCCGCCGACCTGCGTTGCCACGGGCACACCGTCCTTGTACAGCAGCCGATTACCGGCCACTGCCGGCAGTTTTCCGCCTGGCAGCAGGGTGCCAAGCAGATTCAGTGGATCGCTGCCGCTGATCAGCACCAGCTCGCCATCCAGCGGCCTGCGCCTGACCTGGCGCAGCAGCCCGACTGCGTCCGGCAGGGCAAATTGTTCGCCGGCCAGCCCGGCAATAAACCGCCCGCCGCGGATTTCGCCGCGGGCCTCCAGGCGCTGGTAGCAGCGCAGTAGCTCACGCCAGCTTGGCAGCGCGTCCGATTCACGCGTCAGCAGACGCCAGCAGATCACCCCGTAGCGGCGCAGCAGCGCCCGCGCAATGTATTCGAGGCGCAGGTCGTGATCGGGTTCGTCGCTGGTGCGCCGGAGCAGTGCCCAGCGCCCGGCATGGGCCATGTCGCTGAACAACGCTGGCCGACCACGCCGGCTGATACGCGGTTTGCGCTTGGCAGCGGGGGTGATCAGGCAGCGCAAGCCGATGAAACTGTCGGCGCCGACCAGGCCGGCCCCGACCAATTCCTGCAATGCGGTTTCCAGCTCGCTGGGCAGCAGATGCGCCTCCTGTGAGAGCTCCTCGAAAAACAACGCCCCTTGCGCCTGCAGTGCGGCATGCACACGCTGCGCCCGCGGCCCGAGGCTGGCGACCTCAGGTGTGCTGGTCAGGCTGCGCCATAGACTCAGATGCTCGCGTGGCAACAGTGCCAGTGGCGTACTCGCCAAGGTGCTGCTGGCCGCAGTCGGCGCTAGCCTGCTCCAGGCCCATTGGCCGCTGCGGCAGGCATCATCCAGCCATTGCGGGCTGTAATCGCTGATGCGCGCCGGCAGCAGGTCGGCCTCCCAGGCACCGGCGCCGCCGGGGAACCCTTGCAGTTGGCCGAGTATTTCGCCGAGCGCCTCGCGGCCGCGCATACGCTGATCCTGCGCCAGGTGTTGCCAGTCGAACAGGAAGCGCATGTAGTCCTGCAGGCTGACCGGTTCGATCTCCCGGCGCAGCCGCTTGACCGTGTAGCGATGGATGCGCGCCAGTAGATGCCGCTCACACCACTGCAGTGCCTGCGCGCCTGGGCTGAAATAGCCGCGCAACAGCACACCTTGTTGTTCAAGGGCGGCCAGGGCCTGCTCGATCTGCGCCGGCGGCAGGCCCAGTGATGCGGCTATCTGCTCACGGCTTTGCGGGCCGCATCCGCTCAGGCGAGAGCGCAGCAGCTCGCCTAGGGCGCTGTCGGCATCGACCGGTGTATCGAAGCCCGGTAACAAGGTCACGGCCGGCTCGAACAGTGCCTGCGGGTATAGCGCGTTGAACAGGTTCAAGCGCTCACGGGCCACCCACAGCGGCTGCTCGGGGCCGTCCAGACGGCTGCTGCGACCGCTCTTGGCCAGCCGCTGCAGCAGCGCCAGCCAGCCCGGATTGGCCGCTGCCTCGGCCTGGCTGATGCAACCCAGGCTCATCAGCGCCTCGTGCATCTCGTCGCTGTTGCTCGGTTGCGGCCATGCTTCCTGGGCCACCGCGGTGATGGCGTCGGCATCCAGCGCGCCGAGATCATCGGCGCTGTCGACCTCGCTCCAGCGCCGGTTGAGCACCGCCTGAGTGCGCCGCTCTTCCAGCGGTGCATCGTCCAGAAACGCATAGGGCCGGGCATTGAGAATGGCCGCTGCCAACGGCGAAGGTGCCGGCAGGTCGCGGCTGATCAGGCGTAACTGGCCGCCTTCCATGCGTTTGAGCAGGGCCAGCCAGGCGTCGCTGTCCAAGGCTTCGTGCAGGCAGTCGTGCAAGGTCTGGGCAACCAGCGGATGCTCAGGAATCTGCCGCTCGCCGGCGATGTTTTCCAGGCAGGCCAGTTGGTCGGGGAATACTGCTGCGACCAGGTCTTCGCTCTTCATCCGCTGGATTTGCGGGGCCACCTTGCGCCCGCCGACAAAGCGCGGCAAGGCCAGCGCGACCGAGGCAATCCAGCGCCAGCGCACGCCAAACAGGGGCGCGTCGAGCACTGCCTGGATCAGGATCGCCTCGGCGCTGTTGCTCGAGAGATAGCGCCACACTTCATCCAGCTCGAAGCTGTGGCCAGCAGACAGCGACAGCACGATCGCGTCTTCACTGGCCGCCGCCTGCAGCTCGAAGTTGAAAGTGCGGCAAAAGCGCTTGCGCAGGGCCAGCCCCCAGGCGCGATTGATGCGGCTGCCGTAGGGCGAGTGGATGATCAGCTGAGTCCCGCCGGACTCATCGAAAAAGCGCTCCATGATCAGCGTCTGCTGGGACGGTAAAGCGCCCAGCACCTGCCAGGTGCGCCCCAGATAATCGATCAGTTGGCTGACGCAGGCGTCATCTAGCTGGTACGTAGTTGCCAGCCACTGACTGACCGGTTCAAACGCACCCTGGCTGGCTTGCAACTGCTGATCGAGTTGGCTTTGCAGGCGTGCGACTGCCGCCGATAGTTCATCGCTGCGCCCGGGCGCCTCACCGAGCCAGAACGGGATGGTCGGCGGGAGCCCGCGCGCATCCTCGACCCGTACCTTGCCGGCCTCGACCCGCAGGATGCGGTAGGAGGCATTGCCGAGCTGGAAGATATCGCCGGTGATGCTCTCGACTGCGAAGTCTTCGTTGACGCTGCCGATGTTCAGCGCCTGGGGCTCGAGCAGCACGCTGTAGTCGGCGTTCTCGGGGATGGTGCCGCCACTGGTCAAGGCCGTCAGCTGGCTGCCGCGGCGGCCGCGCAACATGCCGCTGACCGCATCACGGTGAACATACGCACCGCGCACGCCGAGGCGGCCGTTGTAGCCCTCGGCAAGCAAGCGCAGCAGCGCCTGGTAGTGCTCATATTCCAGCGCGGCAAATGGTGCGGCCTGGCGCAGACAATCGAACAAGTCCTGCTCCGACCAGGGCTGGTTGCTGACTTCGGCAACGATCTGCTGGGCCAGCACATCCAGCGGCGCCTTGGGTATGTGCAGCTCATCCAGTTCGCCGCGGCGCACGCATTCCAGCATCGCCACGCATTCGATCAAGTCGTCGCGCGAGGTGGCGAACAGGCGCCCCTTGGGCGTGCCGTCGACCTGGTGGCCAGAGCGGCCAACGCGCTGGATGAACGCCGCGATCGAACCCGGCGACGCGATCTGGCAGACCAGCTCGACCTCGCCGATATCGATGCCCAGTTCCAGCGATGCGGTGGCGACCAACACCTGCAGCTCGCCAGCCTTCAGGCGCTGCTCGGCCAGCAGGCGGTGCTCCTTGGCCAGGCTGCCGTGGTGCGCGGCAACCACCTGCTGGCCAAGCCGCTCGCCAAGGTGGCGAGTCAGGCGCTCGGCCAGTCGGCGCGTATTGACGAACACCAGAGTCGTGCGGTGGGCGCGGGCCAGCTCGGCCAGGCGGTCGTAGACCAGGTTCCAGGCATCACTGGACATCACCGCGCCGAGCGGCACCGGCGGCATCTCTATGGCCAGGTCGCGCTGGCGCGCGTGGCCGACATCGACGATGGCGCAGGGCCGCTGCTGGCCGACCAGAAACTGCGCCACGCGTTCGACCGGGCGCTGTGTAGCTGATAAGCCGATGCGGCGTAATGGCTTGCCGGTCAGGGCTTGCAGGCGCTCCAGCGTCAGCGCCAGATGGCAGCCGCGCTTGTTGCCGGCCACGGCGTGGATCTCGTCGACGATGACCGTGTGCACGCTGTCCAGACCTGCGCGCCCGGACGCCGAGCCGAGCAGCACATAAAGCGATTCAGGCGTGGTCACCAGAATATGCGGCGCGCGCCGGCGCATCGCTGCGCGCTCTTTTTGCGGGGTGTCGCCGGTGCGTACCGCGGTGGTGATCTGCGGCGCCTGTAGCCCCTGCGCCTGAATCACCTGGCTGATGCCTTCGAGCGGCGCCTGCAGATTCAGGCGGATGTCGTTGGACAGTGCCTTGAGTGGCGACACGTAGATGACCTGAGTCTGCTCAGCCAATTGACCGTCATTGGCCAGACCCTCGCGGAACAGCTCGTCGAGTACCGCCAAAAAGGCGCTGAGGGTCTTGCCCGAGCCGGTCGGCGCTGTCAGCAGTACCGATTGGCCGGCATGAATCAGCGGCCAGGCGCGGGCCTGGGCGTCGGTAACCGTGGCGAAGCGCTGGCGGAACCAGCTGCTGACGGCGGGATGAAACAGCGCGAGGGCAGGGTGCTGCGAGGTAGGCAGGTTCATGTTCTGGTTATGGCGCTCGAACGCGCACTTGGCAAGGGGCCGTTCGTCTAGCGGCGTTTGCTTGATACGCGGGGAGGTTGGATCGGCTATCCTCGCCGGCTTAATCCTGCCCCGAGTTATCCATGCCGAACATCATCCGCATCGCCGCCGCTCTGCTCATCGACCCGCAAGGGCGCACGCTGCTGGTGCGCAAGCGCGGCACTCAGGCGTTCATGCAGCCAGGCGGCAAGATCGATGCAGGGGAGACGCCGCTGGCAGCATTGGGCCGTGAGCTGGAAGAAGAGCTCGGCCTGCGCATCGATGTCGCTGCGGCCGAGTACCTGGGCCAGTTCAGCGCGCCGGCGGCGAACGAACCGGGCTTCGAGGTTCAGTGCGAGCTGTTTCGCGTCGACTGTGCCACCACCGTAGCGCCCGCAGCGGAGATCGAAGAAGTGCTGTGGATGACCGCCGAGCAACCGTCGGCACCACTGCTGGCGCCGCTGACCCGCGACCTGATTCTGCCGCTGTACCGCCGGTTGCTCAACGCACCGCGCTGACCCCATCAAGGGTGGCGAACGAGGTGTCCTTGGCGGTTAGCAGGAAGTCACGCATGTACGGCGCATCGAGCATGTCGGTGCGCACCCCGGCGTAGAGCGTGGCAAACAGTCCCTTTTCGCCCAAGCGCTTGCCCTTCACATAGCCGCGCGAGCTGTATTCGTGCAGGGCCCAGTGCGGCATGCCGCAGACGCCACGACCGCTGGCCACCAGCTGCATCATCATCACCGTCAGCTCCGAGGTGCGGATGGCGGCGGGCTCGATGTCGGCGGGTTCGAGAAAGCGGGTAAAGATGTCGAGACGGTCACGTTCCACCGGGTAGGTGATCAGGGTCTGGTCGACCAGATCCTGCGGCACGATGTACGGCTTGCTCGCCAGCGCATGCTGGTTGGCTACCGCCAGCATTGCCTCGTAGGTGAACAGCGGCACGTAAGTGATCCCGGCCAGGTCGAGCGGGTCGGAGGTCACCACCAGGTCGAGATCGCCACGGGCCAACGCCGGCAGCGGGGCAAAGGCAAAGCCAGAGGCCAGGTCCAGTTCGACTTCCGGCCAGGCATCGCGGAACTGGTCGATGGTCGGCATCAACCATTGGAAGCAGCTGTGGCATTCGATCGCCATGTGCAGGCGCCCTGCAGTACCACCGGCCAGCCGCGCGATGTCGCGTTCGGCACCGCGCAGCAAGGGCAGGGTGGCGTCCGCCAGTTGCAGCAGGCGCAGGCCAGCGCTGGTAAAGCGAATCGGCTTGGTCTTGCGCGCGAACAGCGGCATGCCCAGGCGCTCTTCAAGTTCCTTGAACTGATGCGAAAGTGCCGACTGGGTCAGGTGCAAGCGCTCGGCGGCCTCGACCAGGCTGTCTGATTCGCGCAGTGCATGAAGGGTTTTCAGGTGACGAATTTCAAGCACGACCAACTCCGGAGCTAAACGCGATAGTGCGTGAGTTTGGCTCATGTTGGCGCGGTTTGTCGATCTGCAGGTGTGGCCCAGGCGGTCTTAATGTTGCCTGAGTGGCCGCCTGGCAGGGTTCATCAAATTGTCACGCAAGTGTGGCAGCGCTTTTCAATCAAGTTGATCAGACTGGCGGACTAATGGGGCTTTGCGTGCTGGTGTTGCTTGATGCGTTTTTTATTGTTTGTGTTGATGCTATGGGGCGCTGCGCCGAGCACCATTGCCATGGCGCGCTGCGATGCCAGTGTGGCACTGCAGCGCGCTGACCTGGGGGCGCTGAGCATGGTCTATCAAAGCGTCGGCGCGCCGTCAGATCCTGCGCTGTTGCTCGTCATGGGGCTGGGCGGTCAACTGATCCACTGGCCCGACGATGTCGTGGAAGCCCTGTGCCGACAGGGCTTTCGGGTGATCCGCTACGATAATCGCGACGTTGGTCTGACCCGCTGGAATACAGCGCCGGCCTCGGCCAACCTGACGTTCGAGGCGCTGCGCTACAAACTTGGTCTGAGCGTATCGGCGCCTTACAGCTTGACCGATATGGCCGAGGATGGCGTGCAACTGATGGACGCACTGCACATCGAGCAGTTTCATGTACTGGGGGTGAGCATGGGCGGCATGATTGCCCAGCATATGGCCGCCATGCAGCCGCAGCGGGTGCGCAGCCTGACCCTGGTGATGTCCAGCTCCGGCGCCGCCGGCCTACCGCAACCCAGCGCAGCGTTGCTGCAGTTGCTGGCGCGGCGCAGTGCTCCGAGCCGTGCTGTGGCCATTGAGCAGCAGGCTGACATGCTCGCCGCATTGGGCAGCCCGCAGGTGCAGGATGAGCGCCAGGAGCTGATTCAACAGGCGGCGCAGGCCTATGATCGGGCATTCAATCCGCAAGGCGCCAAGCGCCAGATTCTGGCGATTCTGGCTGAGCCGAGCCGAGTCGAGCTGCTCAATCAGCTGCGCGTGCCGACGTTGGTGGTGCACGGTACCGCAGACCCGCTGCTACCGGTGATGCACGGAGTGCACCTGGCGGCGCATATCCAGGGCAGCCAGTTGCGCTTGATTCCGGGGCTTGCGCATCGTTTTCAAGCGCCGTTCAAGGCGCCTCTGCTGGGGGCGGTCTTGCCATACCTGAAAGCCCAGCGTGAGAAACCCTCTCACCTCGCCACACTGTAATAACGGGGAGTGCTCAGTGCAGGCGCACCCATACGGTCACCAGCAAGGTCGCGGCGATCAGCCAGGCCAGCGTGGCCAGCGCCAGCGATGCCTCCAGGCGCATGCGCTCGACCAGCACATACAGCGTCAGCAGATAGACGAAGTAGGGGATGATCGACCACATGCCGAACACGATGGTGGTTTTCAGGTCCTCGATCGAGCGGCCCTTGCCGACAATGTAGTGAGCGATCAGGGCGAAGGTCGGAAACAGCGGCACCAGCCCGGCAATGTAGTAATTGCGGGTCTTTGACAGGATTGCCAGAAGAATCACCACACCCGCGCCGAGTGCCGCTTTCAATATCAGGTCCACAGAATTTTCCCGTAGCGATTGAGGTCAGCCGAGGCCGTATTTTTTCACCTTGTCGAACAGCGTGGTCTTGGCCATGCCCAGCTCCAGGCTGGCCTGGCTCAAGTTGCCGCCGCTGCGTTGCAGCGCATCACTGAGCAGGTTGCGCTCGAATGCCTCCACCGCTTCGGCAAAACCCAGGCCCTGGCTGGCGCCGCCGCTGGCGGTTTTCTTGAATGCCGGCAAGCCAAGCGCATAGCGTTCGGCGACGTTGCGCAGCTCGCGAACGTTGCCTGGCCAGTCGTGGGACATCAACCGCGACAGGGTGTGGCTGTCCAGCTCAGGTGTTTCGCGGTCAAAGCGCAGCGCCGATTGCTGTAGAAAGTGCTCGAACAACTGCAGGATATCCTCACGTCGTTCGCGCAGCGGCGGCAGCTCAAGGGTAACCACATTGAGCCGGTAATACAGGTCGCTGCGGAACTGGCCGCTCTGGCCTAACGCATTCAGATCAGACTTGGTCGCGGCAATCAGGCGGCAATCCACTGCAATGCTCTGGTTCGAGCCCAGCCGCTCCAGGGTCCGCTCCTGCAGCACGCGCAGCAGCTTGATCTGCAGGTTGATCGGCATGCTCTCGACTTCGTCGAGGAACAACGTACCGCCGTTGGCATGCTCGATCTTGCCAATGCGGCGCTTGCCAGCACCGGTGAAGGCATTGGCCTCGTGGCCGAAAATTTCACTTTCGAAGAGGTTCTCCGGCAACCCGCCGCAGTTGAGCGCGACGAACGGTTGCGCCTGGCGCCGGCTGAAGTCGTGCAGGCAGCGGGCGACCAGTTCCTTGCCGGTGCCGGTCTCACCTTCGATCAACACATTGGCCGAGGTATCGGCGACATTGGCGATGAGTTCGCGCAGCTCCTGCATGGCCGGCGAGCGGCCGATGATGCGGCCCTCCAGCGTACTCTGGCTTGCCAACTGGCGGCGCAATGACACCACCTCGCGGGCGAGGCCGCGTTGTTCCAGGGCCCTGCGTACCACTTCGACCAGACGCTCGGGCGAGAACGGTTTCTCCATGAAGTCGTAGGCGCCGTTGCGCATTGCGCCGACAGCCATGTCGATGTCGCCGTGGCCGGTGATCAGCACCACCGGCAGGCCGCGGTCACGGGCCTTGAGCCGGCTCAGCAGCTCCAGGCCATCGATGCCGGGCAGGCGAATGTCGCTGACCACGATGCCGGCGAAGTCGTCGCCGATGCGCTCCAGGGCAAGCTCGGCGCTGCCCACGCCTTCGCAGGCGATGTCTTCCAGAGCCAGCGCCTGCTGGCAGCCGAGCAGTACATGCGGGTCATCTTCGACGATCAGGACGGTCAAGGGTGCTTGGTTCATGGGGACCCTTCGCTCATGGCTGCTGTGGCGGTTGTGTGGGGGCGTTGACCAGCGGCAGGGCGAGGACGAACGCCGTACCGCCGCTGACGGGGTGCTCGACGCTGAGTGAACCTTTGGCGGCAGCTGCGAGGCTTGCCGACAAGGTCAGGCCCAGGCCCAGGCCGTGTTCGCCCGGTTTGGTCGTGAAAAACGGCTCGAACAGGTGCTTGCGCGTATCGTCATCGATACCGTGACCATTGTCGCGCACCAGCAAGCGGTATTTGTCGGCCTGGAGTTCACCTTCCAGCCACAGCTGCGGCTGCGGCTGGCTGGCCATGGCGTCCAGCGCGTTGCCGATGAGGTTGACCAGAATCTGCTCGAGGCGGGTCTGATCGATGGCCAGCAACTGATCCTCGTACAGATTGTGCAGCTGCACATGGCTGCCGGCAATCCGGTTGGCCAAGACCTGCAGGCTGGCCTCCACGGCCTGTGCCAGCGAAGCCTGGCCACCGTCATCGGCGCGGCGGGCGAACGAGCGCAGGCTGGCGGTGATCCGCCCCATGCGGTCGATCAGGCCGTTGATGGTCTGCAGGTTGGCACTGGCAGTTTCCAGTGCGCCGCGCTCAAGGAAACGCACGGTATTGCCCGACAGCGTGCGCAGCGCTGCCAGCGGTTGGTTGAGTTCGTGGGCGATGCTGGTCGACATCTGCCCGATGGCCGCCAGCTTGCCGGCCTGGACCAGCTCGTCCTGCGCCTGGCGCAGGGTCTGTTCGGCATGCCGGCGCTCGCGAATCTGGCCCTTGAGGCGTTCGTTGCTGGCGCGCAGGTCCGCCGTGCGCTCGGCAATCTTGCGTTCAAGGTGGCTGTTGGCTTCTTCCAGCGCCTCACGTGCGGCCAGGCGCGTGGCGATGACCTTGCGCCGTTCGTTCCAGGCAATGCCAAGGATGGTCAGCAAGGCGAAGGCCACCGCGACCAGCACGCCCTGGATCATCGACTCGCGGCGCAGGTCCTGCAGTGGCGTGAGCAGGGTGAAGTGCCACGGCGTATCAGCCAGGCGACGGGTCTGCGCCAGGTAGGTGACCTCGTGCAGTTTGCCCTGGGCGGTTTCGCTATTGGCCGGGAAGGTCAGTTTCTCGACGCCATCGGCGAGGGTTTCGCGGGCCAGCGGCTCCAGCTCGTTCAGTGGCCACCAGTAGTATTGCAGGCTGCGCGCCAGGCGTTCTTTAGTCTGCGGACTCAGTGCACGGACTGCCTTGAGCCGCCTCGCGGGGTCGCTGGAAAGGATGATGATGCCGTTTTCATCACTGACAAAAGCCTCGAGGCGGGCACGCTGCCAGCGCTCTTCGAGGGTGTCCAGGCGGACCTTGATCACGGCCACGCCGATGATCTTGCCGTGCTCTTCCAGGCCGTGAGCCAGGTAGTAGCCGGCTTCGCCGGTGGTGCTGCCGATGCCGTAGAAGCGCCCAGGCTCGCCCCGCACCGCGTCCTGGAAATAGGCACGGAAAGACAGGTCTTCACCCAGAAATGAATCAGCGTCGCGCCAGTTGCTGGTCGCCTGGACTCGGCCACTGGTATCGAGGACGAAGATGGCCCGGCTGCGGCTACGACGGTTGAGCCCTTCAAGGTATTCGTTGACGCTCTGCCGCGCACCGCCCTCAGGCTCGCTGAGCAGTTGCGATACGCTGTCTTCCAGCTCAAGCAGGCTCGGCAGATAGGTGTACTTGCTGATTTCACTCTCGACTGTGCGCGCGTGCAGCTCGAGTTGCCGTTCGCCGTTTTCGCTGAGGATACGAATACCGCTGTTGTCACTGAGTACGTAGCCGATCAGGCCCAGGCCGACCATCAGCAGGATGATCAGAGGTGGTAACAGCAGTTGGCGGATCAGACGGGATTTCACGGCAGGCAGGGCAGGGCGCAGGAGCGAGGGGTCGCATTTCATCACAGTGGCCTTGTCACGACCAGCACCCCCAGCCCGGATCGGACCGAACCAGGGGCGCTGCGGCCGGCTTAGTGTTGCAGAATTTTACTGAGGAAGTGCTGAGTGCGCTGGTCGCGGGCGGTCTGATCACCGAAGAATTCGTCTTTGGTGCAGTCTTCGACGATGTTGCCCTTGTCCATGAAGATAACCCGATCGGCCACTTTGCGAGCAAAGCCCATCTCGTGGGTCACGCACATCATGGTCATGCCTTCGTGGGCAAGCTGGACCATTACGTCGAGCACTTCGCTGACCATTTCCGGGTCAAGTGCCGAGGTTGGTTCGTCGAACAGCATGACGATCGGGTCCATCGACAGGGCGCGGGCAATCGCCACACGTTGCTGCTGACCGCCGGAGAGCTGGCCAGGGTGCTTGTGGGCGTGGGCTGACAGGCCAACGCGCTCAAGCAGGGCCAGGCCTTTCTTGGTGGCTTCTTCCTTGCTGCGGCCAAGCACCTTGATCTGCGCGATGGTCAGGTTCTCGGTAATGGTCAGGTGCGGGAACAGCTCGAAGTGCTGGAACACCATGCCGACTCGCGAGCGCAGCTTGGGCAAGTTGGTCTTCGGGTCGGAGATCGAGGTGCCATCGACGACGATGTCACCCTTCTGGAACGGCTCCAGCGCATTGACGCACTTGATCAGGGTCGACTTGCCCGAGCCGGAAGGCCCGCAGACCACGACCACTTCGCCCTTTTTGACATCGGTGGTGCAGTCGGTGAGCACCTGGAAGTCGCCGTACCACTTGTTGACGTTCTTGATGGAAATCATACGGTGATCCTTTTTTGCAGGCGCTTGACCAGCCATGAAGCGGAGAAGCTGATAATGAAGTAGACGAGACCGGCGAAGAGCAGGAATTCATTCGCGCGGCCGACAATGTCGCCACTGGCACGGGCCGAGTTGAGGAAGTCGACCAGGCCCACGGTGTAAACCAGCGAAGTGTCCTGGAACAGGATGATGCTCTGCTGCAGCAGCAGTGGGGTCATCTTGCGAAACGCCTGCGGCAGGATGATCAGGCGCATGGTCTGGCCATAGGTCATGCCCAGCGCCTGGGCAGCGCCCATCTGGCCTTTGGCAATCGACTGCACACCGGCGCGGACGATTTCGCAGAAGTATGCCGCTTCGAACATCATGAAGGCCACGACGCACGAGGTGAACGCACCGATTGGTGTGTCTTCGCCGGTGATCCAGCGCAGCACGAACGGCACTGCCAGGTAGAACCAGGTGATCACCAGCAGCAGCGGGATCGAGCGGAAGTAGTTGACGTAAGCGCCCGCAATATTTGCCATCAGCTTGCTCGATGACAACCGCATCAGGGCCAGCACGGTGCCCAAGGCAATACCGCCGACCACACCCATGACCATCAGTTGCAGGGTCATCAGCATGCCGTTCCACAGGCCCGGCAGCGCGGGGATGATGTCCGAGAAGTCCAGTTCCATCACTTGCCTCCTAAGGAAATCAGGCCAGGTACGGCCACTTTCTTCTCGACCATGCGCATCAGCAGCATCAGGCCCATGTTCAGGGTGAAGTAGATCAAGGTGGCCAGGGTGAAGGCCTCAAACAGGTTGGCCGAGAATTCAGCGGTCTGTTTGGTTTGCGCCAACAGCTCCATCAGGCCGATCAATGAGGCGACCGAGGAGTTCTTGAAGACGTTGAGAAATTCAGAGGTAAGCGGCGGAATGATGATCCGGTACGCTTGCGGCAGCAGTACGTTGCGATAGATCTGGGCCAGGCTGAAGCCCATTGCCCGAGCGGCAGATTCCTGCCCGCGTGGCAGTGCCTGGATACCGGTACGCACCTGTTCGCAGACTCGCGCTGCGGTGAACAGGCCAAGGCAGATGATCACACTGATCAATGCCGAGGTAGTCGGGTTGAGGTCTTGCTTGAACCATTCCTGCAAGCCTTCGGGCAACAGGTCAGGGATCAGGAAGTACCAGATGAACAGCTGCACCAGCAGCGGCACGTTGCGGAACAATTCGACGTAGGCGGTAGCGATCCCTGATACCAGCCTGTTCGGTACGGTGCGCATGACGCCGAGCAGCGAGCCCAGCAGCAAGGCAATGATCCAGGCGCAGATGGCAATGGCGATGGTCCAGCCCAGGCCGGTGATGTACCAGTCCAGGTAAGTTTCGCTGCCGACGCCAGTGGACTTGAAGAACACGCCCCAGTCCCAGTTGTAATTCATCGGGATTTCCCCTCGGATCGTTGTTTCACGGGCACCTTCGAACATCCAAGGGCGCGAGCGCCCTCGGATGAAAGGTTAGACACTAACTAGCTGCGGGTCAGGACTTCTTTTCGTCTGCCGCTTTATCGGTAGGATTGGCAATCAGCTCTTTCAGCTCATCGCTCATCGGGAAGTTCAGGTTCAGGCCTTTTGGTGGGACTGGCTGGGTGAACCATTTGTCGTAGATCTTGTTGATCTCGCCCGACTTGTACAGCGCAACGATCGCATCATCGACGGCTTTCTTGAACGGTGCATCACCCTTGCGCACCATGCAGCCGTAGATTTCGTAGGATTGCGGGGTGCCGGTCACGGCCCAGAGGTTTGGATTCTTGGCCTTGGCCATTTCACCGGCGAGCAGCGCGTCATCCATCATGAAGGCGACTGCACGGCCGGATTCGAGCATCTGGAAGGCTTCGCCGTGATCCTTCGCGGAAATCACGTTCATGCCCATCTGCTTGTCGGCGTTCATTGCCTTGAGGATGCGTTCGGAAGTGGTACCCGCGGTGGTCACCACGTTCTTGCCTTTCAGGTCAGCGAAATCCTTATAGGAGGAATCTTTCTTCGACAGCAGACGGGTGCCCACCTCGAAGATGCCTACCGAGAAGTCGACCTGCTGCTGGCGCTCGACGTTGTTGGTGGTCGAGCCACACTCGACATCGACGGTGCCGTTCTGCACCAGCGGGATACGGGTCTGGGAAGTAACCAGGTTGTACCTGGCTTTCAGGTCCGGCTTGTTGAGCTCTTTTTTCAGGTGCTCGACGATGGCCAGTTGAATGTCGTGAGAGTAGCCGACCGGTTTGCCCGAGGCATCGGCAATGTAGGAAAACGGAATGGAACCGTCGCGGTGGCCCAGGGTGATGGTGCCCGAGTCATTGATCTTCTTCAGGGTGCCGGTCAGCTCTGCAGCCATGGCCGGCGAAGCGATAACAGCAGCCGCGATGGCGGCGCCCAGCAATTGACGAACGATACGCATCAAATTTTCCTCGACATGTTTGTTTTTTTTATGGAGCCGTTGGCGGACTCTTCGTTCCACGAATACTGCAAAAGCAGTGCATTCGGCTACCAAGTGTAGAGCATGACTCGTGCCAAGCCCTGTAATTGATCATAACGTCCCGAAAAGCCTGGGTATTAATCTTTTGTGATGCGAGATTTTCCCGAGGCTACCGACGGGTTACCGAATGAGTGAGGCGAGGCTGTTCGGAAATCCGAATGGAGCGGATATTGAGAATCCTGGTGGGATGAGAGCGCAGACTGGAGCAGATCAGTGCACAGGAGCGTGCATACGAGGGGTAAGGGCAACAGGCGTGGATACAGCGGGCAGCCACTTTGAGGAGTGGCTACCCGGCCGCAGGTGCCTGCCGACTCAGGCGGCGTCTGATTGGCCCGAGGTCGGCCTGGCCTGCTGCAGGTAATTCACCAATGCTTGCTGTTCGACGGCGTTGATGAACAGGCCCAACTTGGTGCGCCGCCAGAGGATGTCGTCGGCACTGACGGCCCACTCTTGTGCGCGCAGGTAATCAATTTCGCAGCCGAACAACCCGCCGCCGATCGCCTTGCCGAGATCTTCCGGGCCATGTACGGCTTCGAGCAGGCGCCAGACACGGTCGCCATAGGTCACTGCCCAGCGCCTGGCGATATCTACCGCCAGCCACGGGTGGCGGACTCGGAGCGCGTCGACCAGTGCTTGCACTGTTGTCATGTTCTCGCCGCCCGGCAATGTCGCCGACGCGGTCCAGCTGGAGCCCATCTGGCTAAAGAACGGTTTCAGTTCGGCCATGGCGGATTCGGCCAGCTTGCGGTAGGTGGTGAGCTTGCCACCAAACACCGACAGCAGCGGTGCCTGGCCGTGGTCGGCAGACAGGGCCAGGGTGTAGTCGCGGGTGACCGCTGAAGGGTTGTCGGACTCATCGTTGCACAATGGCCGCACACCGGAATAGGTGTGCAGGATATCGGCGCGGCCGAGCTGCTGTTTGAAATGCTGGTTGACCACATTCAGCAGGTAATCGGTCTCTGCCTCACTGATACTGACCTGGGACGGGTCGCCGCTCCACTCCCGGTCAGTTGTGCCGATCAGGGTGAAGCGCTCCAGATACGGAATTGCAAAGACGATGCGCTGGTCTTCGTTCTGCAGAATGTAGGCATGCTCGCCTTCGTACATGCGTGGCACGATGATATGGCTGCCTTGGATCAAGCGGATGCCATACGGCGCATCGAGCTTTAGGTCATCCTTGATAAAGCTGGCGACCCATGGGCCGGCCGCATTGACCAGCGCCCGGGTGTGGATGGTCTGTTGGCTGCCATCGGCATGCTGCAACAGCACCTGCCAGATACCGTCGACGCGTTCGGCCCGCAGGCAACGGGTACGGGTCGCGATCTGCGCGCCATGTTCGCGGGCGGCCATCGCATTGACCACTACCAGGCGCGCATCGTCGACGGCGCAGTCGGCATATTCGAAACCGCGGCTGATCGAAGCCTGCAATGGGCTGTTCGGGCCAAAGCGCAGGCTGCGCGAGGCGCCCAGGCGCTTGCGTTTGCCGAGGTGATCATAGAGGAACAGACCGGCGCGGATCATCCACGCCGGGCGCAGGTGCGGCCGATGGGGCAACACGAAACGCATCGGTTTGACGATATGCGGTGCTTTCGCCAGGAGCACTTCACGCTCGGCCAGTGCTTCGCGGACCAGGCGGAATTCGTAGTGCTCGAGGTAACGCAGGCCGCCGTGGATCAGCTTGCTGCTGGCCGAGGAGGTGTGTTGCGCCAGGTCGTCCTTTTCACAAAGAAACACCTTGAGGCCGCGCCCGGCAGCGTCAGCGGCAATGCCCACACCATTGATACCGCCGCCAATCACGGCAACATCGTAGCAATCGGCAGGGACGGGCTGGGAGGAAACGGGCTGGGACACGGGCAAGGCCTCCTGAGGCTGCTACCATCGAAAATGAACATCGATGTTCGTTTGCGAAAATACTAGCGCAACAAGCAAGCATTCGCCAGCGAGTCTTCATAGAAAACTTCAATAGGCGCGGCGAAATGAACAATAGCGAACATGGCGCGGCGCTCAGTGCGACGCCGCGCGCAGGTCACACCACTTCCAGGCGGACCTTGTTGTCGTTGAGCAGTTGGTTCAAGGCGGGCGAGGGCGGCTGATCGGTCACCAGGCAATCGACCAGATTGATCGAGCCGAGCCGAACCATCGCGTTGCGCCCGTACTTGCTCGAGTCGGCAGCGAGGATGACCTGCCGCGCATTGGCAATGATCGCCTGGGAAACACGCACTTCCTGATAATCGAAATCCAGCAGGCTGCCGTCTTCATCGATGCCGCTGATGCCGACCAGGGCGAAATCGACCTTGAACTGGCTGATGAAGTCGACACTCGCCTGGCCGACCACGCCGCCGTCACGGCGCACCGTGCCGCCAGCGACCAGCACTTCGAAGTCATCCTTGGCACTGAGGATCGACGCGACGTGCAGGTTGTTGGTAATGACCTTGAGGTGATTGTGATTGAGCAGGGCGCGGGCAATCGACTCGGTGGTGGTGCCGATGTTGATGAATACCGAGGCATGGTCCGGGATCTGCCGGGCCACGGCTTCGGCGATGCGCTGTTTCTCGTCGCGCATCTGGTCGGCGCGCATGGCGTAGGCGGTGTTTTCGATGCTCGAGTCATACGCCGCGCCGCCATGGTAGCGCCGCAGCAGGTTGCTCTCGGCAAGCTGGTTGATATCGCGGCGAATGGTTTGCGGGGTAACGACGAACAGCTGGGCCATTTCTTCGATACTGACGTAGCCGCGTTCGCGCACCAGTTCGAGGATTTGTTGTTGGCGCGGGGGCAGATTCATGGGCGGTCCTTGGGGGCTGCCGGACAAATGCTGCAATGATGCCGTAGGAAAGGGATGACAGCCAGTGCGCACAGTACAAACAAGTCGGTCGCCATGTGCTGAACATGGCGACCGCAGCGGGCAGGGCCTGAAACGCTACAGTTTCAATCAGGCCTCATGATCTTCCCAGTCACGGGTACGCTCGACCGCTTTCTGCCAGCCGGCATAGAGCTTCTCTTTCTGCGCTTCATCCAGCTGCGGGCTGAACTCGCGCTCGATGATAGCCTTGTCGCGCAGCTCATCCAGGCTGCTCCAGAAGCCGCTGGCCAGTCCGGCCAGGTAGGCAGCGCCGAGGGCGGTGGTTTCGCGCATCTTTGGCCGCTCGACACAGCTGCCGAGGATGTCGGCCTGGAACTGCATGAGGAAGTTGTTGGCCACCGCGCCGCCATCCACGCGCAGTTCGCTCAGGCGCTGGCCGCAGTCATGCTGCATGGCATCGAGGACGTCGCGGGTCTGGTAGGCGATCGACTCCAGTGCGGCGCGGATGATGTGATCGACCTTGACCCCGCGGGTCAGGCCGAACAGTGCGCCGCGTGCGTACGGGTCCCAGTAGGGCGCGCCCAGCCCGGTGAAGGCCGGCACCAGATAGACACCGTTGCTGTCCTTGACCTTGCTGGCGAAGTACTCGGTGTCGAGCGCATCGTTGACGATCTTCAGTTCATCGCGCAGCCACTGCACGGTCGAGCCGCCGTTGAACACTGCGCCTTCCAGCGCGTAGGCGACTTCGCCACGGGGGCCGCAAGCGATGGTGGTGAGCAGGCCGTGGGAGGAGCTGACCGCCTTGTCGCCGGTGTTCATCAGCAGGAAGCAGCCGGTGCCATAGGTGTTCTTGGCCTGGCCTGGCTCGACGCACATCTGGCCGAACAGAGCCGATTGCTGGTCGCCGGCGATACCGGCGATGTCGATGCCGCTCTTGGTCTGGCCATACACCTCGGAGGAGCCGCGCACCTCTGGCAGCATCTGGCGTGGCACACCGAGCAGCTCGAGCATCTTTTCATCCCACTGCAACGTGTGGATGTTGAACATCAAGGTACGCGAGGCGTTGGTGTAGTCGGTGACATGTACCTTGCCGCCGGTGAATTTCCAGATCAGCCAAGTATCGATGGTGCCGAACAGCAATTCACCACGCTCGGCGCGCTCGCGCACCCCTTCGACGTTGTCCAGGATCCACTTCAGCTTGGTCCCGGAGAAGTACGGGTCGGTGACCAGGCCGGTGGTTTCGCGGATGTAGTCTTCATGGCCATCGCGCTTGAGCTGGGCACAGATCTCGGTACTGCGCCGGCACTGCCAGACGATGGCGTTGTACACCGGGCGGCCGCTTTCCTTGTCCCACACCACCGTGGTTTCACGTTGGTTGGTGATGCCGATAGCGGCGACCTGGGCGTGGCTGATGCTGGCCTGGGCCAGGGCCTCGACCATGGTCGCGCTCTGGGTGGCGAAGATTTCCATCGGGTCGTGCTCGACCCAGCCAGCCTGCGGATAATGCTGGACGAACTCACGCTGGGAGGTGCCCACCACGTTTGCGTCACGGTCGAAGATGATCGCTCGCGAACTGGTGGTGCCCTGGTCCAGGGCGATGATGTAGTTCTTGTCCTGGGTGTCTTTCATGTCAGTGGCCTTGCACAAAATAGGGGGAGGCCAGGCGCTGTGCCTGGCTGTCGGCAGCGGCTCTCCGGTCAGGAGGCCCGCGCATCGCTCTGGGAATTATCGTCTGTTTGCCCGAGTGCAACCTGCGCGGTGGGCAAGTTGCGGGCGATCAGGCCACGGTAGGCGGCGGCGCCCAGGCATGCACCCACAATGGGCGCGAATATCGGAATCAGGAAATACGGAATGTCACGTCCGCCAGTGAAGGCGATATCACCCCAGCCTGCCAGGAACGTCATCAGCTTTGGACCAAAATCTCGGGCAGGGTTCATCGCAAAGCCGGTCAGCGGGCCCATGGCGCTGCCAATCACCGCGATCAGCAAGCCGATCAGCAGCGGTGCCATGGCTCCGCGCGGCAGGCCATTGTTGTCGTCGGTCAAGGCCATGATCACTGCCATCAGGATCGCGGTGATGATCATTTCAACCAGAAACGCCTGGCCGATCGACAGCGCCGGGTGCGCATAGGTGGAAAACACCGACGCCAGCTCCAGGCTGGCCTGGCTGCCGCGGACCATGGCGTGGGATTGTTCGTAATCGAAGAACAGCGTGCTGTACAGGCTGTACACCAGCGCGGCGGCACAGAAGGCGCCAGCTACCTGGGCGAGGATGTAGAACGGCAGTTTGCGCTTTTCGAAACCGGCGAACAGGCTCAGGGCGATGCTCACTGCCGGGTTCAGATGGGCGCCGGATACACCGGCAGTGAGGTAGATCGCCATGCTCACGCCGACCCCCCAGATAATGCTGATTTCCCACAGGCCGAAGCTGGCGCCCGCGACCTTGAGCGCGGCGACGCAACCGGTGCCGAAAAATATCAGTAGCGCAGTGCCGAAAAACTCGGCCATGCATTGGCCCCGAAGGGTGGGTTCGCGTAGTGCAGTCGTCATGTATGACCTCGGTTCTTGTTGTTGTGAGGCGCTGAGCGCTCGACAGCAAGGCCCAGAGTCGATCCCCATTGACCCCGGGCGGATAAGCGAAAGCGCACTTTAAGAGTGCGCCATTTATTCAGAAACGAAAAAATATAGGCAAGAAACGCTCATGTCAAAGGTCGAAAGTGAACGGTCAGCCACAATTTGACCCGCAGCGAGGTCTCTGACTATTCCGACAGCATCTGGCAATTTGCCGACCAGCTGGCTGGCTCGCGGCTTTTCACCTAAAGTAGCCGCCGAACTTCTCTGCTCGGAGCCCCGCATGACCCCCGCTCTCGACCTGCTGAAAAAAGCCCGCGCTGAACACCGCGTGCACAGTTACGAACATGATCCGAAGTCGGCCTCGTATGGCCTGGAAGCCGCTGAAAAGCTCGGCATCGATCCTGTGCAGGTGTTCAAGACGCTGCTCGCCAGCAGTGAAAAGGGCGAGTTGTTGGTGGCCGTAGTGCCAGTGGTGGGCACGCTCGACCTGAAGGCTCTGGCCCACGCGGCGGGGGTCAAGAAGTGTGAAATGGCTGACCCCGCAGCGGCGCAGCGGGCCACGGGGTATCTGGTCGGCGGGATCAGCCCACTGGGGCAGAAGAAGCGCCTGCGCACCTTTATCGATCAATCAGCGCAGCAGTTCGCAACCATTCACGTAAGTGCTGGCCGGCGCGGACTTGAGGTCGAATTAGCTGCTGCGGTATTGGCCGAGCATACCCAAGGGAAATTTGCCGAGATCGGCCGGGGCTGAGAAGCCGGGTGATGCTGCCGTCACCCGTTATCGTGTCCCAAGCCGTTTCTCAGTTCGCCGAGCTGTAACGGCGAACGCCGTTTTCCTGACGAGCGTGCTGGGTGGCGACGCTGCCCGGCACCGGGAACAGCACGAGGTGATCGGCCTTCACTGCAATGCCGACGTCCTGGCCGACCTGATGATCGATGTGGCTGGCGAAAATCGCTTCCAGCTGGCTGCCGGTCGCCAACTGCAGGCGATACAAGGTTGAGGCACCGAGGAAGCTCTTGCCAACCACGCTGGCGCGCAGGGGGCTGTCTGGCGCATGGACGATGTCGTCCGGGCGCAGCAACACGTCAACCGAACTGCCAACGGCCATGGTGTAGGCGCGATTGCCACGCAGCTCGCCGAGCTCGGTGGTCACCGCTTCATGGCTGCTCATCTGCCCACGAATGAAATAGCCCTGCCCGATGAAGCTGGCCACAAACGGCGTCTGCGGTTCGTGATACAGGTTGTAGGGGGTATCCCACTGCTCCAGCCGACCTTCTTTGAACACGCCGACATGATCGCTGACGGCAAACGCCTCTTCCTGATCATGCGTAACCAGAATGGCGCTGGTGCCACGGCTTTTGAGGATGTCGCGCACCTCATGGCTGAGGCGCCTGCGCAGTTCCACGTCAAGGTTGGAGAACGGCTCGTCGAGCAACAGCAGTTGCGGCTCCGGCGCCAGTGCTCGGGCCAGGGCAACGCGCTGTTGCTGGCCGCCGGACAGCTCGTGCGGGTAACGCCCACCGAGCCCGACGAGCTTGACCAGCTCGAGCATCTCTTCAACCACAGCTGCCTGGCGCGGGTGCTTGCTGATGCCGAAGGCAATGTTTTGCGCGACGGTCAGGTGCGGAAACAGCGCGTAGTCCTGGAACACCATGCCGATCCGGCGCTTCTCTGGTGACAGGGTAAAACCCGCCCGCGAGATGACTTCGCCAGCGAGCTGGATTTCACCGTCGTGTACCGGCTCGAAGCCGGCAATCGCCCGCAGCGTGGTGGTCTTGCCGCAACCCGATGACCCGAGCAGACAACCGATGTCGCCTGCGTTGAGGTGCAGATTGAGGTTCTGGACGATGCGCTGGTCGCCATAGCCGCAGGCGAGGTTGCGCAGGTTGAGCAATAACGGATGACTCATGCGTGGTGGTAAGCCGGTTCGACAAGAAATTCGAGAAGGGCCTTTTGTGCATGCAGGCGGTTTTCAGCTTGGTCCCAGGCGACCGAACGTGGGTCGTCGAGCAGGTCCAGGCTGATTTCCTCGCCACGGTGGGCGGGCAGGCAGTGCATGAACAAGGCGTCGGGTGCAGCCAAGTCGAGCAGTTCGCGGGTGACCTGATACGGTGCGAAATGCGCCAGGCGCCGTGCAGTTTCCTCTTCCTGGCCCATGGAAGTCCAGACATCGGTGGTAACCAGGTGCGCGCCGGCAATCGCTTGCTTGGGGTCGCGCACGATCTGCACCCGCTCACCGGCAAGGGCGAGGAAGCGTGGATCAGGCTCGTAGCCTTCCGGGCAGGCGATGCGCAGCTGGAAGTCGAACTGCTGGGCGGCTTCGATGTAGGAGTTGCACATGTTGTAGCCGTCGCCGATCCAGGCCACGGTCTTGCCCTGGATCGAGCCACGGTGTTCGAGGAAGGTCTGCATGTCGGCCAGCAGCTGGCACGGGTGCGACTCATCGGACAGGGCGTTGATCACCGGCACCCGCGAGTTGGCCGCAAATTCGGTGAGGATGCTGTGGTGGTGGGTACGGATCATCACCGCATCGAGCATGCGCGACATGACGATGGCGCTGTCGGCGATCGGTTCACCACGGCCCAGCTGAGTGTCGCGCGGCGACAGGAAGATCGCCTGGCCACCAAGCTGGATCATGCCGGCTTCGAACGACAGGCGGGTCCGGGTCGAGGCTTTCTCGAAGATCATCCCCAGTACCCGGTTCTTCAGTGGCTCGAACAGCACGCCGCGGTTACGCAGGTCCTTCAGCTCGATGCCGCGACGGATCACGCCGAGCAATTCGTCAGCAGTGAAATCCATCAGGGAGAGAAAGTGCCTAGCGCTCATGATTGACTACCTTAATTGCAACGGTACGCAGGCCAGCGTTGGCTTTAATTGACAACGGGGGGGACCTGCGGCGTAAGCCGCACGGAGCGGACGAAATAGGGAAAGGCGCAATACTATAATTAAATGTCGCGTGAAACAAAGGGGGGTTCACCGTGCGCCTGTATCAACGGATGTCCTAAGCCTATGGCCCGGCACCGTTTTTTATTCATTACAGAGGTTTTACACGGCGGGTGAGGGGCTTGGCAAACCTGCTGTCGTTAATCGCCTGCCTGATGGCGCAAGATTCAGCCGGCGAAGTGCGCTGGCGAGCGCTCTCAGCCCGGCCCATAGTGGCTGCTTCCCTTGAGCGGAGCGAGTCGACCATGGCCACCACTGTGCATCATCGCGCGTGCCACCTGTGCGAGGCCATCTGTGGCCTGAATATCGAGATCGACCAGCCTGTCGGCGCGGCTGCGCGCATCGTCTCGATCAAAGGCGATCCGCTCGATACGTTCAGCCGCGGCCATATTTGCCCCAAGGCTGTCGCGTTGGAGGATATACAGGACGATCCGGATCGCCTCCGACAACCGCTGCAACGGGTTGGCGAGCGCTGGCAGCCGATCGCCTGGGAGACTGCATTCGAACTGGCTGCAGAGAAACTCTGGAGCATTCAGCAGGCGCACGGGCGCAACGCGGTGGCGGTGTATCAGGGCAACCCCAGCGTGCACAACTACGGGCTGATGACCCACAGCAACTACTTCCTTGGCCTGCTAAAGACCCGCAACCGCTTTTCGGCAACCTCGGTGGACCAACTTCCGCAGCACCTGACCAGCCATCTGATGTATGGCCACGGCCTGTTGCTGCCGATCCCGGACATCGATCACACCGACTTCATGCTGATTCTGGGCGGCAATCCGCTGGCCTCCAATGGCAGTATCATGACCGTACCGGACGTGCACAAGCGCCTCAAAGCACTGCACGCCCGCGGCGGGCAACTGGTGGTGATCGATCCGCGCCGCAGCGAAACGGCCGCCATTGCCGATCAGCACCTGTTCATTCGCCCGGGCACTGACGCTGCATTGTTGTGTGGCTTGCTCAATACCCTGTTTGCAGAGGATCTGGCCAAGAGCTCGCACCTGCCGGTCAATGGCCTGGAGCAGGTCCGCGCAGCGATTGCGCCGTTCGATATTGAGCGCATGAGCGCAGTATGCGGGGTGCCTGCCGAGCAGATTCGGCAACTGGCGCGGGATTTCGCTGCAGCCGAACGGGCGGTCTGTTATGGCCGCATGGGCGTCTCGACCCAGGCCTTCGGCAGCCTTTGCCATTGGCTGATCCAGCTGATCAATCTGGTGACCGGCAATCTTGATCGAGTCGGTGGGGCGTTGTGCACCGAGCCTGCGGTGGATCTGGTCGCTACAACCTCAGGCGGCCATTTCAATGCCTGGCAGAGCCGCGTCTCCGGGTTGCCGGAATACGCCGGCGAGCTACCCGTGGCAGCTTTGGCCGAGGAGATGCTCGTGCCCGGTGCTGACCAGGTGCGGGCGCTGATCACCGTGGCGGGCAATCCGGTACTGTCGACGCCCAATGGCCGTCAACTGGACCAGGCCTTGGGCGGCCTTGAGTTCATGCTCAGCATCGACCTGTACCTCAACGAAACCACGCGCCACGCTGACCTGATCTTGCCGTCGACCACGGCACTGGAAAACGACCACTACGACACCACCTTCAACCTGCTGGCGGTGCGCAATGTCACCCGTTTCAATCGGGCAGTGCTGGCCAAGCCTGCCGGTGCACTGCACGACTGGGAGATCTTCGTTGGTCTGGCCAGGGCGTTCGCCAGGCGTGCGCAGAAGGAACTGAAGCCGACCATGCCCCCGGCGCAGATGATCGACCTGGCGTTGCGCCACGGCCGCTATGGCCAGGCGTCGCCGTGGGCGTTGTCACTGGACGCCCTGGATCAGCATCCACACGGCCTGGACCTGGGGCCCTTGCGCGCCAACCTGGCAGCACGCCTGGCTACCCCCGGCAAAGTGGTCGAGGCAGCGCCGACGCAACTGCTTGAAGACTTGCAGCGCCTTGCCAGACAGGCCCCGGCAGCGCCGGACGAGCTGCTGTTGATCGGTCGCCGGCACGTGCGCAGCAACAATTCGTGGATGCATAACTTTCATCGGCTGGTAAAAGGCAAGCCGCGCCATCAGCTGCTGATGCATCCCGATGATATGCAGCAGCGTCAGTTGAGTGATGGCCAGCGCGTAAGCATTCAATCGCGCACGGGTGTGGTCGAGGTGAACGTGCAGGCCAGCAGCGAGATCATGCCCGGCGTGGTCAGCCTGCCCCATGGCTTCGGCCATCGCCGCCAGGGCGCGCAATTGCAGATCGCCGCTGAGCAGCCAGGGGTCAGTGCCAATGATCTTACCGACGAGCTGCAGCGTGACGCCGTGTCGGGTAATGCAGCGTTGAATGGTGTGCCGGTGCGGGTCGCGGCCGTTTGAACGCGCACTGCTGATCCGACCGCGTGCAGGTCGACCCACGGCCGGGCTTTCCGATACAATGGCTGACCGTGCCGACCATCGAGTCGGAAAGTTCAGACGAGGTGCTTCATGGATATCATCGAAACAATCAAAGAGCAGATTGCCAACAACACCATTCTGCTTTACATGAAAGGCTCGCCGAACGCGCCTCAGTGCGGCTTCTCGTCCAAGGCGGCCCAGGCTGTCATGGGCTGTGGCGAGAAATTCGCCTATGTCGACATCCTGCAGAACCCGGAAATCCGCGCCAACCTGCCCAAGTACGCCAACTGGCCGACCTTCCCACAGCTGTGGGTTGCCGGTGAACTGGTCGGCGGCAGCGACATCATGATCGAGATGTTCGAGAACGGTGAGCTGCAAAAGCTGGTCAAGGAAGCGGCTGCCAATGCTGCCAAGGCTTCCGAAGCCTGATTGACCTTGCTGGGCAAGCAGCCAAAGTTGTTTGCCCAGGCATGAAAAAGCCCCGCACTTGGCGGGGCTTTTTCGTATGGGCTTGAGCGTTACTCTTCGCCCATCTGCGACTGCAGGTAGTTCTCGATGCTGATCTTGTCGATCAGGCTCAGCTGGGTTTCCAGCCAGTCGATGTGCTCTTCCTTGGATTCAAGGATGTCTTCCAGCATTTCCCGCGAGCCGAAGTCGCCAGAAGTTTCGCAGTGCGCAATAGCTGCCTTGAGATCGATCAGACCGCTTTGCTCGATCTTCAGGTCGCATTCCAGCATCTCTTTGGAGTGCTCGCCGATCAGCAGCTTACCCAGGTCCTGCACGTTAGGCAGGCCTTCGAGGAACAGGATGCGCTTGATCAGCTTGTCTGCGTCCTTCATCGCCTCGATGGACTCTTTGTACTCGCGCTTGCCCAGGGCGTTGAGGCCCCAGTCTTCATACATACGCGCGTGCAGGAAGTACTGGTTGATAGCGACCAGCTCGTTCCCGAGGATCTTGTTGAGATGCTGGATGACGCTGACGTCGCCTTTCATGTCCGTATTCCTGCCGTGTTGAGTGTGTCAATACCCGAAGTCTGAGCCGGACAACTTCCAGTGTCAAACCTAAGTTGTTGAATAATAAATGAAATTTAATCGGAATAAGAATGTTTGTGAACCGCGTTGGCACGCTAACTTATTGAATTAAAGGCATAAAAAAACCGGACACAAGGTCCGGTTCTTCAAAATACGGGGGAAATCAGACTGCATTAAATTCGACGGGGTAGGGCAGGGCGGGCTGCTGGCTGACCTGGAGGTCGGTCAACGTCTCACGCACCACCTGCTTGGCAAGGCACGCGCACTTGCCACATTGGCTCGCCACGTTGGTGGCCGCCCGGACTTCCTTGTAGCTACAGCATCCCTCGTAGATCGCATCGCGAATCTGTCCGTCGGTGACGCCGACACAAAGACACACATACATAGAGGCTGACCATCGTCGTTGAGTCGATGCGTTGGAGAGTAATAGTAATGAGAATGCTTGTCAAAGCGGTTTCTGAAACTAAATGCGCAAGGGCGACCGGCGGTTGGATTCGGCCTGTCACCTTAACCTGTGTATGATGGTCAGCCTTTGCTGGATGCTTGGCGGGTTTGCCGCCGGGCAACGTTTTTTCACCTTCATCAGGAGATAACGATGAGCGTACTCGTTGGTAAACAAGCCCCCGACTTCACCGTTCCAGCTGTGCTGGGCAACGGCGAAATCGTCGACAGCTTCAACCTCGCTTCGGCGATCAAGGGCAAGTACGGCCTGGTATTCTTCTACCCGCTGGACTTCACCTTCGTCTGCCCGTCCGAGCTGATCGCGTTGGACAACCGCATTCCGGACTTCGCTGCGCGCAACGTCGAAGTGATCGGCGTGTCGATCGACTCGCACTTCACTCACAACGCCTGGCGTAACACTCCGGTCAACAACGGCGGCATCGGCCAGGTCAAGTACACCCTGGCGGCTGACATCACCCACGAAATCTGCAAGGCCTACGACGTTGAGTCCGAAGGCGGCGTAGCCTTCCGTGGCGCCTTCCTGATCGACCTGAACGGCGTTGTCCGCTCGCAGATCATCAACGACCTGCCGCTGGGCCGTAACATGGATGAGCTGCTGCGTCTGGTTGACGCTCTGCAATTCCACGAAGAGCACGGCGAAGTCTGCCCTGCCAACTGGAAAAAAGGCGACAAGGGCATGAACGCTTCGCCAGAAGGCGTTGCTGCCTACCTGAGCGAGAATGCCGGCAAGCTGTAATCGCCACGCATAAAAAACCGGCCCTGGTGGCCGGTTTTTTTATATCCGCTGCGCGTCTCGGGACGCAGCAGCGGCAAGCTGATCATCAATCGCGCCAGCCGCCCAGATCCTTCCAGCGGTTGACGATGCCGCAGAACAGCTCGGCAGTCTTCTCGGTGTCATAACGCGCCGAATGCGCCTCACGGCCGTCGAAATCGATGTCGGCGCTCTGGCATGCTCGCGCCAGTACGGTCTGCCCGTAGGCGAGCCCGGCCAGGGTAGCAGTGTCGAAGCTGGAGAACGGGTGGAACGGATTGCGCTTGAGGTCATTGCGCGCAACCGCAGCATTGAGGAAGCCCAGGTCAAAGCTGCTGTTGTGGCCGACCAGGATCGCCCGCTTGCAGCCGTTGGACTTGAGCGACTTGCGAACGCTGCGGAAGATTTCGGTCAGCGCGCTCTCTTCACTCACTGCCATGCGCAGTGGGTGGTCAAGCTTGATCCCGGTGAACTCCAGTGCCGCCGCCTCGATGTTGGCGCCTTCAAACGGCTCGACGCGGAAGAAGTGCGTGTGCTCAGGGAACAGGAAACCCTTCTCGTCCATGCCGATGGTGACCGCAGCGATCTCCAGCAGGGCATCGGTAGCGCTGTTGAAGCCACCGGTCTCGACATCGATAACAACCGGCAGGTAACCGCGGAAGCGCTCGGCCATCGGGTGGCGTGGGCCACCGCTGGAAGCTTCCTGGTCGTCTTCGTACAGATCTTCGCTCACGCGTTTTCCTCCAGCAGGCGCCAGCGCAGTTTTTCACCGGCGCGCAGCGGAATCACAAGGTTGTCGCCAAACGGCAGGCTGCTTGGCGCAGTCCATTCTTCACGGACCAGGGTAATCCGGTCGGTGTTTGCCGGCAGGCCATAGAACGCTGGGCCATGCAGGCTGGCAAAACCTTCCAGCTTGTCCAGCGCGTTGCGCTGCTCGAACGCTTCGGCGTACATCTCGATCGCCGCATACGCGGTGTAGCAACCGGCGCAGCCGCAGGCGGCTTCCTTGGCGTGCTGGGCGTGGGGCGCCGAGTCGGTGCCAAGGAAGAACTTGCGATTGCCGCTGGTAGCCGCGTCCAGCAGCGCCACCTGGTGGGTGTTGCGCTTGAGGATCGGCAGGCAATAGAAGTGCGGGCGAATACCGCCGACCAGCATGTGATTGCGGTTGTACAGCAAGTGCTGAGCGGTGATGGTCGCACCGACATTGGCCGGTGCTTCACTGACAAACTGCGCGGCATCGGCCGTGGTGATGTGTTCGAACACCACCTTGAGCGTCGGGAAGCGGTCGACCAGACGGCGCATGTGCTCGTCGATAAAGCGTTTTTCGCGGTCGAACACATCGACATCGGCATGCGTCACTTCACCGTGCACCAGCAGCGGCATGCCGGTTTCGGCAAGGGCTTCGATGGCCGGGAAGATCTTGTCGATGCTGGTCACGCCGGAATCGGAGTTGGTCGTGGCGCCAGCCGGGTACAGCTTGGCGGCGTAGACAAAACCACTGGCCTTGGCCGCGCGGATGTCATCGGCACTGGTACGGTCGGTAAGGTACAGCACCATCAGCGGCTCGAAGCGGCTGCCAACTGGGCGCGCGGCAAGGATCCGCTCGCGGTAGGCACCCGCTTCGGCGGCATCGCGCACCGGCGGAACCGTGTTGGGCATGACAATGGCGCGGGCGAAGGTACGCGCTACGTCGCCAACGGTGTGGGGCAGGACAGCACCATCGCGCAGATGGATATGCCAGTCATCGGGACGCAGGAGGGTCAGGCGGTCGGACATTGGGGATTCCAGGCGGGTCGAACTCAAGTGCGAATGCTACCGGAAAACCCTTGGTCGAGCACGGCTATCAAGTTTTCCGGCGCGCGACCGATAGCCTGCAGGTAAGCCGTCAGAATTTGTGGAGCCGCCCGTGCGCCAGCGTTACCTAGCCCTGTTCACCTTGTTTGCCAGCCTGCCGGCAGGCGCATTGACCTTCCAGACCCGGATGGAGAACATCGCCTGGACGGTCGAAGGCGATCAGTTCGAATGCCGCCTGGTCCAGCCGATAGACAGCTTTGGCAGTGGCGAGTTCGTGCGTCGCGCAGGCGAGCAACCAACCTTCCGCCTGCGCTCGGACACCAACCTGCTCGGCGCCGGCTCTGCCACCTTGCTCGCCGCCGCTGCGCCATGGCAGCCGGGGCGCAGTGATGTCAGTCTCGGTGCCGTACGTCTGGCCCGCAGTGGGGTGTTGTTCACGTCCTCGCAAGGCCAGGCCAGTCGCTTGATCAACGGCCTGATGGATGGGCGCAGCACGGTCGTGCGCAACCATGCCGGCGAGGGTGGACGAGCAATGGAAGTGCGAGTGTTGCCCGTCAGCTTTGCCAAGGCGTTCAACGACTATCAGCTGTGCGCGAGCAAGCTGTTGCCGATGAACTACGACCAGATTCGCCAGACGCAGGTCGCCTTCCCGCGTGGGGTTGAACTGGACAGCAATGGCCGGGCTCGGCTGGACGTGATTCTCGATTACCTGAAGGCCGATCCGACGGTCAATCACATCGAACTCAACGGTCATTCCGACAACGGCGGCAATCGTCTGGCCAATCGCGAGGACTCGCGGCGCCGGGCGCTGGCGGTTGCCGAGTACCTGGTAGCACATGGTGTGCCTGAAACGCAGATCATCGTGCGCTTCCATGGCGAGCGCTACCCGCTGGCGAAGAACAACAGCGCGGCCAATCGGGCGCGTAACCGTCGCGTCAACATCGAACTGGATCGCGTCACGCCAGTGGCCAAACCGGCGGAAAGCGCGCTCGAGCCTTCCCCGGCTGGCGCTCCTGTGGCCCCTGCGCCTGCGGCCAAGCAACTGTAAACAGCCAGATCCGCGACCGTTGGTCGCTGTATCGAAAGTTCTTGTCGCTTTGTCGTCAGAAGCTGTCGCCCCACTGTAAATTTGCCCGCGAGGTCGGTAGAATCGACGGCTTTCCGTAAACCCCGTGGAGTGATGGCATGGCGGACGTAAATAAGGTCGTACTGGCGTATTCCGGCGGCCTTGATACTTCGGTGATTCTCAAGTGGCTGCAGGACACCTACAACTGCGAAGTGGTGACCTTCACCGCTGACCTCGGCCAGGGCGAAGAGGTCGAACCGGCCCGCGCCAAGGCTCAGGCGATGGGCGTGAAAGAAATCTACATCGATGACCTGCGCGAAGAATTCGTGCGTGACTTCGTGTTCCCGATGTTCCGCGCCAACACCGTCTACGAAGGCGAGTACCTGCTGGGTACTTCCATCGCGCGTCCGCTGATCGCCAAACGTCTGATCGAGATCGCCAACGAAACTGGCGCTGACGCCATTTCCCACGGTGCGACCGGCAAGGGCAACGACCAGGTTCGTTTCGAGCTCGGCGCCTACGCGCTCAAGCCTGGCGTCAAGGTCATTGCACCATGGCGCGAGTGGGACCTGCTGTCCCGCGAGAAGCTGATGGATTACGCCGAGAAGCACGGCATCCCGATCGAGCGCCACGGCAAGAAGAAGTCGCCTTACTCGATGGACGCCAACCTGCTGCACATCTCCTATGAAGGCGGCGTGCTGGAAGACACCTGGACCGAGCACGAAGAAGACATGTGGAAGTGGAGCGTCTCCCCGGAGAACGCCCCTGACCAGGCGACCTACCTCGAGCTGACCTTCCGCAATGGCGACATCGTTGCCATCGACGGCGTCGACAAGTCGCCAGCTACCGTGCTGGCCGACCTCAACCGCATCGGCGGCGCCAACGGCATCGGCCGTCTGGACATCGTCGAGAACCGTTACGTCGGCATGAAGTCGCGTGGCTGCTACGAGACCCCTGGCGGCACCATCATGCTGCGCGCTCACCGCGCCATCGAGTCGATCACCCTCGACCGTGAAGTGGCTCACCTGAAAGACGAGCTGATGCCCAAGTACGCCAGCCTGATCTACACCGGCTACTGGTGGAGCCCGGAGCGGATCATGCTGCAGCAGATGATCGACGCTTCGCAGGTCAACGTGAACGGCGTAGTGCGCTTGAAGCTGTACAAAGGCAACGTCACCGTAGTCGGGCGCAAATCCGACGATTCGTTGTTCGATGCCAACATCGCTACCTTCGAGGAAGATGGCGGTGCGTACAATCAGGCTGACGCGGCTGGCTTCATCAAGCTCAACGCACTGCGTATGAGGATCGCCGCTAACAAAGGTCGTTCGCTGCTGTGATCGACTGCCAGTTGGCGTGATCAACCCCGGCCTAGCGCCGGGGTTTTTTTTGCCCGCCTGCGACCTCGAACAGCACTGACTGAGGGGTGTCGGCGAGCGCCTCGACAGCCAGATAGATCTGCTTGTGCGCGTCCAGGTTGTACAGCGTCCAGCTGCGCGCGCTCGGCTCTGGGTCGGCCAGCGTGCGGTGGATATGCTGTTCTATCAGAACACCTGCGTCCGGACCGGAAAACGCAATGGTCGCCGAGGCCTGCCCATGCATTCGCTCCGCTTCGATTGTCGGCTGCTGCTGCGCCGCTTCATGTGCAGCGGGCTGGTAAAGGGTCTGGTGATTGAAGTTCAGGGTCAGAAAGAACAGTACCGTGAGAAAAAATGGAAAGCCGACCAGAAACCATGTGTAGATCATCTGGCTGGCCTCGCTCAGGAACGGCAGCGAGGCCAACGCCGATGCCTCGACGATGCCTGCAAAAATTGCTATGAGCGTCAAAGGACTCAGACTTTTTTCATTTTTCATGTTGGCAGCCCCCGTCGATATAGCTCCTGTTTACCCGTCGCAGCGTGCGCCGAAAAGGTAGCCGAGTTCCTCGCTTGGTTAGAGTGCCGCCGCGTCATCAGAGCATTGATGTCGAGTCCTGCGTTGTGGGCTGATTGATCCTGCATGCGTCAGCGATGATGCTGGCTTGAAGAGCGCTCGTGTCGCCAGGCTGCCGTCTGGAATAGAGGGCAGGGGGCATGATTTCCTAAGATGCCTGTTTGTAGGAAATTTCCTTGATTAATGTAGGTTTCATCTCTGCGTGTCCTACGGGCCCCACCCCCCGCGCTATTTGCCGTTGCGCTCGGTTATGGTGGCGGCTGGATAAAAAAATAAATCAATGGATGTCGCATGAATAAAGTGCTTATCGTGGATGATCACCCGGTCATTCGCCTTGCTGTGCGCATGCTGATGGAGCGGCATGGTTATGACGTTGTGGCAGAAACCGACAACGGCGTAGATGCGCTGCAGCTGACCCGGGACTACCTGCCAGATATCGTGGTCCTGGACATCGGTATACCCAAGCTCGATGGGCTTGAGGTGATTGGCCGCATCGGCCTCGCCAGCCCCAGCAGCAAGGTACTGGTGTTGACGTCGCAGGCGCCAGGGCATTTCTCCATGCGCTGCATGCAGGCCGGCGCGGCCGGCTATGTCTGCAAGCAGCAGGAACTGACCGAATTGCTCAGTGCAATCAAGGCGGTGCTCTCGGGCTACAGCTATTTCCCCAATCAAGCCCTGCACAAGGCTCGCAGCGCCATCAGTCGTGGGACCGAGACCGAAATGGTCGAGCGCCTTTCTGCGCGTGAGATGATGGTGCTGCAGCAATTGGCCAGGGGCAAGAGCAACAAGGATATCGCCGAAAGCATGTTCCTCAGCAACAAGACCGTCAGCACCTATAAAACCCGGCTGCTGCTCAAGCTCAATGCTCGCTCACTGGTCGATCTGATCGAGCTTGCCCAGCGTCATGGGCTGGCCTGAGCAGGCTTGGTGCCGGCCTGTTTACAGATCGTGGTTTTACAGGTCGTAGTCGTAATCGGCGAGTTGCCGCTGCAGGCGTCGCTCCTCCAGCAAGTTGTCAATGGTGCGACGCTTGTCCAGGTTGGTCTTGGCAACTTCTACCCGCGGCTCCGGCTCGTCATCGGTGCTCAGTACCAGATCGTCATCGATCACCAGGTCTTCTTTGTCAGTGCTCATGAGTTACTCCAAGCCAAGGGGCCATTGGCCGACCTTATAACGAGAATCTCTGGTCTGGTAAAAAAGATTTTTTCAATCAGGGAGGGGGTGTTCTGGATATCGGCTCAATCGTCCGAGGTTTTTAGTCGGTATTCGCACAAATCCTCGATACGGCAGCTGCCGCAGCGCGGCTTGCGCGCCTGGCATACGTAGCGGCCGTGGAGGATCAGCCAGTGATGAGCATCGAGCAGGTAATCCTTGGGAACGAAGCGCATCAGCTTTTTTTCCACTTCCAGCACGGTCTTGCCAGGGGCGATCCCGGTGCGGTTGCTGACGCGGAAAATATGCGTGTCGACGGCCATGGCGGGTTGCCTGAACGCCGTATTGAGCACCACGTTGGCGGTCTTGCGGCCCACGCCTGGCAGCGCCTCGAGTGCTTCGCGGTTGTCGGGGACTACGCTGCCATGCAGCTCAATCAGCAGCCTGCAGGTTTCGATGACGTTTTTCGCCTTGCTGTTGTACAAGCCGATGGTGCGGATGTAGGCGCTTAGCCCGTCGACGCCCAGGGCGTAGATCGCCTCGGGCGTATTTGCAACCGGATACAGGCGCGCCGTGGCCTTGTTGACGCCGACATCGGTGGCCTGGGCTGACAGGATCACCGCAATCAGCAATTCAAACGGTGTGGTGTAGGCGAGTTCGGTCTTGGGCTCTGGGTTGTCTTCGTGCAGCCGACGAAAGATCTCCAGGCGTTTGGCGGCATTCATGAAAGGCTAGGCTCTCGTTTGAGGCGGGGAGGCGATGGTCGCTGGCCACGTTGGCCAAAACAACGCCCCGGCACTTGGCCGGGGCGTTGTTGCTCGGTTACTTGATGCGCTGGCCTGGCTTGGCGCCGCTGTCAGGGCTGAGCAGGTAGATCTCTTCGCCGCCAGGGCCGGCTGCCATGACCATGCCCTCGGAGATGCCGAAGCGCATCTTGCGGGGCTTGAGGTTGGCCACCATCATGGTCAGGCGGCCTTCCAGCAACGACGGGTCAGGGTAGGCCGACTTGATCCCGGAGAACACGTTGCGACGCTCGTCGCCGATGTCCAGGGTCAGTTGCAGCAGCTTGTCGGCACCCGGTACTGCTTCGGCTTTGACGATCAGGGCCACGCGCAGGTCGACGGCGGCGAAGGTGTCGAATTCGATTTCCGCAGCCAGCGGATCCTTGCTCAGCTCGCCATTGCCAGCAGGGGCGCTGGGGGCCTGGGAGGCGAGCAGGTCCTCCTTGCTGGCGGCGATCATGGCTTCGACCTTGGCCGGTTCGATGCGGCTCATCAGTGGCTTGAACGCATTCAGCTGATGGTTTTCCAGGCGTGACTGGTGATCGTCCCAGCGCAGCGGGGCGACGTTGAGGAAGGCCTCGGCGTCTGCTGCCAGCACTGGCAATACCGGTTTGAGGAAGATCACCAGCTGGCGGAACAGGTTGATGCCTTGGGCGCAGATGGCCTGAACCTCGTCCTGCTTGCCTTCCTGTTTGGCCAGCGACCACGGCGCCTTGTCGGCAATCCAGGCGTTGGCGCGGTCGGCCAGGGCCATGATTTCGCGCATGGCGCGGGCAAAGTCGCGTGCCTCGTAGGCTTCGGCGATCGATGGCGCGGCGGCGGCAAAGGCTTCGGTCAGCTCAGGCGCGGCATCACCGCCGACCATCACACCGGCATTGCCTTTGTGGATGAAGCCTGCGCAACGGCTGGCAATGTTCACCACTTTGCCGACCAGGTCGGAGTTGACCTTCTGGATGAAGTCTTCCAGGTTCAGGTCGAGGTCATCGACGCCGCGGCCAAGTTTGGCGGCGTAGTAATAACGCAGGTATTCCGGCGCCAGGTGGTCGAGGTAAGTACGCGCCTTGATGAAGGTGCCACGCGACTTCGACATCTTCGCGCCGTTGACCGTCAGGTAGCCGTGCACGTTGATTGCGGTCGGCTTGCGCAGGCCTGCGCCTTCGAGCATGGCCGGCCAGAACAGGGCGTGGAAGTTGACGATGTCCTTGCCGATGAAGTGATACAGCTCGGTGGTCGAGTCGGCCTTCCAGTACGCATCGAAGTCCAGCTCCGGGCGGCGTGCGCAGAGGTTCTTGAAGCTGGCCATGTAGCCGATGGGCGCGTCCAGCCAGACATAGAAGTACTTGCCTGGCTCATCCGGGATTTCGAAGCCGAAATACGGTGCGTCGCGGGAGATGTCCCACTCCTGCAGACCGGAGTCGAGCCACTCGGCGAGTTTGTTGGCAACGGCGTCCTGCAGGGTGCCACTGCGGGTCCACTGCTGCAGCATGGCCTGGAAGTCAGGCAGCTTGAAGAAGAAGTGCTTGGAGTCCTTGAGTACTGGCGTGGCGCCAGAGATCGCTGACTTGGGGTTCTTCAGTTCGGTCGGGGCGTAGGTTGCGCCGCACTTCTCGCAGTTGTCGCCGTACTGATCTTCAGCCGCGCACTTGGGGCAGGTGCCCTTGATGAAGCGGTCGGCCAGGAACATGCCTTTTTCCGGGTCGAAGTACTGCGTGACCGAGCGGTTGGCGATGTGTCCGGCGTCGCGCAGGCGGGTGTAGATCATGCTCGACAGTTCGCGGTTTTCATCGCTGTGGGTCGAGTGGAAGTTGTCGAAGTCGACCAGGAATTCGGCAAAGTCACTGCTGTGCTCGGCCTGCACGTCGGCGATCAACTGCTCGGGGGTGATGCCTTCTTTTTCGGCACGCAGCATGATCGCCGAGCCGTGGGCGTCGTCGGCGCAGACATAAGTGCACTGGTTGCCGCGCAGCTTCTGGAAGCGAACCCACATGTCCGTCTGGATGTACTCGAGCATATGGCCAAGGTGAATGGAACCGTTGGCATAGGGCAGGGCGCTGGTGACGAGAATCTGACGTGGCTCGGACATGGTGGCTCGGCTATTACTCTGGCTAGACGGGATACAAAGTTGATCGGCCACTATAAAGCGACAGCGAATATATTTCACCCCATCGACGTACCTGCTGACGATTGACGGGTTAGCATAGGCGCCTGTCTCACCTTCAGATCTTGCCTATGGGAGCCTCCATGAGTGCCGTCACACGTGCCGATGTCGAAGCCGCGCTTCGCCAGTACACCGATCCCTACCTGAACCAGGACCCGGTCAGCGCCGGTTGCGTACGCGCGATCGACATCCAGGGTAGCCAGGTCAGCGTGCAGCTGCAGTTGGGCTACGCCGCCGGGCTGTTCAAGAATGGCTGGGCGCAGGTATTGCAGACCGCTGTCGAGAACATAGAGGGCGTAACTGCCGCCAACGTCTCGATCGATTGTGTGATCAGCGCACACAAGGCCCAGGCGCAAGTGCCCGGCATGGCCAACGTGAAGAACATCATCGCTGTTGCCTCGGGCAAAGGTGGCGTAGGCAAGTCGACCACTTCGGCCAACCTGGCCTTGGCGCTGGCGCGCGAAGGGGCGCGGGTGGGTATTCTCGATGCCGATATCTACGGCCCAAGCCAGGGCGTGATGTTCGGTATCGCCGAAGGTACTCGACCGCAGATTCGTGAGCAGAAGTGGTTTGTGCCGATCAAGGCGCACGGCGTCGAAGTGATGTCGATGGCATTTCTGACCGACGACAACACGCCGATGGTCTGGCGCGGGCCGATGGTCTCCGGCGCCCTGCTGCAACTGGTGACCCAGACGGCCTGGGATGATCTGGACTACCTGGTGATCGACATGCCGCCGGGCACTGGCGATATCCAGCTGACCCTGGCGCAGAAAGTCCCGGTGGCCGGTTCGGTGATCGTGACCACGCCGCAGGACCTGGCCCTGCTTGACGCGCGCAAGGGTGTGGAGATGTTCCGCAAGGTCAACATCCCGGTACTTGGCGTGGTGGAGAACATGGCCGTGCATATCTGCTCTAACTGTGGCCATGCCGAGCACCTGTTCGGTGAGGGCGGCGGTGCCAAGCTGGCCTCGCAATACGGTGTCGACTTGCTGGCGTCGCTGCCGCTGTCGATGCTGATTCGCGAGCAGGCTGACAGCGGCAAGCCGACTGCGATTGCCGAGCCGGAAAGTCAGATTGCCATGGTCTACCAGGAACTGGCGCGGCAGGTCGGTGCACGTATCGTGCTGCAGGAAGCAGCCGCTCCGGCCATGCCGAGCATCACCATCAGCGAAGACTGATATCTCGGCATCCCTGCGTAAGTGGGGATGCCGTTCGCGCTGGTCTGATAGCTAAATTGCAGGCATAAAAAAACCCGCCGAAGCGGGTTTTTTTGAAGCCAGCTGGAATTAACCCAGTTGAACTTCTTCAGCCTGCATACCTTTCTGGCCGCGGGTAGCGACGAAAGTTACGGCTTGGCCTTCTTTCAAAGTCTTGAAGCCGTCAGCTTGGATGGCTTTGAAGTGCACGAACAGGTCGTCACCCGATTGAGGGGTGATGAAGCCGTAGCCTTTTTCATCGTTGAACCACTTGACGGTACCGTTTTGACGGTTGGACATGTGTCTGTCTCCTTGGACAAAGTAATTATCGGCGCAGGAAATGCCCTGGCCGGACTGAGTGCAAAGAGTCGGAAAATTCAGCGATGGGCAGATTGGGATCGTGCATCTAACTAGAGTTCTCGGTGTCACGTGCAGCACAGTGACGTCACCATACCCCACTTTCTTCAGCCTGCCAATGGTCAAACGCGGCTTTGCTCAAAATCGGATCGGCGGCGGCTGCAAGCCCCGTCCGGCGTGGGATACGGCCGGGGAACTTTAACCCGGAGGCCGGGACCGGTAAGATGCGCTTCTCGTTTTTTACCTTGCAGCCTTCAGGACACCCGCCATGAGCATCAAATCAGACAAGTGGATTCGCCGCATGGCGCAGGAACACGGCATGATCGAACCCTTCGTCGAGCGCCAGGTGCGCGGTGACGAAGCCAGCCGGGTGATTTCCTTCGGCGTTTCCAGCTACGGCTACGACGTGCGCTGCGCAGACGAATTCAAGGTCTTCACCAACATCAATTCGGCCACGGTCGACCCGAAAAACTTCGACGCCGGCAGCTTTGTCGACGTCAAAAGCGACGTCTGCATCATCCCGCCGAACTCGTTCGCCCTGGCGCGCACCGTCGAGTACTTCCGCATCCCGCGCAACGTCCTGACCATCTGCCTGGGCAAAAGCACCTACGCGCGCTGCGGCATCATCGTCAACGTCACGCCGCTCGAGCCAGAGTGGGAAGGCCACGTGACCCTGGAGTTCTCCAACACCACCACCTTGCCGGCAAAGATTTACGCCAACGAAGGCGTGGCGCAGATGCTGTTCCTCGAGTCCGATGAAGAGTGCGAAGTCTCTTATAAAGACCGTGGCGGCAAGTACCAGGGCCAGCGTGGGGTCACCCTGCCGCGGACCTGAGCCGACGAGCGCGGGGAATTAGTTGCCCGCAAGGCACTCCAACGGGGTAACAGTTGCGGCGTGCATGACGTACGCCGGCCCCCGTGAGGAGCTGCCTATGAAACTCCATACCACTGTCAGTGCCCAGCTGGCTCATCTCCAGCCTAACCAGATCGGCCTGCTGGCCTGGTCGCTGTTGGCGCAGCCACCACTGCCTGTGCAGGCAGGAGGAGTGCCCGGCCAGCCGGACCCGGACAGCCCGCAGCCGCCTCAGCCGGGTGAGCATCAACCGACCGAGCCGGGTGTACCGACCTTGCCGGACGACATACCGCCTACTCCTGTTGCGTAATTAACGCTGCACTGCCCAGACCCGCTCAGCCCCTGCCAGAAACACGCGGGTGGCTGCGTCGGGTTCGACCGTCCAGCCCCCGGTGAATTCGCCGAATGCGGGCAACAGGCAGACCTCCTTGTTGATTAGAAAGCACGGCAAGCGCAACCGCTGCCGGGCTCTGCCGCGCAGTACGTAAACCGGATGTACGTGCCCTGCCAGCACCGTGTGCGGAGGGTTTGCCGTGGGCTCGTGCTGCAGGGCAAACGGGCCGTATAGCCACGGTTCTTCCTTGATCTCGATGTTCAGTTCCGTCGGTGGGTCGCCGGCATGGCGGTCATGGTTGCCGCGCACCAGAATCATCTGCACCTGAGCATGCCGCTTGCGCCAGGCCTTGAGCTTGGCGATGATCGCCGGCGCCTGAGCGTGGCGGGCGTGCAAGAAATCGCCGAGTACAATCAATTGCTCGCAAGCGTGCTCGGTAAGCAACGCATCAAGGCGGGCGAGGGTGGCATCGGTGGTGCCGCGCGGCACTGGCTGATTCAATGCGCGATAGCTTGCCGCCTTGCCGATGTGCACATCAGCGACCAACAAGGCCCGCCGCGCTGGCCAATACATGGCCTTGTCCGGCAGCAGCCAGAGCGTTTCGCCGCAGTGTTCGATTTCCAGGTGCTGCATAGAAGTCCTTGTATTCAGGGCGAGGCTCAGCTCCCGCGCCGGGTTCGCCCCTTGGGTGCGTCGGCGACTTTTTCCAGATCAGCCACCATCCGTGCAATCCGGTCGGCCAGTTTTTCTGTGCTCAGGGTCTCGCGCATGCCTTCTACCAACAGCGCGAAAGCCAATGGTCCGGGGCGACGCAGGTCGTGCAGATCCAGACGCAGCGTACTCAATTTGAGCAACTGCCGATGCAGCCGCTCGATTTCCAGTTCTTCGCGCAGCACCTCATCCCGCGCTTGGCCGAGCAACAGATTGTCGGCGTCGTGCTTGCGAAATACCTCGTAGAACAATCCGCTGGAGGCCTGAATCTGTCGAGTGCTCTTCTGCGCGGCCGGGTAGCCGCCGAAGACCAGCCCGGAAATCTGCGCGATTTCGCGAAAGCGCCGCAGCGCCATTTCGCCCGCATTTAAGCTGGCCAGTGCATCTTCGAGCAGATCATCCGTGCTCAACGCCCGCGGCAGATACGTGGCCCAGTCGACCGTGCTGGGGCTGACCAGCTCGAAGCCGTAATCATTGACCGCAATCGACACCGACAATGGCTGCACCCGGCTCACGCGCCACGCTATCAGATTGGCCAGGCCCAGGTTGGCCATGCGTCCGGCGAATGGGTACAGAAACAGATGCGAGCCTTGTCTTGAAGTGAATGTCTCGGCCAGCAGGGTGTGCTGGGTGGGCAGCGCCGACCAAGTCGCCTGCAACTCCAGCAGAGGTCGCACGGCGCGCATTTCCGGGCCGTCGAAGTGGTCATGGGCTGCGGCATCCAGGCGCTCCACCAAGGCGTCCGCCAGTTCGCTCGACAGCGGCATACGGCCGCCATTCCAGCGGGCAATCGCCGCCTTGCGAGCGGTACTGCGGCGTACATAGGCGGTCATGTTCTCGACCCGCACCAGCTCCAGCACGCGGCCGGCAAACACCAGCGTATCGCCGGGTTTGAGGCGCGCGATAAATGATTCTTCGACGCTGCCCAGCTGTTTGCCGCCGCCGCCCTTGCTCCAGTATTTGAGCTGAATACTGGCATCGCTGACGATGGTGCCGATGCCCATCCGATGGCGCCGCGCCAGGCGCTCGTTGGCCACACGCCAGATGCCGTCGGCGTGGGCTTCGACGCGCTGGTAGTCAGGGTAGGCCGTCAGCGAGCTGCCGCCATGGCAGACAAAATCCAGTGCCCATTGCCATTGGCTGTCGCGCAGTTCGCGAAAGGCCCAGGTGCTGCGCACTTCCTCGAGCAGTTCTGCCGGGCGAAAGCCGCTGCCCAGCGCCATGCTGACCAGATGCTGCACCAGCACATCCATGCTCAGCCGCGGCGACTGGCGTGCCTCGATCTGGCCGGCGGCCAAGGCATGGCGAGCAGCGGCGGCCTCGACCAGCTCGAGGCTGTGGGTCGGCACCAGGGTGATCCGCGAGGCGCGCCCGGGCGCATGCCCGGATCGACCCGCACGCTGCATCAAACGCGCGATACCCTTGGCCGAGCCAATCTGCAGTACCCGCTCTACTGGCAGAAAATCCACCCCGAGGTCCAGGCTTGACGTGCAGATCACTGCCTTGAGCGAGCCTTGCTTGAGACTGCGCTCTACCCAGTCGCGGGTCTGCCGAGCCAACGAGGCATGGTGCAGGGCGATCAAGCCGGCCCAGTCAGGGCGGTGCTCGAGAAGTGCCTGATACCACAGCTCGGCTTGCGCGCGGGTATTGGTGAAGACCAGGCAGCTTTCACTGGCGTCGATTTCGGCACTGACCTGCTTGAGCATTTTCAGGCCCATGTGGCCGGCCCAAGGGAAGCGCTCGATTGCCTCCGGCAATAACGTGTCGACGACAAAACGTTTGTCCTGACGCCCTTTGACCAGTGAGCCACCGGCGGGCAACAGCACATCGCGGGCGTGCTCAAGATTGCCCAAGGTCGCCGACAGCCCCCACACCACCATCCCGGGATGCCAGCGGCGCAAGCGCGCCAACGCCAACTGGAGCTGCACGCCACGCTTGTTGCCAAGCAACTCGTGCCATTCGTCGACCACCACCATGCGCAGCTGCGCAAAGTCTTCATTGGCCTGGGCGCGGGTCAGCAACAGGGTCAGGCTTTCTGGAGTGGTCACCAGCGTGCTGGGCAGTCGCCGGGCTTGGCGGGCGCGCTCGGCAGAGCTGGTATCACCACTGCGCACGCCGACGTTCCAGTTCAGTTCCAGGTCATCCAGCGGTGCCTGCAGGGCACGTGCTGTATCCGCTGCCAGCGCACGCATCGGCGTGATCCACAGCACCTGCAGCGGCGCCGGCTTACCGCTCGGGTTGGCCGTGCGCGCATAGGCGCGCAGGGCGGCCAGCCATACCGCGTAGGTTTTGCCAGAGCCGGTGCTGGCATGCACCAGTCCCGACTCGCCACGCTCGACGGCGGCCCAGACCTGGCGCTGAAAGGCGAAGGGTTTGAATCCACGCGTGGCAAACCAGGCGTTGGCAAGGTCGGTCGTGGCGGGCATGCGTGGATCCGTCAAAGGCTGTGCTTCTACAGACCGCCGTGCGTGCCGATTGGTTTACCTGTTAGTTGCCCAACAGGTAACCACTGCGGCAAATCTGCTCGCCCGCGACATGGGCGACGACCATGCCGCTGGTTGCCATGCGCCGAACGCTACGGGCATACAGCAGCCCGGCCTGTTGATTGCGCAGCGAACTGACCTGATCGGTGAGTGGGTCGATCACCTCGGCAATCAGTTGCCCGGCTTGCAGGTATTGGCCGGGTTTTGCGTGGAATACCAGCAGCCCGCCCTGGGGGGTGCTGACGGGTTCCACTGCGGCCAGTGGCGTGGCCGGATGGAGCAGCGCCGGTAATTCGGCCGGTTGCCCTTCGATAACGCCCGCGTGGGTCAGAAAGTCGATGATCGCCTGGCAGTCCTTGGCCGCCAGCGCGTGACAGACGTCGGCTTGCCCGCGCAGCTCCAGCGTGACCGAAATGCCACCGTCGGGGATCGGGTAGCGCTTGCCGAAGCGCTGCTGCAATTGCCACCAGACCAGACTGAAGCACTCATCGAACGACTGCCCGCCCGAGTCGGTCGCGAGCAGGCTGGCTTGCGCCCCGAGGTAGCGCGCCAGCGGCTCGACCCGCGGCCAGGCCTGCGGCGTGGTGTACAGGTGTTCGACTGCTTCGAAGTCGCAGTGCAGGTCGAGGACCATGTCGGCATCGCACGCCAGTCTTTGCAGGCACAAGCGCTGGGACTGCAGCGCGGTACGTACCGGGTGCGCGTCCAGGCCCCGGCGCAGGTGCTCGCGGATCAGCTCAAGGTTGTGGTGCGGGTCCTGCGTCAATTGCCCTTCGAGCTGGTCGCCGATGGTGTCCGAAAGGTCGACGAAGTTGCGGTTGAAGTTCTCCCCGCTGTGCAGCTCGAAGCGGCCCATGGGTGCATCCAGCAGCACTTGCTCGATGCCCAATGGGTTGGCCACTGGCACCAGCAGGACCTGCTGACGCAACAGGCCTTGCTGTTCCAGTTCGAGCAGGCGCTGCTTGAGGTGCCAGGCGACCAGCATGCCCGGCAGTTCGTCGGCGTGCAACGAGGCCTGTATGTAGACTTTGCCGGCGCCGGCTGGGCCGAACTGGAAGCTGTGCAGGTGCCGGCTGATGCCGGGCGCGGGGCTGAGCAAGCTGTGGGTCGAGTGGTGCATGGGGGTCCTGGGCGCTGGTTGATGATCGGGCTGCGACTGAAGATAGAAGCACAAACTTCGGCGTTGCGCATGCGCGCAGGCAGATCCCGATCACGGTTTTCAGCTCAGCAGGGCCTGCAAGGTGGCCAGGTCGTCGGCTTCCTCGACCGGCTTGTCCAGGCGCCAGCGCAGCATCCGTGGGAAGCGCACGGCGATGCCGCTCTTGTGCCGCTTGGACAGCGCGATGCCTTCAAAGCCCAGTTCGAACACCAGCGTCGGAGTGACGCTGCGCACCGGGCCGAAGGTTTCTACGGTGGTTTTGCGCACGATTGCATCGACCTTGCGCATTTCTGCATCGCTGAGGCCTGAGTAGGCCTTGGCGAATGGCACCAGCGCACGTCCAGGCGTGCCTGCCGGTGCGTCCCACACGGCAAAGGTGTAATCGCTGTACAGGCTCGCGCGCCGGCCATGGCCACGCTGGGCATAGATCAGCACGGCATCGACGCTGAACGGGTCAATCTTCCACTTCCACCACAGGCCCATGTCCTTGGTCCGGCCAACCCCGTAGAGCGCATCGCGCTGCTTGAGCATCAGCCCCTCTACACCGAGGTTGCGCGACTGTTCGCGCTGCTCGGCCAGGTCGGCCCAGCTGTCGCCGGTCAGTAGTGGTGACAGCAGCAGCGGCACTTGCGGGTACTCGGCGACTACCCGCTCCAGCTGGGCGCGCCGTTCGTGCTGCGGGCGGCTGCGCCAGTCATGGTCCTGCCATTCGAGCAGGTCGTAGGCCTGCAGCACCACCGGAGCATCGCCGAGCAGCTTCTTGCCCAAGGTCTTGCGGCCGAGCCGTTGTTGCAGCAGGGCGAAGGGCTGCACGGCGACATCGTCGCTGCTGGAGCCCGGTTTCCACACCAGAATCTCGCCATCCAGCACGGTGCCGTCCGGCAGGCTGCTGGCCAGGCTGTGCAGCTCGGGGAAGCGATCGGTCACCAGCTCTTCGCCTCGTGACCAGATCCACAACTGGCCCTCGCGTTTGACCACCTGCGCGCGGATGCCGTCCCACTTCCACTCCGCCTGCCAGTCGCTGACCGGGCCGAGCAGGGCGTCGAATTGTTCGGTCGGCGCTTGCAGCGCATGGGCCAGAAAGAACGGATACGGCTGGCCGCCGCGCTGGCTGTGCTCGTCGGCCGACTCGGCGGCGATCAGCTTGAGGTAGCTGGCGGGGCTCGGTTTATGGCTGAGGTCGGTATAGCCGACCATGCGCTGGGCCACGCGCTTGGCGTCGAGATCGGCCAACTGCGCCAGTGCGCGGGTGACCAGCAGTTTCGACACGCCCACGCGGAAACTGCCGGTGATCAGTTTCAGGCAGAGCATCAGGCTCTGCCGGTCAAGTTGCGCCCACAGCGCTGGCAGGCGCGCGCGTACCTCTTCCTGGGGCTGGCCGCGCAATGGCAGCAGATGCTGCTCGATCCACTCAGCCAGACCCTGATCACTGGCATGGGCGCTGTCGGGGAGCAGTAACGAAATGGTTTCGGCCAGGTCGCCCACTGACTGATAGCTCTCTTCGAACAGCCAGTCGGGCAGGCCTGACAATTCAATGGCCAGCTCGCGCAACAAGCGGGTTGGCACCAGTTGCCGCGGCCGGCCGCCGGCAAGAAAGTACACCGCCCAGGCAGCGTCCTGGGCTGGCGCCTGGCTGAAGTATTCGCGCAAGGCCAGCAACTTGGCGTTGCTCGAGGTAGTGCCGTCCAGGCGCAGGTACAGCTCGGCAAAAGCCTTCATGGCTGAACCTCGCGGGTGTCGTCTTCTTCGCCGTATTCGGTAACGAAGGCCCGCGCGTCCAGGCCTTGCTCGGATAAATAGCGCACCAGCACATTGACCGAACCATGGGTGACCATGACCCGCTCGGCACCGGTCTGGGCGATGGCCCACAACAGCCCCGGCCAATCAGCGTGATCAGACAGCACAAAACCGCGATCGACCCCGCGCCGCCGGCGGGTACCGCGCAGGCGCATCCAGCCGCTGGCGAAGGCATCGCTGTACTCGCCGAAGCGCTTCATCCAACTGCTGCCGCCAGCCGACGGCGGCGCCATGATCAATGCCTCGCGCAGTAGCGGGTCGTTGCGGGCAAAGTCGCCGGCGTAATGGGTCTCTGGCAGGGCCACGCCAGCTTCGCGATAGACCCGATTCAACGGCTCGACCGCGCCATGCACCAGGATCGGCCCGATGCCGGCGTCGAGGCCATGGAGGATGCGCTGGGCCTTGCCGAAGGCATAACAGAACAACACGCTGGCCTTGCCTTGTTCGCGATTGGCCCGCCACCACTGGTTGATCTCGGCGAAAATCACCGCTTGCGGCGGCCAGCGGTAGATCGGCAGGCCGAATGTCGATTCGGTGATGAAGGTGTGGCAACGCACCGGCTCGAACGGCGCGCAGGTGCCGTCGGGCTCCACTTTGTAGTCACCAGAGGCGACCCATACCTCGCCCTGGTACTCAAGGCGCACCTGCGCCGAGCCGAGCACATGCCCGGCCGGGTGGAAGCTCAAGCTCACGCCGTGGTGTTCCAGGCGTTCACCGTAGGGCAGGGTCTGCAGATTGATGTGCTGGCCGAGCCGGCTGCGCAGGATGCCGGCACCGGGCGCCGCGGTCAGGTAGTGATTGTTGCCCGAGCGTGAGTGATCACCGTGACCGTGGGTGATCACCGCGCGATCAACCGGGCGCCACGGGTCGATGTAGAAATCACCGGGTGGGCAGTACAGGCCTTCGGGGCGAGCAATCACAAGGTCCATGGCAGGCCGCTGGCTAGGGAGTTATAGCTAGGAGCGTTGCTGGCGCGACGAAGTTCGGATTGTCTGGCTGAGGTTGCCCGCACAGCCAGGGCTGTGCGGGCAGTCGGACGTGGGCTTACTTGCCCGGTACCAGGGTCAGGCGCTGGCTACCGTAGGCACGGGCGAAGTTCTGCGGTTGCAGCGGCAGGCTCATGAAGCGGCCTTTGAACCAGGCGTCCAGGCCATCGCTGTGGTGACGACTGGCCGGGTTGCCGGACTGACCACTGCTGGTCAGCAGTTGCAGCGGTTCGGCCTGGCCAAAGTCGACGATCATCCGCGCCGAGGCTGGCAGTTGCGTGTCGAAGTTGCTGCCCCAGGCATATGGCGTCAGGGCCAGGGTGCTGAGGTCGCCGCCAGCCGCCATTGGCGCGCGGCTGATAGCGTCACCCAGGCCGTGATAGGCCGGTGCTGGCCAGCGGTACTGGTGCAGCTTGCCCCACTGCCAGGCCTTGCGGTCGGCGCCGAGCAGCGCCGTGCCAGTGTCGATCGCGGCGGCCAGGCTGCGGGCCAGGATCGCCGATTTGTCTTCCTTTTGCGCGGTGGTGCGGTCATCCCAGAACGGGCTGTCATCGCGGCCCAGCAGGTGATCAGCCTGCGCCGAGTAGGACAACTGCGCGTTGCTGACAAAGGCTTGCCAAGCAGGGCCGGATTCAGGCCCAAGATCGTCGAGGAAGGTCTGTCGGGCCACTTCCTGGAGGAACAGCTGATACAGCGCGGCATCTGCCGACACTGGGCTCAGGCGACCATCGAAAGCTTGCAGCCGAGCCAGCGCGGCATTGGCCTTGTCGCGCTGGGCCGGTGGCAGTGCCGCGATCGCCTGCTTGAGCGGCTGGGCCATGCCGGGTGCGCTGAACATCTGCTTGAGCTTGTCGGCAAACAAGCTGACCTGATCGTTTTGCAGGGCCATCACGCTGCGGCTGTCGTGGCGGCCATTGGCAGCCAGCTGACCGAGACGTTCGGCGCGCTCGGGGTAGTACCAGGTGTTGGACAACTGCATGCCGTAACCCTTGGCCAGGCTGCGCTCGTTGGCATGGCCGAGCCAGCCGGACGGTGGGTCCTGGTCGTACGGGTGGAGCATGGCGTCGGCATAGCCGTCCCAGTCATAGCGCCCATCCCAGCCGGGCGAGGGCAGCAAGCCCTGGCCTTCGCGGCGGTTCGGGTAGCGCCCACTGACCTGCCAACCGATGTGCTGCGGCTCAGCAAAGACGAAGTTGAGCGCCGCTGCGCCGACCTCGCGGGTGCTGTCGAAGGCGCGCTCCACCGAGGTGGCGCGTGTCAGGTCGAACAAGGCGTCGAGGCTGCGATCACCCTTCAGCTGCGGCAGGCTCAGGGCCAGGCCGAGGCCGTTGCCAGCAGGCTGGCCGAGCAGGGTGCCGTGGCGAGTGTCGTAAAGCACTTCGCGCAGTGGCTGCTGGCCGCGGGCGAAGAAGGTCTCGCTGCGGGCACGCGTTGGCAGCCATTTGCCATCGGCAAGGTAAGTCAGCTGGCTGCCTTGGCGGCGCAGTTGCTCAAGGTACAAATCCTGGTTGTCGGCCATGACCGCGCTGCTGCTCCAGGCCAGTTTGCCGTTGTAGCCGGCCAGCACGATTGGCAGGCCAGGCAACGACAGCCCGGCAACCTGATACTTGCCGGTGTGGATCTGTACCGGGCTCAAGGCCCAGGCGGCGCGGCTGTCACTGGCCAGCAGGCTTTTGCCGCTGCGGCTGCGCTGTGGGCCGAGGGCCAGGTTGACCGAGCCCGGGCTGCCAAGCAGGCCCAGGTCGGCGAGCTTCTGGCTGGCACTGGCCAGGGCAGGCAGGGCAGGCAGTTGGCTGGCCAGGTTGATGCCCTTGAGTTTGTCGACTTCGCCTTCGGCCAGCGGCTCGTCAGGCGCACCCGGCAGCAGCCAGGCGAGCTTGTCGCTGCCGACTTTTTGCGCGAGGGTCAGGGCGCTGAGTTCTTCCTGCAGATTGACTGACTGGCTGAAGGCATACAGGCTGAAGATCAGCGCGCTGTCTTCGGCCTTCCAGTATTCAGGGCGATAACCGCTACGGGCGAGCTCACCCGGCAGCTTGTCGCGGTAGCGGTACAGGTAGGCGTTGACCCCACGCGCATACACTTCAAAGAAGCGCTTGAGCCGCGGCGAAGCGTCGGCGTACAGGGCATTGGCACTCTGCTTGAGATTGGCTGCACGCATCAAACGGTCGATATCCAGCGCTTCTGGCCCGGCCAGTTCCGCCAGGCGGCCCTGAGCCAGCAGGCGCATGCCGAGCATCTGCTCGATGCGGTCGCCGGCGTGCACGTAACCCAGCGTGAACAGCGCATCGTGGAAGCTGCTGCTTTCGATCAGCGGTGCGCCCATGGCATTGCGCCGCAGCGAAACGTTCTGCGCGAGGCCTTTGAGCGGTTGCACGCCGGTGGTCGGCGGCACGCTGTCTTGCACGGCGCTCATCTGGCAGCCGCCAAGACCAAGCAGACCTAGCAGCGCCAGGCTGGCGAAGCGCGGACGCAAAGGAGGAAAAGCGGGGGCGGCCATTGAAGAGGCTCCTGCAAGGTGTGACAAAAAAGGGATTTGGCTGGATCGGAAAGCATCAACCGCAAGCAATCACGGCCAAAGGCTGCAGTTGCTTGCGGCAGGGGTCAGCGCGCGAAGATCAGGCGCCGTGGCACTTCTTGAACTTCTTGTCGCTGCCGCACGGGCACGGGTCGTTGCGGCCAACGTCTTTCAAAGCGTTGCGCACCGGCTCCTGGTGGCCGTGGTTGCAGTGTGGACCGTGCACATGGCCGTGGTCATGATCATGCTGATGATCGTGATCGTGGTTGCAGTCAGGGCCATGAACATGCGGTTGCTGAGTCATTGCAGGTTACTCCGGTAAGAAATCGCCGGGCATTATCTCATCACTGCGCGACAAGTGCAGGCCCCGCCAGATGATCAGCCCGGTATTCAGCTCGGCCTGCAGTGAATAGCGCAGCGGTTGCCTGCTCTTGAGCAGCTTGGCCAGCGGTTTGAGCTGCTTCCACAGGTTGGTGCGGGCGGTGATCTTGAAGGTCCGCCCCTCATGGGCGGCGACGCTGCGCCAGATGCTCGCCTCATCGTCGACCAGCAGCAACTGGTTGAGCCGCACCGAGTAATTCAGGTTGCGGATGAACAGGCGGCTGTCATTGGGGTTGTCGACCCGCAGGTGAATGACGAACTCCTGTTGCAGCAGGCGCGCCTTGACTGTTTCGACCCTGACCAGATGTACCTGTGGTTCGCGCCATTGCTCGCCGCTCCAGCCTGCGCAGCCGGTCAGCAGCAGGACGCAGCTGGTCAGGAGCAGGCGGGCGAGGGCGTTCACGGTCAAGTACCGACGTAACTGGAACAGCACTTCTTGAACTTCTGCCCGCTGGCACAGGGGCAGGGGTCGTTGCGCGTGGCCTTGAGGCCGACCGTTGGGTCAATGAAGTACCAACGGCCATCGCGCTGGACGAATGCCGAACGCTCACGGTGGGCGTGTTCGCCTTGAGCGTCGTGCCAGCGCGCGATGAAGGTGACAAACGCATGCTCAGGCTGACCGCCAAGCACCTCGGCGCTTTCCACCTCAAGCCCCAGCCAGGTGCTTTGCGCGCTCCAGGCAGCAATTGCAGCGCGGTCCAGGCCATCTTGCTGAGCCGGCAGGGTGGTTGCGACCAGGTACTCGATCAGGCCCAGCACGTAAGCGCTGTAGCGCGAGCGCATCAATGCCTGGGCGTCTGGCGCCGGGGTGCCGGCATGATAATGCCCGCAGCAGGCGTCGAGCAGGTTGCCACTGCCGCAAGGGCAAACCGAAACACTCATCACATCACCACCAGTACTTGCCAAAGTTTTCAGGGTTGGCCCAGAACCTGGCGTTGAGCCAGTCAGGGACCTGCTTGTAGTCATGTAGATCATAGGTGAACAGGCTCAACACCTGCTGCTCGCGGCCGAATTTCTCGCTGGCCGACATCGCCAGCGAGAAAAACTCGGTGTCCTGCCAGCCGCAGGCGCTCAAGTCGGCCAGCACCGCCAGGCGGCTGGCATTCAGATTGCGGATGCCTGCCAGCAGTTCCAGGCCGGTGCGCTTGGGCAAGTGCTCAAGGCAGTCGACCAGCACCGCCAGGTCGAAACGCTGGGCGGCGAGTGGATCCGGCAGTACGCCTGGCGCTGCCACTTCGATGACCACCTGTGGGTGCGCCTGGGCAAAGGCATCCAGCGCCGGGAAGCGCGTGCCCACCAGCAGCAGGCGCTGCGGTTGCACGCGTTCGAGCAAGGCGGCGAGGGCTTGTTGCGGCGTGCGTTGGGAAAAACCGTCGGTCATTGCCTATCTCCGTTCAGGGTCGCCAAGCCTAGCTGGCTAGAGCTTGCCGGCAAAGGGCTGTGGCACACCAGCATGGCTCATTGCTGGCAGATCGGGAATGCGCGGTCTTTACTGGCACAGATCGGCCTTATGCCGATTCCCCCTAGGAGATGCAACAGATGAGCATAGTTCGCACGGCGATACCCTTGGTGCTGCTGACCAGTGTGTTGACTGGTTGTGCAGGTTTGCAGAAAACCGACTGGCCGACATGTGCTGCCGTCGGGGGTGTGGGCGGCGCCGCCCTTGGCGCTATCGAAAGCTCGAGCTGGGCCGGTTGGGGCGCGCTGCTTGGCGGTGGCCTGGCCGCCGGCTACTGCTGGGCCAATGGCGACGGTGACGAAGACGGCGATGGCGTGCCGGACAGCCGCGACAAGTGCCCGGGCACCCCGCGTGGGGTACAGGTCGATGCCAATGGCTGCCCGCCTGAACCGGTAGCAGTGGTAGAAGAGGTGGTCGTGGTCAAGGAAGAAGTCATCGTCATCCGTGACGTGCACTTCGAGTTCGACTCTGCGCGGCTGACTGCGGCCGACAAGGAACGCCTCAATACCATCGCCACCCGCCTCAAGCAGGAAGCGGCGAGCACCCGACTGAGTGTCACCGGGCACACCGACAGCGTTGGCTCCGACACGTACAACCAGAAGTTGTCCGAGCGCCGCGCGCATTCGGTTACTGACTATCTGGTCGAAAGCGGCGTGCCGCGCAGCAGCGTGGTGTCGGTAGTCGGTGCCGGCGAAACCCAGCCAGTGGCCGACAACGCTACTGCTGAGGGGCGTGCCATGAACCGCCGGACCGAGATCAAGATCGAGCGTTGACCGTCGGTGTGCAACTGGGTGCCGGGCCTGAGGCAATGCTTGGCGGGCGCCCATCAATGAAGTTACTGTGGACGAAGATGTCGGCTTGCCAGTGGACCGCTGTGCGGTCTTCGCGGGTGAACCCGCTCCCACAGGATTGCGCAACTGTACCTGTGGGAGCGGGTTCACCCGCGAAGGGCCGCACAGCGGCCCCAACAGGCTTAACTGACTGGCAAAGGAGGGCGGGGTATGAAATTTATCCTGGGGCTGGGCAAGGCCCTGACGGTTGTGTTCTGGTGGGTGGTGCTGGTCAATCTGCTGATGCCGCAGCCGCTGCCGTTCAATCTCCTGATCAATGCAGCGGGCATCCTTTTGCTTGGCCTGCATATGCTCGAAGTACTGTTTTTCAACGCCAGCCTGCGCAACCGTAGCCACCGCTGGTTCGATCGTCTGCAGATTTTGCTGACAGGAATTTTTCACGTGATGTCGATTCCCAAGCCTCAGGAGGCGCCCCGCCGTGCGTAAATTGATGTTGTTGGTGGCCTTGGCCAGCCCATGGGCCCAGGCAGACAGCCTGGATGTTGCTGCCAACTCGGTGATGCGCCTGGCCAACAAGGCCGGCACTGTTCATCTGCAACACCTGCGGGTGGCGGATTCGGCGACCTTGCTGTTGCCGGCGTCACTCACCTCGCTCAAGGTCGAGCAACTGGAACTTGGCCAAGATGCGCGCATTGCCGTCGCTCCGGCCGACACGGAATTGACCATCGAAGCAGCCTCGGCGCGCTTCGCCAGCGGCAGCGAGATCAGCGCCAATGGCGCGCCGGGTAGCTATGAACGCGCCGCGCGCAGCGGCCGCAGCCTTGACCTGCAGTTGCATGCGCTGGACGCCGAGCAGTTGTCGATCGACGCCCGTGGTGGTGCCGGTGCGCCGGGCTATGTCGGCCTGGATGGCGCCAATGGCAAGGCCGGTGGCTGCACCTGGGGCCAGGCCAGCCGCGGCGCTGATGGCGACAATGGTGGCAACGGCCATGACGGTGCAGCGGGTGGGCGGATTCGTCTGGCGGTGCCGGCTGACTCCCGAGCAGCGCATTGTCGTACGCCTGGATGGGGGCCTGCCGGGCAAACCTGGCGCAGCGGGCAAACCTGGCGCAGGCGGCGCCAGCAAGGGTTGCCTGGTGTATAGCACCGACGCTGGGGCCAAGGGCCGGCCGGGCGTTGAAGGCCAGGCCGGCCTGGCGGGCGCAGAGGGTGAGTTGATTCTGCGACGCCTGTAACCGGGCTTGCCGCCGCGCAGTTTGCCTGCGCGGCGCACCGTTCAGAGCGGCAGACGCAGGCTGGCAACCGCTACCACGGCGAGCCCCAGCAGCAGGTTGATACCCACCAGCCGGCGAATCCGCCCCAGCGCAGCAGCACCTGCCGGCCAATCCTCGGCCTGCACCGCGGCACGCAAGTCAGGCAGCAGCAAGGCCTGCACGCGCAGGAACAAGGCAAACATCACGATCGCCCCGCCCATCATCAGTTGCACGTACTTGGGCGCAGTTTCGAAACCGCTGAAGCGCATGTGCAACATGCCGATACCACTGATCGCCAAAATCGCCACAGCGACCCAGACCCAGACAAAGAAGCGTCGGAAAACTTCCAGCCACAAGCGCAACCGTGCCGGCCCCTCCAGGGCTGCAACCGTTGCCGGGCGCAGGATCAGCCAGGCGAAAAACATCCCGCCGACCCAGACCAGGGCGGCTAGCACATGCAGGGTGTAGGGTAGGGTGAAGCTCAGCATCGGGATCTCCATGCGGCATAAAGGGCGCGAGCGGGGTATGATAGCCGCCCATGCAAAACACTGAAAATATATCCAGCCCTTCGGGCGCCTGCAGACCATGATCAGCAACGAACTCAAAGCCACCATCCAGGGCGCCTATTCGCGTTTTCTCGAAGCCAAGAGCCTCAAGCCACGTTACGGCCAGCGCCTGATGATTGCCGAAGTAGCGAAAGTGCTCGGCGATATTGCCTGCGACGACGAAGGTCGACGCTCGGGTGACCCCGCCGTGGTTGCCGTCGAGGCGGGCACTGGTACCGGCAAGACGGTCGCCTACGCCCTGGCGGCCATCCCCGCCGCCAAGGTCGCCGGCAAGCGCCTGGTGATTGCCACCGCCACCGTGGCGCTGCAGGAGCAGATCGTCTTCAAGGATCTGCCTGACCTGATGCGCAACAGTGGTCTGAACTTCAGCTTTGCCCTGGCCAAGGGCCGTGGTCGCTATCTGTGCCTGTCCAAGCTCGACGTACTGTTGCAGGAAGGCCACGCCCAGTCGGCCACTGCGCAGCTGTTCGAGGAAGAAGGCTTCCATATCGAAGTCGACGAGCGCAGCCAGAAGCTGTTCAACAGCATGATCGAGAAGCTCGCCGGCAACCGCTGGGATGGCGACCGTGACAGCTGGTCGGAAACCATCGAAGACCCGGACTGGGCGCGCCTGACCACCGACCACAGCCAATGTACCGGCCGTCACTGCCCGAACTTCCAGCAGTGCGTGTTCTACAAAGCCCGAGAAGGCATGGGCAAGGTCGATGTGATCGTCACCAACCACGACATGGTCCTGGCTGACCTGGCCCTGGGCGGCGGCGCGGTGCTGCCTGACCCACGCGACACCATTTATGTGTTCGACGAAGGCCATCACCTGCCGGACAAGGCGATTGGTCATTTTGCCCATTATTCGCGGCTGCGCTCGACCGCCGACTGGCTTGAGCAGACGGCCAAGAACCTGACCAAGCTGCTCGCCCAGCACCCGCTGCCGGGCGATCTGGGCAAGTACATCGAACAGGTGCCGGAGCTGGCGCGTGAAATCCGCACCCAGCAGCAGTTCATGTTTACCCTTTGCGAGCAGATTGCAGACTTCAAGCCCGGTGAAGACACCGAAGGCCGCGAGCGGCCACGCTACCGCTTTGAGGGCGGGGTGGTGCCGGAGCATATCCGCGAAGTCGGCATCGAGCTGAAAAAGGGTTTTTCCCAGCTCAACGACCTGTTCACGCGCCTTGCAGACCTGCTCAAGGAAGGCATGGATGGCGAGAAGAACATCGGTATCGCCAGCCACCAGGCCGAAGAGTGGTACCCGCTGTTCGGCAGCCTGGTGACTCGGGCTCAGGGCAACTGGGAGCTGTGGACGGCGTTCACCGCCGAGGACCCGGAAGACAGCCCGCCGATGGCGCGTTGGCTGACCCTGGCCGAGACCGGTGCGCTGTTCGACATCGAGGTAAACGCCAGCCCGATCCTCGCAGCAGAGATGCTCCGGCGCAGCCTGTGGAGCGTTGCCCACGGCGCCTTGGTGACGTCGGCAACGCTGACCGCGCTGGGCAAGTTCGACCGCTTCCGCATGCGCTCCGGCCTGCCAAGGGACGCAGTAACCTGTGTGGTGCCGAGCCCGTTCGTGCACGGCGATGCCGGGTTGCTGCGGGTGCCTGATCTGGGCGCCGATCCGCGCGATGCTGCCGGGCACACCGCCGCGATCATCCGCGAACTGCCGGCGATGCTCGAAGAGGCGCGGGGGGCGCTGGTACTGTTCTCGTCGCGCAAGCAGATGCAGGACGTATTCGATGGCCTTGATCGTGACTGGCGCAAGCTGGTGCTGATTCAGGGCAACCTGTCCAAGCAAGAAACCCTGAACAAGCACAAGGCGCGGGTCGACGACGGCCAGCACAGCGTGCTGTTCGGTCTGGCCAGTTTCTCCGAAGGGGTCGACCTGCCTGGCGCATACTGCGAGCACGTGGTGATCGCCAAGATCCCGTTCTCGGTGCCGGATGACCCGGTCGAAGCCGCTCTGGCCGAGTGGATCGAAGCGCGCGGAGGTAATCCATTCATGGAAATCGCCGTACCCGACGCCTCGCTTAAGCTGATCCAGGCTTGTGGTCGCCTGCTGCGCACCGAGCAGGACCGCGGCGTGATCACCTTGCTCGATCGGCGCCTGGTCACTCAGCGCTACGGCAAGGCTATCCTCAACGCGCTACCGCCGTTCCGGCGGGAAATTTCCTGACGGCTGGAGCGTGCAGCTCCGGCCTGTTGTCCATTACTCAGTCACGGGCTCCCCGCGGCCCTGAAGGAGAGCTCCAGTTCTATGATTCGACGCACCTTGTCCGCAGTCTTCACGCTGCTGTTCTGCTCACCCTTGCTGGCTGGGCAGCAGACGCTGTTCAGCTTCGTGCGGCCGGCCTCGGTGGTCAATGTCATCACCGCCGACGCCGGCATGCCGCAATACAACGCCGAACAGACCGCAGAGGGCGAGGTACTGCGCCGCGTCGTGTTCAATCCGGTCGAACGGCCAAGCCTGGGCCTGAGCCCGCAAGGTGGGGCGTGGGACTGGTCGGCCGGCAAGGCCCTCACCTTGCGCCTGCAAAGTGCGATGGATTGGGCGCTGACGGTCGACGTCACAGTGCAGAGCAGCGATGGCCGCACCCTCACCAGCCGCATCGACCTGCCGGCCGGGCCTGCGCAAACGGTAATGGTGCCGCTTACCGCCAGCTCGCCGCTGAGCCAAGGCATGCGTGCCGGCCCACCGATGCCATGGACCTACGACGGCCAGCGCTTGCTGCTGACCAGCAGCGTCGGTGAGGTGGACCTGAAGCAGATCAGCTCGGTGACTCTGAGCATCCCCAAGCCCAACGTGGCGCAAAGCCTGCTGATCGAGAAGGTCGGCCTACAAGATGACGATCTCGCCTTCAAGGCAGCCTATGCCGGCCTGATCGACGCTTATGGCCAGTCGACGCGGGGCCGCTGGCCGGAGCGAATCGTCAGCGATGACCAGCTCAAAGCTGCCGATAGCCGCGAGCAGGCGCAGCTCAAGGCCTGGCTGGCAGAGCGCGGCAAGCAAGCGCTTGACCCGTACGGTGGGCTGCTGGCCGGGCCTGCATTCGAGGCTCAGGGCTTCTTCCGTACAGAGAAACGCGATGGCCGCTGGTTCCTGGTGACGCCTGACGGCCATCCGTTCTTCTCGTTGGGCGTAAACGCTGTGGCCGCTGATGGCGGGCGTACCTATGTTGCTGGTCGCGAGGACATGTTTACCGCGTTGCCCGGCGTCAACGAGCCCTTCGCCGCGTTCTACGGGGAAGGCAACAATGATGATGGCAATGCGTCTTCGCAGGGGCGCGCATTCAAGCAGGGCCGCTGGTTCGACTTCTACGCAGCCAACCTGCAACGCAGCCATGGCCACAGCTGTGCCCCGGCCGCCGCCGAACCGGCCAGCCAGGCGTGCCCGCCGATGGCGATCGATGCCGGCCGCTGGCAGGCGCATGCTCTGGATCGCTTGCAGGCGTGGGGCTTCAATACCCTCGGCAACTGGAGCGATCCTGAACTGGACCTGGCCAAACGGGTGCCTTACACCCTGCCGTTGTCGATCGTTGGCGACTACGCCAGCATCAGCACGGGCATGGACTGGTGGGGGCGCATGCCCGATCCGTTCGACCCACGCTTTGCCATGGCCACCGAACGTGCTGTGGCGATTGCTGCCCGTGATCACCGCGATGACCCGTGGCTGATCGGTTACTTTGCCGACAACGAGCTGGCCTGGGCCGCACCCGGTGATGATCCGCGGGCCCGCTATGGCCTCGCTTTCGGCACCCTGCGCCTGACCACCGACGTGCCGGCCAAGCGCGCGTTCCTCAAGCAGCTGCGCGACAAGTACCGCAATCAGGAAGGGCTGTCCAAGGCCTGGGGCATCGAGCTGCAGGCGTGGGAGCTAATGGAAGACCCAGGCTTCGAAGCACCGCTGCCCAACCCCGAACACCCGGAAATCGAACGCGATTACCAGTACTTCCAACAGGTGTTCGCCGACACCTATTTCAAGACCATCGCCGATTCGCTCAACTGGCATGCGCCCAACCACCTGTTGCTCGGAGGCCGCTTTGCCCTGAGCAGCCCACAGGCGGTCAAGGCCTGCGCCGAGTTCTGCGATGTGCTCAGTTTCAACTTCTATACCCTCAAGCCTGGCGACGGCTACGACTTTGCTCGCCTGGCCGAGATGGATAAGCCGGTGCTGGTGTCCGAATTCCAGTTCGGTTCGCGCGACCGTGGGCCGTTCTGGCCGGGGCCGGTGGAACTGGCGCGCGAGGAGGACCGTGGCCCGGCCTATGCCAACTTCCTCAAGGCCGCCATGGCCCAGCCGATGATCGTCGGTGCGCATTGGTTCCAGTATCTGGATCAGCCTGCCAGTGGCCGCCTGCTCGATGGCGAAAACGGCCATCTTGGGTTGGTGGCGATCACCGATGTGGCCTATCCGGGCTTTGTCGAGGCGGTGCGGCGGAGTAATCAGCAGGTAATCGACGAGCTGCGCACGGTGGTCAGCAAGCCGGTGCCATGAGGCGCTTGGGGCTGGTTGCAGAGCTGTTTGGCGACGTTTCCTGACAACCATCCGGCCACATTCAGTAGGCAAAATGGTCAACTACTGAAACAATGCACGCCTTTGCAAACTCGAGTCGTACGGAGAGCTGGCGGTGCAGATTCAGGGTCACTATGAGCTGAAGTTCGAGGCGGTGCGTGAAGCATTCGCCGCCTTGTTCGAGGATTCCCAGGAGCGCGGTGCGGCGTTGTGCATCCAGGTCGGTGGCGACACCGTGATCGACCTGTGGGCCGGCAGTGCCGACAAGGATGGGCAGCAGGCTTGGCATAGCGACACCATCGCCAATCTGTTCTCCTGCACCAAGACGTTCACCGCCGTGACTGCCCTGCAACTGGTGGGCGAGGGCAAGCTGGCGCTGGATGCCCCGGTAGCACGCTACTGGCCGGAGTTCGCTCAAGCCGGCAAAGAAGCCGTGACCCTGCGTCAGTTACTGAGCCACCGCGCTGGCCTGCCGGCCATCCGTGAGCTGCTCCCCGCCGAGGCGTTGTACGACTGGGAAGCGATGACTGCCGCGCTGGCCGCAGAAACGCCGTGGTGGACCCCAGGTACCGAGCATGGCTACGCGGCAATCACCTATGGCTGGCTGATCGGCGAGCTTATTCGCCGAGCTGACGGCCGCGGTCCGGGTGAGTCGATCGTCGCCCGCACGGCCAAGCCGTTGGGGCTGGATTTTCACATTGGCCTGGCAGATGAAGAATTCCACCGTGTGGCGCATATCGCCCGCGGCAAGGGCAATTCAGGCGATGCGGCTGCGCAGCGCCTGCTGCAGGTCACCATGCGCGAGCCAGAGGCGCTTTCAACCCGAGCGTTCACCAACCCACCAGCAATCCTGACCAGTACCAACAAGCCCGAATGGCGACGCATGCAGCAGCCTGCGGCCAACGGCCACGGCAACGCGCGCAGCCTCGCCGGTTTTTATGCTGGCCTGCTCGACGGCAGCTTGCTCGAATCGGAGTTGCTGGATGAACTGACCCGCGAGCACAGTCTCGGTGAAGACCGTACCTTGCTGACCCAGACCCGTTTCGGCCTGGGTTGCATGCTGGACCAGCCAACCGTAGCCAACGCCACCTTCGGCCTCGGTGCTGGCGCATTCGGTCACCCGGGCGCCGGTGGTTCGGTCGGTTTCGCCGACCCCGAGCACGATGTTGCCTTTGGCTTCGTCACCAATACCCTCGGCCCTTACGTGCTGATGGACCCAAGAGCGCAGAAGCTGGTGCGGGTGCTCGCCAGTTGCCTTTGATCGGCTAGTGCGGGTAATGCCCGTGCGGTTTGACTATGCTCAATGCCAATGCGTGCTACTGCAGGCAAAATTTCCTTCAATTTCATGGTGTATCGCTGATGTCTTCACAAAAAACCTTAGCACTCGCCCTGTGCCTGGCCATGACCGGTTGTGCCAGCCAATCGCAGGATGCCTCCTCGACTAGCGGACACAGCTGGTGGCCGTTTGGCTCGGACAAGGTTGCCGATCAGGAAGTGAAGCAGGCGGTGACCGAGAAAGTTGCCAAAGCCGACGCCAAGTCCGAAAGCAGCAGCCGCTGGTGGTGGCCGTTCGGCTCTGAAGAGACCCAGGCCAAGGGCCCGGTCGTTCCCAAGATTGATCACAAGGCCACCCAGGCCTGGCTTGACCAGTACGAGCCAAAGCTGCGTGAAGCGGTCAAGGACAGCAAGTTTGAAGTGGAGCGCCGCGAAGACCTCTTGGCCGTGACCATTCCGGTCGACAGCTCGTACAACCCGGACCGCCCGAACATGCTGTTGCCGGCGAGTTTGGGGCCGATCACCCGTCTGGCCAAGGCCATTGAAGTCGACCCGAAAACTGCCGTGCTGATTCTCGGTCACGCCGACAGCAGCGGTGCCGCTGCCGTTAACCAGAAGCTCAGCCTTGAGCGCGCTGCCTCGGTCTCGGCTATCTTCCGCCTGAGTGGTCTGCAACGCGACCGTTTGAGCCTCAAAGGTATGGGCTCGGTGATGCCACGCGCCGCCAACGACAGCCTCGAAGGCCGCGCCTTGAACCGCCGCGTCGAATTGCTGATGACGCCGCAGAACACCATGCTGGCCCTGTTGGCCAAATACCAGCAGCCGAACCTGGCGCCGGCCCCGGCCGCTGTGGTCGCCACTCAAGACAGCAAGGCACCGGTGGCCAAGCCTGCAGCCAGCAAGCCTGCAGCCAAGGCCGCTGCCAAGCCAGCGGCGAAGAAAGCCGTGGCCAAAGCCCCGGTCAAGAAGGCAGCAGCCAAGACTGCTGCCAAGAAGCCGGCCGCCAAGCCGGCCGCGAAAAAAACCACGGCCGACAAGAAAGTCGCTGCCAACAGCCCTGCGAAGACCAACTGATCGTCAAGGAAGTGCTGTCATGACTCAATCTCTGGCCGATATGCGCCGCGACTACACCCGTGATGGCCTGGCCGAAAGCCAGGCGCCGGATGAGCCGTTTGCGCTGTTCCACCAGTGGTTTGCCGATGCTGTAAAAACCGAACAGGCGCCGGTCGAGGCCAATGCCATGACGCTGGCTACGGTCGATGCCGATGGACGTCCGCATTGCCGGGTGTTGCTGTTGAAGGGCCTGGATGCTCAGGGATTCACCTTTTTCAGCAACTATGACAGCGCGAAGGGGCAGCATTTGCAGGCTAACCCGTTTGCGGCGATGACCTTCTTCTGGCCGGCGCTGGAGCGTCAGGTGCGGATTGAGGGGCGGGTTGAGAAGGTTACTGCGCAGGAGTCCGATGATTATTACCAGGTGCGCCCGCTGGGGAGTCGCCTGGGGGCTTGGGCTTCGCCGCAGAGTCGGGTGATTGCTGGGCGTGAAGAGCTGGAGGCTTTGGTCAAGGCTACTGAAGCGCGGTTTTCGCAGACTCAGCCGCATTGTCCTGAGCATTGGGGGGGGTATCGTTTGCTGCCGGAGCGGGTTGAGTTTTGGCAGGGTAGGGCTAGCCGGTTGCATGATCGGCTGAATTATCGTCTGGTGGCGGGGCATTGGGCTCGGGAGCGGTTGGCTCCCTGAGGTTGGTAGGCGGCCTGGGGTGCTTTGGCAGCTCGGGGTTGTTCGCGGTTACTGTGGGCTTATCCGTTTTTTGTGGTGGCTGATTGGGCCCCTTTCGCCCTTACGGCGAGTCACTTTTTTGGCAAACACCCCAAAAAAGTAACCAAAAAAGGGCTTGGCTCCACATCCGGCCCCTGCGCTGCGCTACGGGGTTCCCTCGCTCCGGCCTTGCTCCCGGGCGGACCGCGCTGTACGGGCCATCCTGGCCCGCAGCGCTTGCCGGCCATCCATGGCCGGCACCTCCCTTCGCAAGACCTGCGCTCGGCCTCC
>NZ_JACDIU010000022.1:0-31121 GCF_014525325.1 Pseudomonas sp. EZ-C24 | reverse complement strand
CGGGGCTTGCAGCAGGGCTTGATCAGCCGCGGTGACGACCGCGGAAGTAATTGATCAGGCCTTGGGTGGAGCCGTCTTCAGCGGCTTCTTCCTGAGCGCCGACCAGGCGTTGGTACACGCCTTTGCCGAGCTCTTTGCCCAGCTCGACGCCCCATTGGTCAAAGGCATTGATGCCCCAGATCACGCTCTGCACGAACACCTTGTGCTCATACATCGCCACCAGCGCGCCGAGGCGACGCGGGCTGATCCGCTCGACCACCAGGGTGTTGCTCGGGCGGTTGCCAGGGATGACCTTGTGCGGGGCCAGCTTGGCCACGTCGGCTTCGTTCAGTCCTTTGCCACGCAGCTCGGCCTCGGCTTCTTCGCGGGTCTTGCCGAGCATCAGTGCCTGGCTCTGCGACAGGCAGTTGGCGTACAGCCACTGGTGATGGTCGGCCACCGGGTTGAAGCTCACCACCGGCACGATAAAGTCGGCCGGGATCAGTTGGGTGCCCTGGTGCAGCAACTGGTGATAGGCATGCTGGCCGTTACAGCCAACGCCGCCCCAGATCACCGGGCCGGTCGCGGTTGGCGCCGGGCTGCCATCCTGCAGCACGCTCTTGCCGTTGGACTCCATGTCCAGCTGCTGCAGGTGCTTGGTGATGTTGCGCAGGTAATGGTCGTACGGCAGGATCGCGTGGCTGCGCGCATCCCAGAAGTTGCCGTACCAGACGCCAAGCAGGGCCAGCAGCACCGGCATGTTCTGCTCGAACGGCGCGGTCTGGAAGTGCTGGTCCATGGTGTAGGCGCCCGACAGCAGCTCCTTGAAGTTGGCCGTGCCGATGGCCAGCGCAATTGGCAAACCAATCGCCGACCACAGTGAGTAACGCCCGCCAACCCAGTCCCACATCGGGAAGATGTTTTCTTCGCGGATACCGAACGCGACGGCTGCGGCCTTGTTGCTCGAGACCGCGATGAAGTGACGGTACAACTCGGCTTCGGAGCCACCCTGGGCCAGATACCAGGTGCGGGCGGCCATGGCGTTCTTCAGGGTTTCGAGGGTGTTGAACGACTTCGACGAAACGATGAACAGGGTCGTCTCGGCCGCAAGCTTGGCCGACAGCTCGTGGAATTCGCTGCCGTCGATATTGGCCAGGTAATGGCAGCGCACGCCGCGCTGGGCGTACGGCAGCAAGGCTTCGGAAACCAACTCAGGGCCGAGGAACGAGCCGCCGATGCCGATGTTGACCACGTCGGTGATCGGTTTTTCGCTGTAGCCGCGCCACAGCCCGTCATGAATGCGGCCGACCAGCTCGGTGATCTGGTTGAGTACCTTGTGCACTTCGGGCATCACGTTGACGCCGTTGACGCTGAGTTTGTCGCCAACCGGGCGGCGCAGGGCGGTGTGCAGTACCGGGCGGCCTTCGGAGGCGTTGATGATCTCGCCGCTGAACATCGACTTGATGGCTGCTGCCAGGTCGACGTCGGTGGCCAGGTTGACCAGCAGCTTGCGGGTCTCATCGTTGATCAGGTTTTTCGAGTAATCGAGAAACAGCCCGCAGCTGCTCAGGGAGAACTGATCGAAGCGTTGCGGATTGGCCGCGAAGGCGTCGCGCATGCTGAAATCCTGCATGGCGTCGCGGTGTTGTTGCAGCGCCTGCCAGGCTGGCAGCGTCGTCACATCATGGGGGGTACGGTAATACGCCATTGCGAAGGGTTTCCTTGATGCATGATCTGGCCTTGGACAACTGGCAGCCGCTGGCAGTTGCAGGCAGTTGATCATTATAGGCATGGCTGGCGCGGGGGGAATGGGGTCAGGCGGGGATAATTTGGGGCCGCGTGGCGGCCCCGGGTTGCAATCAGGCGGTAGGCTCGTCCAGATGCAGGTACAAGTTGTCGATCAGGCGTGTGGTGCCCAGGTACGCTGCGGCAATTACCACCACGTCGCGGTCATCGGCCATGGCCGGGCGCAGGGTCAGTGCGTGGCGCACTTCCAGATAGTCCGGGCGAAAGCCTGCCGCCAGCAGTTGGGCCTGACCGGCCACGATCAGCTCGGCAAAGTCGCGCTGGCCATGGCGGATGGCGTCGGCCATCACGCTCAGCTCGCGGTACAGCGCCGGCGCTGCAGCGCGTTGCTCGGGCGTCAGGTAGCCGTTGCGCGAGGACAGCGCCAGGCCATCATCGGCGCGTACGGTTGGCTCGCCGATGATCTGGATCGGCATGTTCAGGTCGCGCACCATGGCGCGGATCACCGCCAGTTGCTGGTAGTCCTTTTCGCCGAACACGGCCAGGTCGGGCTGGACCATATTGAACAGCTTGCTGACGACCGTGGCCACGCCTTCGAAATGCCCCGGGCGGCTGGCGCCACACAGGCCTTCGGACAGTTGCGGCACGCTGACCCGGGTCTGCACTGTGGTGCCGTCGGGGTACATTTCATCCACGGTCGGCGCGAACAGCAAATGACAGCCTGCCTCGAGCAGGCGCTCCTGGTCAGCGGCAAGGGTGCGCGGGTAGCTGTCGAGGTCCTCGCCGGCGCCAAACTGCAGCGGGTTGACGAAGATGCTCGCCACGACGAAGTCGGCGCGCTGGGTGGCTTTGGTCACCAGGGCGACGTGGCCGCTGTGCAGGTTGCCCATGGTCGGGACAAAGGCGATGCGCTTGCCTTCGCTGCGGGCGCGGGCCACGGCTGCGCGCAGTTCACGGACGCTCTTGACGGTATTCATGCGCTGAACCCGTGTTCTGCAGCCGGGAAGCTGACGTCTTTGACCGCCGCCACGTAAGCACTCAGGGCGCCTTGGATATCGGCCTGGCCGAGCATGAAGTTCTTGACGAACTTGGGCATGCGCCCGGTCAGCGACAGGCCGAGCATGTCGTGCAGCACCAGCACCTGGCCGTCGGTGGCGTTACCGGCACCGATGCCGATCACCGGAATGGCCACGGCCTGGGTGATCTCCGCAGCCAGCTCGCTGGGCACGCATTCGAGCAGTAGCATGGCCGCACCGGCTTGCTCCAGAGCAATCGCGTCGGCGCGCATCTGCCGCGCCTGGGCTTCCTGCCGACCCTGCACCTTGTAACCGCCGAGCACGTTGACCGTCTGCGGGGTCAGGCCCATGTGGGCGCACACCGGCACGCCACGTTCGGCCAGCAGGCGAATGGTCTCGCTCAGCCAGGCCGCGCCTTCGAGCTTGATCATGTGCGCGCCGGCCTGCATCAGGCTGGCGCAGTTGGCGAAGGCCTGCTCAGGCGTGGCGTGGGCCATGAACGGCAGATCGGCGAGGATCAGTGCGCCGTCGTTGCCGCGTTTGACGCAGGCCGTGTGGTAGGCCATTTCTGCAGTGGTCACCGGCAGTGTGCTGTCATGCCCTTGCAGGACCATTCCCAGCGAGTCACCCACCAGCAACACGTCGACCCCGGCCTGGCTGGCAGCCTTGGCGAAGGTGGCGTCATAGCAGGTCAGCATGGCGATTTTCTCACCCTTGGCTTTGAGGCCATGCAGGGTGGTCAGGGTTACTTCAGGCATGTAGAAAGTCCTCGTTCAGGCGCTGTGCAATCGACCTGCGTACAACCTTGCGCAGGTGCGATGCGGAGCGGCACATCATCGTTCGTGATGTTCAGACCCGCCCGGGCCCAAATAGGTTAAGTGTGGCGCGTCGAGGCCACGGGATGCCTATAGTCGTGAGCGAGGGGAGGGAAGTCAATCACCCTGTTACCGCATTGTTACGGCAAGGGTGTTACTGGCGTTACCGCCGTCAAGATCGCCCGAATTACAGGCGTTCGAGGCCGCTGAACGGGCAGGCGGCGAGCATTTGCGCAAGGCTGCGACCATCGGCGAGGACGAAGTCGGCAGGCACCAGCTCAGCCAGCGGGTAGAGCACGAACGGGCGCGCGTGCATGTGGTAGTGCGGCACGGTCAGGCGCGGGCTGTCGAGCACCTGTTGGCCAAACAGCAGCACATCCAGGTCGAGGGTGCGTGGGCCCCAGCGTTCCTGACGCACGCGCCCTTGATCGTTCTCGATCGCCTGCAGCGCATCGAGCAGCTGCAGCGGCTCGAGCGTGGTGTCGAGCGCGGCTACGGCATTGGTGTAGCGCGGCTGGCCGGGCAGCAGCGAGTCGCTGGCGTAGAAGCCGGAAACCGCTGCCAGGCGCGTGCCCTCGGCCTTGTCCAAGGCATCGAGGGCGCTGCGCAGTTGCTCGGCAGGTTCGGCCAGGTTGCTGCCCAGGCCGATGTACACGCGCACGCTCATGCTTAGTCGAACGCTTCGTCAGCACTGCGCTTGCGCTTGGTACCGCTGCGCTTGCGTTTGCGTGGCGCGGCGCCGCTGCCGTCATCACGGCTGCCCAGCTCGGCGATCATGGCCCGGCGTTCGCTGTCGTTGGCGTCCTGGTAGTCGGTCCACCACTGGCCCAGCTCTTCGGTTTCCTCGCCGGCGCTCTCGCGCAGCAGCAGGAAGTCGTAGCCAGCGCGGAAGCGCGGGTTGTCCAGGAGCATGTCGGCGCGTTTGCCGCTGCGCCGTGGCAGGCGCTCCTGCATGTCCCAGATCTCGCGGATCGGCAGGGTGAAGCGCTTGGGGATTGCAATGCGCTGGCACTGTTCGGCGATCAGGTCGTGGGCGGCCTGGTTCATTGCCGGGATCGGCGGTACGCCTTGGCTCTGCAGGTACAGTGCACGGCCCGGCAGGGCCGGCCAGAGCATGGCCGCGAAGAGGAACGCCGGCGTTACCGGTTTGCCCTGCTTGACGCGCAGGTCGGTGTTCATCAAGGCGTTGCTGATCAGCGTGTGGGTGTAGCTTGGGCGCTCTTCCAGGGCGTGGCTGCTGCCTGGGAACAACGGTTCAAACAGATGCAGGTCAACCAGCATTTCGAAGGCGATGGCGCCGTGGCCGGAGAGGAACAGCTTGAGGCATTCCTCGAACAGCCGTGCTGGCGGGATATCGCGCAGCATCGGTGCCAGCTCGCGGATCGGCTGCACCGTGTGCTTTTCGATGCCGAAGTTGAGCTTGGCCGCAAAGCGCACCGCGCGCAGCATGCGCACCGGGTCTTCCTGGTAACGATGGACCGGGTCGCCAATCAGGCGCAGCAGGCGGTTACGCACATCGGGCATGCCGTTGGCGTAGTCGAGGATGCGCTCGCTGACCGGGTCGTAGTACAGCGCATTGACCGTGAAGTCGCGGCGCTGGGCGTCGTCTTCGAGGGTGCCGTAGACGTTGTCGCGCAAAATACGACCACTGGCATTATGCGACGAACGGTGGCTGTCGCCCTCGTCTTCATCGCTGTGGTGGGCACGGAAAGTGGCCACTTCGATGATGTCACGGCCGAAATGCACGTGAACCAGCTTGAAGCGGCGGCCAATGATTCGCGCATTGCGAAACTCGGCACGGACCTGTTCAGGCGTGGCGCTGGTGGCGACATCGAAGTCTTTGGGCGTGATGCCCAGGAGCATGTCACGCACACAGCCGCCAACCAGGTAGGCCTGGTATCCGGCAGCCTGCAGGCGATCGACAATGCCCACCGCATGGCGGCTGAACTGGCTGCGCTGCAGCGAGTGCTGGCTCTTGTTGATCACTTCAGGCGTGGTGCGCCTGTGGTGTTGACCACTAACGGGAGGACGGAACGACTGGAACAACTTCTTCAGCATGGGATGCACTGTTTGAAGGAATGTTCGGCCAAGGGATAGAGAATGGCCGCATGATGGGCGGGGATTCTAGCATTTACTTCGGGGATGGTGTAGGCGGTATGCCACGGGTGCTTGCGCGGGAGGCGGAAACGACAAGGGGAGCCTAAGCTCCCCAAGAAGTCGTTGCGTGCTCTTATTGTTTTTCTGCTGGGCTTCTTGTTTTTGTTGAGTGCCCTGCCCACAAAGCGCGAAACTTGTGGACGACCCCCAAACCGGGGGTAAAGAGCAAACGGATTGCTTTGGCCGCTGAGGTGATGCTGATCTGTCGATCCAACCAGTGTAGGCGCTGCTTTAGTGCAGTTTTTGTTGTTCTCTGCCTGGTCGTGGGGCAAGCCCCAAACACAACTCCTCTCCAAAAGAATCAGTTAGCTGCGCCTCCGCCGTCTTGTTTTTATTGTGCGTGAGCCGTTTCGTCTTGTTCTTATTCTGAGTTGCAATGCTTGTTATTGTTCTTGTAACAAAGATATAGCAGGTGCCGTGCCAACTTTTGAAAACCCAGCAAATACGGGGGTTTTCCGGGTTTTGCTCAGGTCGAGAGCGGAGCAAATGTAGAAATTTCGTTACCGTACGCCTCGGTAGCTGTTACGGCAGGCGGGGATGGGTAACAGATTTTTGCAGGCGCGCTGGGGTGTTACCTGCACAAACGCAAACGGGGCAAGCCCTCTGCCACGGTAACCCCGTGGTAGACGGCTTGCCCCGTTATTGGGCGCCGATCAATTGTCGCTGGTGGCGTTGCTCTTGCGCCGTGGGATGCCCAGGCGCTGGCGCCGCTCCCACAGGCATTTACGGCTGACGCCAAGCTTGCGCGCCAGTTCGGTCTCGGTCATGTGGTCCTGATGCTCGAGCACGAAGTGCTGGAAGTAGTCTTCCAGCGACAGATCCTCGGTCGGCTCGTGGCTGGCGTTACCGGCACTGACGCTGCCCAGGGCGGACATGCCGTCAAGCAGGTCATCGTCGTCCAGGTCACTCAGCTCGATGTCGATGCCCAGCAGCTCGGCGGAAATTTCCGGGCTCTCGCTGAGGATCACCGAGCGCTCGACCGCGTTTTCCAACTCGCGCACGTTACCCGGCCAGCTGTAATGACGAATCGCCTGCTCGGCCTCGCTGGAGAAGTGCAGGTCATCGCGACCGATGCGTGCGCTCTGGCGGGCGAGGAAGGCGCTGGCGATTTCGTTGACGTCACTGCCGCGCTCGCGCAAGGCCGGCAGCTTGAGGGCGATCACGTGTAGGCGGTAATAAAGGTCTTCGCGGAATTGGCCGACCTTGGCCAGGTTTTTCAGGTCACGGTGGGTCGCAGCGATCAGGCGCACGTCGACCTTTTGCGATTGCACCGCGCCAACCCGGCGGATCTCGCCTTCCTGCAGCACGCGCAACAGGCGCGCCTGGGCTTCGAGTGGCAGCTCGCCGATTTCATCGAGGAACAGCGTGCCGCCGTCAGCCGCTTCGACCAAACCGGCACGGCCGGCGCTGGCGCCGGTGAACGCGCCTTTTTCGTGGCCGAACAGTTCCGACTCGATCAAGGTTTCAGGGATGGCTGCGCAGTTGACCGAAATCATCGGCGCCTTGGCCCGTCGCGACAGATTGTGCAGTGCGCGTGCGACCAGCTCTTTGCCGGTACCCGACTCACCCTGGATCAACACATTGGAGTCGGTCGGTGCCACTTTGCGGATCTTGCTGTAGAGGTCCTGCATCGGCGCGCAGGTGCCAATGATGCCGATCTCGCCGTTGGCAGCATTGTGGCTGCCCTTGTCGGCAACAGCCGGTTTGCCGTTGCTGCGCGGCTCGAGGCTGCTGGTGGCGGCCGCCGGGGCGTTCTGGCGATCACGCAGAATGCGCGCAACTGCCTGCAGCATCTCGTCGTGGTCGAACGGCTTGGCGATGTAATCGACCGCGCCCATTTTCATCGAGTCCACCGCCGAGCGCAGGCTGGCGTAGCTGGTCATGATCAGCACCGGGATGCCCTGGCCTAGCTTGATCAGCTCGGTACCGGGGGCGCCAGGCAGGCGCAGGTCGCTGACGATCAGGTCAAATGTGGCAATGCTGAAGCGTTCCTGGGCTTCCTGCACCGAGCCCGCTTCGCTGACCTGGTACTGGTTGCGTTCAAGCAGACGACGCAAGGCCGAGCGGATGATGGTTTCGTCTTCGACGATCAGAATATGCGGCATTGATTCAATTCTCTCGACGGTCGCGAATTTCAGGGGACGTCGCTACGACATGCCGGGGCAGGGTCACGCGGATCCGGGTGCCACGCTGCCGTTCGATATCGGCGGGGCTGTCGATGGTGATTTGCCCATAATGCTCTTCCACGATGGAATAGACCAGTGCAAGCCCCAGTCCGGTTCCCTCGCCAGGGTCCTTGGTGGTGAAGAACGGTTCGAACAGGCGGTCCATGATGTTTTTCGGAATGCCGCTGCCTTCGTCCTCGACCACCAGGTCGACGGTGTGCTCGCTGACTTCACTGCGCACGCGCACGGCACTGCCGGCGGGCGAGGCATCACGGGCGTTGGACAGCAGGTTGATGAGCACCTGGGCGAGGCGCTGTGGGTCACCCTCGGCCCAGTGATCCGGGTCGCACAGGTTGAAGAACTGCACCTCGAAATTGCGCCGGTTGAGGGCCAGCAGGCCGATCGCATCCTGGGCGACCTCGGCCAGGCACACCGGCTCTTCGTTGTTCTGGTGGCTGCCGCCGGCATGGGCGAAGCTCATCAATGACTGGACGATGCGCGAGACGCGTTTGGTCTGCTCGATGATCTGGCTGGACAGCTCGGTGATCTCGCCATCGTCCTCACGCTCTTCGCGCAGGTTCTGCGCCAGGCAGGCGATGCCGGTGATCGGGTTGCCGATCTCGTGGGCGACCCCGGCGGCAAGGCGGCCAATGCTGGCCAGGCGCTCGGAATGCACCAGTTTGTCTTCCAGCGCCTGGGTATCGGTGAGGTCCTCGACCAGCAGCACCAGGCCGCTGTTGCCCGGTGCCAAAGGCTCGTCGATGGCGGCTTTGTGCAGGTTGAGCCAGCGGGTCTGGCCGTCGAGGCCCAGGCGCTGCTTGTGCAGGTGCTCGTCGGGCAGGTCGATAAAGCCCTGTAGCAGCCCGCGCCAGGGCTCGGCGATGGTGACCAGGCGCGAGCCGACCACGTGCTTGGCGGCAATCCCGGTCAGCTCTTCCATGGCCTTGTTCCACATCAGGATCTCTTGATCCTTGGCCAGCGAGCAGACCCCCATGGGCAGTTCCTGCAAGGTCTGGCGGTGGTAACGGCGCAGCGCATCGAGCTCGGCGGCCAGGCCGGTCAGGCGCGAGTGGTAATCCTCAAGACGGCTTTCGATGAAGTGGATATCTTCGGTTACGTAATTTTCGTTGCCGGATTTGTACGGCAAGAAGGTTTCGACCATGTCCTGCGCAACGCTTGGGCCCATCAGACCGGACAGGTTGGCCTCGATGCGATCGCGCAGACGGCGCAGGGCGTAAGGGCGGCGTTCGTCGAACGGCAGGTACAAGTCGCGCAGGGCTTGCTCAACTTCTTTTTGCGCAGCCTTGGCGCCCAGCGGTTTGGCCAGCTGGGTGGCGAACTCCTGCGGCGAAGCGGCGTGCAGTTCACGCCGCTGTGGCCGGCGCACGTTGTCGACCGCACAGGCTTCAGCGGCGCTGACTTCTTCACTGCTGGCGTTGGTGAACAGCGAGATCAGCGTGAACAGCAAGACGTTGGCGGCCAGCGACGCAATCGCCGCCATGTGCCAGCTGGTATCGTCAAGCACATAGATCATGTCCAGCAGCGGGATATAGAAGCCCTGCAGGTTGCCTAGCAGCGGCAACAGCATGGTCACCATCCACACCAGCATGCCCGCCAGCAGGCCGGCGATGAAGCCACGGCGGTTGGCGGTCGGCCAGTACAGCACCGAAAGCACGCCGGGGAGGAACTGCAAGGTGGCGACAAAGGCAACGATGCCGAGGTTGGCCAGACTCTGGTGGTTGTTCTGGGTCAGGTAGAAGACGAAGCCGGCGGTGATGATGGCGACGATCAGCGCGCGCCGGGTCCACTTCAGCCAGCGATAGATATTGCCTTCGGCCGGTGGCTGATACAGCGGTAGCACCAGGTGGTTGAGGGCCATGCCCGACAGCGCCAGGGTGGTGACGATGATCAGCCCGCTGGAAGCCGACAAACCGCCGACGTAAGCCAGCAGTGCCAGTGCTTCATTATTGGCGGCAATGCCCAGGCCGAGGGTGAAATACTCGGGGTTGGTGCTCGCGCCCAGGCGCAGCCCTGCCCACAGGATCAGCGGCACGGCCAGGCTCATCAGCAGCAGGAACAACGGCAGGCCCCAGCTGGCGCTGACCAGTGCGCGCGGGCTGAGGTTTTCGGTAAAGGCCATGTGGTACATGTGCGGCATGACGATCGCCGAGGCGAAGAACACCAGCAGCAACGTGCGCCATGGGCCCTCCTGCAGTGGCGTGTGCAGCGCGGCGAGGGCGGTCTGGTTTTGCAGCAGCCACACTTCCAGGCCGTGTGGGCCGCCGAACACACCATACAGCGCATACAGGCCGACCCCGCCGAGGGCGATCAGCTTGATCACCGACTCGAAGGCGATGGCGAACACCAGCCCTTCGTGTTTCTCGCGGGTGGCGATATGGCGCGAGCCGAAGAAGATGGTGAACAGGGTGATCAGCGCACAAAAGGCGAACGCTACCCGGGCCTTGACCGGCTCGCCGGTGAGGATATTGATCGAGTCGGCCACCGCCTGGATCTGCAGGGCCAGCAGCGGCAGCACGCCAATCAACATGAAGATGGTGGTCAGCGCGCCGGCCCAGGTGCTGCGAAAGCGAAACGCGAGCAGGTCGGCCAGGGATGACAACTGGTAGGTGCGGGTGATCTTCAGGATCGGATAGAGCAGCACCGGCGCCAGCAGAAACGCCCCCGACACGCCCAAGTAACAGGCAAGAAAGCCATAGCCGTACTGATAGGCGAGGCCGACCGAGCCATAGAAGGCCCAGGCGCTGGCATAGACGCCCAGCGACAAGGTATAGGTTAGCGGGTGACGAATGACCGAACGCGGGATCAGCCCGCGCTCGCTGATCCAGGCGACGCCGAACAGTACCAGCAGGTACCCGGCGCTGATCAGGATCATCTGGGTCAGGCTAAAGCTCATCGGCATCTCGTTGGCTCTGCAGGATGAAGGTGACGACGATCAGGATCAGCCACAGCAGGTACGGGCGGTACCAGGCGCCGGTGGGCTCGATCCACCAGTCCATGATGGCCGGCGAGAACAGGTAGATCCCGACCACCAGCAGCAGGACCAAGCGATAGATGTACATGCGGGCCTCGATGAGTGGGCGCTGCGGGTTTGCACTTAATATTGGCGCAAATCGGCGCCAACGGCCGGGCCGATGCTAGCGGGATTCTACGGCTGTGGGCAAGAAATTGAATTTGCTCGATTTTTACCGCGCGCCAAGGGCTGCAGCGAGCCCTCGGCGCGGGGCCGGCAACTAGCGCAGATTAGCCTCGGCCAAGGTCAATTGGCGGGCGATGGCCTCAGGGCGCCAGCGCTGGCGCGCGATCTCCAGCACCTCAGCCGGGCTGGCCTGCTCAAGCGCAGGCTCGGTCGCTTGGCCCAGTGCACGCAGCGCGCGCAGCAGGAGAGGGGTGGCCTGCTCAGGTGCCAGCGGTGGCGAGCGGTACGATTTACCCAACTTGTGCCCGTCGGGCTGGATCAGCAACGGGATGTGCAGGTAGCGCGGCTGGGAAAAACCCAGCAGTTCTTGCAGGTACAGCTGACGCGGGGTGTTGTCGAGCAAATCGGCGCCGCGCACGATATCGGTAACGCCTTGCCAGGCATCGTCCAACACCACCGCCAGCTGGTAGGCGTACAAACCATCGCGGCGTTGGATGATGAAGTCGCCGACTTCGCGGCCCAGGTGCTGGGCGAACGGCCCTTGCACACGGTCATCGAAGCGATAGCTCAGCTCCGGCACGCGCAAGCGGATCGCCGCGCCCTCGCGGGCGTGACCGGCGTTGCGACAAGTGCCAGGGTAGATGCCGTTGCTGCCCTCCAGTTGCTTGCGCGAGCAGGTGCAGGCGTATGCCAGCCCCTGACGGAACAGGTGCTCGACCACGTCGGCATAGGCAGCATGGCGCTGGCTCTGGTACACCACCTGGCCGTCCCAGTGCAGGCCGTAGCCTTCGAGGGTGCGCAGGATCGCATCGCGTGCGCCGGGCATCTCGCGCGGCGGGTCGGTGTCTTCCATGCGCAGCAGCCAGCGGCCATTGACGGCGCGGGCGTCCAGCCACGAGGCCAGGGCGGCCACCAGCGAGCCGAAGTGCAGGAAACCACTGGGGGTAGGGGCGAAGCGCCCGACGTAGGGGGAGGCAGTCATGGTTTACGTCATCTTCACAATGAAAAACGGGGCGCCTGAGCGCCCCGTTCGATGAAAAGCACGATCAGGCTTTGCCGACCTGCTTTTCTTTCTTCTCTGCCACTTCCTTGCAATCGAAGCACAGGTCAGCGGTAGGGCGAGCTTCCAGACGGCGCAGGCCGATCTCGATGCCACAGGCTTCGCACCAGCCGTATTCCTCGTCGACAATCAACTGCAGGGTCTTGTCGATCTTCTTGATCAGCTTGCGCTCGCGATCGCGGGCGCGCAGTTCAAGGGCGAACTCTTCCTCTTGCGAGGCGCGGTCCGCTGGGTCGGCAAAGTTGGCCGCCTCTTCTTTCATATGGTCAACGGTCTTGTCGACGCCGATCATCAACTCTTGCTTCCAAGCACTCAGGATCTTGGTGAAGTGCTTGCGCATGGGTTCACCCATGTACTCTTCACCCTTGCTCTCCTGATAGGGCTCAACCCCATAAAGGTTCTGACTGGCTTTTTGCTTTTCTAGGGTGGACATGAATAGACCGCCTCTCACTCATCTGATCCAATGCGCAGGATGCTCCATCTCCGGCGACCGCCGGCCCTGCGACTGCGAGCCGCCGAACTTACCAGATAGATCGGGGGTGCGCTACCCCGGCCGATCTCACTGTTGACAGCGGCCCGCGCTACGCGTTCAGTGGCATGTTGACGCTTGATTCACCAGTCTAGATGCATTTCATAGAAGGCCCACAATGGCTCAGTCCTACAGCGCGCGCAGCCGCGCCATCGAACCTTTCCATGTCATGGCCCTGTTGGCCCGCGCCAACGAGCTGCAGGCCGCCGGCCATGACGTGATCCATCTGGAAATCGGCGAGCCGGATTTCACCACCGCCGCGCCGATCGTGGCTGCCGGCCAGGCTGCGCTGGCGGCGGGGCATACCCGTTACACCGCCGCGCGCGGGCTACCCGCACTGCGCGAAGCGATCTCTGCCTTTTATGGCAAGCGCTACGGGCTGGACATCGACCCGCAGCGCATCCTGATCACGCCAGGCGGCTCGGGCGCGCTGCTGTTGGCCAGCAGCTTGCTGGTCGACCCCGGCAAACACTGGCTGCTGGCAGACCCGGGCTACCCGTGCAATCGGCATTTCCTGCGGCTGGTCGAGGGCGCCGCGCAGTTGGTGCCGGTCGGGCCAGAGGTCAATTATCAGCTGACCGCCGAGTTGGTCGCGCAGCACTGGAACCAGGACAGCGTCGGTGCACTGGTGGCCTCGCCGGCCAACCCCACCGGTACCGTGCTCGACCGCGATGAACTGGCCGGCCTGGCGCAAGCGATACGCGCCCGTGATGGCCATCTGGTGGTGGACGAGATCTATCACGGCCTGACCTACGGTATGGATGCGCCGAGTGTGCTCGAAGTGGCCGATGAAGCCTTTGTGCTGAACAGTTTTTCCAAATATTTCGGCATGACCGGCTGGCGCCTGGGCTGGCTGGTCGCGCCGCCGCAGGCGGTGGCCGATCTTGAGAAGCTTGCGCAAAACCTCTACATCAGCGCCCCAAGCATGGCCCAGCACGCCGCGCTGGCCTGTTTCGAGGATGACACCCTGGCCATTCTCGAACAGCGCCGTGGCGAATTTGCCAAGCGCCGCGACTATTTGCTGCCGGCGTTGCGCAACCTTGGCTTCGGCATTGCCGTCGAGCCGCAAGGCGCCTTCTATCTATATGCCGACATCAGCAAGTTCGGTGGCGACGCCTTCGCCTTCTGCCGGCACTTCCTCGAAACCGAACATCTGGCGTTTACTCCGGGCCTGGACTTCGGCCGCCATCAGGCTGGGCACCATGTGCGCTTCGCCTATACCCAGAGCTTGCCGCGGCTGGAACAGGCGGTTGAGCGGTTGGCCCGCGGCCTGCGTAGTTGGCAAGGCTGATGGCGCAGTTTCCTCAACTGGAACAGGGCCGCCTGCTGCGCCGCTACAAGCGCTTTCTGGCCGATATCGAACTGGCCAACGGCGAGCTGCTGACCATTCACTGCCCCAATACCGGTTCGATGCTCAACTGCATGCGCGAAGGCGGGCAGGTCTGGTTCAGTCGCTCCAACGACCCCAAGCGCAAGCTGCCCGGCACCTGGGAAATCAGCGAGACGCCACAGGGCCGGCTGGCCTGCATCAATACCGGCCGGGCCAACGCACTGGTTGAAGAGGCTTTGCACGCCGGGGTGATCAGCGAGCTGGCCGGGTTTACCGCACTCAAGCGCGAGGTGGCCTATGGCAGCGAGCGCAGCCGGATTGATTTTCGTCTGGAGTTTGCCAGTGGGCCTGCCTATGTCGAGGTCAAGAGTGTCACCCTCGGCTACCCGGACAGCGCAGTGGCGGCGTTTCCCGATGCCGTCACTCAGCGCGGTGCCAAGCATCTGCGCGAGCTGGCGGCACTGGCCCGCCAGGGGATTCGTGCGGTGCAGCTGTATTGCGTCAATCTCAGCGGGATCGAAGCGGTGCGGCCTGCCGAAGAAATCGATGCCGCCTACGCCACGGCGTTGCGCTCAGCTGTTGCCGAAGGCGTCGAGGTGATCGCCTACGGCACCTGCCTGGATGCCCAGCAGATTCGCATCGACCGCCCGCTGCCGGTGTTGCTCACGCGCTGAGCCAGATGCCCTGGCTGTCTTCATGGCAGGCCAGGGCGTGCAGCTGCTCGCCCTCGCACGGGCCGGCCACGCACTCGCCACTCTCGATCAGAAACAGCGCCCCATGCTGGGCGCAGTGGATCAGGCTGGCACTGGCATCCAGAAACGTGTCGTCTGCCCAGTTCAACGGGATGCCCTTGTGCGGGCAGCGGTTGCGATAGACAAACACCTGGCCGTGGCGACGCACGGCAAACAGCGCCTGCCCTGCTACGTTGAATGCACGGCTGTGGCCTTCAGCAAGTTGCTCGGAAGCACATAGAAGCTGCATCGCGGGAAATCGTCCTGCGGTAAAAGGTTGGCACAAGGCAGCGCTTGACGCTCAATGAGAATAATTATCAAACTGTGCGCTGTTGCGTTGGCCGACTATGGTGCGCAGTTCTGTCGTGTGCCACAAGGCGCACGGCCTGTCTTCTGTAAAGGAATCCGCTTATGCGCCGTCCTGCTGCTCTGCTTGCCCTGTGCGCTGCACTTGTGATGTCCACTCAGACGGCGGCTGCCGAACTACCGCAGCGCTGGGTCAGTGCCGGCGGTGCCTTGAGTGAGTGGATCAGCGCGCTGGGTGGTGAGCAGCGGCTGGTCGGCGTCGATACCACCAGTCAGCATCCCGAGGCACTGACTGCGCTGCCGAGCATCGGCTATCAGCGCCAATTGTCGGCCGAGGGCATCCTCAGCCTGCGTCCTGATCTGCTGGTCGGCACCGACGAAATGGGCCCGCCGCCGGTGCTGGCGCAGATTCGCCAGGCCGGGGTGCGGGTGGAGGTGTTCTCGAGCAAGCCTGAGCTGGCGGCACTGGATGCCAACCTTGAGAAACTGGGCCGTCTGCTTGGCGAAGACGGCCGCGCCGGGCTGCTCGCTGGACAGTTCCATCATGAGCTGGACGCCGTACAGACCAAGGTCAAACAGGCGCAGGCTGCGCAGAAAGCGCCCGGTGTGTTGCTGCTGGTCGGCCATGCCGGTGCCAAGCCATTGATCGCCGGCGCGGGTACGGCAGGGGACTGGCTGCTGGGCCAGGCCGGCGGGCGTAACCTGGCCGAGCATCAGGGCTACAAGAACTTCTCGGTCGAAGCACTGGCAGCGCTCGACCCCGACGTGGTGGTGATTGCCGACCGCAGCTTGAGTGGTGAGCAGGCGGTGCAAGCGCTGCTCAAGGAAAATCCAGGCCTGGCCAGCTCGCGCGCGGTGCGCGAGAAGCGCCTGGTGTCGCTGGACCCAACCCTGTTGGTGGGCGGCCTCGGCCCGCGTCTGCCGGCGACTCTGCAGCAGCTGGCGGGTGAGTTCTATCCACAGGCCAAGGCCAGCTTCGCCCCATGAAACAGAGGGTTCAGCCGCGCACCTTGTTCATCGGCCTGAGCCTGCTCTGCCTGCTCGCAGTATGGCTGTCGCTGGCGCTGGGGCCGGTCAGCCTGCCATTGCTGGATACCCTGCGCGCCGGCTTGCGCCTGCTCGGCGTGCCGATTGCCGCTGATGGGCTGGAGCAGGCCGAGCTGATCCTGGGGCAGATCCGCCTGCCGCGGACCTTGCTCGGGCTGGCGGTGGGCGCCGTGCTGGCGTTGTCCGGAGTGGCCATGCAAGGCCTGTTTCGCAACCCGCTGGCGGACCCAGGGCTGGTCGGCGTGGCTAGCGGTGCTGCGCTCGGCGCTGCTATTGCGATTGTCGGCGGCAGTTGGCTGGGCGGTATCCCGGAGTGGTTTGCGCCGTATCTGCTATCGGTGTGTGCCTTTGCCGGTGGCCTTGGAGTCACCGCGCTGGTCTACCGGCTGGGCCGGCGTGACGGTCAAACCAATGTCGCCACGATGCTGCTGGCCGGTATCGCGCTGACTGCCCTGGCCGGCTCGGCAGTGGGCTTGTTCACCTACCTGGCCGATGACGCCACCCTGCGCACCTTGACCTTCTGGAACCTGGGCAGCCTTAACGGCGCCAGCTATGCCCGGCTGTGGCCGTTGCTGGTGGTTACCCTCGCCGTGGCGCTGTGGCTGCCCAGGCGGGCGCAGGCACTCAATGCCTTGCTGTTGGGCGAGTCGGAGGCGCGGCATCTGGGCGTCGAGGTCGAGTCACTGAAGCGCGAGCTGGTGTTCTGCACCGCCTTGGGCGTAGGCGCAGCAGTGGCCGCCGCCGGCCTGATCGGTTTTATCGGGCTGGTGGTGCCGCACTTGGTGCGGCTGCTGGCCGGGCCTGATCACCGGGTGCTGCTGCCAGCCTCATTGCTTGCCGGCGGCTCGCTGCTACTGTTCGCTGACCTGGTCGCACGGCTGGCGCTGGCGCCCGCCGAACTGCCGATCGGCATCGTTACTGCGTTCATTGGGGCGCCGTTCTTTTTGCTGTTGCTGCTCAAGGGGCGCCACTGATGCTCGAAGCCAAAGGCCTGCACTTGCAGCGTGGTAGCACCGAAGTGCTGCACGATATAAGCCTGAGCGTGAAGCCTGGGCAGATCCTTGGTGTGCTGGGCCCCAATGGCGCTGGCAAGAGCAGCCTGCTCGGCGCGCTGTGTGGTGAACTGATCCCCAGCCAGGGCCAGGTGCGCCTTGGCGGGCGGGGCCTGGCCGAATGGGCCGGGCAGGCGCGGGCACGGCAATTGGCGGTGCTGCCGCAGGTGTCCAGCCTTGGCTTTGCCTTTCGCGTTGAAGAAGTGGTCGGTCTTGGCCGCTTGCCCCATGCCAGCGGCCAGCAGCGTGACCGCGAGATCATCGAAGCTGCGCTGCACGCCTCAGATGCCCAGCACCTGCTTGCGCGCAGTTACCTGGCGTTGTCGGGCGGTGAGCGCCAGCGTGTGCATCTGGCGCGGGTGCTGGCGCAATTATGGCCAGGCGAGGCGGGCGCTACGCTGCTGCTCGATGAACCCACCTCGATGCTCGACCCGCTGCACCAGCACACCACCTTGCAGGCCGTGCGCAGCTTTGCCGACCGCGGCGCGGCGGTACTGGTAATCCTGCATGACCTGAACCTGGCCGCGCGCTACTGTGACCAGCTGATGCTGCTCGAGCAAGGCCGTTGCCACGCCCTGGCCAGCCCGCGCGAGGTCCTGACGCCAGAGGCGCTGAAGGCTGTGTTCGGCATCGATGTGCTGGTGCAGGATCATCCTGAACGCGGCCACCCGCTGATCATCATGCGCTAAGGAGCTTGCCCATGATCTGTCGCCTGTTGTTGCTTGGTTTGCTGGTTGTATTTGGCGGCTGTCAGGCGCGACAGGCCAGCCTGCCGCCGCTGCCCGTCTGGCAAGCCAGCGAGGGCCGCACCAATGCACAACTGGGGCAGATTCGCGAACTCGCCAGTGGCCGCCTGCTCAGCCCTGAGCAACTGCTGGATGAGTTGGCGCAGGCGCCGCGGGTGCTGGTTGGAGAGAAGCACGACAACCCTGATCACCACGCGCTGCAGCTATGGCTGCTAAAGGCGCTGCAGGCGCGCCGAGCGCAAGGCAGCCTGCTGTTGGAAATGCTCCAGCCCGAGCAGCAGGCGCGGGTCGACGCGGTGGCTGGCGCCGCGCAACTGCCGGCCGACCTGGGCAAAGCCCTGGCCTGGCAGGACGGCTGGGACTGGGCGCTTTACGGCCCGATCGTGCGCCAGGCGTTGCAGCAGTCGACGCCGCTGCTGGCGGCCAATCTGTCCACCAGCGAAATGCGCCAGGCCTACCGGCAGCCTGCTGCGCTGAGTGGCCAGCGCTCGAGTGCGCCTGCTGTCAAAGCCGAACTGCTCAAGCAAGTGCGTGAGGGGCACTGCGGGCTGCTGCCTGAAAGCCAGTTGCCGGCAATGCTCGCGGTGCAGCAGCAACGCGACCGGCGTATCGCCGAGCGGTTGCTGGCGGCAGCGCAACCGGCGTTACTGTTCGCCGGCAGTGCCCACGTGCGCAACGACCTCGGCGTGCCGCTGCATTTGGCTGATCTCGGCGCCAAGGGCGCGAGCAAAGTCTTGTTGCTGGTCGAAGTCGGCAGCGAAGTGCAGCCGGGCATGGCCGACTATGTCTGGTTTACGGCGGCGCTGCCAGAGCAGGACTACTGCGCCCAGTTGCGCAGCCAGCACTGATCATCCGCGGCCAGCGGCGGCGCTTGAGCCCGAATCGCAGGCAAAAAAAGACCCGGCAAAAAGCCGGGTCAATAACCGTGATTAGCCTGATGAGGAGATAATCTGAGAGTCCGAACCAAGGTCTTTCAAATTACCCAACCAGTCTCGCGACCAGTTGTGATAATCATAACGATTCTCATTTCTGCGTCAATCCCTTCGCTGCAATTTATTTAAGATTTTTCTGCAGCGTGCATTTTGCGTCCAGCTGCTGATTCAGAGCTTCCTTGCGTTCGGCCGGCAAATCATTCCAATGCATGTCGAGCAACGCCCCCTCGATTGCATACAGCAGGACCTTGGACGCGCGAAAGCCTCTACTCTTCACTGCCTGATAAGCGCCGACCGCGCCGAGCCTGCGCAAGTCGGATGCACTGTGGATGCCTACCGCATGCAACCACTGCGCAGAGGTCTTGCCGAGGTTTTTCAGGTGCTGCAACTCATCGTTCATCGAGCCTCCTTGCGATGGCTGAACGGGGGCATATCGAAAATCGTGAGCAGGTCAGACAGGAGTGTAGCGGGGGTTGGCGAATTCGCCCGCAAGCCCGCCGTGCGCGGCGGGCAGGGCAGCACAGGGCAAGTGCTGCCCCGCGCTTTGGAGATGTTACAGGCCGGGCAGGCGCTGACGGATCTGCTCGATCACGGCGTCCATGGCGGCGCCCTGCTGGGTGTCGACGCGGGTGCTGTCGCGCAGCTCCTGCTCGTCCAGCGGGTCGCGGCTGGCCTGCTGAGCCTTGACCACTTCAAGGGTGGCGTCGGAAGGGTCAAGCTGCTCAGCCTGACGCTGTGCCAGCCAGCTTTCGATGACCGCATCCGGCGCGTGGCAATCGAGGATCAGCAATGGCACCCCGGTCTGGTTGGCGACGCTGGCGGCGGCCTGGCGCTGCTCGCGCTTGAGGTAGGTGGCGTCGAGCACCACCGGGAAGCCCGCGCGCAGAATCACGTCGGCCAATTGATGCAGACGCTTATAGGTAGCGGCGCTGGCATCTTCGGCGTAAATGCCGCCTTGCAGTTGGCCGGCAGCCTGAGCCAGTTGTTCACCGAACAGGCGCTTGCGCTCGACATCGGAGCGCACGCGGATCGCCCCCAGTGCTTCGACCAGGCGCATCGACACGTGGCTTTTGCCTACTGCCGAAACGCCATGGGTGATCGCCAGCAGGCGTGAAGGGATGGCGCTGTAGCTTTCCGCCAGGTTGGCGTAGTTGCGGTAGGTGCGCAGGGTGGTGGCGCGCTGCACGCCATCGGCGTCGGCCGGCATGCTGAACAGGGCGACCTTGGCCCGCACCAGGGCGCGATAGGCCTTGTAGAAGTTGAGCAGCTCCAGGCCCTGGTAGTCGCCGGTCAGTTCCAGGTACTGGCTGACGAAGCGCCGCGCCAGACACTTCAAGCCACGGTCTTCGAGGTCCATGGCGAGGAAGCCGGTGTCAGCCCAGACATCGGTCATGCGGAATGGCTCGTTGAACTCGATGCAGTCGAAGATCACCACCTTGCCGTCGATCACCGTGGCATTGCCCAGGTGGATGTCACCGTGGCATTCGCGGATGAAGCCGTCACGCTTGCGCGCCTCGAACAGGCCATGCAGGCGGTCGAAGCTGCTGCGGGCCCAGGCTTGCAGGTTGTCTAGCTGCTGCAGGTCGGCCTTGTCGCTGAGGAACGGGCGAATCTGCTCGAAGTTCTGTTCGACCGGTGCCATCACGCTGTCCGGGGTGCCGAATGGCTGCTCGGCGGCGACCTTTGGCGTCTGCTGGTGGAACTCGGCAATCTGCCGCGCCATCTGGTCGATGTGGCTGGCGGTCAGTTCACCGTTGGCCTGCAGCGTGCTGAGCATGTTGCTCTGGGGGAACTGGCGCATGCGCAGGGCGAACTCGATCGGTGCACCTGCGCCGCCCAGTTGCGGCGCCTCGGCGCTGCCGGTGATCGGCAGCACGTCCAGGTACAGGTCGTCGGTCAGGCGCTGGTTCAGGCGCAGTTCTTCGTTACAAAAGTGTTCACGCTGGTCGAGGCCGGTGAAGTCGAGAAAACCGAAGTTCATCGGTTTCTTGATCTTGTAGGCGTACTCACCGGTGAGCAGGACCCAGGAGATGTGCGTCTCGATAAGCTGGAAGCCGCTGACCGGGTGCGGGTAAAGGGCGGGGTTCTGCAGGGCACTGATGAGGGCTTGGCTCACGGGCAATCCTTCCGGGATAAGGGAATTCGAATGCGCCATTATGGTCAATGGTGCCGTCCCTGCATACCGCCGGGCCTGCCTTGACTAAAGTGCGTATAATCCGCCGCCATGACTCGATCCCGAAATTCCCGTACTGCGCAAAAACGCTCGCCTGGTCGCTCGCGCGTCTGGCTGGGCTGGGCTCTCAAACTGAGCCTGGTCGGCCTGGTGCTGCTCGCCGGCTTTGCTATCTACCTCGATGCCATCGTCCAGGAGAAGTTCTCCGGCAAGCGCTGGACCATCCCGGCCAAAGTGTATGCCCGGCCGCTGGAGCTGTTCGTCGGCCAGAAGCTGAGCAAGGACGACTTCCTCACCGAACTCGACGCCCTTGGCTACCGCCGTGAAACCGCGGCCAATGGCCCAGGCGCGGCGACGGTCAACGGCAACAATGTCGACCTCAACACCCGCGGCTTCCAATTCTATGAAGGCCTGGAACCTGCGCAGTTCGTGCGTGTGCGCTTCTCGGGCGATTATGTGGCCGGCATGACTGGCGCCAATGGCAGCAAGCTAGATGTGGTCCGGCTCGAGCCGCTGATGATCGGCGGCATCTACCCGAAAAACCTCGAAGATCGCATCCTGATCAAGATCGATCAGGTGCCTCCGTACCTGCTGGAAACCCTGGTTGCCACCGAAGACCGCGACTTCTACAGCCACTTTGGTGTGTCACCCAAGGGCATCGCCCGGGCGATCTGGGTCAACACTTCGTCCGGCGCCATGCGCCAGGGCGGTAGTACCCTGACTCAACAGCTGGTGAAAAACTTCTACCTGACCAGCGAGCGCAGCCTGACGCGCAAGCTGACCGAAGCGATGATGGCCGTATTGCTCGAAATGCATTACGACAAGCGCGAGATTCTCGAGGCTTACCTCAACGAGGTCTTTGTCGGTCAGGATGGCCAACGTGCCGTGCATGGCTTCGGTCTGGCCAGCCAGTTCTTCTTCAGCCAGCCGCTGCAAGAGCTCAAGCTGCACCAGATCGCCTTGCTGGTGGGCATGGTCAAGGGGCCGTCCTACTACAACCCGCGGCGCTCGCCTGAGCGTGCGCTGGTGCGCCGTAACCTGGTCCTCGACCTGTTGGCCGAGCAGGGTGTGGCCAGCCAGGAAGTAGTCGACGCGGCGAAGAAAATGCCACTGGGCGTGACCAAGCGCGGCAGCCTCGCCGATAGCTCGTTCCCGGCCTTCCTTGATCTGGTCAAGCGTCAGCTGCGCCAGGACTACCGTGACGAAGACTTGACCGAAGAAGGCCTGCGCATCTTCACCAGCTTCGACCCGATCCTGCAGATGAAGGCCGAGACTGCCATGAGCGAGACGTTCAAGCGTCTGGCCGGGCGCAAGGGCTCGGATGCGGTCGAGTCGGCGATGGTCGTGACCAATCCGGAAACCGGCGAAGTCCAGGCCTTGATCGGCAGCCGCCAGTCCGGCTTTGCCGGCTTCAACCGCGCCATCGATGCAGTGCGCCCGATCGGCTCGCTGGTGAAGCCGGCGGTGTACCTCAGTGCACTGGAAAAACCGAGCAAGTACACCCTGACCAGTTGGCTGCAAGACGAGCCGTTCTCGGTCAAGGGTGCGGATGGCCAGGTCTGGCGTCCACAGAACTACGACCGCCGTGCGCATGGCACTATCTACCTGTATCAAGGCCTGGCCAACTCGTACAACCTGTCGACCGCCAAGCTAGGCCTGGAAGTCGGCGTGCCGAACGTGCTCAAGACCATCGGTCGGCTCGGCGTCAATGTCGACTGGCCGGCGTTCCCGTCGATGTTGCTCGGCGCTGGCGGGATGTCGCCGATGCAGGTCGCGACCATGTACCAAACCATCGCCAACGGTGGCTTCAACACGCCGATGCGCGGCATTCGCAGTGTGCTCACCGCCGAAGGCGAGCCGCTCAAGCGCTACCCGTTCCAGATCCAGCAGAGCTTCGACCCAGGTGCCATTTATCTGGTCCAGAACGCCATGCAGCGGGTCATGCGTGAAGGTACCGGGCGTTCGGTCTACAGTGTCCTGCCAAGCTCGCTGACGCTGGCCGGCAAGACCGGCACCAGTAACGATTCGCGCGACAGCTGGTTCTCCGGTTTCAGCCAGGATCTGCTGGCGGTGGTCTGGCTCGGCCGCGACGACAACGGCAAGACACCGTTCACCGGCGCCACCGGTGCGTTGCAGGTCTGGACCAGCTTCATGCGCAAGGCCGACCCGTTGCCACTGGACATGCCGCAGCCGGACAACATCGTCCAGGCCTGGATCGACCCATACAGCGGGCAGGGCTCGGACAGCAGCTGTCCGGGAGCAGTGCAGATGCCGTATATTCGCGGCAGCGAACCGGCCGCTGGCGCTGCCTGCGGTGGTGAACAGCAACCGGCCGACTCGGTCATGGATTGGGTCAAGGGTTGGATGAATTGAGCACTGCGGGCCGGCGGGGATGATCCACTGGCCCGTAGCCGCATTTAGAGAGGGTGATAAGTGAACAAGTGGTGGCTTCCTGCCTTGACCGCGCTGGCCATGCTCCATGGCTGCGCCAGCGTTCCACGCGGCAACATTCCGGTGGTCGACTCGAGCACCCGGGTATCCAACAGCGAGCGGGTCACCGCCAACCAGCGCACGCCGGTTACCGCCAATGGCACCAGCCAGGCGCAGTCGCTGCCTGAGGACTCCGGCGTGACCGTGATGATCCCGCAAGGCGCCGGTGCTTCGTCGATCCAGACCTTCCCGGCTGGCAACGCGGCGCCGATCAGCAGCGCGCCGATCGATACCACGCCGATTACCACCAACCCCAACCCGATTGCCGACGAGCCGTTCGACATCGCCTCGATGAACAGCACCCCGGCGGCGACCAGTGCGCCTACCGGTATCCCGCGCAGCGCGCCAGCTGGCGGCCTGTCGGCTGACGAGCAGCTCGATGGCCCGGTGCTGGCGCTGTTGACCACGGCCCAGCAGCAACAAGGCGGTGGCGACCTCAATGGCGCTTCGTCGAGCCTTGAGCGCGCCCAGCGCATTGCCCCGCGCGAGCCGCAGGTGCTGTTCCGCCTGGCCCAGGTGCGCCTGGCCCAGGGTGATTCGGCCCAGGCCGAGCAACTCGCACGCCGCGCGCTGACCTACGCCAATGGTCGCCCAAGCTTACAAGCGGAGCTGTGGAACACCATTGCCCAGGCCCGTGAGAAGCAGGGTGACAGCGCCGGTGCCGCTCTGGCTCGGCAGAAAGCCCGGGTCAATCTGTAATGGTCGAGCAACGCATTCTCGACATCGCCGACCATTTGCTGCTGATCGAGCACGAGTTGCGCAGTCAGGGCTGGTGGAGCGAGCAGGCACCCAGTGCCGAAGCGCTGGCCAGTGTCACGCCGTTTGCGGTCGATGTGATGAGTTTTGAGCAGTGGCTGCAGTGGATTTTCCTGCCACGCATGGCGTTCATCCTCGAACACGCCCAGCCGCTGCCGAACGCCTCGGGCATTCTGGTCATGGCTGAAACGGTTTTCAGTGATCGCCCGGAGCAAAGTCGCGAGCTGCGCCGACTATTGGCTGAATTTGACCAATTGATCGGTACATCCGCCTGATTTCTGCTCTTTTTCAGACTAGAGCCGCAGATTGCGGCTCTTTTTTTGGTTTTTGTTTGGTTTTCTGCTGCTGTGAACTGTATTCGTGGTGGAACAAATTCATCTCGAGGAAAAATTGGCAATAATTTTTCTTGACATAACCTCGGCGAATCACAAGAATCAGGTTCCGCTTTAGAGGGACTGCCAGAAGCAGACCCGCTAAGCAGATCATGAGGCGCATACCCGCGCCGACTTGTAACACCCCGCAACGCGTTACCTCGCGCTGGGTGGGAAAACCCCGCAACACTCTGGGGCGCTCCCAATACTTGCTCAGTCAGTGCTGACGTTCGCTCGTGCTCTGCTTGGCAGTAAACCTATTAAGACCCGTCCATCAGGGACGGTATTCTGGCGTTTTAGAGGTGAACAACGTGGAGCTTTTATCTGGCGCTGAGATGGTCGTCCGCTTCTTGCGTGACGAAGGCGTTAAGCACATCTACGGGTACCCTGGCGGTGCTCTCCTTCATGTATACGACGCGCTGTTCAAAGAGCCGGAAGTCGAGCACATCCTGGTTCGTCACGAGCAGGCTGCAACCCACATGGCTGACGGCTATGCCCGTGCCACCGGCAAGGCTGGCGTAGTGCTGGTGACTTCCGGCCCGGGTGCAACCAATGCCATCACCGGTATTGCCACCGCGTACATGGACTCGATTCCGATGGTGATCCTGTCGGGCCAGGTGCCTAGCACCATGGTCGGCACCGACGCCTTCCAGGAAACCGACATGATCGGTATTTCCCGGCCGATCGTGAAGCACAGCTTCATGATCAAGCATGCCTCGGAAATCCCCGAAGTCATGAAAAAGGCCTTCTACCTGGCGCAATCCGGTCGTCCTGGCCCGGTCGTGGTCGACATTCCAAAAGATATGACCAACCCGGCCGAGAAGTTCGAGTACGTCTATCCGAAGAAGGTCAAGCTGCGTTCCTACAGCCCGGCCGTACGTGGTCACTCGGGGCAGATCCGCAAGGCAGCCGAGATGATCCTCGCCGCCAAGCGTCCGATCGTCTACTCCGGGGGTGGTGTGATCCTCGGTGGTGGCTCCGAGACCCTGACCGAGATCGCCAAGTCGCTGAACCTGCCGGTTACCAACACCCTGATGGGCTTGGGTGGCTTCCCCGGTACCGACCGCCAGTTCCTCGGCATGCTCGGTATGCATGGCAGCTTCACCGCCAACCAGGCGATGCACCATGCCGACGTGATCCTGGCTGTCGGCGCGCGTTTCGATGACCGTGTGATCAACGGCCCGGCCAAGTTCTGCCCGAATGCCAAGATCATCCACATCGACATCGACCCGGCGTCCATCTCGAAAACGATCAAGGCCGACGTGCCGATCGTAGGTCCAGTCGACAGCGTGCTCAGCGAGATGCTGGCGATCTTCAAGGAAATCGGTCAGCAGCCTGAAAAGGCCGCGCTGGATGCCTGGTGGAAGCAGATCGACGAATGGCGTGGCGACCGCGGCCTGTTCCCTTACGACAAGGGCGACGGCAGCGTGATCAAACCGCAGACCGTGATCGAAACCCTGTGTGAAGTGACCAATGGCGATGCTTACATCACCTCCGATGTCGGCCAGCACCAGATGTTCGCTTCGCAGTATTACCGCTTCAACAAGCCGAACCGCTGGATCAACTCCGGTGGCCTGGGCACCATGGGCTTCGGCTTCCCGGCGGCGATGGGCATCAAGCTCAACTTCCCCGATCAGGACGTGGCCTGTGTGACCGGCGAAGGCAGCATCCAGATGAACATCCAGGAGCTGTCTACCTGCATGCAGTACGGCCTGCCGGTGAAGATCGTCAACATGAACAACGGTGTGCTGGGCATGGTTCGCCAGTGGCAGGACATGGCCTACAACGGCCGTCACTCGCATTCGTATGTCGAATCGCTGCCGGACTTCGTCAAACTGGTCGAGGCCTATGGCCACGTCGGTATCCGCATCACCAGCCTCAAGGACCTCAAGCCCAAGCTGGAAGAAGCGTTCGCCATGAAAGACCGGCTGGTGTTCATCGATATCGCGATTGACCGCACCGAGCACGTCTACCCGATGCAGATCAAAGACGGCTCGATGCGCGACATGTGGCTGAGCAAGACGGAGCGTACCTGATATGCGGCACATCATTTCCCTGCTGCTGGAAAACGAACCCGGTGCCTTGTCTCGCGTGGTCGGCCTGTTTTCCCAACGCAACTACAACATTGAAAGCCTGACCGTGGCGCCGACCGAGGACCCAACCCTCTCGCGCCTGACCCTGACTACCGTTGGTCATGACGAGGTGATCGAGCAGATCACCAAGAACCTGAACAAGCTGGTAGAAGTGGTGAAGCTGGTCGACCTGTCGGAGAGCGCGCACATCGAGCGCGAATTGATGCTGGTCAAGGTCAAGGCAACCGGCGCCCAGCGCGCCGAGATCAAACGCACCACGGATATTTTCCGTGGGCAGATCGTCGACGTCACCGCCAGTGTGTATACCGTGCAACTGAGCGGCACCAGCGACAAGCTGGACAGCTTCATCCAGGCGATCGGCACTGCATCGATTCTCGAAACCGTGCGCAGCGGCGTTACCGGCATTGCCCGTGGCGACAAAGTGCTCAGCGTCTAACTTAAACAAATAGCGATGGCTCCGCAGGGGCCGAGATCTAACAGGGGTATTTCATGAAAGTTTTCTACGACAAAGACTGCGACCTTTCCATCATCCAGGGTAAGAAAGTCGCCATCATCGGCTACGGTTCGCAAGGCCACGCTCAGGCATGCAACCTGAAAGACTCCGGTGTAGACGTAACTGTCGGTCTGCGTAAAGGCTCGGCTACCGTTGCCAAGGCAGAAGCTCACGGCCTGAAAGTGGCTGACGTGGCTTCGGCTGTCGCTGCTGCCGACCTGGTCATGATCCTGACCCCGGACGAATTCCAGGGCACTCTGTACAAGACCGAAATCGAGCCGAACATCAAGAAAGGCGCCACCCTGGCCTTCTCCCACGGCTTCGCGATCCACTACAACCAGGTCGTGCCACGTGCTGACCTCGACGTGATCATGATCGCGCCGAAGGCCCCAGGTCACACCGTGCGTTCCGAGTTCGTCAAAGGCGGCGGCATCCCTGACCTGATCGCTATCTACCAGGACGCCTCGGGCAACGCCAAGAACGTTGCTCTGTCGTACGCTGCAGGCGTCGGCGGCGGCCGTACCGGCATCATCGAAACCACCTTCAAGGACGAGACTGAAACCGACCTGTTCGGCGAGCAGGCTGTTCTGTGTGGCGGTACCGTCGAGCTGGTCAAAGCCGGTTTCGAAACCCTGGTTGAAGCTGGCTACGCGCCAGAAATGGCCTACTTCGAGTGTCTGCACGAACTGAAACTGATCGTTGACCTCATGTACGAAGGCGGTATCGCCAACATGAACTACTCGATCTCCAACAACGCCGAATACGGTGAGTACGTGACTGGCCCTGAGGTCATCAACGCCGAATCGCGTCAGGCCATGCGCAACGCTCTGAAGCGCATCCAGGACGGCGAATACGCCAAGATGTTCATCTCCGAAGGTGCTACCAACTACCCATCGATGACCGCCAAGCGTCGTAACAACGCCGCCCACGGTATCGAAGTGATCGGTGAGCAGCTGCGTTCCATGATGCCTTGGATCTCGGCCAACAAAATCGTCGACAAGACCAAGAACTGAGTCTTTGCGATGAGATGAAAAACGCGGCTTAGGCCGCGTTTTTTCGTTTAAGCGGCGCGCTTCTGGTATAAAGCGACCAGTGGCTTGCCGTCAGTTTGTGCTTCGCAAGCCTGTATCGAACACTTTCCAATCAAGGTAATTTTCATGAGCGAACGTCCCGAAGAGCCGAACACGCCCTCCGACGCCGAAAGCCTGCTACCTGTAGATGAGCACGTTGAAGAAGGGCATGACGCCGAAGGGCGCAAGGTCCGTCACCGCGGTATCTATCTGCTGCCCAACCTGTTCACCACGGCCAACCTGTTCGCCGGCTTCTACTCGATCATCAGCTCGATCAGCGCGCAGAGCGCCATGAGCGCAGGTGACCCGCGCGAGGCGAGCAAGTACTTCGCCTTTGCCGCTATCGCCATTTTCGTGGCCATGGTGCTCGACGGCCTGGATGGCCGGGTAGCACGCATGACCAACACCCAGAGCGCATTCGGCGCTGAGTACGACTCGCTGTCTGACATGGTCGCCTTCGGCGTGGCGCCGGCGCTGCTGGCATTCGGCTGGGCACTGGGTGACATGGGCAAGGTCGGCTGGATGGTTGCTTTCATCTATGTCGCTGGTGCTGCCCTGCGTCTGGCACGCTTCAACACCCAGGTCGGCACTGCTGACAAACGTTACTTCATCGGCCTGGCCAGCCCGGCTGCGGCAGGCGTGGTGGCGGGTACCGTATGGGCCTTCAGCGATTTCGGCATTCAGGGCTCGAAGCTGTCGTTCCTGGTGGCGCTGCTGGTGGCGGCTGCGGGCATGCTGATGGTCAGCAACGTCAAGTACAACAGCTTCAAGGAACTCGACCTGCGTGGGCGGGTGCCGTTCGTGGCGATCCTTGCAGTGGTGCTGGTGTTTGCCGTGGTATTCAGCGACCCGCCGCGCATTCTGCTGTTGATCTTCCTCGGTTATGCCGTGTCGGGCCCGGTGCAGTATCTGCTGCGGGTACGTCGGCAAAAAAACTGAAGTTGATTTAATGACGGAATAACCTTCCGGCTCCATAGTCTTACGGGTACATCAGTTGCCCGTACTGTGGAGCCGTTATGCTCATCAAGATCGCTCGTCCATCCGACTGCAAAGCGTCGGAGATCACCCCTGAAGGTATCTACCTTTCTCGCCGTACCATGCTGGGTGCTTCCCTGGCGGGTGCCGCCGTGGCCGCATTGCCTGGCGTTGCGCTTGGCGCCGAGCCTTCGCGCTATGCCGATGTCGAACCTGGCGCCGCGCCGGGCTGGTTCAAGGACAAGCTCGGCGCTACCCGGTGGGGCGCGGTGACGGTCGAGAACGAGGCGATCACGCCGTTCAAGGACGCCACCCACTACAACAACTTCTATGAATTCGGCACCGACAAGGGTGATCCAGCCGCGAATGCCGGCAGCCTGAAAACCGAGCCGTGGAGCCTGGTGGTGGATGGCGAGGTGGCCAAGCCAGGGCGCTATGCGCTGGAAGACTTCGTCAAACCCTATCAGCTGGAAGAGCGCATCTATCGGCTGCGCTGCGTCGAGGCCTGGTCGATGGTGATCCCGTGGTTGGGCTTTAGCCTGGCGCAGGTGCTCAAGCAGGTCGAGCCGACTTCGAAGGCGCGCTACCTGCGTTTCGAAACCCTGCAGGACCCAAAAGTAATGCCCGGCCAGCGCTCATCGTTTGCCTTGATCGACTGGCCCTACGTGGAAGGCCTGCGCCTGGACGAGGCGATGAACCCCTTGGCGATTCTTGCGGTGGGCATGTATGGACGTGAACTGCCTAACCAGAATGGTGCGCCACTGCGGCTGATCGTGCCGTGGAAGTACGGCTTCAAAAGCATCAAGTCGATCGTGCGCATCAGTCTGGTGGCGGAGCAGCCGCAAACCACCTGGGAGCGCCTGGCGCCGACCGAGTATGGCTTCTATGCCAACGTCAACCCGACGGTCGATCATCCACGCTGGACTCAGGCCCGTGAGCGGCGGCTGCCGAGTGGCCTGTTCAGCCCGAACGTGCGCGACACCTTGATGTTCAACGGCTATGGCGATGAAGTCGCGTCGTTGTACAGCGACCTTGATCTGCGGAAGAACTACTGATGCGCTATCCCTGGTTGCGCCTGGGCATCTTTGTGCTGGGCTGCCTGTTCCCCAGCTGGTGGCTGTATGAGGCGGCGACCAACCAGCTTGGCCCGGACCTGGGCAAGATCATCATGGACCGGTTGGGTCTGGGGGCGCTGATCTTCCTGTTGATCACCTTGAGCATGACGCCACTGCAGCGGCTTACCGGCTGGTCGGGGTGGATCGTGATCCGCCGGCAACTGGGGCTGTGGAGCTTTGCTTATATAGTGCTGCACATGATCACCTACATGGTGTTCATCCTCGGCCTGGACTGGGGGCAGTTCGGCGTTGAGTTGCGCAAGCGGCCGTACATCATTGTCGGTGCGCTGGCCTTCCTCGGCTTGCTGGCCTTGGCGCTGACTTCCAATCGTTACAGTCAGCGGCGCCTGGGTGCGCGTTGGAAGAAGCTGCACAAGCTGGTGTACGTGATTCTTGGGCTGGGTTTGCTGCATTTCCTGTGGATCGTGCGTTCGGACCTTAAAGAGTGGGCGATCTACGCCTCGATCGGCGCATTGCTGTTGCTGCTGCGGGTTCCGCTGGTGGCGCGGCGCGTTCCGCGGTTGATCGGCAGGCGGGGCAGGGCGGTGTGAGAGACTTATTCCAGTGATATTGCACAAAGCTGAAATTAACGGTTGACGGGTTTCTGTAAGCGCTTATAATGCGCCCCACTTCCAGCGTAGTTGCAGCGGAAAACTCCTTGAGTTTCAAAGAGTTAGAAGTTTCAGAGATGCTGCAAGGGCTTCGATCGAAAGATCGCCAGCGGTGAAAAAAGGCAGTTGACAGCAGGTTGTAACGCTGTAGAATTCGCCTCCCGCTACGAGAGATCGCAAGCGAGTCAAGTGTTTGAAGTTGAACG
>NZ_JACDIU010000016.1:90457-131563 GCF_014525325.1 Pseudomonas sp. EZ-C24 | reverse complement strand
GCGGCCCCGCCTGGCTAGCCGATCAGCGTGTAGCGATCCAGATCAGCAGGCCTGCCTGGAACACCGCAAAGGCCACCAGACAGGTGATGGTGAAGCGCAGCCCGCCGTCTTCGCGACGGTACTTGGCCACGCGTTCATCCCGCTCGCGGATCTGAGCTTCTTTCTCCAGCAAGGTCTGCTCGGCCTGTTGCAGCATGCCGGCCGATTCGAGGATGTCCACCCGCTGGACTTTCTCGGTGTTCCAGCCGCCCTTGAGCTGGCTGACGGCAAGCGCGGGCGTGCGCCCTTTGAGCAGTTGCCCTTCTACGTACTCGACTTCAACACCGACGCAGCGCAGCACATTGTCGCGGCGCAGGCGGGTGTCTTCGTTGAGTGCGTCCTTGTTTGGCAGTGCCACCGTCTCGATCTGGTAGTGCGACCAGTTGGCCTGCAGCCACTGCACCGCCTGAGCAAACAGAAACCGGCCCAGGCCGCGGTTGAGCGGCTCCATCTGCAGCCCGTTTTCGCTGCCAATCGAGACCCGTTGCAGCTGGTGATCGACGCGGATGTCGAGCTGATTCTGCTCTTTGCGCACCTTTTGTCCCGGCAGGGTGATCTGCATGCGCAGCAGGCTGTGCTCTTTGCTGTGGCGCTCGGCATAGCCAAACTGCACGAAACGCAGCGGTCGCGGGCCGGTGTGGCGGTCGGTGGGCAATGGCGCCAGGCGCAGCAACTGGAAGTGCTCGGCGGCCAGATCCGCCCAAGGCAGCGGGGCGCTCTCCGGGGCTTGCGGCTCTGCGGTCGCTTCGGCGGCTGGGGCATCGGTCATCACGGTCGTCCTCGAATCGGGGTCGGCCAGTCAAACGCGGGCCAATGCCTGCTTATCGGCAGGCGCAGGCAAGACCTGAGGGCGATCTACTCAGGCTGGTGGCAATTGCCGGATAAAAGCGACGATCCGCTGGCCAAGCTCGCGCGCCAGTGGCAGCTCTGGATTCTGGTAGGTTTCCCGCTGGCCACTGATGTCCCGCGGGCTGATGCGCAGGGTGTGGTTCATGCCATCGATCAACACCAGTTGCGCATCGGGCTTGGCCGCCTTGAGCAGCTCGGCGTCGGCCACATCCACCTGCACGTCGTTGCGGCCCTGGATGATCAGCGCCGGCACCTTGAGTTGGGCGAACGCTGCGGCCGGGTCCTGACGCAGCAGCGAGATCAAGTACGGCTGCACGGTCGGGCGGAATACCTGGCGCAGTGGCACCGGTACGTTGAGGCTGGTCTGCCCGGCCTGCAGGCTGTCGAGCAATGCGGTGCCCTGGGCCAGTTGCGCCGGCGCCAGGCGCTGGGCCAGTTGCTCACGGATGACCTCGGCCACCGGTCGCCCGCTGCCGGACAGGCTGATCACGGCGCTGGCGCCGGCTTGCTCAGCGGCCAGGGTGGCAATCAGCGCGCCCTCGCTGTGGCCGAGCAGAATCAGCGGGCCGAAGCGCGGGTCGGCCTTGAGCTCGTGCGCCCAGGCCACGGTATCGGCCACATATGCCTCGACGCTGAGGTTGCGTTCGTCTGGAGTCGCCGGCTGGCTGGCGGCCACGCCACGCTTGTCGAAGCGCACGCTGGCGATGTGTTCGCCGGCCAGCAGCAAGGCCAGCCGCTTGAGGTTGTCGATGCGCCCGCCCGCCGGGTTGTTGCCATCGCGGTCGGTCGGCCCGGAGCCGGCAATGATCAGCACCACCGGCGGCGGGGTGTCCTGTTGTGGCAACAGCAGGCTGCCGTACAGCACGCCATGGCCAGTATCGAGTTCGATCGGGCGTTGCAGAACGGTCGGGGCGGCGGCATTGGCGAGGGTGCTGCACAGCAGCAGAAGCAGGGCGGTGAGGCGCAGCATGGGCAGGGCTTCGTAGTGAGTTGAGGGTTTGACCCAGCGCTCTGACGAAGGTTCTGGCCGCTGCAGGCAACAAATCAGCCCGCAGACTCGTCGCAAGGCGGCTGCTTTCCGTATACTGCCCGCTGCACCCCATTCAGGCTGATTTCGCGGAGCGTCCATGTCCGGCAATACCTACGGCAAGCTGTTCACTGTTACCACCGCTGGCGAAAGCCATGGCCCGGCGTTGGTCGCCATTGTCGATGGGTGTCCGCCAGGTCTGGAAATTTCCCAGGCCGACCTGCAGCGCGACCTCGACCGGCGCAAGCCTGGCACCAGCCGTCACACCACCCAGCGCCAGGAGCCGGACGAAGTCGAAATCCTCTCCGGCGTGTTCGAAGGGCGCACCACCGGCTGCTCGATCGGCCTGCTGATCCGCAACACTGACCAGAAGTCCAAAGACTACTCGGCGATCAAGGACCTGTTCCGCCCGGCCCACGCTGACTACACCTATCACCACAAATACGGTGAGCGTGATTACCGTGGTGGCGGGCGCAGCTCGGCCCGCGAAACGGCCATGCGTGTAGCGGCAGGTGCCATCGCCAAGAAATACCTGGCCGGCCTTGGCATCACCGTGCGTGGCTACATGAGCCAGCTCGGCCCGATCGAAATCCCGTTCAAGACCTGGGACAGCGTCGAAGACAACGCCTTCTTCAGCCCCGACCCGGACAAAGTACCGGAGCTCGAGGCCTACATGGACCAGCTGCGCCGCGACCAGGACTCGGTCGGGGCCAAGATCACCGTGGTTGCCGAAGGCGTCATGCCTGGCCTGGGCGAGCCGATCTTCGATCGCCTCGATGCCGAACTCGCCCACGCGCTGATGAGCATCAACGCGGTCAAAGGCGTGGAAATCGGCGCCGGCTTTGCCAGCGTCGCCCAGCGCGGCACCGAGCACCGTGACGAGCTGACCCCGCAAGGCTTCCTCAGCAACAATGCCGGCGGCATTCTCGGCGGGATCTCCTCGGGCCAGCCGATTGTCGCCCACCTGGCCTTGAAGCCGACCTCGAGCATCACCACCCCAGGCCAGTCGATCGATATCCATGGCAATCCGGTGGAGGTCATCACCAAGGGTCGCCATGACCCGTGCGTTGGCATCCGCGCCACGCCGATCGCCGAGGCGATGATGGCCCTGGTGCTGATGGACCATCTGCTGCGCCACCGCGCGCAAAACGCCAATGTGCAGGTAACGACCCCGGTCCTGCGCCAGCTGTAAATTTCGCTCGCCACGGGCGGCCTGCGTGCGGGCCGCCAACGGCAGTACATGACGACCCCGCCCATGCCGCCCATCCCGTACTGGCGCCTGTCCAGTTTCTACCTCTGTTACTTCGCATTGCTCGGCTCTACTGCGCCGTTTCTGGCGCTGTATTTCGATCATCTGGGATTTTCTCCGGCGCGGATTGGCGAGTTGGTCGCGATCCCCATGCTGATGCGCTGCGTGGCGCCCAACCTGTGGGGTTGGCTGGGTGATCGCAGCGGTCAGCGGCTGTTGATCGTGCGCCTCGGCGCGCTGGCGACCCTGGCCAGTTTCTCGTTGATCTTCTTCGGCAAGAGCTACGCCTGGCTGGCGCTGGTGATGGCCCTGCATGCGTTCTTCTGGCATGCGGTACTGCCGCAGTTCGAGGTGATTACGCTGGCCCACCTACATGGCCAGACCTCGCGCTACAGCCAGGTGCGGCTGTGGGGCTCGATCGGCTTTATTCTGGCGGTGGTGGGACTGGGCCAGTTGTTTGAATGGTTGAGCCTGGATATCTACCCGCTGGCGCTGGTGGCGATCATGGCCGGGATTTTCGGCGCCAGCCTGTGGGTGCCTAACGCCCAGCCGGTGGAGAACGCCGAACGCAGCAGGGCAGGGGGATTCGGTCGCCAGCTACTGGCGCCAGGGGTGATTGCCTTTTATCTGTGCGTGGCGTTGATGCAGCTCAGCCACGGCCCGTACTACACCTTCCTCACCCTGCACCTGGAGCATCTGGGTTACAGCCGCGGCAGCATCGGTTTGCTGTGGGCACTCGGGGTTGTTGCGGAAGTGCTGATGTTCATGGCCATGAGCCGACTGTTCGCGCGCTTCTCGGTGCGCCAGGTGCTGCTGGTCAGCTTTGTTCTGGCGGGCTTGCGCTGGCTGCTGTTAGGTAGTCTGGCCGACCATGCTGGCGTGCTGATCGTTTCGCAGTTGCTCCACGCGGCCACCTTCGGCTGCTTCCATGCCGCCTCGATCGCCTTCGTCCAGGCCAGCTTCGGCGCCCGCCAGCAAGGCCAGGGCCAGGCGCTGTATGCGGCGCTGTCCGGCACTGGCGGCGCGCTTGGCGCATTGTATGCGGGCTACAGCTGGAACCTGTTGGGCCCCGACTTCACCTTTGGTATGGCCAGCGTCGCAGCCTTTGCCGCAGCCGGTATCATTGCCACTCGAATGACCGATAGCAGGAACAGCCCCTGATGAGCATCCTCAGTGTTTTCCACCCCTCCAGCCCCGGCCAGCCGAACAAGGTTCTGACCCACCACGACGACATCGCCGCCACCTTGGCCGAGCATGGCGTGCATTTTGCCCGGCAACCTGCAGATGTACGTATTCGTCCAGGTACGCCGGATGATCAGGTGCTCGATGCCTGGCGTGAGCCGCTCGATCAGTTGCTGACCGCCAACGGTTTCAGCGCGGTCAGCCTGCTCAATCAGGCAGGTGCCATCGAGTCGCAGATCGACCTGCGCGACGAGCATGTGCACAGCAGCGACGAGCTGTTCGCCGTAATCAGCGGACGTGCTCAAATGGCTCTGCGTCTAGGCGAATTTGTTTTTGCGGTGGTATGTGAGAAGGGCGATGTGTTGCACGTGCCGGCACAGACGCGACGCTGGATTGATCTGGGTAACTCGCCGTTTTGCCTGGCAGCGCGATTGTTCCGCGATCAGCAAGGTGTGCAAGCACAATTCACCGGGGATCCGGCAGCAAGGGAATTTTTGGGGATGGACGAACTCTGAAGGGTAGTGCTGGCGAGGATTGCGCCCTCGCCAGCGCTGCAAGGCTGCTCCTGTAAGGCCTGAACAGGCTGTGCAGGATCAGCTTCGCGGAGGTGCTTTTTGCTTAGCGATAAGTCGGCAGTGCAAAGCGCTGCTGGCTTTGCAGCATATTGATCATCGGCAGTTCGCTGGCTTGTTCAGCCAGGTCGCGGCGGATAGCGCTGATGGCCCACGACAGCTGCTCGGCACTGTGCATTTGACCGTAGGTCAGTACACGGCGGGTAACTTTGCCATCGGCAGCACGCAGGGTCAGCAGGATACCGCCGTCAGGGCGTGGCTGAGTGTTGACCGAGTAGGCGGAAAAGACCGAGGCGAATTTTTGCTGAATAAGGTCCATATCAACTCCTGGCTGAATGTGTGTGCAGACGTTGAGTTGATGGTTGCAGTGACCGTGCCAGCTTTTACCATGTAAAAAAACCCTTTAAAATCAGCAGCTTGAACCTATTATTGATTTTGCGCCTCGTGCAGTGTGCAAGGTCATGCAATTTGCACAGTGCATTTTGCAAGGTCATAGCCGCAGCCTCTTGCCCCCATAGAATCTGAACCTTTGACCCACTGGCAGTGCCTCACCAACACTTGGGCCATCCATTTTGCCAGGAGGTTACAGATGTCCGACCAACAGCCCGCCACCATGAATGACGATGAAGCAGCCGCATTTGCCGACGAGGTGTTCGACCGCGCCCGCCGTGGCGACGCCGACATGTTAGGGCGCCTGCTCGACAGCGGCCTGCCGGTCAACCTGCGTAACCACAAGGGCGATACCCTGCTGATGCTTGCCAGCTACCACGGCCATCATCAGGCCGTGCGCGTGCTGCTCGAGCACGGCGCCGATCCGCTGATTGCCAACGACAACGGCCAGTTGCCGATTGCTGGCGCGGCGTTCAAGGGTGACCTGCCGATGATCGAGCTGCTGATCGAGCATGGGGTACCGGTGGATGCCGCCGCTGCCGACGGGCGTACGGCGTTGATGCTGGCGGCAATGTTCAACCGCAGCGAAATTCTTGAGTTCCTGCTGGCCAAAGGCGCAGACCCGGTACGCCAGGATGTGCGCGGTGCCAACGCCCTGGCAGCAGCGCAGACCATGGGTGCGGCCGACACCGCAGCACGCTTGCAGGCGCTCGCCGGCTAACCCTCAGGGGGCGTTTGCGGCTATCCTTGGTGACATTTTTCACCTTGCAGAGCCCCCACATGAAAGACCAACTGCGCGAATTCATCAGCCTCATCGGTGCCGGCTGCATGCCCGATGACGAGATCGAGCGCATTGCCGACGAGGCCGCTCAGGCCTACGCCGACCCCGCCGCATTCCTCGCTGCCAACCCAGACATCAACTACGACGACAGCTACCCGATGCCGCTGGGCGAGTGGATCGTGCTCGGCAGCTTGCCGGAGACGGTGGTGTTCATCGGTGACAGCTATCAGGAGTTGTTCCAGGCGATCAGCGAGTCGTTCGACAGCAGCGTCGCCCTCAACCTCAAGCCCAAGCAACTGGCCAAGACCGAGGCGCTGACTGCGCTCAACCGCATTCAGGTGCAGATGGCTGCCTTGAACAAGGAAGCCGGCGGCTATGTACTGCTCAACTTCAGCCAGTTACTGGACGAGGAGCTGCAGATGGTCATGGTTGGCCAGCATGACCTGGCGCGGGTGCTGGAGCTGGGCCAGCAACTGAATATCAAGGTCGAGCCGGCACTGGAAGCCTTGAAGGTCGCCGTCCACGTCTGAGCCGGGGACCGCGCGCCGGGGTTAGCCCAGCGCGGTATCAAGAAACATCATCACCGCAAAGCCGCCCATCAAGCCCAGCGTTGCCGAAGTCTGGTGGCCATTGCGGTGGGTTTCGGGGATCACTTCGTGGGACACCACAAAGATCATCGCGCCAGCCGCCAGGCCCATGCTGATCGGGTAGGCCAGGGCAAAGCCGGTAGAGATGCCCAGGCCGATCACCGCGCCTAGCGGTTCCATCAAGCCCGAGCCGACAGCAACCAGCGCCGCTTTGAAGTTCGACAGCCCGGTCGCGCGCAGGGCCAGGGCGACTGCCAGGCCTTCGGGGATATCCTGAATGGCAATGGCGCTGGTCAGCGGCAGGCCGACAGCCATGTCGCCATTGGTGAAACTGACGCCGATGGCCATGCCCTCGGGCAGGTTGTGCAGGGTGATTGCCAGCACAAACAGCCACACCCGATTTATCCGCTCGGCCTCCGGCCCTTGCCGGCCGACGGTTTCGTGCTCATGCGGGGTGAAGCGGTCCAGGCCGAGCATCAGCAACACGCCCAGGCCCATGCCGACCACCACGGTCAGTGCTGCTGCTGCGCCGTTGCCGGTAATTTCCCGGGCTGCTTCCAGCCCCGGCAGAATCAACGAGAACGAACTGGCCGCGAGCATCATGCCGGCGGCAAAGCCGAGCATCACATCCTGGCTACGCGAGCTGACATCGCGCAGCACCACCGCCAATACCGCACCCAGCGCCGTCGCGCCAAAGCCGGCGAGGCCACCTAGGACGGCCAGGTGCAGGTTCTCCGAGTGATCGCCATTGACCGCATTCCACATGCTGGCGCCGAGCAAGCCGAGGATGGCCAGCAAGGCCACCCCCAGGCCGAAGCTCAGCCACGGCGACGCCTGCGCATGCTGGCGCAGACTACTGAACAGGCGGGAAACGGTCGGGCTGTCGACGGCGCTGTCGGTGTGAGCGGGGGGCATGCGAACCTCTGGGCAATGGATGAAGCAGTCTAAGCAGTGACCGCGCCTGCTCGCCAAGGATTCCCTTCTATCGACGTGATAGGCGACTATGCTCATCGGACATGACTTTATGGGGAGTACCTGCATGGGATCGACATTCAACGGCCTGATCGGCCTGATCATTCTTGCCCTGGACATCTGGGCGATCATCAATGTGGTCAAAAGCGGCGGGTCTACGGGCAGTAAATTGCTCTGGATCCTGCTGATTCTGGTGCTGCCGGTAGTGGGCCTGATCATCTGGGCCATCGCCGGGCCGCGCGGCAACGTGCGCGTCTGACCCTTGGGGGCAGTCAGCCCCGTGTCAGCGCGGGGCTGACTGCGCAGTCGCTGCTTCGTGACACAATTTTCACACTGGATTAACCAGAATCCGCGCCGCACAATGCCGCGTTTGCCCTATCGCCACGACCGCTGGCAGGGCTTATGGGCGCTGTCGCCTTCCCGCAAACTCCTAGGATCTCCCCATTCATGGCTAACACGGATGCCTTGAAACAACGGGCCGTGCCGGTTCGTTCCGCGCCAACCCTGCAATCGCACCTGGCCTACACCTTGCTCTGCGGCCTGGTCATCATGCTGATGCTCAGCCTGGTACGCCTTGGCCTGCTGGTCTACAACAGCGACATGATCGGCGATACGCCGTATTCCACGGTTGCCGAGGGCTTCCTCAATGGCCTGCGCTTCGACCTGCGGGTGGTGGTGTACCTGAGCATCCCGCTGCTGCTGGCGATCCTCAGCCCGGCCGCGATGGCAGCGCGTGGTGTATTCCGCGTGTGGCTGACGATCGCCTCGAGCGTGGTCATGTTCCTTGGCCTGATGGAGCTGGACTTCTATCGCGAGTTCCACCAGCGCCTCAACGGACTGGTGTTCCAGTACGTCAAGGAAGACCCGAAAACCGTCCTGAGCATGCTCTGGTACGGCTTCCCGGTGGTGCGCTATCTGCTCGCCTGGGTGATCGGCACCTGGCTGCTGAGCCTGTTGTTCAAAGGCATCGATCGGCTGACCCGGCCTGCCAGCGGCGCGCTGCACGGCAACCCGCGCCCGCCTGTGGCCTGGTATTACCGCCTGGCCGTATTCATGGTGATCCTGCTGATTGCCGTGATTGCCGCCCGTGGCACCCTGCGCCAAGGCCCGCCGATGCGCTGGGGCGACGCCTTCACCACCGACTCCAACTTCATCAACCAGCTGGGCCTCAATGGCACCCTGACCCTGATCGACGCTGCCAAGAGCCGCTTCGGCGAAGACCGCGCCAATGTCTGGAAGCCGGTGCTCGATCAGCAAGTGGCACAGCAAACTGTGCGTGACCTGCTGCTGACGCCGCACGACACCCTGGTCGATGCCGACGAAGCTGCGATCCGCCGTGATTTCGTACCGCCAGCCGAGCGCACCCTGCCGATCAAGAACGTCGTGGTGATCCTGATGGAGAGCTTTGCCGGTCACTCGGTGGGCGCGCTGGGCAGCCCCAACAACATCACGCCGTACTTCGACAAGCTGGCCAAGGAGGGTCTGCTGTTCGACCGCTTCTTCTCCAACGGCACCCATACCCATCAGGGCATGTTTGCCACCATGGCGTGCTTCCCCAACCTGCCAGGCTTCGAATACCTGATGCAGACCCCTGAGGGTGGCCACAAACTGTCCGGCCTGCCGGCGCTGCTCAGTGCCCGCGACTACGACGATGTGTACGTCTACAACGGCGACTTTGCCTGGGACAACCAGTCCGGTTTCTTCGGCAACCAGGGCATGACCACCTTTATCGGCCGTAACGACTTCGTCAATCCGGTGTTCTCCGATCCAACCTGGGGTGTGTCCGACCAGGACATGTTCGACCGTGGTGCCGAAGAGCTGGCAAAAAACTACGGCAAGAAACCGTTCTACGCCTTGCTGCAGACGCTTTCCAACCACACGCCGTACGCGCTGCCCAAAGACCTGCCGGTTGAGCCTGTGACCGGCCAGGGCCGTCTCGACGAGCACCTGACCGCCATGCGTTACTCCGACTGGGCGCTGGGCCAGTTCTTCGAGAAGGCGCGTAAAGAGCCGTACTTCAAGGAGACCCTGTTCGTCATCGTTGGCGACCACGGCTTTGGTAACCATCAACAGGTCACCGAGCTCGATCTGGGCCGCTTCAACGTGCCGCTGCTGTTGATCGGTCCGGGCATCCAGGAGAAGTTCGGCGCGGTCGACCACACCGTCGGCACCCAGGTCGACATCGTGCCGACCATCATGGGTCGCCTGGGTGGTCAGACCCGTCATCAGTGCTGGGGCCGTGACCTGCTCAACCTGCCGGAAGGCGACCAGGGCATGGGCATGATCAAGCCTTCGGGCAGCGAGCAGATCGTTGGCCTGGTCAAGGGCGACCGCATTCTGATCGAGTCCAAGGACATGACGCCGCGCATGTATCGCTACCAGCTGGGCAGCGAGTTCAAGGCCGAACTGATCGAAAGCCCGGATCAGCCCGAACTGCTGAAAAACCTCGAAGCCTACATCCAGACCGCTACCAAGAGCCTGCTCGACAACACCGCAGGCGTGGTCCACGGCACGCCCAAATAGGGCGCGCTGAGGCACCGTGAAGGGCTCGCCGGGTAACCGGCGGGCCCTTTTTCATGTGCGCCTGGCGAGCGCGCTGAACAACTTCTGCAGCCAGTGGTCAAGCTAGAACGGATGTCAGTCAATTCCGTATCCACCGAGGGTTATTCGATGAAAGAGTGGGAAGTCATCTTTGCCGACCAGAAAGGTGAACCGACGACGCTGCTGCTTACCGGCGATCAGCGTCCCAGTGATGAAGAGGCGGCACGCGCAATACGCACCAAGCTTTTTCCGCTTTTGAATGAACTGGATTTGAATGACTTCCAGGACCGTAGCGACGCGCCGACGGCACGCTGGCTCAAGGAGCAGAACGGCGTAACCATCAGCGACATCCGCGAACTGCCTTGAGCAGCCCCTCTGGCGTAGTGCTGCGATAAGCACTACGCTAGTCTCACGCATCGGCCTCTTCTGCGGGCCGACGCGGTTTTCTTCGCGTCTTGCATCAGCTCGATCAGCTCGGCTTGTTTGCGGCCCTTACCGGCGCCGGCAAGTGCGTAGTGCACGGAAAGTCTATCCATTGCATTATTCAGGAGGACGATTCATGAGCAGCCAGAACGACGACATCAGCAGCAATGTCCTGCGCCAGATGAAAGCTGGCGGTTTTGACTTCACCCAGATCCACCCCATCGAGTTCTATGCGGTATTTCCAGATGAAAGCGGCGCCCGCCAGGCGGCCGGGCGGTTTCGTGGCGAGTCGTTGAATGCTCAGGTACGAGAACGTGATGATGGCGGCTGGAACCTTGAGTTGAGCAAGATCATGTATGCAACCTACCGCGGCATCGGTGCCTTCGAAGAGGCCTTCGAGGGGGTGGTTTCGCCCCTCGGTGGCGAAGTCGAAGGCTGGGGCGTCAAGCACGAGCGGCAAACCGCTTAAGTGCCATGGCCATTCGCGAGTGCGCTCGCGAATGGCTCTACCTGCGGCTCACCCTTTGCGCTTGCTCATGTGCGTCAGGTACGCCAGCAGCGCGTCCAGTTCCTGTTCACTCAATACACTTTCGGCAAAGCCAGGCATTTTTGCCTGCGACCACTGGCGCAAGCTTTGTGGGTCGCGAATGTATTTGCGCAAAAACGCCGGCTGGAAGTACTCGGTAGGATTGTAGGGGCGATTCAGGTCCGGGCCGAACTGCGCATCACCGGCGCCATTGAGGCGGTGGCAGGCCATGCAGTTCTGTTGATACAGGGCAAAGCCCTGGCGTACCGGGTCGTCAATGGGCAGGCCGGCTTCGGGCAGCAGTGCCGGGAAGCGTTGCTCGACCGCTGCCAGGCGGCGAATGGTGGCGATCTGGAAGGGCCATTGCTCCGGGCGGATGGCACTGGCCTTAGGGTTGCTCCAGACCAGATAGAATGGCCCGGCGCTCGGCTGGTCTTTACCCAGTGCGGGCCATGACTTGGCGCTGTCCTCTACCGCCAGCCACGCCTGCGCGGGGCCATTGGCCAACAGCGGCGCAGCGGGCATCTCGGCAGCAAAGCCATCCAGCGCAATGGCCTGCAGGTGTTCGCCTGGCTGCACGCCCTCGAGCAACACAGCCAAGGGCACTACGCGGTAATGCATGGGCCGCTTGTAGGCGACGTCTGCCGGAATGTCGATATCACGTGCCTGCGGATGGGCAAGCAGCTCAGCAGTTTGCCAACGGCGCGTGCGCTCACCCAGCTCAAGGTTCAGCTGCGCCGCAGCCACGGGCAGGCTGAGCAGCAGTGCCAGCAGGGCGAAGGTGATGCGCATAGGTAATCTCCAACCGGTGAGATCGGCAGATTACCTACGCAGTGTCTGAAATAGCCACACAAGCTGTCAGCCAAACAGCCGAGAAAGGTTCGGCAAGATCAGCAGCAAGGTGGTAGCGAACAATATGAGTCCGGCTTGGCGTACTTTTGATTGTCTGAACATGGCGGACCGCCTTCTTGTTGTTATTCCTGAATAGCCGTTGGCTTCCCTTTGCCGGGTCGGGTCGATCACAGCGGCGTGGCTACACGCCGGTTCTGCTGGCCTCCTGCTTTTGGGTATACATCCAACAGTAGGGTGTAGGTTATGCATGTTTGAGAACCCTTTATTCTAAGTGCGGGCTTTGTCATTCAAGTTTCATTTAAGGCCACTTGCCAGCAGCCCGATATGTCTGGGCTAGACCGCTGCGCGATGGGGGTTACCAAGGGTGACACCCCTTACCGTTCGTCAGTACAGCCTACTTGCTTGTACGTGTCTTTCGCGGCAGTCTCTACAGCCAAACCCTCCTTGTGTCGTTCAGGACTATCGCTATGTCGTTACGCATCTGCATCCTTGAAACCGACGTCCTGCGGCCAGAGCTGACGGCGCAGTACCAGGGTTACGGCAGGATGTTCGAGCAGCTGTTCTTGCGTCAGTCGGTCAACCAGGCCGAGTTTCGTGTGTACAACGTGATGAACGGCGACTATCCCCCCGAGGGCGAGCGCTTCGATGCGTATCTGGTGACCGGCAGCAAGGCCGACTCATTCGGCGATGATCCGTGGATCCAGACCCTCAAGGCGTACCTGCTCAAGCTGTACGAGCGTGGTGACAAGCTGCTCGGTGTTTGCTTTGGCCACCAACTGCTGGCGCTGGTGCTCGGCGGCAAGGCCGAACGTGCCGACCGTGGCTGGGGCGTGGGCGTGCACCGCTACACCCTGGCTGCGCATGCGCCATGGATGGACCCGCAGGTAACCGAGTTGACCCTGCTGATCAGCCACCAGGATCAGGTCACTCAGCTGCCCAAAGGCGCCACGGTGATTGCTTCAAGCGATTTCTGCCCGAACGCTGCCTACCATGTGGGCGATCAGGTGCTGTGCTTCCAGGGCCACCCTGAGTTTGTCCATGATTACTCGCGGGCACTGCTCGATGCCCGCCAGGAGCATTTGGGGGACGAGGTTTACCAGCGCGCCATTGCCAGCCTCAAGCTGGAGCACCAAGGCGATCTGGTTGGCGAGTGGATGCTGCGCTTTGTTGCGCACGCACCGAGCGCCAAGGAAAGCGCCGCCTGAGGCAGTTGTCAGGAGCCGCCAGCGCGGCTCCTGCTTATCCCGCTACAGCCAACCCGAGCGCTTGAAACTGGCGAACAGCCCGGTGCAGCCGAGGCCGATCACGCTCAGCACGGCAAAGTAGCCGTAGTGCCAGCTTAGCTCGGGCATATTCTGGAAATTCATCCCGTAGATCCCGGCAATCGCCGTCGGGAACGCCAGGATCGCTGCCCACGCGGCGAACTTGCGCTGGGTAATGCTCTGGCGTGACGACTCCAGCAGCATGCCGATCTCGATGGTCTGGCTGGCGATATCGCGAATGCTCACCAGGTCTTCCATCTGCCGGGTGACGTGGATCTGCACGTCGCGAAAATACGGGCGCATGTTTTTGTCGATGAAGGGGAAGCTCAGCCGCTGCAGCTCTTCGCTGATTTCCACCATCGGCGCCACGTAGCGGCGCAGGCGCAGGATGTCGCGGCGCAGGCTGTGCAGGCGGCGGATGTCGTCTTCCATCAGCGAACTGCTGAGCACGCTCTGTTCCAGCTCCTCGATCTCGCCGTGGATCGCTTCGCTGACTGGCTGGTAATTCTCGGTGACGAAGTCGAGCAGGGCATACAGCACGAAGTCTTCACCGTGATCGAGCAGCAACGGTCGGGCTTCGCAGCGCTGGCGCACCAGCGCGTAGGATTTGGAGTGGCCGTTGCGGCAGGTGATGATGTAGCCGTTGCCGGCAAAGATGTGCGTTTCGATGAATTCCAGCTTGCCGTCCTGCCGCACCGGCGAATAGGTGACGATGAACAGCGCATCGCCGAAGGTTTCCAGCTTGGGCCGGCTGTGTTTCTCCAGCGCGTCCTCGATGGCCAGCTCATGCAGGTTGAACTGGCACTGCAGGCTGGCCAGCTCTTCGGCGCTGGGCGCTTCCAGGCCGATCCAGACGAAGTGGCCGGGCTTTTTCGCCCACTCACTGCCCTCGTCGATGCTGATGTTGGTGACCTTTCTTCCGGCGCTGTACACCGCCGCTGCGACGACTCGACCCATGGCTGTCCGCTTGTTCGGTTGACTATGTCGGACAGCTTGGTCGGTCTGCGCCGCGCAGGCAACCTCGGCGCGGGCTCAGAGGGCAAAGTCCTGGTCGAGGATGATCGCTTCGTCGAGCGCATCGAGCAGGTCCTTGCGCACTTTCAGCTTGGTTTTCTTGTGCGCATTCATGTTCAGTTTTTTCAGCGTATGGGCTGCGCTGGTGGCGGCTTCAAGCAATTGCTCGGCGGGTACCACCGCATCGAGGAAGCCAGCTTCGCGGGCGGCCTGCGGGTCGAACATCTCGGCGTTGATCACCGAGCGGTGGAAGGCCGAGCGGCGCAGGCGGTCGCGGGCCAGTTCGATGCCGGCGTGGTGCATGGTCATGCCGATGGCGACTTCGTTGAGGCCGATCTTGTACGGCCCTTCGACGCCGATGCGATAGTCGGCCGACAACAGCAGGAACGCCCCCTTGGCCACGGCATGGCCGGGGCAGGCGACGATCACCGGGAATGGGTGCGCGAGCAGGCGGCGGGCCAGGGTCGAGCCTGCGGTGACCAGCGAGACCGCCTGCTGTGGGCCCGAGGTCATTACCTTGAGGTCGTAGCCGCCGGAGAGAATGCCGGGCTGACCGGTGATGATCACCACAGCGCGCTCCACTACCGCACGATCAAGGGCGGCGTTGAATTCGGTGATCAGGTCTGGCGAGATGGCGTTGACCTTGCCGTTGTTCAGGGTCAAGGTGGCGATGCCGTCTTCGGCGTGGTAAGTGATCAGCTCGTTCATGGCAGAGTCCTTTAAGTGGCGTGGCGATGACGTTACCCAGCGCAGCTGCGCAGGTAAAGCAGCAAGGCTGACCGGTCAGTCAGCTGCGGCCATCGCGGCCACGGGTTGCGGCCGTGGCCGCCGTTGCGCGGGAAAAGCGCCGGGTACAATGGCAGCTTTGCCATCGGCCCCTGCAGCGATCCTCGGGTTTGCTTAAGCGCATGAAAATTCTGAAAAAAGCGCTTGCCAATACCCGACTCTTCGACTAAATTAGCGCGCCTCGACAGGCTGAATAGCTTGAAGAGAAACGGTGAAGTGTCCGAGTGGTCGAAGGAGCACGCCTGGAAAGTGTGTATACGAGAAATCGTATCAAGGGTTCAAATCCCTTCTTCACCGCCACATTCTACGAGAAGCCCTCGAACTGAAAAGTTCGGGGGCTTTTTGTTTTGGGCGCGGTTTGGCGGGCTGTACTTCACCTGCATGCGGTTGATGACCGCATGCAGGTCGACGCTGGGTTAAAAACTTACCGAAGCCGACAACCGAGCCGTACGCGGGGCGCCCTGGAACAGGTAGTTGTCGCCCAGATAATCGCCAGTGTCGCGCCAGTAGCGCTTGTCGAACAGGTTGTCGACGGTCAGGCGCAGTACCGTGTCATAGCCGCCGATGGCTGTGCGGTAGCGGCTGCCGAGATCGAACACGGTGTAGCCGCCGACTTCGACGTTACCGGCCTGGCTGGCGTACTTACTGGCGCTGTAACGGGCGCCGCCGAGCAGGGCCAGGCCGGGCACCGGCAGGGTGTATTCGGCGTGCAGCGCGGCGCGCACCTTCGGCACGTTGATCGCCTGGTGGCCTTCGTAAGCGTCGGTGCCGCTGTCTTCGACCCGCGCGCGAATAGCTGCGACGCTGGCTTGGAGTTGCAACTTCGAGGTGGCCCAACCGCTGGCGCCGAGCTCCAGGCCGGTGTTTTTTTGCTGGCCTTGCTGGACGTAGGTAAAGCCACCGACCTCAGGGCGAGCGTACTGGTAGGCCTGGCGGATCTGGAACAGCGCAGCGCTGAAGCTCATGCCTTGCCAGTCATGCTTGATGCCCAGTTCCAGTTGCCTTGAGAGCGTCGGGGCGAGGATTTCGCCGAGGTTGCTGGTGAACCACGGTGCCGTGCCCCCGGCCGAAAGGCCTTTGGAGTAGCTGGCGTAGACGGTGGTGTCAGGTTGCGGCTTGTAGATCAGCGCGGCGTTTGGGAGCAACTGGTATTGCTGAGTATGGCGGTTGAGTTCACCGGTCTCGAGCCAGGCCTTCTCATCCAGGCGCACTTCGCGAGCACCGAGCACGGTTTGCCAGTGCTCATTGAAAGTGATGCGGTCACTGAAGAACACACCGTATTGGCGGCTATCCAGGCGGCGTTGGCTGGCGCCAACCGGCAAATCTGACGGGTTGGCTGCTGGCGCACCCGTTTCGATGTTGCCGTTGCCGACATCGATGTTGTAGTACGGGCGCTGGTCCACGGTGCGCCGTTGGGCGCTGGTGCCGACGGTCAACTCATGACCTAACCCCAACGCATCGAAGCGCCCATTGAGCATCGCCTGCGCCTCATCGGTACGACGGGTGTCGTCCGGGCTGCGGTAGTCGTAGATGTCATAGTCGCCGTCTGGGCTGAAATGCGACTGCATGCCATCTTCACTGCCCCAGGCAAATGCACTGTAGTCATCAATCACCACCTTGCTGCGCGAAGCACTCAGCGTGCCGCTCCAGTCGTCATTGAAGCGGTACTCGAAGCGCCCGCCAAGGTTCAGCGAATCGTTCTGCACGGGCTTGGCCCATTGCTGATAAGCAAGCCGATCACTCGGATCGACCCCATGCGGCACTGCGCTGCCACCAAGCAGCTGATAACCCGGCACTGAGCGCTGCTCGCGGTGCTGATACTCGGCGTCCAGCTGCAAGGTGGCGTTGCTGCTGATCTGCCAGTCAAACGCCAACGAGGCAAAATCACGCTTGCCGTCGGCGTGGTCGACATACGAGCGAATGTCCTCGTGGGCGAGGTTGGCGCGCAGGCCGAACTGGCGCTCGCTGCCGAACCAGCCGCCAACGTCAGTGGCCAGATAGCGCTCGCCGTGTTCGTTGGTCGAGACGCTGACGCTGCGCACATCGGCGGCGCGTTTGGTCACGTAATTGATCAGGCCGCCCGGCTCGGAGACGCCACTCTGCAAACCGGACAAGCCCTTGAGCAGTTCCACCTGCTGCTTGTTCTCCAGTGCGACGTTCTGCTCGCCGGCGATGGTCTGGCCGTTGATCTTGTAGCTGCTGGCAGCATTGAGCTCGAAGCCGCGCACGTTGAAGTTTTCGTAGTAGCCAATCGGCGCATAGCTTTCGCCCACCGAGGCATCGCTTTGCAGCACTTCGCTGAGCTTGCGCACCTGGCGGTCTTCCAGCAGTTGCTGGCTGAATACGCTGATCGAGGCCGGGGTGTCGAGCAGCGCCGCTGGCTGCCAGCCGCCGACCTGCGCCTGGCGCACCTGATAACCGTCGCTGGCGGAAACATCGGTCACCTGCAACGGCGCCAGGGTCACGCCGTCAGCGAGGGCCTGCCCGCTGTGCAGAGCAAGGCCAAGGCTGAGCAGGCTCAGGGGCAGGCGAGGGCGAAGCGAGGTCATGCAGGGCTCCTGGAAAAACGCGCGCGCGGCACCGCTGCGCCGAGGGCAGGCGGGGCGTGGCAGCGGCAGCGGGCAGCCTGCTGGTGTTGCGCCAGGCAGGCGAAAAAGGGGCGCCATGGTAGCAGGCGCAGCAGCGCCGGGCGCCCCTATTTCAGAGGCGCCCGTTCAGAGAAACGATTGAGCTGGCAGATAATTCAGCTCGCGGCAGCCGACGGGCGTGGCGGCTGCAGCTTGCGCCTGCGCTCGGCCAGAACCCACACCAGCAAGGCCAGCGTGCCGATCAGGATCCCGGCGACGACGATGGCTTTCCAGCCGCTGTACTCGAACAACTGCGTCCCCAGCAGTGAGCCCAGCGCGCCGCCGATGAAGTAGCAGGTGATGTAGCCGGCATTGAGCCGGGTGCGGGCCTCGGGACGCAGGCTGATCACGGCGTTCTGGTTGCTGACATGTACCAGTTGTACCGCCAGATCAAGCAGCAACACACCGATCAGCAGGGCCACCAGCGACTGTTCGGCAAAACCCAGTGGCAGCCACGACAGCACCAGCGCACTCAGGCCCACGGTAGTGCCGAGGGCACCCTTGCCGCGGTCGGCCAGGCGCCCGGCCCAGTTCGCTGCCAGGGCACCGGCAGCCCCGGCCAGGCCAAACAGGCCGATGGCCGCCTCGCCATAGTGGTAGGGCTCGCGCACCAGCAAAAACGCCAGTGGGGTCCAGAACAACGCAAACAGGCTGAACGCCAACAGCCCCAGCAACGAGCGCAGGCGCAGCACCGGCTCTTCGGCGAACAGGCGAAACACCGAGCCAATCAGTGCCGGGTATTTCAGCCCAGCGTGGCTCTTGTGCTGCGGCAGGCTGCGGTATAGCGCGATGGCGCTGATCGCCATCAACACTGCCGCCAGCACATAGATGCTGCGCCAGCCGCCCAGCTCGGCCATGAAGCCCGCAGCGGTGCGCGCCAGCAGGATTCCCAGCAGCAGCCCGCTCATCAAGGTGCCGACCGCGCGGCCGCGTTGTTCGGGGGCGGCCAGGCTGGCGGCCATCGGCACCAGAATCTGCGCCACCACCGAAAACAATCCGGTCAGCGTGGTGCCGACCAGCAACCAGGCCAGGTTCGGGGCGCAGGCACTGATGACCAGGCCGACCGTGGCGATGGCAATCATGCACACGATCAGCCGCCGTTGCTCGAACATGTCGCCCAGCGGCGCCAGCAGCAGCAGGCCGGCGCCGTAGCTAAGCTGCGCAGCGATGACGATGGTGCCGGCGCTGGCTGTGCTCAGGCCAAACTGTTCGGCGATGCTGTGCAGCAAAGGTTGCGCGTAATAGTTGCTGGCAACGGCCAGGCCGGTGGCGGTCGCCATCAGCAGGATGAGGGCGCGACTCAAGGTCGGGGAGGGCATGGCAGGTCCTTTGCTGGCAGTAAAAAGTACATCGAGTATTGGGGCTGCGTTGGCCCCATCCCAATTCAATTGCTGCATGGTAGCGATTACCAGGCGACCCCGTCGCGCTGTCTGGCGCAACGGGGCAGGTACTCAGGCCGAAAAGCCGCCATCCACGGTCAGGCTGGCGCCGGTGATGTAGCCCGCTTCGGGGCCGGCCAGATAGGCGACAAAGCTGGCGATTTCCTCGGCGTGGCCATAACGGCCGACGGCCATCAACGGGATCAGGCTGTCGGCAAAGTCGCCATCGGCCGGGTTCATGTCGGTATCCACTGGCCCTGGCTGCACGTTGTTGACGGTCACGCCCTGCGGGCCGAGGTCGCGTGCCAGGCCTTTGGTCAGGCCAACCAGCGCTGACTTGCTCATGGCATACGGGGCGCCGCCGGCAAACGGCATGCGCTCGGCATTGGTGCTGCCGATATTGATGATCCTCCCGCCCTGGCCCAGGTGCGGCGCTGCAGCCTGACTGGCGACGAACACGCTGCGCACGTTGACCGCGAGCATGCGGTCGAACTCGGCCAGATCGAACTCGGCGACGGGTGCAACGGCGAGCACGCCGGCGTTGTTGACCAGGATATCCAGCCTGCCGAAGGCGTCGACGGTGTTCTTTACCGCTTGCTGGACGGCGCTGGCATCGGCGCTGTCTGCGCGCAGCGCCAAGGCCTTGCCGCCGGCGCTATTTATCTCTTCGGCCAAGGCCTGGGCAGGCCCGGCGGAGCTGACGTAGGTGAAGGCCACCTGTGCGCCTTGCAGCGCCAGGCGGCGCACGATGGCTGCACCGATGCCACGCGAACCGCCTTGGACCAAAGCGACTTTGCCGGTGAGGGTGAGGGAACTGGACATGGGCGAACTCCTGCTAGTGGGCAAGGCGAAAGGCCTTGGCATGGGCGCAGTATCCGCTGCCGATTAGCTACTGATAAGATGCTAATCACTATCAGCAGAGTAAACCCTGGGTTGCTAATCATGGCCATCGAGTCATTCAGTACGCTGGAATGCTTTATCCGCAGCGCCGAGGTTGGCAGCTTCGCCGAAGCGGCTCGGCGGCTGCGCCTGACTCCGGCCGCAGTGGGCAAGAACGTTGCCCAGCTGGAGTCGCGCCTGGGTGTGCGGCTGTTTCAGCGCAGCACCCGCAAGCTGACCCTGACCGAAGCCGGCCAACGCTTTTTAAGCGAGGTCAAGGACAGCTTCGGCACTATCCAGTCGGCAATGGCCAACCTGGCCAGCGCGCAGGGGCAGCCGGCGGGGCTGTTGCGGGTGAGCATGGGCACGGTGTTCGGCCGCCTGTACGTGCTGCCGCTGCTGGGTGAGTTCTTGCAGCGCTTCCCGGCGATCACGCCGGATTGGCACTTCGACAACCGCCAGGTCGACCTGATCGGCCAGGGCTTCGATGCGGCCATCGGCGGCGGCTTCGAGCTGCCGCCGGGGGTGGTGGCGCGGCGGTTGACTCCAGCGCATCGGGTGCTGGTCGCGGCGCCTGGGTTTATTCAAGGGCGCGCCGCGATCAATCAGCCGGAAGATCTGCTCGAGTTGCCCGGCATTCTTATCCGCTCGCCGCAGACCGGCCGCGTGCGGGCCTGGCCATTGACCAGTCGCGGGCGTGAGCAACGACCGCTGCAGTTGCGTCAGGCCATGACCATGAGCGACTCCGATGCTGCCTGCGCGGTGGCCCAGCAAGGCCTAGGGATTGCCTTGGTCAGCCTGCCGTTTGCTGTGCCGTACCTGCGCGCTGGCCTGCTGCAACGGGTGCTACCGGACTGGTACGTGGACGATGGCAACATCAGCGTTTACTACGCTGGGCACAAGCTGCTGCCGGGCAAGACCCGCGCGTTCATCGACTTTGTCGTCGAGCAGTTTGCCGAGCAGGGCCTGGCCAGCGCCTTTGATGCGCTGGAGCTGCTTTAGACGACAGCAACCACGGCGGACACCTGGGCCACGCCTGCCACCACCAGGCTCACTTCATCGTCCAGCCGCTTGCCGATCAACACTTGCCCCAGTGGTGAGCGCGGGGTGATCACGGTCACCTGCTGCGGCCCGTGGCCAATCTTCAGACCGGCGCCCTCCGGGCCAATGAACACCCGACGCTGATCGCCTTGTTCGTCTTCGAGGGTGACCAGGCTGCTGATCTGAATGCCGCGTGCGGGGTCATAGTCACGCAGCACCAACTGTTGATAGGTCAGCAGCGCCTGGCGGATCTCGGCAGCGCGACGGGCCTGGCCGGTTGCCAGGTAAGAAGCCTCGAGGCCGAGGGTGTCGTACTTGTTCTCGGCCTTGTTCTCTTCGGCGGTGGCGGCTTCATAGGCGATCTGCGCGGCCCGCCGCAGTGCCTCGACGTCGGCTTCGAGGGCAGTGACGATGGCGCTGAGGACTTCATTCTTGTTCAGCATCAGTAACAGAACTCGAGTACGTTGGCCTGGCTCTTGTCGGTCGGCGCGGTGCGATTCTGCTGCAGCCAGAACTGGCACTTGGGCTTGTTCAGGTTACGCGGGTTGCCCTGCGCGGCTGCGGCGGCCTGCTCGGCTTCCTGGTTGTGCAGAATGTCCTTGTAGCGCTCGAACATCTGCGCCTGGGCATCGCCGGCTGCGGCCGGTGCCGGCGCTACGATTGCCGGTGCCAGCACCTGAGCGACCGGCTGCACGTGTTCGGGCCACAACCGCGCCGCCAGCCACAGGCTCACGGCAATCGCGACGGCGCCAAGCCACAGGCCGAAGGCAATACACAGCACCAGTTGCACGGGCTTGAGGGTAATCTTCAGTTCACGGCGGCGGTACATGGCGGCCTCCTGGCAGGGCGGGGTGGCGAGCATTGTCGCATGGCCGCCGACAAATATTCAGCGCGGTGCTTTTGTCGGCAGGCGTTTATCCGCAAAATCGCGGGTTTTACCGCGCAGCATGGGAGCGGCGATGAAAGCCAGCTGGGATATCTTTTGCACCGTTGTGGATAACTACGGTGATATCGGCGTGACCTGGCGCCTGGCCCGGCAACTGGTGGCTGAACATGGCCTGGCTGTTCGCTTGTGGGTCGACGACCTGAACGCCTTCGTGCCGCTGTGCCCAGCCGCTGACGCCAACGCCGAGCAGCAGTGGCACGAGGGTGTCGATGTGCGCCATTGGCCGGCGGCATGGCCGGCCACTACACCAGCCGAGGTGGTGATCGGTGCTTTTGCCTGCCAACTGCCCCCGGCCTACATCGAAGCGATGAGCGCGCAAGCGACGCCGCCGTTGTGGCTGAACCTCGAGTACCTGAGCGCCGAAGACTGGGTCGAGGGTTGCCACGGTTTGCCGTCGCCCCAGCCCAACGGCCTGCGCAAGGTGTTTTTCTTCCCGGGTTTCACCGCCAGGACCGGCGGCCTGCTGCGCGAGGCCGGTTTGCTGGCGAGCCGCGACAGCCTGCAGTCAGCGCCAAAGCAACGGGCAGAGTTTTTGGCAGGGCTGGGCGTGCAGGTCGCATCCGGCAGCCGGCTGCTGTCGCTGTTCGCTTATGAGAACCGCCAGTTGGGCAGTTGGCTGCAGGCGCTGGCGGCAGGGCCGCAAGCGACTCACTTGCTGGTGCCACAAGGGCGGATTCTGGCGGACCTGGCGGCCTGGCTCGAGGTTGCCACGCTGGCGCCGGGTGCGCTGCATCAGCGCGGCGCGCTGACTGTGCAGGTGGTGCCATTCGTCAGTCAGGGTGATTACGACAAGCTGCTGTGGGCCTGCGACTTCAATGCCGTGCGTGGTGAAGATTCGTTCGTGCGTGCGCAGTGGTCCGGTGTGCCGATGCTGTGGCATATCTACGTCCAGGACGAGAATGCCCACTGGGAAAAACTCGAAGCGTTCCTGGCGCTCTATCGCCAGGGTCTGTCAGACCCGGCCAGCGTGGCGCTGACCGCATTGTGGCGGGCATGGAACATCGACGGCGACATGGGCCAGGCCTGGCAAGCGCTGCAGCCACACTGGGACGAACTGCAAACCCATGCCCGCGAATGGGCTGTCGCGCAAGCCGCTCAGCCGGACCTCGCCACAGCGCTAGTACACTTTTGCCGAAATTCGCTATGATACGCGGCCTCGATTTTTATAAATCCATCCAGATTCGGATATTTCGCAATGAAAACTGGTAAAGAAATCAAACCCGGTACCGTTCTGCGCATCGATAACGATCCGTGGCTGGTTCAGAAAGCTGAGTTCACCAAGTCGGGCCGTAACAGCGCGATCATGAAGACCAAGCTGAAAAACCTGCTGACCGGCTACAAGACTGAAACCGTATACGGTGCAGACGACAAGCTGGACGACGTGATCCTCGATCGCAAAGAAGCGACCCTGTCGTTCATCAGCGGTGACTCGTACACCTTCATGGACACCAGCGACTACACCATGTACGAGCTGAACGCCGAAGACATCGAGGCCGTTCTGCCGTACATCGAAGAAGGCATGGAAGACGTCTGCGAAGCGGTGTTCTTCGAAGACCGTCTGGTTTCGGTTGAACTGCCGACCACCATCAGCCGTAAAGTTGTCTACACCGAGAACTCGGCGCGTGGCGACACTTCGGGCAAGGTCATGAAGCCTGCCAAACTGTCCAACGGTACTGAAGTTCAGGTTGCTGACTTCATCGAAATCGACGAAATGATCGATATCGACACCCGTGACGGTAGCTTCAAAGGCCGTTCGAAGAAGTAATCACTTCTGCCGAACGCAAAAAAACCCGGCGCTGGCCGGGTTTTTTTATGCCTGAAGATTACTCAGACGTTCACATGCAAGCGTACATCGACGTTGCCGCGGGTGGCATTGGAGTACGGGCAGACCTGGTGTGCCTTGTCGACCAGCTCCTGCGCTGCGGCTTGTTCCAGGCCGGGCAGGTTGATCTCCAGGTCGATGTCCAGGCCAAAGCCACCGGGAATCTGGCCAATGCCGACCTTGGCGGTGATCGTGGTGTCTGCTGGCAACGGTTGCTTGGCCTGGCCCGCGACAAACTTCAGGGCACCGATGAAGCAGGCCGAGTAGCCGGCAGCGAACAGCTGCTCGGGATTGCTGCCTTCGCCGCCGGCGCCGCCGAGCTCTTTCGGCGTGCTCAGTTTGACTTCGAGCTTGCCGTCGTCCGAGCGGGATTTGCCATCACGACCACCGGTAGAAGTGGCTTGGGCAATGTACAGCGGAGTGACCTTTTGCATGACTAGCCTCGCGTAATGTGCTGCGCGCCGTGGCGCTGGTTGGTGTGGGATTTAAATTAGCGCGCAATTAGTTAGTGCGCAAGATAAATAGCTGACCGTTTGTCGGAGCGGCTGTCACAGCCTAGTTGCTATACGGCTTTTTGCAGGCTGGCGCGCAGGTCCAACAGTTCGGCCTGCAACTGCTGGAGCCGCTCCAGGCTGCGCCCGCTTGCCTGCAGAATGCACTGCGGCACGCGCTTGGCATCCTCATGCAGGGCATGGCCCTTGTCGGTCAGTTGCACCAGTACCACCCGTTCATCCTCGCGGCTGCGGGTGCGCTTGAGCAGGCCCTCGCTTTCCAGGCGTTTGAGCAGCGGGGTCAGCGAGCCAGGGTCGGTCAGCAGGCGATTGCTGATCTCACCTACGGTCAGGCCGTCCTGCTCCCACAACACCAGCATCGCCAGGTATTGCGGATAGGTCAGGCCAAGCGCCTGCAGCAAGGGCTTGTAAACCTTGGTCATCAGCAACGAGGTCGAGTGCAGGGCAAAACAGACCTGGTTGTTCAGCAGCAGCTCGTCGCAGGGGGCTTTAGTGTCGGCGTTCATGCAGGTCCTTGAATTCTTCAGATTTAAAATCTAGCACGCTGATAGCTGGCGCGCTCACTACCAGCGTAATTCGCTGCGCAGGGCAAGATCCCACGGCGGCAACGGACTGAACCGGCTCTTGAGGAATTCGAGCAGCAAGCGGCTGCGAGAGTTCGTTTCATGTTCCAGGCGTAATGCATAGATACCGCTGGTCTCGGCTGCAGGCAGGCCGTTTTGGCAGAATAACGGCACCAGGTCGCCGCGCAGCAGGTGCTCGCTGATCAGCCAGGTCGGCAGGTGTGCCACGCCCAAACCGGCCAGGGCGCCGCACAGCAGGGTCTCGGCGTTGTTGGCCGACATGCGCATGCGGCTGGGCCGATACAGGCGCAGTTGGCCGTCGACGTTGAAGCGCCAGGCAAACGGTGGCGCCAGGCCGTCCCAGTCGAGGCCGTCGTGCTCTGGTAGTTCGCTGGGGCAGTTGGGCAGGCCACGGTTGGTCAGATACGCCGGGCTGGCGCAGGCCACGCGGACCATGTAGGCCAGTGGTGTAGCAACCAGGCGAGTGTCGGCCAAGGGGCCGGCGCGCAACACCAGATCGACCTCGCCCAGGTGGCTGCCGTGCAGGTCGACGAAGCTGTCGATCAGGCGCAGGCGCACGTCCAGCCCGGGATACGCCGCGAGAAAGTCGGCAATCGCCGGGGCCAGGTGCAGGCGGCCGAAGGCGGCCGGGGCGTCGATGCGGATCAGCCCCTCAGGGGCGTTGCTCAGCGAGACCGCTTCGGCGCGGGCCAGGCGCAGCTCTTCGATGATGCGTCGCGCGCGTTCGGCAAAGGCCTTGCCGGCGGGAGTCACGCGTACAGCATGGGTGCTGCGCACGAACAGCCGGCTGCCCACTGCTGCCTCGAGACTGTCGATGCGCCGAGCTACGGCTGATGGGGTCAGGGGATGGCGCCTGGACGCGGCGGAAAAACTGCCGGTGTCGAGCACGTCGAGGAACAGGCTCAGCTGTTCGGTAAGGGCATCGGGGTTCATTCAGGCTCTGCTTGTGCGAGATACGCAAAGCCATTGTGCGCTGCTGTGCGTTTCCCTACCAGCCCGCAGTGGTTAGCATGTACACATTGTGTAACAGGCAGATGAGGCCCTGATGATCGAGTGGTTGCTGTATATCGTACTGGGCGCTGCATTGGGCACGGTGGGCGGGTTGTTCGGCATCGGTGGCGGCTTGATCGCGATCCCGGCGCTGGGCGTACTGTTTGGTCTGGACCAACAACTCGCGCAAGGCACCGCGCTGGTGATGGTGGTGCCGAATGTGCTGCTGGCGCTGTGGCGCTACAACCAGCGCAATCGCATCGAACTGCGCTACGCCTTGCCGTTGTCGCTGTGCAGTCTGCTGTTCGCCTGGCTGGGCTCGATCTGGGCGGTCGGCATCGATGCCCATTCGATGCGCCTGGGCTTTGTCGGCTTTTTGCTGGCGTTGGTGGTGTGGAACCTGGCGCGGATGTTCATGCGCACCGCACCGGCCAGCAGCCAGTTGCGTTATCCGTGGCCGTGGCTGGGTGTGCTCGGCTGTTTTGCCGGGACCATGGGCGGGCTGTTCGGGGTTGGCGGCGCGGTGGTTGCCACACCGGTACTGACCAGTGTGTTCGGCACCACTCAGGTAGTCGCCCAGGGCCTGTCGCTAGCATTGGCGGCACCGAGCACCTCGGTGACTTTGCTCACCTACGGCCTGCACCACAGTGTTGACTGGCAGATGGGCGCTGCCCTGGCCGTGGGCGGGCTGCTCAGCATCAGTTGGGGCGTGAAGCTCGCGCACGCCTTGCCCGAGCGCGTGCTGCGCATGATGTTCTGTGGCTTTTTGGTGGTGTGCGCCGTGCTGCTGGCTTACGAGCTGTAAGCCGGTCGCGCAGTCACTGGCTGGCAGTGACTGCGCGGAGCAGGTCAGCGACGGACCTGTTTGAGGGTTTCGGCGATGAGGAATGCCAACTCCAGCGACTGGTCGGCATTCAGCCGCGGGTCGCAGTGGGTGTGGTAGCGATCGGACAAGCCGTCTTCGGTGATCGGTCGCGCACCGCCAATGCACTCGGTGACGTTCTGCCCGGTCATCTCGATGTGAATGCCGCCAGCGTACGAGCCTTCGGCCTGATGAACCTGGAAGAAGTGCTTCACCTCTTCGAGGATCTGCGCAAAGTCGCGGGTCTTGTAGCCGCTGCTGGCCTTGATCGTGTTGGCGTGCATCGGGTCGCAGCTCCACAGCACCTGGCGGCCTTCGCGCTCTACCGTACGGATCAGCCCCGGCAGGTGTGTGCCGACCTTGCCTGCGCCCATGCGCACGATCAGGTTCAGACGGCCTGGATCGTTGCTCGGGTTGAGCACATCGATCAGCCGAATCAACTCCTCAGGGTCCATGCTCGGGCCAACCTTGACCCCGATCGGGTTGTGCACTCCGCGCAGAAACTCGACATGCGCGCCATCGAGCTGGCGGGTGCGGTCGCCGATCCACAGCATGTGCGCTGAGCAGTCATAGAAATCGCCGGTCAGGCTGTCGCTGCGTACAAACGCCTGTTCGTAGTTCAGCAGCAGCGCTTCGTGGGCGGTGAAGAAACTGGTTTCGCGCAGCTGCGGCGCGCTGTCCAGCCCACAGGCGCGCATGAACGCCAGGGTCTCGTCGATGCGGTCGGCGAGCTGGTGGTACTTGTCGGCAAGGGCTGAGTTGGCGATGAAGTCGAGGTTCCACTTGTGCACCTGATGCAGGTCGGCAAAGCCGCCCTGGGCGAACGCGCGCAACAGGTTGAGGCTGGCGGTGGACTGGTGATACGCCTGCAGCAAGCGCTCGGGGTCGGGGATGCGGCTGGGTGCGTCGAAGCCAATGCCGTTGACGATGTCGCCGCGATACGCTGGCAAGGTCACCTGGCCGATGGTCTCGTCACCGGCCGAACGCGGCTTGGCGAACTGCCCGGCCATGCGCCCGACCTTGACCACCGGGCAACCGGCCGCAAAGGTCATGACGATGGCCATCTGCAGCAGCACCTTGAAGGTGTCGCGGATCTTCGCGGCGGAAAACTCGGCAAAGCTCTCGGCGCAATCGCCGCCCTGCAGCAGAAACGCCCGGCCCTGGGTGACCTCGGCGAATTGCCGGCGCAGCTCGCGCGCTTCACCGGCAAACACCAGCGGCGGATAGCTGGCGAGGGTCTGCTCGACCTTGGCCAGGTGCGCGGCATCGGGGTAGCTCGGCTGCTGCTGGATGGGCAGGGCACGCCAGCTTTCAGGGCTCCAGGGTTGGTTCATCACGGGCTCGTTATGGCTGTTATGGGCAATGGCTCATGGTATCAGGTGGCGGCGTGCTTGTTGCACCGCAGGCATTGACGGACAATGGCGCTTTTGTGCGCGGTGCAGCGGGAGTGGTAATGACTAACGAGCGGGAAGAGCGGCTGCTGGCTCGGGTCGAGGATGCCTATGGCATCGTCAGCGTTTACGAGGTCGAGGATTATCGTTTTCTCGAATTCGGTGAGGCCATCGAGCAAAGCTGCGTGTTTACCGCTGACCCTAGCTGGCTTGAATACGACTACACCCGGGCGATGCTGATCGGCGCGCTGTGCCATGAGCTGCCCGAGAGCGCGCTGTTTCTCGGCCTGGGTGCGGGTACGCTGACCCAGGCGTGCCTGAAGTTCCTGCCGTTGGATGACGTCGAAGCCATCGAGCTGCGCCCGGATGTACCGCGGCTGGCCATGGAATACCTCGGTCTGGACGATGACCCGCGGCTGTATGTGCGCATTGGTGATGCGGTCGAGTTGCTGCCGACGGCCGAGAAGGCTGACCTGATCTTTGTCGACCTGTATACCGACCATGGGCCGGGAGTGGCGCATCTGGCCTGGAATTTCCTCGAGCAGTGTCAGCAGCAGCTAAACCCAGGCGGTTGGCTGGTGATCAACCAGTGGGCCGGCGATGACGGCAAGCCGCTGGGTGCGGCGCTGCTGCGTGGACTCTACCACCGGCATTATTGGGAGTTGCCGGTGAAGGAGGGCAATGTCGTGGTGCTGGTGCCAGCCGAATTCGATCAGGAATTGCAGATCGACGAGTTGCGCGCGCGGGCCGAGGCGTTGGCGCCGCAGTTGGGGTATAGCCTTGAGTACCTGATCAAGACGATTCGCCCGGCGACCTGAGGCCTTCGGGGCGCATGCCCCCCGAATTGCCTGCACACTACAATTCTTCATCCTGCCACCCGCAAAAGCCGAACCGATTCAGCCATAATCCCTGGCCAGCTACCCACCCCACCACGGTCGAGAAAAAAATTTCACCGTAATCAAGGATTTCGGGTATAGTACGCGCCGGTCTTTTAGCGGGCCGCAAAATCAGGTGGTGCAAATCCTCCGAGTCCAGCTTCGGCTGCACGTCCGCTAGTCGGACCTTCTCAAGTATTTCTTTTTCAATCGTTTTCGCAAATCCCCGCCGCCAAAACTGCCTGGGTGACCTTTGGGTCTTTCAAGGCATGTGCAGTTTTGGAGCATGGGTCTTTGCGGATGCACATAGAGGCAGACCCATGACCCAGGAAACCGGCGGATTCGCCGCTCTCGGACTTAACCCGAACATTGTTGCTGCTGTAATGGCCACCGGCTACGAAGAGCCGTCCGCCATTCAGCATCAGTCGATCCCGATCATCCTCGACGGTCATGACATGATCGGCCAGGCGCAGACCGGCACCGGTAAAACCGCTGCCTTCGCTCTGCCGATCCTGAATCGCATCGATGTGAGCAAGCGCGAACCGCAAGCCCTGATCCTGGCGCCAACCCGTGAGTTGGCGCTGCAAGTTGCTACCGCATTCGAAACCTACGCCAAACAAACGCCGGGTATCAATGTAGTCGCTGTGTACGGTGGCGCCCCGATGGGCCCACAGCTGCGTGCCATTCGCAATGGTGCTCAGATCGTCGTAGCGACCCCAGGCCGTCTGTGCGACCACCTGCGTCGCGACGAGAAAGTCCTGTCGACTGTTCAGCACCTGGTGCTGGACGAAGCCGACGAGATGCTCAAGCTGGGCTTCATGGACGACCTCGAAGTCATCTTCGAGGCCCTGCCGCCGACTCGCCAGACCGTGCTGTTCTCTGCGACCCTGCCGTCGTCGATCCGCAGCATCGCCGAGCGTCATCTGCGCGAGCCGAAACACGTCAAGATCCAGAGCAAGACTCAGACCGTCACCGCGATTGATCAGGCTCACCTGATGGTTCACGCTGACCAGAAGATCGCTGCCGTACTGCGCCTGCTGGAAGTCGAAGAGTTCGATGCCCTGATCGCCTTCGTGCGTACCAAGCAAGCCACCCTGGATCTCGCTGCCGCCCTTGAAGCTAAAGGCTATAAGGCTGCCGCGCTGAACGGCGACATCGCCCAGAACCAGCGTGAGCGCGTCATCGAGTCGCTCAAGGATGGCCGCCTGGACATCGTCGTCGCTACCGACGTCGCTGCCCGTGGTCTGGACGTACCGCGCATCACCCACGTGTTCAACGTGGATATGCCGTACGACCCAGAGTCCTACGTTCACCGTATCGGCCGTACTGGCCGTGCCGGTCGCGAAGGCCGTGCACTGCTGCTGGTGACTCCACGTGAGCGCCGCATGCTGCAGGTTATCGAGCGTGTGACCGGTCAGAAAGTTGCTGAAGCCCGTCTGCCTGGCCCACAAGCTGTGCTCGATGCGCGCATCAAGAAGCTGACCGCAAGCCTGGCGCCACTGGTAGCCGAAGCAGAAACCACCCACGGCGACCTGTTCGACCGCCTGACCGCTTCGCTGGAATGCACCCCGCGTGCCCTGGCTTCCGCCCTGCTGAGCAAAGCCACCAACGGTCAGCCGCTGGACCTGGCTTCGGTTGAGCGCGAGCAGCCGCTGGTACCAACCGGTGCCCCGCGTGGCGAGCGTACCGAGCGTAGCGACCGCCCTGATCGTGGCGAGCGCAGCAGCAGCGACCGTGGCGACCGTGAGCGCCGTGCGCCAATGCCACTGGCCGAAGGCCGTGTGCGTTGCCGTACCGCTCTGGGTGCTCGTGACGGCATCGCCGCCAAGAACCTGCTCGGCGCGATCCTCAACGAAGGCGGATTGGCCCGCGATGCTATCGGCCGTATCCAGGTGCGCGACAGCTTCAGCCTGGTCGAGCTGCCAGAAGATGGTCTGGAGCGTCTGCTGACCAAGCTCAAGGACACCCGCGTAGCCGGTAAGCAGCTCAAGCTGCGCCGCTATCGCGAGGATTGATCCTGGCGCACTAAAAAAAATCCCCGATTGATTCGGGGATTTTTTTTGCCTGAAAAACGCCCAGGCTCAATCGAAGCGATAGATGTCCATGCCCAGCGCACCGAGGGTGAAGCCTTGATGGACCACGCCAAGGCGCGCCCCTGCACCCATCGCGAAAAACAACGGCAGCAGGTGCTCATCGCTCGGGTGGTTGCGTACCGCGTGCGGTGCCTGGCGCCGGTAGTCAAGCAGGGCAGGGCGGTCATCCGCCTCCAGCCTGGCCACGATCCAGTCGCGAAACGCCAGCGCCCAGGGCTCTACAGCATCTGGCCCAGCGTGCCAGTCCAGCTCGCCGAGGTTATGGGTGATGCTGCCTGAGCCGATCAGCAGGATGCCGTCTGCGCGCAACGCGGCCAGTGCCTGACCGACGCGCTGTTGCAGCTCCGGCCCGGCGTGGCTGGGCAGCGACACCTGTACTACGGGAATATCGGCCTCGCGGTACATCAGCGACAGCGGTACCCAGGCGCCATGGTCGAACGGACGCTGGTCATCAAGCCGCGCTGGCAGGCCGGCAGCGCTCAGTTGCTGGCTGATCTGGCTGGCCAGCTCGGGCGCACCCGGTGCCGGGTATTCAACGGCATACAGCGCTGGCGGGAAGCCACCGAAGTCGTGCCAGGTCGCTGGCTGCGGGTTGCTCATGACCAGCAGCTCGCGGCTCTCCCAATGGGCCGAGACCAGTACGATGGCTTTAGGTCGAGGCAGCTCGCGGGCCAGCCTGGCCAGGGCCGGCCCGCTGGCCCCAGGTTGCAAGGCCAGCATTGGAGAGCCGTGGGAAATAAACAGGCTGGGCAACATGGCGGTGGTCCTGAAGGCTAAGATGAGGCCATCTTCGAGCAGATTCAGATCGACTTCCAATATAAGTTTTTGCAGTGACTGATCGAAAAACCAGGAGGAAGCATGCAGGCTGCGTTTTGGCACAAGAAGTGGGCAGACAACCAGATCGGTTTTCACCAGAGCCAGGTAAATCCCTATTTGCAGGCGCATTGGCCGGCCCTGCAACTGGCGCCTGGTAGCCGGGTGCTGGTGCCGCTGTGTGGCAAGAGCCTGGATCTGCTCTGGCTCGCCGGGCAGGGCCATCAGGTGCGTGGAGTAGAGCTGTCCGCTCAGGCAATCGAGGCGTTTTTTGCCGGCAACGGGCTGCAGCCAGAGGTGTCCCGTCAGGGCCAGTTCGAGGTCTGGCGCAGCGGGGAAATCGAGCTTTGGTGTGGCGATATCTTCGACTTGCAGGCGGCTGACCTGGCCGAGTGCGCCGGGCTGTATGACCGTGCGGCGCTAATTGCCTTGCCGCAGGAAATGCGTAGCAGCTATCTGCAGTTGCTTGGCAACGGCTTGCCAGCTGGCGCCCAAGGCTTGCTGGTGACCCTTGAGTACGATCAGGCACGTATCGACGGTCCGCCGTTTTCGGTGGCTGAGCGTGAAGTGCGGGAAGGCTATGCAGGTTGGCAGGTTGATGCGCTGGGGACTCACCAGATCATTGCCGAAAGCCCTAAGTACAGTCAGGCCGGCGTGAGCAGCTTGTTGGAGCGGGTGTATCACTTGCACCGCTGAAGCGGTCCGAGATGTAACGTGCCAGGCCGCTGCATTTGGCAGCGGCCCGGCGGTTATCAACCGCGTTGGCGCAGCGCTTCGATACGCTCTTCCAGCGGCGGGTGGCTCATCAGCAGACCAGCCAGGCCCTGCTTGAGGCCGCCATTGATGCCGAAGGCCTTCAGCGTGTCGGGCATGTGCACCGGCATGCCTTGCTCGACGCGCAGGCGCTGCAGGGCAGCGATCATGGCGCCGGTGCCGGCCAGGCGAGCGCCGGCTTCGTCGGCGCGGTACTCGCGGCGGCGCGAGAACCACATGACGATCATGCTCGCCAGAATGCCCAGGATCAGCTCGGCAACGATGGTCGCGACGTAGTAGGCGATACCGCGGCCTTCTTCGTTCTTGAAGATCACCTTGTCGACAAAGTTGCCGATGATCCGCGCAAAGAACATGACGAAGGTGTTTACCACGCCCTGCACCAGCGCCAGGGTGACCATGTCACCGTTGGCGACGTGGCCGATTTCGTGGGCCAGCACCGCGCGGACTTCATCGGGCGAGAAACGCTCGAGCAAGCCTTGCGACACGGCGACCAAGGCGTCGTTGCGGTTCCAGCCGGTGGCAAAGGCATTGGCCTCGTAAGCCGGGAAGATACCCACCTCGGGCATCTTGATGCCGGCTTCGCGGGATAGCTCTTCGACCGTCTGCAACAGCCATTGCTCATGGCGGGTGCGGGGCTGGGTGATGATCTGCGTGCCGGTGCTCATCTTCGCCATCCACTTGGAGATGAACAGCGAGATCAGCGAGCCGGCGAAGCCGAACACGGCGCAGAAGACCAGCAACTGGCCGAGGTCGAGGTCAACCCCATTGGCGGCCATGAACCCATTGAAGCCGAACAGGCTCAGGGTAATGCTTGCAACCAGCACCACCGCGAGGTTGGTGGCTACAAACAACAGAATGCGCATCATGGTTGTTACGTTCTCCTGACGGATGAAAATTTTGCTGACTGCGGGGTATATAAGGGGGCTGTCGCGCTGATTCAACCGGGCGACTATTTCAAACTGTGTAGCGCGGAGTATGGCAGAGGAATTTCGCCCAGCTGTAGGCGAGAGCGTTGCAGGATGTAAGGGGAATTCCGCACCCGTAGACGGGACCGCAGCGCGGCCCCGTCATGCTCAAGGCTGGATCACTGCTGATAGGTGCGCAGGAAGTTGCCGATGCGGCCGATGGCCTGCTCTAGGTCATCCACGCGCGGCAGCGTAACCACCCGGAAGTGGTCCGGCCACGGCCAGTTGAACGCAGTGCCCTGGACGATCAGCAGCTTCTCGGAGAGCAGCAGGTCGAGGGCAAACTTCTCGTCGTTGAGGATCGGGCAGACCTTCGGGTCGATCCGCGGGAACGCATACAGCGCGCCCATCGGCTTGACGCAGCTGACACCCGGGATGTCGTTGAGCAGCTCGTAGGTCCGGTTGCGCTGCTCGAGCAGGCGGCCCGGCGGCAGGATCAGGTCATTGATGCTCTGGTAGCCGCCCAGCGCGGTCTGGATCGCATGCTGGGCCGGCACGTTGGCGCACAGGCGCATGTTGGCCAGCATGTCGATGCCTTCGATGTAGCTCTGGGCGTTGTGCTTGGGCCCGGAGATGATCAGCCAGCCGGAGCGGAAGCCCGCCACCCGGTACGACTTGGACAGGCCGTTGAAGGTCAGGCAGAGCAGGTCCGGGGCGAGCGCGGCGGTGCTGATGTGCACGGCTTCGTCGTAGAGGATCTTGTCGTAGATCTCGTCGGAGAACACCACCAGGTTGTGCTGGCGAGCCAGTTCGAGCATGCCCAGCAGCATCTCTTTGGAGTACACCGCGCCGGTAGGGTTGTTCGGGTTGATGATCACCAGCGCCTTGGTATTGGGGGTGATCTTGGCCTTGATGTCGGCCAGGTCCGGGAACCAGTCGGCCTGCTCGTCGCACAGGTAATGCACCGGGTTGCCGCCGGCCAGGCTTACTGCGGCGGTCCACAGCGGGTAGTCCGGTGCCGGGATGAGCACTTCGTCGCCATTGTTGAGCAACGCCTGCATCGACATCACGATCAGCTCGGAGACGCCGTTGCCAAGGTAGATGTCCTCGATGGTGACGCCTTCGATCTCTTTTTGCTGGCAGTACTGCATGACTGCCTTGCGCGCGCTGAACAGGCCTTTTGAGTCGCTGTAGCCCTGGGCGGTCGGCAGATTGCGGATCACGTCCTGGAGGATTTCATCCGGCGCCTCGAAGCCAAACGGCGCCGGGTTGCCGATGTTCAGCTTGAGGATGCGGTGGCCTTCCTCTTCCAGGCGTTTGGCGTGCTTGAGCACAGGGCCGCGAATGTCGTAGCAGACATTGGCCAGCTTGTTCGATTTGCTGAACTGCATGATGTGATCCCGATTGAGAAGTCGCGGACGCGTCGCCGTCGAAAGGTTTGTAAGGGCGCGGCGCGGGTGCCAGACTTGGAGCCTTGCGCACGAAGCCAACTAATATACGTGCCACCCGCGCCGTGGAAAAGCCGGTGCGAGGTGAAATTCAGCCTGCCGAGGTGACAACATGCAAAAGATCGACAAAACCCTGGATGAATGGCGCGCCATGCTCGACCCCGAGCAGTATCAGGTGTGTCGCCTGAAAGGCACCGAGCGCCCGTTCAGCGGCAAGTACAACAGCCACAAGGCCGACGGTGTGTACACCTGCATCTGTTGCAACGCTGACCTGTTCGACTCGACCACCAAGTTCGATTCCGGCTGTGGCTGGCCAAGCTTCTATGCGCCGATTGCCGACAGGGCGATGATCGAAATCCGTGACACGACTCACGGCATGATCCGTACCGAAGTCACCTGCGCCCAGTGCGATGCGCACCTGGGCCATGTGTTTCCTGACGGCCCGCCGCCGACCGGGCTGCGCTACTGCATCAACTCGGTGTGCCTGGACTTCAAGCCGCGTGACTGACCGGAGAGCGACCATGGACGATTCTTTGCTGAACATCCCCTGCGTGACCTTGAGCGGCGAGCACAAGCTGCTCGGCGACTTCGCCGGCAAGGCGCTGCTGGTGGTGAACACCGCCAGCCAGTGCGGTTTCACCCCGCAGTATCAGGGCCTGGAACAGCTATGGCGCGACTATCGCGGGCAGGGCCTGGTGGTGCTGGGCTTTCCCTGCAATCAGTTCGGCAAGCAGGAGCCCGGCGATGCCCGCGAAATCGCCTCGTTCTGCGAAGCACGCTTTGGCGTCAGTTTCCCGTTGATGCGCAAGATCGACGTCAACGGCCCAGGCACTCATCCGCTGTTCGTCGAGCTGAAAAAACGCGCGCCGGGCCTGCTTGGCACCGAGAAGGTCAAGTGGAACTTCACCAAGTTCCTGCTCGACCCGGTCAGCGGCAAGGTCACCCGCTTTGCTCCGACCACCAAGCCGCAGGCGTTACAGGCTGCGGTGGAGAAACTGCTCAACCCTTGAGCGGCACCCAGTGTTCGATCAGTGCGAGCAGGTCTTCGCGGCGAAACGGCTTGGCCAGGTAGTCATCCATGCCGGCGGCGCGGCAGCGCTCGCGCTCTTCCGGCATGGCATTGGCGGTCAGGGCGACGATGGGTAATTGTTGCCAACGTCCGCTCTGGCGAATCCGCCGGCTGGCTTCGTAACCGTCCATGACCGGCATGTTGCAGTCCATCAGGACCATGTCGACGGTTTCCCGTTCGAGCATTTCCAGGGCCTCGGCGCCTTGGCTGGCGACCAGCACCTGGCAGCCGAGCTTGCCCAGCATGCCCTTGGCCACTAGTTGATTGACTGGATTGTCTTCGACCAGCAGCACTCGTGCGCGGTGCTGCAGGGCGTTGGGCGAAGCCTGCACGGGAGCGGTGTGGGCCTGTTCGCCCTGGAGCATCCGCCGCAGCGTCTGGTAGAGCGCGTTGCGCGCCAACGGCCGAGCCAGCTGCACCAGCGGAGCCAGCTCGCCGGCGCGCTCGGAGGGGAGGAAGTTGCCGTAGGCTGTGACCAGCAGAATCGGCGCAGCGAATTGCGGGCGCAGCGCGAGCAGTTGTTCGAGGTCATCGGTGATCAACAGCTCGAAGGCGCCTGGCTGCAGCGTGCTGGCGCTTTCGTGCTGTTGATAGTCCAGGCCCCAGCCAGGCAGGTTGCTGCTCAGCAGCTCGGCCAGGCCACTGCCGGCCTTGCTCAGGACCACCACGCGGCCACGCAGTGGCGCGGCGGGAATCGCTTCGGTGTGGGTCAGCAGCGGCAGGTCAGCGCTGAAACGGCTGCCAAAGCCTGCGGCTGACTGGATATGCAGGTGGCCTTGCATGGCTTTGCACAGGTTGCGCGTCAGGGCCAGTCCCAGGCCGGTGCCGCCGTACTGGCGGGTGATGCCGGCACCGGCCTGGGTGAACGGCTGAAAGATTCGTGCCTGGGCCTCTTCGGGGATGCCGATGCCGGTGTCGCAGACTTCCAGGCGTACGCCGCCGACAATTGGCGACAGGCGCACATCGACACGGCCAAAGCGGGTGAACTTGAGCGCATTGGACAGCAGATTGCTGACGATCTGGCGCACCCGCGTTGGGTCGCCGAGCACGGTACTGGGAAACTGGCTGGCGATCAGGCAGGTCAGCTCGACGTTGGCGGCGGCGTTCTGCGACAGCAGGTTGGCGGTGTCTTCGACCATTGCGCCGAGGTCGAACGGGATGCGCTCCAGCTCCAGCTGGCCGGCGTCGAATTTGGACAGGTCGAGGATATCGTTGAGCAGTTCGACCAGCACCTTGCCGGAATCATGGGCGATCGACAGCTGTTGGCGCTGCTCGGCCGGCAGGCCGCTGTCCAGGGCCAGCGAAATCATGCCCAGCATGCCGTTCAGCGGGGTGCGGATCTCGTGGCTCATGTTGGCCAGAAACGCCGCGCGGGCCTGGGCCATTTCCAGGGCGCGGCGGCGTGCTTCTTCAAGGTCCTGGTTGGTCTGGCTGAGGCGATCGTTGCTTGCCTTGAGCTCGTCGGTGCGGGCCGAGACGCGGTCCTCCAGTTCGTTGAGGTAGTCGGTCAGGCGGTTTTCCGCAGCGCGCCGCTGCTGAATCTCGGTGGCCATGCTGACGAACTGCCGATTGGCCACCTTGACCAGCACGCCGATCTCGTCCGACTCGTGCCCGGGCGGGCAATCCACCCGGGTTTGCTGGGGCTGGCGCGGGTCGCTGTTGCTCAGCGCGGCAATCACCGTCACCAGCGGCTTGGTCAGCATCATGTAGAACAGGCCGAGGAGGATGCCGGTCAGCACCAGGCTGCGGGTAAAGCCGTTGAGCAGGGTGACCCAGGCGCGCTCGAGGAAGCGCCCGCCGAAGGTGTAGGTGTCGACGTCCAGGTACAGCGTGCCGAGGTAGTCCTTGGGCATCTGCGCCAGGTGCAGGCGCTCCTGAAACTGGCGTTGCTCGCCGAACAGAAAGTCGCTCAAAAGCCGATAGCGGTCTTCCAGGCGCGGGCGCTGCACATCGGCCAGCACCGTGTCATTGTTGTCGATCAGCCGCGCACGGATCACCGCCGGCGATTGCAGCAGGCCGCCGGTCAGCTCTTGGGCAAGCTCGGTGTCGATGTTGTAGGCGATGCGCGAGGCGGGGTTGTGGCTGATTTGCAATAATGCCTGCACTTCGCGGTTGATAGACGCGTCTTCGCTGGCATAATCGATACCGATCTGGATGAGACTGAGCAATGTTCCCAGTATGAAGCCGACCAGGACAGTCAGCCGGGCTTGCTTGTAAGACAGACGATTGGTGAACTTTATATCCATGGATCCCAAGCCGGTTTCGCGCTCCTGCGCTGCGCAAGCATAGCCGATCAACCTCGGCAACTGGTGGGTCTGTCAAACATTCAGCCTTTCCCTGCATCCGTTTTAACCAGGAGTCACCATGGACCCCCGCCTCACCGCCTTTCTCGAGCGCGCCGAATCGGTGCTCGCCCGGCTCGAACCGCTGCTGCCCGCGCTGCGCCCGCAGATCGACTGGGACATAACCCTGGCGGCCCGTTGGCAGCGCGATGGCCGCAGCGGCTACCTGATGCCGCTGGAAGTCAGCCTGGACATGCGCCTGTCCGACCTGATCGGGGTGGACAAGCAGCGCGATCAACTCGGCCGCAACACCCATCAATTCATCAACGGCCTGCCGGCCAACCACGCGCTGCTGTGGGGCTCGCGTGGCACCGGCAAGTCGTCGCTGGTGCGCGCCTTGCTCGCCGAGCACGCCGGCGCCGGTCTGCGCCTGATCGAGATCGAGCGCGATCACCTGGCCGACCTGCCGCGGGTGGTCGAGCAATTGAGCAAGCTCAAGCAGCGCTTCGTGCTGTTTTGCGATGACCTCTCGTTTGAAGCAGGCGAGGGCGACTACCGCGTGCTCAAGAGCGTGCTCGATGGCTCGCTGGAGCAGGCGCCGGACAACGTCCTGCTGTACGCCACCTCCAACCGCCGCCACCTGGTGCCAGAGAAGCAGAGCGACAACGAAAACTGGAAGATGGTTGACGGCGAGCTGCACCCCAACGAGGCGGTGGAGGACAAGATCGCCTTGTCTGACCGCTTCGGCCTGTGGCTGTCGTTCTACCCGTTCACCCAGGAGCACTTCCTCGATGTGGTCGAGCACTGGATCGGCCAACTGGCCAGTACCGCCGGGTTGCAATGGCAGCGCGACGAAGCACTGGAAATTCTCGCCGTGCGCTGGGCCACCGGGCGCGGTAATCGTAACGGCCGCTGTGCCTATCAGTTCGCCCGTTATTGGGTCGGCCTGCAATTGCTGGAGCAAAACTGAAATGATCGACCTCAATGCCAGTGGCGCAGGCCTGGACGGCTATCACCTGCTGGCCGCGCAAGTGCAGGCGCTGTTTGCCGACGAGCGCGACTTCATCGCCAATGCCGCGCAGTTCTCGGCATTCCTGTACAGCCAGCTGGATGACCTGAACTGGGCCGGCTTCTATATCAACCGTGACGAAGAGCTGGTACTTGGCCCATTCCAGGGGCAAGTGGCCTGCGTGCGCATTCCTTTCGGCAAGGGCGTATGCGGCGCGGCCGCAGCCAGCTGGCAGACCCAGCGGGTGGAAGACGTGCATGCGTTTCCCGGGCATATCGCCTGTGACAGTGCATCGCAGAGCGAACTGGTGATTCCGCTGGTCAAGGAGGGCAGGCTGATTGGCGTGCTCGACCTCGACAGTCCCAGGCTTGCGCGTTTCACTGAGGCCGATCAGATGGGGCTGGAGCGATTGGCGGCGATCTTTCTGGAATTGACCGACTGCTGAAAACGACAAGGGGCCTGATCAGGCCCCTTGTGCTGTGTTGCAACCGATGCAGCATGGCAATCAGTCGTAGATGACCTTTTTCTTCCAGGTCTCTTCCTCGTCGGTCTTGAGGCCTTCGGTCAACTCATTGTTGTCACTCTCGGCAGGCTCCATCTGGTCCAGCACCATAGCGTTGGCGCGGGCCAGCAGCTTCTCCAGATAGGTCAACTGCTCTTCATACTGCTTGGGCTCCTGCTGCTTGCGCAGGTACTGCACGCCGCGCTCGAAGGCCAACCGCGCCTGACCAGGCTGATTTTGCTGGAGCGCCTGCTGGCCGAGGTTGTTGAAGAACTCGATGTGCAGCAGCACCAGGATATGGCGGATTTCCTTGACCCAATACTTGCCCTCGTTGCTGGCCAGGAAGCCTTCCTGGGTGGCACGCACGATCTGGTTGTGCAGTGCTTCCAGCAGGAAACGCACATCCTTGGCTTTGACTTCGGTCTGGATCGGGCTCGGGGGGTTGTTCACCGGCAGCTTGTCGCCCAGTGCAATCAAACCTTCCAGCTCGGCCAAGCGCGCTTTCAGGGGGGCGCTGTTCTTGTCCACCGCCAGCTGGCGCTGCGTGACGTTGTGTTCCAGGCGCGTCATCAACAGCTTCAGCGCCGGGTTCATCAGCTGCCCGGGGAACGTCTCGTTGATTTCGCCACAGCGGCGGGCACGTTCGGCCAGCTCGATTTTCAGCCGTGCGCGTTCGAGCTTGCTGTTCTCGACCACATTGTTGAGGTAGCCGATAACGATCAGCAGGGCAATGCCGGCAACGATGAGCAGAGTGATCAGAAGTGGTGTCACCGTTAACGCCTCATGAATAAGTTTTGCTGCAATGAGTGTAGTGAGTTCGCTGGAGGGCGAACAGTGCAGCTTGGCGGACGCCAGGCACGATGCCTGTATCCTGTGTCGGCTCGCACGGCAAAAACTGCAGTGCAGTCGATCGCTAGTGGCACTTTGCTGCGAGCTTGCCGGGCTGCTGTCAGAAAATCAACGCCAATCCCCGGACGCTACCTATATAGCTGCGCAGCCAGCGCCGAAGTCATTGATTTCAATAAATTTATACAAAGGGGTTGACGGCTTTCGAAGGCATCCCTAGAATGCGCGCCACTTGCAGCGGAAAGCTAACCGCTAGATGCAGCAAGTCAGTAATAAATAGTGAAGATGTAGCGTGTCCCCTTCGTCTAGTGGCCTAGGACACCGCCCTTTCACGGCGGTAACAGGGGTTCGAGTCCCCTAGGGGACGCCATTGCGGGAATAGCTCAGTTGGTAGAGCACGACCTT
>NZ_JACDIU010000016.1:0-90314 GCF_014525325.1 Pseudomonas sp. EZ-C24 | reverse complement strand
GTGCGCTGCAAAGCGTCGGCATTGTCCCCTTCGTCTAGTGGCCTAGGACACCGCCCTTTCACGGCGGTAACAGGGGTTCGAGTCCCCTAGGGGACGCCATTTGCGGGAATAGCTCAGTTGGTAGAGCACGACCTTGCCAAGGTCGGGGTCGCGAGTTCGAGTCTCGTTTCCCGCTCCAGTTTTTCAAACTGTGGCGTTCATGACGTACAGCGGTGGTGAAGGGCAGTACGCCGGTCACGCCGACAGAAGCACGCTTTACATTGCGGGAATAGCTCAGTTGGTAGAGCACGACCTTGCCAAGGTCGGGGTCGCGAGTTCGAGTCTCGTTTCCCGCTCCAAACGTAGTACGAAAAAGGGGACCTCTGGTCCCCTTTTTTGCGTCTGAATTTTTTCACGCTGACCCAGTGACTGCGCCGGCGCCCCTGAATCAGGGGCGTGTAGGGCTCAGCGGTAGGTGATGGTGAAGTTCAACGCGCCTTCGCCCACGCCCGGTTTCACCCGCGGGGCGATCTGAACATAGCGTGCCTGAAAATCCAGGCGGGTGAGGCCGATGTCCAGGGCTTTCATCAACTGATCGGCTTGCAGCGGCATCGGCGAGCCGTCGCTGCGCAATAGCTGAATACCCAGGCCGATATCGTCCGACGTGCTCGTCAGGCTGAACACGCCTTGATCAGGGTCGATTGCCCGAGAGCCTTTGGCACCGTCGAGATGCACAAAGACATCCGCACGGGTGGCGCCGGGCACACTGCTGTCCTGGCAATCGTTTAGGGTGATATGGAAGGGTACGGACGGCGTGTGCGTGCCGACGCCCTTGAAGTCTTCAACCTTGTGATCACCCAGCAACACCGGGTCGGCACTCACCGCATCGGCTTTGAGGGAGCATTGCGCGCGAGTGACCGTCGCCGTGAGCCGGTAGTCCAGCACTTTGCCCAGGTCGTGGACAATCCCATGGAACATCTCTCCAGCGATCCGCTGCGGCCCCGCGGCGATGTCGCCGGTCTTGATGAACACCGCCTCGCCATTGATGGTGCTCAGTGACGCGGGGAAGCTGGTCATGGTCCTCATGGCGCCAGAGTAAGGGACTGCGTTGACAGCGTCCGGGCTGAAGCTATTGGTGCTGCTGCCATCGTAGGGATATCCCAAATCGATATACACACCGACGCCTGGGATATTGGTTTGCAGCACGTGACCATCAACGTTCTTGCCTTCGACCGGTGGCAGGCTGCCGCTGAACAGCGGTGCAGTGTTGGGCAACCTGGCGGTGACTGGGGTGGCGGCATCATAAAAACACTCCAGCGTCGTGCTCTCGTTATTGCGAGCGAATAATCGTGCTTTGCCAATGACGGTGCCGACCGGGGCGTCGCGAGGGATCCAGAAGCTGCCCATGTCTTTGACGAAGGTCATGTAGGCGCCACCGGTGCCAAATGCGCATCTGCCGTAGGCGTTGGTCGAGGCCAGCCCGAGCGCGAGGTTGCCCAGGATCAGCACGAGGGGACGCAGGGTACTGCGCAGCGCAGAAGTCATGAGGTTTGTTCCTGTAAGAGGGTAGCGGAGGCCGGGGCGGCGTCGTCAGGGGAGTGCGGCAGGCACGCCAGCGTTTGCAGGCGATAGCCGTCGCTGTACGGCATCGTTTGCGCATCCAGCATCACCTGGCAGTGTTGAATAGCGCTGTCGCCCCAGCGCACCTGCAGCTGCTGCAGCCCGGGTTCGGTGGTGGCCAGCAGGGTTTGCCCGGCTTGGCCGACGCTCCCCAGTACCTCGCCCTGGGCATTGCTGACCTGGGCACCGAAGGGCAGCGGGCGGCCGTCGGGCTGATGCAGGGTCAGCACCATCCGCAGCACCTTGCGGGCATCGAAACGGGCCTTGATCACCGCGCCCCGGCGCGGCACCACCTGCTGGCTGGCATTGTCGATGATGACCTCGGGCGATAGCTGGTCGGTGTCCAGCACCAGCGAATTGATCCGATACGGGTTCAGGTGCGAGACCAGCAGATAGCCCTGGGCGTCGGTGCGAGCCGAGGACGCGTTCTGCACGCCGACGTTGGCGACGTCGGGTACATGGACCAGGGCCGGGGTTTCGCCCAGATAGCTGCCGAAGGCGATACCGTCGGCATGCACCAGTACCGCACCGCTGGCGTTCAGGGACAGGCTGCGTTGCTGGCGTGACTCGTTGTAACCTGCCCCGAAGCTGGCCTGGCTGCCCTGATAAGCGAGGGATACGGCGCCGTTCTGGTGCTGGTTCCGATCGTTGTTGAGCGAAGCATGGTAGCTGAGGCGATCATCCAGCAGGCCGCCCTGCAGGCTCGCCCGCTCGCTGGACTTGCCATCGACGTGTTGCAGGTTGAACGAAGCGGTATGCGGGCGGCGGCCAAAATCCAGCGGCAGGCTCAAGCTGACCCCGAACTGGCGGCTGTCGGTGTTGCGCGAACTGAGCGATTGCGAGGCGAACAGGTTGACCCCCAGCTTGTCCACGCGGGTGTTGTACTGCAACTGGTACTGACGGCGTTGCTGATTGCTGTGCCAGAAGTCTTCCTGCGACAGGGTCAGGCTCAGCGAACTGCTGCGGCCAAGGTTCTGGTACAGCGAGGCCTCGACCCGGCTGCGCCGGCTGCCTGCAAAGCGCGCGTCGGCGAAGCGCTGCTGGACCGCTTCGTCAAAGTCGCGGTAGCCCTCGGTGGAGTAGCGGTAGCCGGCGAAGCGCAGGCTGGTGCGGGTCTGGAAGGTCTTGCCGTAACGCAGGCTGTAACTTTGCCCCTGGACGTGGCCCAGGGTGCTACCCAGGTCGGTATTGGCCTGGGTGACATCCAGCGAAAACGCGCCCAGCTCGCCGAAGTCGCGGGCCATGCCCAGCACATCGGCTCGGTAGTGGTCACTGACAAGCAGGCCGCCATAAAGGGTGGTGCCCCAGGCGCCGCCGCGCGCCAGCGTGCCCTGCCAGAAGCGCGGCTCGTCGAGGTGCCTGGCGCCAGTGTAATTGCCAACGGTGGCGCTGTAGCGCCAGACGCCTTCGCGCAAGAGGCTGCCCATCGATGAATAGGGCTGGATGAAACGGCTGACCTGGCCATCGCTCTCGGTGACGACGATTTCCAGCTCACCGTTGCCGGAGCCGACACTCAGGTCGTCGATTTCGTAGGGGCCGGGCGCCACGTAGGTCGAGTAGATCGGAAAGCCGCTGCGCAGCACTTCGACCTTGGCCCGGGTTTGTGCCACACCGCGGATCACTGGGGCGTACTGTTGCAGGGTGTCGGACAGCATGCCCTGGTCGGAGGCCAGGCGCGCGCCGGAGAAGGCGAAGGAGCGAAACATGTCGCCGCTGGTAAAGGTTTCACCCAGGGTGAGGTTGGCATACAGGCCCGGCAGGTCGCGCTGGGCGTAGGTGTCAGTGCGGGTCCAGCGGCGCCGGCCCTGTTCATCCTCGCGCAGGAACTGTTGGCTGCGCAGGCGCCAGGCCCCCAGATTGAGCCCGCTGTTGAGGTTGAGGTCCTGGCTGTGGGTGTTGCGCCCGTCGCGCCGGCTGCTGTACTGGGCAGACGCCTGGTAGTTGATGAAAGCGGCCGGGATGCCGGTGTCCCAGCGTTCTTGCGGCACGCTGCTGGAGCGATCCTGGCGCAGGGCAATCTGCGGGATCGACAGCGACAAGCGCAGCTGCGACGGATCGAAATCAACCCGCGCCTGGGGGATCAGCGCTGCCAGGTCGATACAGCGATCGTCATCGGGCAAGGGCGTTTCCAGCGCCTGCTCGCGCAGGTTCAGGTCGCGCAACAGGTCGCGGGTCAGGCAGGCCTGTAACGCTTTGCCTTTGCCAGACTGACGGAATTCGATCTCGCGCGTTTCGACGGGCGTGAGGTTGACCAGCAGTGCCACCCGATAGCGCCCAGGGGTCAGCGGGGTATCCGCCGCCAGGCTTTGCAGGGCAAGCGCACCCGCTTCGGCCGCCTGGCCGGGTGGTTGGCGCATGAAACCTGCCTGGAACTGCGAAGAGGGGCTTTCGGCAAGGGCGGGTGCGCTCAGCACCAGGGTCAGGCAACTGCCCGTAAAGGGTGGAAGCAGGGCGATGCGCAGGCGCGACGGCAGAGGCCTGCGCCGGTCAAGTCGGGACATGGGAGGATCCTGAACTGCATGCACTACCGATCGCAGTGGATCGGTGAGTGGTGGCTGGAGCGTGGGGGGAACCGCGATGTACCGACCGCCTCAGCGGCAGGTACATCGGGTTCGAGGGCGCTAGGTTAGGCTGGCGCCGGAAGGGGGGATGTAGGCAATTTCTCTGGTTCGCAGTGGAGTAGTCTACGTAGCGATATGGACTACCGCTGCATGGCGCAGAGCGTGCTCAGGCTCGACAACCCTCAGGTTTAGCCATTTATGATTCTCCATTGCTGGTGATTATCTCTCCAGGCGATGTATTGCCCCTTACCCACTTGGGTAAAGTCAGCGGGCACTGGTCTCCATGGGGATGCCGCCCCTGGTGTGGCAGTTGTATGGCCACTGTTTGCTACCGGATTGACGCTCGACGCTGAGCTCGCGCGCGAGAGTGCCGGGGAAGCGACTGGTGACGGACTGGAAGCGTTTTCGAACATCTCTAGGTCCAGCCCTGACCAACTTTGTGAACCGGTTCTGCTTCCCATGGCTGCGTCGGGCTCGGGCAAGTTGGCGATCGAGCTTCTGGTGGGTCCACTCAAACTCGGCGACCTCGACAGCCCCGCTGGCGCATTACCTTTGACCTTGCTCGTGGCCGTGGCGACCTTGGAGACATTGTCGAACAAGGCTTTTTTCCCCGCTTGGTAACTGGCCGCGGCTTTCGCAGACTGCGCCGCCTTGACTGCGCCAAGTGCAGCGCGAGTGCCATTGATCCCCGCAGCCCCGATGAAGCCGCCCATGAAACTGAGCCCGTAGGCGATGTAGGTCAGGTTGGCGTTGTCATCTCCGGTAATTGCGGTGTAGGTCTGGATGCCGAGCGCCGCTGCGTTGGCTGCCACCCCGCCCAGACCGGCAACATAGCTCAGCGTGAGGCCAATGGTCGCCGGTGCGGTCCACGGCATGGTGAAGGCCGCCACGCCGAGCATCAAGGCGGCGATGCCTACGCCGATCCATGCGCCCCACGGTGTCTTCGGCTTCTCCGGCGGATCGACATACGACGGTGGATCGCGATCCGGCGAGACGCCTTCGGCCCGGTGCCCGGTGGGGTCACGCCAGTTGACCGGGTTGCCCAGTGCATACAGGTAGGGGTTGATGCCGGCCTCTTCGGGGCTCAGCGAATCCGGGCTGTGGAAGCGCATCAAGCCTGGGTTGTAGGCACGATAACCGTTGCCCAGCAGGTACCAGCCAAGCGCCTCTTCACGGGCTTCGCCGTTGAACGCCAGCAGGCTGCGCATGCCATTGTCATCGGGCCGTTCGCCGTAGGCACTATAGTCTGCGTGGCGGGTGCCCTGCGCATCGCATTCGCCGATGACGCTGCCCGACAGGTCGCTGAGCAGCAGTTGCGTGGCGTCGGCATCGGCGGGGTAGTGCTGCACCCCCAGCGGTTGGATGCCGGCATACAGGTAGTGGGTCAGCACATCGTCTTGCGAGGTGCAGTGCAATTGCTGACCTAGGAAGCGCCGGTCGACCTGGCGAGTGCCGCCGTGCAGCGAGCCCACCAGCTCATCATGGCCATCGTACTGGTACTCGACCAACGGAGTCACACCGTCGACCTCCAGCACCCGTTGCAGGCGGCCGAGGGTGTCGTATTCAAGCTTGCGCCCCTGCTCGTCATTGAGCATGTTGCCGAATTCGTCGTAGTCGAACGCTTGCTCTGCGGGGTAATCCTCAAGCAGGCGATGGGTCACTTTGGTCAGCTTGAAGCTGCCATCCGTCGCGTAGGTAAAGTCGGCTCGGTCGCTGGTGCCATCGGCGAATTGGGTTACGCAGCGGGTGAGGTTGTCTCGTTCGTCGAATCGGAACTGCTGCAGACTGATCGGCCGCCCTTTGGCATTGCGCGGCAGTGCCTCGCCGTCACAGCAATGTTCGAAGAGGCGATCGAGCTCATCGTACTCGAAAGTCTCTTTGCGCACCTGTTTGCCAGCGCGGTGCAAGGTACGGCTCGCAAGAAGGTCGTTGTCCAGCCAGGTCAGGTTGACTACCTGCTGTTCGCTGCCATTGACGCTCAGTGTGCGGGTAACCTCGCGTCCCAGCGCGTCGTAGGCCAGCGTGCACTGCACCTGGCGATCGGCATTGTCGCTGTCGCGGGTGGTGGTGGAGGCGAGCAAGCCTTCGCTGTTGTAGCCGAAGGTACAGTGCAGGCTGCCCTGGTCCACGCGGGTGACGCGCCCGAGGCTGTCATAGGCATAGTGGCAGTCGTGACCATCGGAGTGCTCGCGGGCCTGGATTCGCCCTTGCAGCGAGTGCCGGTAGGCGTTGTGATGCTGTTGCTGGTCGGCGACTTTCCAGGTTTCTGCGCGCAGGTGACCCTGAGCGGAGTAGTGGTATTCGCGGCTACCGCTGGCATTGGCGGCACTGGCAATCTCTGCGCTCACCGCGTCGTAGGCATAATTGGCCTGCAATTCGCTGCTGGGCGCGCTTTGACCCTCCACTTCAATCCGGGCGCTGACGTGGGTCGGCTGCACGGTCAACTGCGGCAGGTACTGGTAGCCGATCACCCGCTTGCGCAGGCCCTTGCCAGTGCGCTCGAGGCTGTAGCTCGTGCGCTTCTCCACCAGCGGGGTGGTGCTGCGGTAATCGTATTCTTCGAGGCGCGGGCCAACCTTGACCTTGACCAGCCGATCCAGGCCGTCAAAGGCACGCTCGCAGACTGTCTCGGCGTCGCTGCCGGCACTTTTGCGCACCTGCAAGGCGGTGGTCAGTTCACTGGCGCTCTGCGCGGCGAAGTGACGGATCAGGGCGCTGCCATCCGGACGCACGGTCTCGACCATTCGGCCCCAGACGTCATAGGTGTATTGCGTCACGCGGCGTACTGCCTGGGTGCTGTTGTCAGTGAAGCTGAAGGTGTCCTGAACGCAGCGGCCGAGCCCGTCATAGACGAAGTCCTTACGCCCCACCTGGAGCGCTGGCTGGTCTCCCTGCTCGAGCTGGCGGTACTCGAACACCGGCTTGTTGAACGCATTGAGTTGGCTGACCCGCAGCTGTTGCTTGACCCCGGGTGCATCCGGGCTCTCGGACCAGTGGCTGAGACGGTCGCCACCGTCGCCAAACGGGGTGAAGTGGGTCAGCTCCCTGACGCCGTCTGGACGGGTCACTTCACTGCGTCGGCCCCAGCCGTCGTAACCGTAGCTATAGCTCAGGGTGACGTCCGGGGTCAGCGCCCGGGCATCCCCCGGCTGCGTCGGATAGTCATGGAAGGTTTCACCGACCAGACGGCCGACCGAGTCGTAGCGCATGGTCGACACGGTGTACTTCAGACGCTGTTGCGGGTCGCCTGGCATGGCGACTTCGCGCTCTTCCCTGATCTGGCGGTTTTGGCCATCGTAGACGATGCGCGTGAGCACCCCCTTGGCGTCGGTGACTTCCTCGCAGCTGCGCGTGCGGCGGTCTTCTTGCAGGATCGGGTAAGCGAAGCGGCGGGTGGCCCGGTAGGTCGGGTCATCGGGCGCGGTGGTCTGCTCGACCAGGCGATCGAGCACATCGTACTGGTAGCGGGTGACCACACCGAGGGTGTCCTGGTCTTCGACCAGATGGCCGCTGATGATCGACTGCGCCGAACGGGTAGTGGTCTCCAGGGTGCCGCATGGCGCGCTGTAGGTCTCGCGTTTCTGCAGCCAGGTCGGTTGCCCGGCAGGGTCATCGACCAGCTCGTAGCGCCAGCGGCGGCTGGCGGAAACGCCATTCATGCTGAACTGATGCTGGTCGAGGCGACCGTGCAGATGGGGCTTGTCGGGCAGGTTCAGGTAGCTGCGACGGTTGCTGTGCAACAGCGTTTCGTGTTCCTTGGCCTGATCGAGGGTGACCTCGAAGGTGTCCTCCTGCGCGAGTGCGAGCCAGCCTTCAGGCAGCGCCTGAAGGGTGTTCTGGGTCAGGCCAGAGAGCAGCGCATAGCGATAGCGATTACGTTTGATCGCCGCGGCGGGCAGCGTCTCGTCGTCGACCGGGGCGGGGTAGACCGTCTCGCATTTGAGGTTGCGCACGAAGCCTTCCGGGTCCGCCGGGCAGCCGTCGCTTTGCGTCCTGGGATAGTACTCACGCACGGTGCGTATGCCATTGGCGTTGATCTCTTCGATCAGGTTGCCAAACGCGTCATAGCGGGTTTGCAGGGTTTCCGCGCGCCGGTCCTGCGAGTTGCCCTGCAGGGTCCAGGTCTTGGTCACCGTGTGCGGCAACTGAAAGAAGTTCGGCTGGTCGGCGAACTGCAGGTTGGGCAGTTCATGGTAGGTGGTGGTGACGGTTTCAATGCAGCCTTGTTGGCTGGTGACCTGTTCGGTCATCAGGTGGAAACGGTTGAAGCTGCGTTTGACGGTGCGCAGTACCTGGCCATCGAGGTAATGGCTGGCGGTGGAGTCGTAGCTGAAGTTGGCCTGGGTCGACTTGTAGAGGTTGTCCTCGCCCTGGTCGGACCAGGTGACGCCGGCGCCATAGCCGAGGAAGTTATTGCTGCTGAAGGTGTAGGTGTTCTTCATGTGGGTGGATTCATCCAGCGGGTCAGGCTGGAGAATGTGTTCGGCGGCATAGGGCAGCGTGCGTGCGACCCCCGGAAGCGCGTGACCGTCTTCCTTGTAGGCCACCGTCTCGACACCACCGATGGGGTTGGCCAAGCGAGTCAGGTAGTACAAGCCGCCAATGGTTCGATAGGTGAAGTCCCAGCCCGCCTGGTCGGTGCCGGGCAGGGTGATCCGGGTCAGCTGGTCGCCTTCCAGGCCCAGGGTGAAGCGGGCATGGGCGTCGGTCGCGGGGTGCAGGTCGAGCAGTACCCGGGCGTTGCCGCTGTAGTCGATGCTCAGCAGGCTGCGTTGGCAGTCGTCGCTGATCGACGCCAGGCGCGGTTGGCCGTTGAGGACCTGATACGTCAGGTCGATGCCATGCCCGGAGGGCGCCAGTACCCGCACCGGCAGGGCCACGTCGAAGCCTGGGCCCTGGGGTTCGAGGATTTCGACAAGGCCCGATTTATGGGCAATGCGCAAGCGCTTGTGTTCGCCTTCGCTGATGTTGCTGAACTGGAAGCTTTCCAGTTTGCGCTCCGCGATGACCGCGGTTTGCCCAGGGCCGTTATCGGCGACCTTGAAGCTTTCGCCGGTGTGCAGCTCGAGCATGCCATCGGCGAGGCTGAAGCGGGTCAGTTTCAGGCTCCAGCCGATGCCGAAGCCGCTGTTGCGTTCGTTCATCGGGTTGAAGCTCAACTGCAGGGGCAGGTCGGGGCCGCACAGTGCGTTGGGGTTGAGTGCCGGCAAGTCGATGCCCAGTGCATATTGGCCGGTGCGTGGATCGACACTGCCCTGAACGAAACTCATGAAGTTGAAGGCATTGGAATGCAGAGACATACAGTGCTCCAGGTGAAACCACTCAGCTCAGTGGGTGGGGGGGACAGGGGACGTGTCGACGGTGACTTTGCCGAGGGTGTCGCGGGTTATATTATTTTCAGTCTTTGCATCGACGACGATGCCCAGGCCTTCCTTGATAAAGTCGTTCGCCAGATAACCATTAACGAAGTAATCGACGTCATGGTTGTCCAACTTTGAAGTCTGGTGAGTGGTTTTCAAACGCATCCACCACTGTGGTGTACCGTCACTGTTCAGTTGTCTGGACGCGAGTGTGATGCGTGTGGCAGACGGTAAGTCGTCCATTTGAATCTTGCGCGGTCTGCCCAGTTGGGTATCGCCTCGGGTGAGGTCCAGTGTGAAGGTTCGACCGTTGGCATCTGCCGGGATATTGAGAATCTTTGAATCTTGATCGGGATCGCTGACGATGATCACCGCAGATTGCAAGCGTGCGTTGTTATGGGTCATGAAACACTAACCTCGTGAATTAATAGTTTGGTTCACACGTGCGTGCAGCGCCTGTGTGAGCACAATTGGCGGGTGCCGTGCAGCGCTGTTTGAAGATTGGCAGGCTAGGAGAGTTTGACTGGGTGCGCACCTCGTAACATTCACAGGTGCGCGCAGGCTGGCCGCAAGCTGGCGAATCCAGAGGGCTGGTGAGTTCACCGTGAGCAGCCTAGTAGTTGTGCCAGCTGTTCGACTCATTCAACCCGGCTTATAACTGAGGCCCGGCAACCGCTGGCGATGCGGCGGTTAAATAAGTTCCGTCTCTGATTTGAGGTCGCTAAACATGAGTGTGCAACAGACGGCAGGGCTCGAAGAACCGTCAGTTCCTGATTTGAATGAATCGAATGAATTGGACCTGGATGCGTTGGGTAACCAGGACCTGCTGACCTATATCAAATATACCGGTATGCAAGATGGTGACTTGCTCCGGCCGCGTTGGATAGGCGCCAGTATCAGCGGCGAGCCGTTCGACGATGTCGGGGCCGTACGTCAGGTGGGCCCGGATGATCTGGTGAGCGGTCATCCAGTCATTATCAAGAATGAAGATATTCGCGCCGCCGCAGGGGGGCTGGCGGTGTATTCCTATAGCGTCAACGAAGGGCCGGAATCACTGCGCAAGATCTGCTACCTGGGCCTGCGTCCAAAGCCCGCGGCGGAAACCCTGTCGGTGCTGCATGCCTTGCCCTCGCATGACCTGACCCTGCAGCCACGGGCGTTGCCCTCCAATGGGGTCATCACGCTGGTGGTCGCGCCTTACCAGGCCATGCAGGTCGGTGACAAGATCACCGTGAAGCTGGTGGGCTACGACGAAGATGGGGTCGAGGACGATGACTGGTCGACTGTGCTGACGGTGGACAAAGACCATTTCGACAAGAAGCCGCTGTCCGCCAACGTTCCCAAGAACTGGTTCAGTTTCCTCGAAGACGGATGTGTAGAAGGCCATTACCGCATTGCCCTGGCTGACGGTAGCAGCCTGGACTCGCCTGCGCAGCGCTGGAAGATCGACTCGAGCGCAACGCTCCCCGGCCTGCTCGATGCACCCGCCATCGAGGGCCACACCGAGGGCGAGCCGTTGGACCCGGCACGCTTTCGCAACGGTTTGACCCTTCGCGTGCCAGGTTATCCGGGGATGGCTGTGTCGGACCATGTCGTGCTGCATTGGCGTAGCCCGGCGGGTGACCTGATCCAGGCGGCGCGGGTAGACCTCAGCAGCGTGACGGCGGATTCGATGTATTTCCGAGTGCCTGCCGAAAACCTGGTGCACAACGCGGGCGCGAGCGTGCGCTTGACCTACCAGTATGGGCGCGAGGGCGCCAGTCTGGGCTCCAGGGAGCTGCTGATCAATGTGGCATTGATACGCACCTTGCTTGCCGCTGATGTCCGAAGTGCCATCCCGGAAAACGCGCCTGGCTCAGGCCGGATACCCGCTCTCGAGGCCCGAGGCGGAGTCTATGTGGTGGTGCCCCCAGACACCCTGGCCCCGGGCGAGCGAGCCGAGGTTCACTGGATGGGCCAGTCAGCGCTGGGCCAGTATGTCGCCAAGTCACCGGTCAGCGAGGCCAACCCCCTGCGCTTCCTCATTCCGCAAGACTATGTGCCGGCGAACTTTGGCCGCGGTGACCGGGACGAGTCCAGGCGTTTTCCGGTGTTCTACCGGTTGATCGGAGCTAACGGCCATGTCGACTCGCTGCCGTACAACCTTCGGATCACGCCGGTGCCCAGCGCCAACTACCCGCAGATCAACTGTACCCAGGCTGATGCGGGGGGGCTGTCACTGTCGAGGGTTCCTGCTGCGGGTGCCGACCTGACGTTGGGGACCTGGCTGTTCGGCAAAGAAGGCCAACTGCTGACGCTGGTAGCCAGCGGCCTGACGGCAACGGGCGAGGTCGAGGAGGTGATTCTCGACAGCGTTCCGGTCACGGCCGAGCAAGCCGAGAAAGGGGTACAGGCAAAGTTGCCCAGGGCATTCCTGCAAGGGCTGGTAATGGGCGAACGTTTCACACTTTCGCCACGACTCAGTTTTGACGGCGGGGACTATTACACGCCGTTTCGTAGTATCACATTAACGTTGAACCGCTAGTTCATACCATTCAATAACCCCGGTTGGCACGTTGTCAAGCTGCCTTCCAGGACACTGACTGATAGCAAACAATCCAAATCGACTCCAGGTTTATCTGGCGATTCATATCGCCTGCAATTCCATGCAATTCGCAGAATTGTTCATGACGACTCGATAGGTTAGGAGAAAGACCCTGATGGCTAAGCTTACATTCGCAAATTATTTAACTTACTTGAAACGTGAACCCCGCACCAAAGGCTGGGGTGCGCTGTTGGTGTATGACCGTTTCAAAACCAACATGCTGTTGGCGCAGGAACATATCGAACGCTTTGACAACAGCCGTTGGTTGAAACCGATCAGCGTGCGAGTGGAAACCGAAGGCGGCAGCTGGACCGATGTTTCCGAACTGACAATGGATAAGCCGAGCCTGTCCTTCGTCAATTCGAACATCAGCAGTTCGGCGGCCCGTTTGAGCATGTCTATGCAAGGTGGCAAACTCAAACAGTTGCGCAGAAAGACCGGCAGTGAGCAGATCGAACTGGTGGGGCTGTCGCGGCTCGACCCGCTGAGTGCACCGGCCGTGCGCATGAATATCAACCTCAACCAAAGTAACAACGGCACTATCACCGATCAGGGACGGGTGACCCTGGACCTCTCCGAGGGTTCGGGCTACACCTTCGAAGTGTCGAGCTGGAAAGACTTGAACGAAAAGGTCGGCGCCGCTATTCAGCGGAGCTTTGCCGCGCTACCGATCGAGGAGCGGGTGTGGGAGCTGAACACGCTGAAGCCGGTCGAGGGTGAGCTCAACCCCACCTCGTTTGCGGTACGCACCCATTCCTTGGCCAACGCCGGGCAATCTGTAGCCAGCACCGATCGGGCTGAGCAAGAAGAGGGCGCAGTGGTGATCGGTGTCGCCTTCAACGGCGCGAAGGGGGGCGATTTTCCAACCCGTGACCAGGACATGCCGTACTTGCTGCCCGAGCCTGCGCCGAACAGTGGTCATGCGCCGTACACCATGAACGTGCTCTTGAGCAATGCCAGCTGGACCCAGCAGGTACTGGTGAAGTTGCTCAGAAGTGTGCCTGGCTTTACCGAAACCGTGCCGACCTATGTGGTGGAGAATGGTTTCAATGTAGGGGTTGAGTTCGGCTCAGCCAATGTCGCGTTCCCGGCCGGCCGCGATGACTTCGATGGCGATAACTGGGTGACATGGCAGGCCTATGATGCCTTCGATCTGCAGCCGAGCCGTAGCGCGCTGAATTTCCGTGTGGAAGACAACAACATTGTTTTCTCGTGGCGCGCCGTGGCGGTCGGCACCTTCTCATCCCGATTCAAATATGCCGAGTCGTGGGTAGTGGCAGAGGGCCGAAAGGCTGAGTTTACCTTTACCTGCACCAAAAAGTTCGTATCGGAACTGCAGACCAGTGGTGCGCGCAAAGGCAGTGTCATTTTCAAGGGTGACGCGGTCACGTCCACTGTGGACGTCAAGCAGGTGGACGATACCAACTGGAATATCGGCCCCTTCCAGGATTACATTCGCCGTGATACTGCCCCCAAACTCCTGGCTCAGGTCGTCGAGAAGTTCGATACCTTTACCGCTGCCGTAGATGCCGCCGGGGTCTCGCTGGACGTCCTGCGCTTGAACAGCCTGCTGTTTCGCAGCGAGCAGGCTGCCGAGCCGGAGAGCCTCCAGGCCCCTGGTGACCTGTCACTGCTGGGCACCTTGGCACCCAAGCTCACCGCATTCGCCGTCGAACCGCTGAATGCCTCGCTCTCTGCGGGTACCAGCCAAACCTTCCAGCTGACGCCACGCCCTTCGGGTACGGTGACCTGGACTGTCGACCACCTGCCAGGGGAGACCGGCGACAAAGGCACGATCGTCAACGGTGTGTATAGCGCGCCGGCCAGCGAAACCATCACCGGTACGTCGAAGCGGGTCATCGTTACCGCCAAGGTCGGCGACCAGCTCAGCCGCGCGTTGGTGACCGTCGTTCCCCGCAGCGTGTCGGTCTTCCCCTTCCTGCTCAGTGGCCAATTCTCCAGCGAGCCGCCTGCGAAACCGTCCCGCTATGTCGTGACCGGCGGTAGCCTGGGCGCCCCGTTGACCTGGTCGATGGCACCCGGGGCCAAAGGCACCTTGCGCACGCCGGGCGCTGAAGACTCGGACCTGGACATCCCAGTGGACCAGGAGGTGCGGATCTATGTCGCGCCGACCAAACAACCGGGCGCTAGCGGCACGGTCGACTCCCTGATGCAGCTGGATACGGTCAAGGTGAGTGCGGGTGCACAAACAGAGACCATGGATGTCGTCCTGCCCTGGATGCCCACCACCGCCGAACTCAAGGTCACTGCGCAACCGGGCAATACGCTCAAACTGGGCTTGTGGGGGCAGAGCTGGGGCGGCGGCTCGGTGGAGGTGCCACCTGAAAATACCCTGTGGTTCCTGGTCAAGGGTGAGGGCACCCTGGCTGAAACAGGGATCTACACGCCAGGTGCCGAGGGTGACTACATCATCGTTGCCGCGGTTGACAAGACTTCTCCGGCCCTTGTCTGGAGCTACACCATCTTGCCGATGCCATATGACCAGGCCTACACCGAATTGGTCGAGCATGTGCACGCGCACAGCACTCAAAGGAAGGGCTGATCATGACTGGCAACGCTAAACAAACCCTGCTCGATGAGCTGAAAAAGGGCGATGCCCTGCATGGTTGGGGCGCGATCCTCGCGCTGGGACGTAATCGCTTCAATCAGTTGCTTGAATCGCAATTCGTCGATGCGTTCGCGACCCAGGATTTCACCTTGCCGATCAGCGGCGAGTACTTCATAGAAAACCGCACCGAGAAGGTCGTCTTCGACAACCTCATGCTCGGCCCGCCTCAGCTGTCGTTCAAGCATGCCAGCGGGAAAACGGCGCAGGTCACGGTCAGCATGGAGCTGATCGCCGGTACCTGCTACGCGATCGGCCAGCATCCAGGCGCCCCCGACTGGCTGCGCCGCAGCCATCGCTTGCTGCAGGGCATGGGCTATCACTTGGAAATGCAGGCGGTGCTGCAGGTGGTCCCGCTGGAAGCGTCCGGCCAGAGCCAGTTGATCCTGGACCTGGGGGCTGCCACTGAGCCCACCTGCAACCTGGGGATGAGCGATATCGCCAGGCGCGCAATGGGTAACTTCATCCAGCAGCAACTCGGTGAGCAACGCCCCGAGTGGATACTGCCGGTGATGACCCTCGACATGCTCGGCTATGACGCAACCTCGGTGGCCGATTTCAATGTAGTCGCGCAGAAAGCACCGCAAGGCGCTGGCAGCGGCGCGTCACCGGCAGACGATGGTGCCGTGCTGCTGCTCCTGCAGTTGCGCGGTAGTGCCGCCGCAGGTGACGCCCCTTCGGCGCTGCCGTACCTGCTGCCGGCGAAGGATACCGGTGGCGGCAACTACAATGCCGCCCTGCTGGTCGACAGACTTCGTGCGCCGCTGTTGGGCCAGAAGGCCAGCAATACCCTGACGCGCATGCTGCTACCCCAGGCTTATCAGGTGCGCATGAGCGAAGAGCACCTGCCGCACGACATGATTCTGTTCGGTGACCTCGAGGCCACTGCGCAAAGCAGTGACCTGCAACCCGCCCTGAGCAGTGTCGCGGCCTCCCGGCAGGTCAGTTACAAGCTGAACGGAACACCCGCCAGCGCATGGTCGGCGCGCAACCTCGTCCATCCACGTGCGTGCGGTGCGATCAGTCAAGGCCGCTATACCGCATCTGCGCGCGAAGATTTCGTCAGCGATCAGCAAGTGGTGGTGGTCACCGCACACGTGGCCGATGCAGCGGACAGCAAGCCGCGTACGGCGTTGCTGGTCGAGTCCAGCGAGTCCCTGGCCATCTCGCCGAGGGTGGTGCTGTGGGGCAAGGGCGATGGCCCCGTCAGCCTGCGCGCGTCGCAGAGTGACGGCCTGCGCTGGGAGCTGGAGGGCGCAGCGCACGGCAGTCTGCAGCCCGACCCGGCAAACCTGGGTACGGCGCAGTTCGTGCCCAAGGATCAGACCGGTGCGGCGCAGGTCGTGCTGCAGCGGATCAAGGTCACCCGTGGCGCGGACAGCGGTTATGCGACCGTGGCGATTCTCAACTACACGCCAGTGTTGAACGTAGAACCCTTCCATGTGAGCACGATGCCCGCCAGTGGTGTTCAGACGTTCGCCCTGGCCGATTTCCCCGCTGATGACTGGGTACTGTTCGGTGCCGGCGAAATCGACCGAGCGACCGGTGAGTACACGGCGCCTGAGAGCGGCGCGGGCGAGGTCAGCGTGGTCGCCGGCATCGCCGGTATGCACGCCGGCTTTGCGGTGATTGAACACCAGCGTAACAGCCCGCAACAAATGGCCAGCCTGCGCGCGCGCTGGAAAACCCTGAACAGGTTCGAGGTTTCGCTCAACAACGCCAACCGTAACCGGGTGCTGGCCAATGGGTTGCAGCAGGTGGGCATCGATATCCTGCTTGAAACCAACTCGTTCGAGGACGATGACGGTACGGCCTGGGACCCGGTCAGCGACCTGGAGCTGTCGACGTTGGTGATCCTGCATGAGGACGGCACTGAAGTCGATTACCTGCTGCCCGGGCGCGAAGGGCTTGACCCGGATAAACCCGGCGACGGCAAGCACTGGGCGGTGAGCAAGGTGCGCAATCGCTTCGACTACCTGCCAACCGCCAACCGCAGCGCCCAGGCCACGCCGGCACCGCAGCTGGCGCCGGCTGATGCCCGACGCATCGTCACGGTGTACGTGCATTGCCTGGAGGCAGAGGTTCGCAAGTTCAAGGCCAAGTTCCAGGATCATGCCAATGCCTGGCATTACTCCGAGCTCAAGGACGAAACCAAGGGCGTCGTGCAGCTCGAAGGGGTGGTGGTACCGCCACCGAACCTTGGCAACTACGCGATCGCGCCCAAGCGCGTGGCCCGTCGCATGGGCTTCGATCACGGCCAGCCACTGGATACCTTCAACTACTGGCACTACACCACCGATTACTGGGTGATCAGCGCAAGGGACACGCAATTCACCAGTGTTAGTTTCGATAAAGCGTCGATGATCCGCTGGGAAAGCGAACTGCTCAAGGAGTCGTATTGCACGTACACCGGCTACGCCTTCAAACCGCGCCGCTACCGGGACGCAGTGCCGACATCGACAGGTATCGAATACCAGGCCGAGTTGCAGCTGTTGGCGCAAGAACGGCAAGTGGCTTTCAAGGAACTCGACTATGGCTTCAAGGGCCAGGAAGACGTCGCTGAAGGCAGCCTGCTATTGACTCTGGATCGGGTGCCGAACCTCGCCTACTGGTATGACACCGCAGGCACCAATTACCGCAAAGTCCTGGACACGCCGCTGTCGTTCACCCTGATCGACAACTTCGGCATTGCGCATCGGCTCAAGGTCACCTTCGGTGCCGGAGCAGACAGTCGCAACACCCTGACGCTGGACCTTCAGTAAGTGTGGGTCGCCCCTTCGCGGGGCGACTTTCCATCGCTATCAGAACGAAAACGATCCTATGACGACGCAAACCCTGATTCACTCCAACGCCTTCAACTTCCTCAGCTTCGTGCAGGGCAGTGTCGACCCGCGCACCGGGTTCTATTCCCTGGCCATCGCACTGCCCGAGCTGCCGGCCAACCACCTAAGTGGGCCCAACCTGCCACTGAGCCTGCGCTACAACCCATTGAACATTCAGGACAGCGGCTTCGGCGTCGGCTGGAGCCTCAACCTGACCCAGTTCGACGTCACCACCGGCATGCTCGGCCTGCACACCGGCGAAAGCTTCAAGGTGGCCGACAATGGGCCTGGCCAGACGGCAGTGATCCCTGAACGCAAGATCGACAGCTTTCACTTCGAGAATGTCAGCGAGGGTGCGCAGGAGCGTTTGCGCATCGCCCACAAGTCCGGCCTGATCGAGGTGCTTGAACCGCAGGCACCGGATTACTCGGTGGCGCTGCCAGTGCGCGTACTGGCCGCCAGCGGCCACGGCATCAGCCTGAGCTACCGCGTGGTAAACGGCGCGCCTTGCCTCGAAACGATCACCGATGACACGCTGCTCGACGGACGCCCGCGCACCCTGCTGGCGATCGATTACAGCGGCAATGCGCAGGTGAAGATCGACCTCAATCCCGGCACTGAAGCCTTTGCGCGCTACACCCTCGAACGTTCGGGTGATGAGCTGGGCAAGGTCGTGTTGCCGACCGCCGACCAGGCATGCTGGGCCTTCACCTATCGTCGGGTGGGTGAGCTGCGCTGCCTGACCGCCATGCAGACCCCGGTCGGTGCCCGCGAAGTGATCGAGTACAAGGATGACGGCCATGCCTTGCCCGGCGGCCAGGGGCGCACAGTGCCGTACGTGCGACGCCATGTCATCAGCCCGGGCGCCGGGCAGCCGGACGTCGAGACGCACTACGCGTTCAGCAGCAACAACTTCCTCGGCAATGGCACCGGGGTGAGCTGGGATAACGATGGTCTGGACAACCTGTACAAGTTTACCGGCTCACGCTTCGTCTACAGCTCGACGGCCAGTCACTACCAGGACGGCGCCGCGCTGCGCACGATCACCCGCGAGTTCAACCGTTTCCACTTGCTCACCGCCCAGGTCACCACCCAGCAAGGCTGCATCGAAACGGCGACAACCACCTATCACGAGCTCAGCGATCTGCCGTTCGCCGACCAGCCTGAACATTTCCAGTTGCCCCAGACGGTGACCACCGAGTGGCGCTTGCAAGGCAACCCCCAGGCTCGCCGCAGTGAAGTGACCGCCACCGACTACGACACCCACGGCAACCTCATCCGCGAGGTCCAGGCCAATGGGATGCAAACCCACTACAGCTATTACCCGGCCACGCAAAGCCAGGGCTGCCCGCGCGATCCGGAAGGCTTTGTGCGCACGCTCAAGTCGCAGGTCCAGCTGCCGGCCGCCGACGGTGAGGGCCAGGCCGAGGCCCTGCGCCGCGATTACACCTACATCGCGCTGGCCGCCCTCGATGCTCAGGCCAAGGGCGAGCTGTTGCAGGACAGCGAAGTGCTGGTGCGTGTGAGTGACGGCACTGTCCTCAGCCGCACCCAGGTCGAGTACGCGGCCGCGCTGGCCGATCCGCTGCTGCATGGCCGGCGCCTGAGCGAGATGCGCACCCTTGGCGGCAAGCGCACCCGTACCGACTACCGCTACGCCCAGCGCGTGGTCGACCGGCACCCGGTGGTGGAGACGGTGGCTACCCGGACGGGGTTCGATAAAACGCAAAAAGTCACCACCCTGCACCACTCGGTGCTGATCGGTGAGCCGCTGCTCAACTATGACGACAATCAGGTGCAGATTGCCTACGAGTACGACCCGCTCAGGCGTGTAGTGCGCGAAACCGTCTCGCCGAACGAGGAAGCATTCAAGGCCGCGCGCGCCTACAGCTACTACCTGTCGGCCACGGGCAACCAGGCGGTGCAGGTCATGACGGACGTCAAGGGCGTCACTACCTGGAGCTACGTCGACGGCCTCAACCGGGTGGTCCGGCAGATGCGCCAGGACCCTGACTACGCGACGACCCGGCTGGCCCAGGAAGCGCCGCGGCTGAGCTACAGTGCCCGCTACGATGCCCTCGGCAATCTGTGTGAAGAGATCGAGCACGAGTGGCTGGCGTTGGACGACCTGCCGCTGCGCACCCGCTTCGAATACGACGGTTGGGGCCAGCGCAGCTGTGTGATCGGCCCCGACGGCGTGCGCAACCACGAGCAGGTCGATCCGATCGGCACGCCAGAATCGAACGGGCCGATCCTCACCCAGTGGCGTGAGTCGGCGGATGGCCGTGTGCGCACTGGCAAGACCGTCATCTGGAACAATCTGTTCGACAAGCCGGTACGCGTCGAACGTCTGCGCTGTGACGATGCGCGCGAGAGCCTGCACCAGTACTTCTATGACGGCCTGGGCCGGACGGCGCGAGAAATCGACGGCCGTGGTGCGCAGACCGCCTTCGCCTACGACGAGTTCGACCGCCTGCACACGCATACCCTGGCCGATGGCGCGCAGGTGCTGCGCGAGTATGCCGAGCACAGCGATGAAGACCTGCCGGTGCTGATCAAGGTGCGGCATGCCGACGGTGCCACCCAGAGTGTGCTGGGTGAACAGGTGTTCGACGGCCTCGATCGCATGGTCGAGACCATCACCGGTGGCCGTCGGCGGGTGCTGCAGTACGCCGATGGCATGCGCCAGCCGGAGTCGGTGGTCACCCCCAGTGGCCAGGTCATCCGCTATGAGTACCTGCCGCAGTTGGGTGAGGAACCCTTGCAGCGGGCGGTGATTGGCTCCGGGGTCGAGGCGCGATACGACTACGACAAGCACAATGCGCGGCTGCTGTATTGCAAGGAGCAGGGCGAGGAGCTCTCGCGTACCTACTTCAGCACCGGCCAGGTGCGGTCGGAGGCGCGCGTGCAGGAGGGCACCCGCTACGAGATGGCTTATGTTCACAGCCTGGCCGGTCGCCTGTTGAGTTACACCGATGTGCTCGGGCAGGTCCAGTCCTATAGCTACAACCCGCTGGGCCAACTCGAGCAGACCAGCCTGGGCACGCTGACCAGCACCTTCAGCTATGACGCACTGGGCCGCAACACGTCGATCACCACCCAGACGCGTGACGCCGATGAGGCTGTTCGCAGCGTGCAGATCACCCTGGACTATGACGACTTCGAGCGTGAGACCGCTCGCCACTTTGATTTTGGCGATGCGCAACAGGTATTGGCGCAGACCTACGATGCGGTCGATGCGATCGTCACCAAGACGCTCAGCGAGGGCGGACAACGGCTTCGCGAGGAGGCGTACACCTACGACGAGCGAGGCCGATTGACCCATTACGAGTGTGAGGGTGAAGACGCGTACGTGCCGGTGGACCCCTACGGCAAGAAAATCCAGATCCAGCGGTTCGATCTGGACGCCCTGGACAACATCACCCGCGTGCGCACGCGCTTCGAGGGGGGCACCATTGACGCCCGCTATCAGTTCGACAATGCGCTCGATCCTGCGCAGTTGACCGGTATCGAGGTCCGCGGGCTTGAGGAAACGCCGCGCCGGATCGTGCTCGACTATGACCTGGATGGCAACCTGGTGCTGGACGAAGAAGGGCGCGAGCTGCAGTACGATGCCTTGGGGCGCTTGCACAGCGTCAAGGACGAGGACCGTTCAACCATCGCCCTTTACGGCTACGACCCGTTGGATCGGCTGGCGATGCAACAAACGCTTTGAGTGACGGGCGCGGTGTGACCTGGCATGTGCAGGCACAGCGGCCCTTGGATTGCCTCGAATGAACAAAGGCCTGTGCATGCACAGGCCTTTTTTTTTGCTGTGGGCTGCGGCCGGGTGGTTACCGGCCAGCCGCTAACGACGCTGAATCACTGCACGCCCACCGGGCTGGAACGTTCGGCAGTGATGCCGCTGTAGTCATTGATCGTGGTGAAGCTGACCTGCAGGCCGTTGGTGACCGATACCTGCTTCAACGCATAGGTCTGGCGGGCCAATGGCAAGGCCATGTCGTGGGCGGTGATGGTTTCACGGACGCCGGCGCCGCTGATGACCAGCTGGTTGAAGGTGAAGTGGTAGGGCGAGGGATTGTCGACCACCAGGTGCGGTTTACCGTCGATCCGTTGTACCGACCAGACCAGGTCCTTGAGTCGATCTTCCGGGCGGCCTTTGAGGTGGCTGGGCCGGTAGAACAGCTTGATGCGTGTGCGCAGGGCGATGTTGAGGACGTTTTGCCCAGTGTCCGTCGCTTGCGGAATTTCCTGCAGGTTGAAATAGAACAGCGATTCACGGTCTTGCGGCAGGTCGTTGGGCAGGGCGTTGATCTGCACCGTCTGTTCATTGTCAGGGTCGATGCGGAACAGGCTGGGCGAGGCAATCAGGGGGACGGCAGTGGTCGCATCGTCGGCCTCGGTATTGACCCAGGCCTGTGCGGCGTACGACGTTTTCGAAGGGTTTGCGACAATCACCGAAGAGCTGCGCTTGGCGCTCTCATGGACGATTCGCGTGTGGCTTATGGTGAGTGCGGCATACGCGCTAGGCATGCTGGCGCTGAGCAGCAGCAGGCAGCTGCTCAGGGTAATCAGTGAGCGGGGCAAAGGCTGCATGATGTTTGACCGAGCGTAAAGAAATCGACTCCAGGTGCCAGCACCTGGAGTGCGTGTTAAGGCAGGCTCACCAGGAACGAAACTTCCGCTTCGGCCAGGCCTTCGCCAACCCTGGCGGCGTAGGACTCATACGCCGCATAGAACATCAAGTCGGTAGGCTGCGACTGGTACAGGTCGTAATCGGGAGATGCCACAGTGGGGTTGAGTTTGGTGCGGGTCCGGTCCTTGATCGTGATGCCCAGTCCCGTGGCGCCGCCACCGCGAATGCCGTACAGGTTGGTGCCGACCACGCCGTGCAATGGCGTGAAGGTCACCTTGGTTTTGGTACCGGGAGCGATGACGCACGAGGTGGTCGGCGTCACGCGCAAGGCAAATGCCACTTCTGGGGTGGCAGTGCCGCTCGCGCCAAAGTAGCCGGTGGTGAAGTTACCCATCGATACACGGGGGATGACGCTGCCGCCCGGGTTGACCACCTCGATGGGGCAGGTGCCACCGCCGTAAACGGTACCGTAAAAGTTGATCTGGCCGGTTTCGGGTGCTGCGAACACGGTGCTGCTCGCCATTCCCAGGGCAAGCATGAGTAACGTCTTTTTCATGGGTAGTTCCTTGAATCTGTTCGTGTGTGTGGCAGGCCCAGCAGGCTCGCTGATGGAGCGGCGCTAGGTGGATGTGAGCGACGAGCAGATTAAAGGGGACGCGACAGGCAGGATGTAGGGCTAATTAACCCGCGCCTGTGGATTATCAGATGGGGGCGCCGCAAGGGGCGCAGAGGCGGGGCACACGTCAGCCTGACGCGCCGCCCCTGATATGGCAGACCGCAGTGTTCAGTGCGCAGATCCTCGATTGGACAGCATCAGCATTTCTTTGTGTTGATGCCAATCGAACGCTTCGCCTTGCTGTTCGGCGTCGTAGCGGATTTCTTCCAGTTGCTGGTACAGCTCGAGCTCGTCGTCCGGCATGAAGTGCAGGCAGTCGCCACCGAAGAACCACAGCAGGTCACGGGGCACCAGGTGGGCGATCTGCGGATAGCGCTGGATGACCTGACAGATCAGGTCCTGGCCGAGGTATTGGCTTTCCAGTGGATCGGTCGGCAGACGCTCCAGCAGTTCGTCGAAACGCTCGAGGAACAACGCGTGGCTTTCTTCGGGAACCTGTTCGGCTTCGCCAAGCGCCACCAGGATGGTACGCAGGTGCTGCAGAAGCTGCAGGTGGTGTGCCAGATAGGAGTGGGCCATGTTAACAACTCGAGTACGTAGAAAATGCGCAATTATACGCTCAGGGCCGACCTCCTGTCCCGAATGGGCGCCAACGGCTATCGCCCCGTCTCAATGTGGGCGGGCGACAGACAGGGTGTTCTGCCAATGAGTGTGTTGTCTACTGCAAGGACTGTCAGTTGGCGGTGTGGTGACGCAATGTTGGTATGGGCGACCTGAAGAACAAGGAGTTTTGCCATGCCTGATACTACGCCACGCCGCGCGCAACCCACGACGCCCGACAGTTCCTTGAAAACGCTGTGTGTCGACCCGCCAACGCTGCTTATCGGTGTCTTTGACCAGCAGGTCGTCAACGCGTCCTGGTCGGCTTATGCTCAGCGTGATGCGCAGCGCATCAGTGAGCAGATACCGTACGACCGGATTGTCGAGGGTAATGTGTGGCGGGTGGGCACCCTCGCTGTGGGTGTTCCACGCGTGCACTACGGCGATCATTCCATCAGCCTGACCCTGCCCGTTGTAAAGGACTCGCAGTTTACCTTTCGCGCGGAATTGGGGCGTGCCGAGCGACGGGTTCATGAAATCCTGGAAGTCTTGCCGGGTGCGGACACGACATTCACCGTCAAGGTACCGCTGGCCAATGGCTACTTGCGTTACAAGACGCTCGAGGGGCGGGTCGTTCGGCTGCAGTGGTCGGGTCAGGCGACGTTCGAAAACTCGGGCGGTGATTACAATTGGGCAGCGCTGAGCGAGTTTTATAAAACAGCGTCTCGGGTCAACTTGTATGAGGTACTTCCGCCAGTCAGTCCGCTGCTGCACGACATCAAAGGCAGTTACACGATACGCGACGACAGTATGGACCTGGTGTTGTCTTCGTTATCGGGAGAACATGCCGCAGTTGATGAAACGCCAGCGTCTGCGCCTGCACGTGCAGGGGATGCGGGCGTTTTATCGTTCCTCAGCATTCTTTTCCCCGAGGTATTAACCGGGCTGCCACCTGTTGATAGGGCCTGGCTTGCCAACTTCTGCACGCCGCCGGCTGCCCTGCGATTTACCGCCGGGCAATTGATACCTGAACTGCTGATGTATTGGGCCATGTATGACGTCAGCAGCGTGGCGAGTCCAGACCACAGTCAGGCACTCGCTGCACCACCGCTGTCCATTACGCCTCGGCTTCGGTTGGTTGGCGCAGGTGATGAAAAACAGGCCCTGAGCTTGCCCCCTGGCGCGCCGAGCGTGCAGTGGAGCTTTGAGGGTCGAGCTCTCGGCCGCTTGGTAAACGAACAGGGGCAGATGTTCTATTACCCGCCCAATTCACCCTCGCCAGCCTTCGTGCTCGAGGCCAATAATAAAACCAGGCATCCTGTAGCGCGCCGATCCGACGCCGGTACGCTGATCAGCGCGGACGTCATCAAGGCAACAGCGGGCGGTCAAAGTGCAACGTCCACCTTCGTTGCGTTGCACACCACAGAGTCCCATTACATCAAGGCGCAGTTGGCCTACAACAAGGTCAAGCTGAAGGTGTTTTATGAGACTTGGGGGGGTGTGGTCGAGGTGCCTGATGCCCAGGTCCGATGGACCGTCATCAGTGGTAATGGCAGCATGTCTACAGCGGGGGTGTTTACGCCACACCCGAGCGACCCGTCCCCCTTCACTGTGCTATTGGCAGAAGATACTCAGGATCAGGCGCAGTTCCACTATTGGGCGTCGATTGTCCTGCCTGTACCGACGCTGGACGCCGCTCGCTTCGTTGAACTGACCAACGGTTGAGGCGCCTGTAGCGCCAGCTGCTCGGGTTCGAACGCGTCCACATCGATCACCTGTCGACGGGCCTGTTGCGCATCGAGCAGGCGTTGCCCGTCCTGCGGCTGCAGTACGCCTGCGTTCACCGCCGCATCGATGGCCGACTCGCCGGGCGCGGGTCGCACGGTGCCGTCCTTGAGGGCCTGGTGCAGCGTTCGTTGCAGCGGGGCGACCTCATCGAGCAGGTCGCTGGCGCGTTGCAATGCGCCCACCGGGTCGTCGGCGGCATTGGGCCGGTAGCAGCCCGCCAGCAATTCCTCGAGCGCCGGGTCGCCTTTGCCGCGACCGATCAGTTCGGCGACCTGCGCATCCAGTTCGTCACTCGGTCCGGTATGGCAGCGGCCGGTGGGGAATACCAGCACCCGCAGGGCGCAGCCGATGAAGCGGCTGGGGAAGTTGTCCAGCAGGCGATCCAGGGCTTTTTCCGCCTGGCCGAGGCTTTCTTCCATGGCCCAGCGCAGCAGCGGTTGCATGTGCTCGGGCGAACCCAGGTCGTGGTAGCGCTTGAGCGCCGCCGAGGACAGGTAGAGGTAGCTGAGCACGTCACCCAAGCGGGCACTGAGCCGCTCGCGGCGCTTGAGCGCGCCGCCGAGCAGCATCATCGACAGATCGGCGAGCAGCGCAAAGGCTGCGGCCTGGCGGTTCAAGGCGCGGAAGTAGCCCTGGCTCAAGGTGTCACCCGGTGCCCGCTCGAAGCGCCCCAGGCCAATGCCCAGGACAAAGGTGCTGGCCGCGTTGCTGACGGCGAACGAGATGTGCTTGAGCAGCAGATCATCGAACGTCCTCAGCCCCTGCTCACGGTCTTCGTGCCCGGCCGCAGCCATTTCCTTGAGCACAAACGGATGGCAGCGGATGGCGCCTTGGCCGAAGATCATCAAGTTACGCGAAAGAATGTTGGCGCCTTCGACGGTGATGAAGATCGGCGCGCCTTGCCAGTTACGGCCCAGGTAGTTGTTCGGGCCCATGATGATGCCCTTGCCGCCGTGAACGTCCATGGCGTGCTGAATGCACTCGCGGCCGCGCTCGGTCAGGTGGTACTTGAGAATTGCCGACAGCACCGAGGGCTTCTCGCCGAGGTCGACCGCCTTGGCGGTGAGCAGGCGCGCGCTGTCCATCAGCCAGGCATTGCCGCCGATGCGCGCCAGCGATTCCTGGATGCCTTCAAAGGCGGCCAGGGGTACGTTGAACTGCTCGCGGATGTTGGCGTACTGGCCGGTGACCAGGCTGGTGTACTTGGCGGCGCCGGTGCCGACCGCTGGCAGGGAGATCGAGCGGCCGACCGACAGGCAGTTCATCAGCATCATCCAGCCTTTGCCGAGCATGGATTGGCCGCCGATGAGGAAGTCCAGCGGGATGAACACGTCCTTGCCGCTGTTCGGCCCGTTCATGAACGCTGCCCCCAGCGGCAGGTGGCGCTGGCCGATCTCCACGCCGGGGGTGTCGGTGGGGATCAGCGCCAGGCTGATACCCAGTTCCTCTTCCTCGCCCAGCAGGTGCTCGGGGTCATAGGCCTTGAAGGCCAGGCCGAGCAGGGTGGCGACCGGGCCGAGGGTGATGTAGCGCTTTTCCCAGTTCAGGCGCAGGCCCAGGACTTCCTCGCCTTGCCATTGGCCTTTACAGATGATGCCGGTGTCAGGCATGGCGCCGGCATCGGAGCCGGCCAGCGGGCCGGTGAGGGCGAAGCACGGGATATCGTCGCCGCGGGCCAGGCGCGGCAGGTAGTGATTGCGTTGTTCGTCGGTGCCGTAGTGCAGCAGCAGTTCGGCCGGGCCGAGCGAGTTGGGCACCATCACGGTCGAGGCGAGGTCACCGCTGCGGGTCGCCAGCTTCATCGCCACCTGGGAGTGGGCGTAGGCGCTGAAGCCCTTGCCGCCGTATTCCTTGGGGATGATCAGGGCGAAGAAACCGTGCTGTTTGATGTACGCCCAGGCTTCGGGGGGCAGGTCCAGGTCCTGGCCGATCTGCCAATCACTGACCATCGCACAGAGCTCGTCAGTGGGGCCGTCGATGAACGCTTGCTCTTCTTCCGTGAGTTTCGGCGCGGGGTAGTCGAGCAGGGTGTGCCAGTCAGGGCGGCCGCTGAACAGTTGGCCATCCCACCAGACGGTGCCGGCCTCGATCGCCTCGCGCTCGGTTTGCGACATCGGCGGCAGGGTGCGCTGGAACCACTTGAACACCGGCCCGGTAAAGATCTTGCGGCGCCAATCGTGGAGCACCAGCAGGGCGGTCTTGGCCGCGAGCACCAGCCAGATGAGCGCCAGCAGCCAGCCGGGTGCGGTGCTGAAAATGCCCATCAGCAGGGTATAGGCGGCAACGATGGCGAGAATCTGCAACGGTGGCAGACGCCGGTGGGTGAGGTACGCCGTGCCGATCACCAGGACCAGCAACCACAACAGCAACATAATCCTTCCTCCTTGGAAGTTGGGCTTGAGCCGACCCCAGCAGCATAGACGGCCTCGTCTGTTCAGTGACCGGTCGTGGCGCCAAGAGTTCGCCGGGTGTTGTCAGGGCATGTTTCCTGGGGGGCCGCTGGAGTAGACTCCAGATTCTGCATTCATAAGGACGTCGTCATGCTGAAGATCTGGGGTCGCAAGAACTCGAGCAACGTGCGCAAGGTATTGTGGGCTGCCCACGAACTCGGCCTGGATTTCGAAGCGATCGATGCCGGCGGCGCTTTTGGTCTGGTCAATGAGCCGCACTACCGTGCGCGCAACCCCAATGGCCTGGTGCCGATGGTCGAGGACGACGACCTGACCCTGTGGGAATCCAACACCATCGTGCGCTACCTCTGCGCGCAGTACGGCCGCGAGCAGGGCTGGTATCTGGATGATCCACGCCAGCGCGCCCTGGCGGACAAATGGATGGACTGGACCACGTCAGCCCTGGCCACGCCGTTCCGGCCGCTGTTCTGGGGCATCCTGCGCACGCCCGAGGAGCAACGCGACTGGGTGGCGATCAACACCGCGCTAAAGACCTGTAGCAACCTGCTGACGATCGCCGATGAGACCTTGGCCAGGCAACCGTACTTGTCCGGCGAGCAGATCGGCATGGGTGACATTCCCTTGGGCTGTTTCGCCTACGCGTGGTTCGAGATGCCCATCGAGCGCCCTGATTTGCCCCATCTGCAGGCCTGGTATGAGCGCCTCAAGGCGCGGCCGGCCTATCAAGCGGCGGTAATGACCGCGCTGACCTGATCGAACACCTGTGCGCTTTCGATAGTCACTATCAATGCACATGACTGTACTTGTGTGGCCCTGGCTTGCACCATGGGCCGCACTCACTGCGCCAGTGACCTTATCTGGCGTGTCCTGAACCTCCTAGAATGGTACGTGACCCGCTATGAGTTCTGCTCTGTCCATCCGACAGCTGACCAAAACCTACGGCAACGGCTTCCAGGCCCTCAAGGGTATTGATCTGGATGTCGCCGAAGGTGACTTCTTCGCCTTGCTCGGCCCCAACGGCGCCGGCAAATCCACCACCATCGGCATTCTCTCGACCCTGGTCAACAAGACCAGCGGCAGCGTCAATGTCTTTGGCCATGACCTCGACCGCGAGCCTGCCGCGCTGAAGCGTTGCCTGGGCGTGGTGCCGCAGGAATTCAACTTCAACCAGTTTGAAAAGACCTTCGATATCGTCGTCACCCAGGCCGGCTACTACGGCATCCCGCCCAAGCTGGCCAAGGAACGCGCCGAGCAGTACCTGACCCAGTTGGGCCTGTGGGACAAGCGCGACGTGCCATCACGCTCATTGTCTGGCGGCATGAAGCGTCGGCTGATGATCGCCCGTGCACTGATTCACGAGCCGCGCCTGTTGATCCTCGACGAGCCAACCGCGGGCGTCGATATCGAGCTGCGTCGGTCGATGTGGAGCTTTCTCACCGAGCTCAACGAGAAAGGCATCACCATCATTCTGACCACGCATTATCTGGAAGAGGCCGAACAGCTGTGCCGCAACATCGGCATCATCGACCACGGCACGATTGTCGAAAACACCAGCATGCGCAAACTGCTCGGCACGCTGCATGTCGAGACTTTTGTGCTGGACTTGAAGCAGGACCTGACCACGGTGCCAGCCCTGCACGGCTACCCGTGCCGGCTGATCACCCCGCATACGCTGGAAGTGCAGGTCGACAAGGATATCGGCATCACCGCGCTGTTCGGCCAGCTGGCCTTGCAGAACATCGAGGTGCAGAGCCTGCGCAACAAGACCAACCGGCTTGAGGAGTTGTTCGTGTCCCTGGTAGAGAAAAACCTGTCGAAGGTGGCCGTATGAGTGTGGAATTGCGCACCAACTGGGTCGCCCTGAATACCATCGTCTACCGCGAAGTGCGTCGCTTCCTGCGCATCTGGCCGCAGACGCTGCTGCCGCCGGCCATCACCATGGTGTTGTACTTCGTCATCTTCGGTAACCTGATCGGTCGGCAGATTGGCGACATGGGTGGCTTCACCTACATGGAGTACATCGTGCCTGGGCTGATCATGATGTCGGTGATCACCAACTCCTATGGCAACGTGGTCTCGAGCTTCTTCGGCAGCAAGTTCCAACGCTCGATCGAGGAGCTGATGGTGTCGCCGGTGTCGCCGCACACCATTCTCGTCGGCTATGTGCTCGGCGGCGTGCTGCGTGGGTTGGCGGTAGGGGTGATCGTGACCATCCTGTCGATGTTCTTCACCCACCTGCAGGTGCATCACCTGGGCGTGACCGTGGTGGTAGTGCTGTTGACCGCAACCATCTTCTCGCTGCTGGGCTTCGTCAACGCAGTGTTTGCGCGCAACTTCGATGATATTTCGATCATCCCGACCTTCGTGCTGACCCCGCTGACCTACCTGGGCGGGGTGTTCTACTCGATCAGCCTGCTGCCGCCGTTCTGGCAGGTGGTGTCGCTGGCGAACCCGGTGCTGCACATGGTCAACTCGTTCCGCTACGGCATCCTAGGGGTTTCGGATATCAGTATCGGTACTGCGATCACCTTCATGCTGGTGGCCACGGCTGTGCTGTATGCCCTGTGCATTCGCCTGCTGGTCAGCGGCCGCGGCATGCGTGCATGACGTACGTTGCTTGCGGCGGCGCCACTGGCGGCCGACCCACCAGCGCCAGTAGCTCATGGTGATGAAGTAGGCGGCGATGCCCAGCACCACGCCGCACACCACTGAGCCGAGCAAAAATGGCTGCCACACGGTAGCCAGCTGGTCGGTGATCCACTCGAAGGTGAGGTCGTCGGGCAGGCTGCGTGGTGGCGTCTGCAACAGCCAGGCGCCGGTCATGTAGGTGACGAAGAACACCGGCGGCATGGTCAGCGGGTTGGTCAGCCAGACCAGGCTGACCGCGATCGGCAGGTTGCCCCGCAGCGGGATCGCCAGGCTGGCGGCCAGCAGCATCTGCATCGGCATCGGGATCAATGCGGCAAACAGGCCCACGCCCATGGCCCGTGCCACTGAATGGCGGTTCAGGTGCCAGAGGTTGGGGTCGTGCAGCAGCTTGCCGAAAAAGCGTAAGGACTTGTGTTCCCGAATGCTGGTCGGATCCGGCATGTACCGTTTGAACAGGCGGCGCGGCATGGGGGCTCCCGGGGCAGTGATCGGGCAAGTATGCCTTGATTCCCGGAATGGCTTGTTCAGAGTTTGTGACAATTGTTGAGCAAGACTGACCCTTAAATACGCTATTCCTCTGCAGGCTGTCTTGCTTGCGGAGCTCTACCTTATGCGCACAGGGATGTTGGCGCTTGCGCTCGGGCTGTTGTGCCTGGGCTTTCTACCCGTTCTGCCGACGGTCGGCTGGCTGGTGGTGATGCTACTGGCTGCGCTTGGCTGCCTGGCTACGCGAGTCTGGCCGCTGGGCTGCTTGCTGCTGGGCTTTTGCTGGGCGTGCTGGTCGGCGCAGCAGGCGCTGGATGATCGTCTGGCGCATTCACTTGATGGCCGCACGCTATGGCTTGAGGGGCGCGTGGTCGGCCTGCCAGCGGTATCGGCCCACGGTGTGCGCTTCGAGCTGGATGAACCCGCTTCGCGCCGCGCCGAATTGCCCGGGCGCCTGCAACTGAGCTGGTTCGACGGCCCAGAGATTCGTGCCGGAGAGCGCTGGCGCCTGGCCGTGACCCTGAAACGCCCGCGCGGCCTGCTCAATCCACATGGGCCGGACCGCGAGGCGACGCTGTTGGCCCGGCGCATCGGCGCGACTGGCACGGTCAAGGCGGGAGCGTTGCTGAAGCCGTTGGCCGGCGGCTGGCGCGACAATTTGCGCCAGCGCCTGCTGGCAGTGGATGCCTGGGGCCGCGAAGCGGCGTTGGCGGCGCTGGTACTGGGCGATGGCTCGGGGCTGGCCAGGCAAGACTGGCAAACGCTGCAGGCGACCGGCACGGTGCACTTGTTGGTCATCTCGGGCCAACACATCGGGTTGGTCGCAGGGTTGGTCTACGGCCTGGTGGCGGGGCTGGCACGTTACGGAGGCTGGCCGCGGCGCTGGCCATGGCTGCCGTGGGCGTGCGGGCTGGCCATGACGGCCGCGCTGGGCTACGGCTGGCTGGCCGGGTTTGGCGTGCCTGTGCAGCGGGCCTGTCTGATGCTGGCGGTGGTGCTGCTCTGGCGCCTGCGCTTTCGCCAAGTGAGCGCCTTTGTACCACTGTTGATGGCACTGTGTGGTGTGCTGCTGGTTGAGCCGTTGGCCAGTTTGCTGCCCGGATTCTGGTTGTCGTTCGGCGCGGTGGCAGTGCTGATCTGCTGCTTTGCCCAGCGCCTAGGCGGTTGGCGGCCTTGGCAAGCGTGGACGCGTGCGCAGTGGGTGATCGCCATCGGCTTGTTGCCGGCGATGCTGGCGCTGGGCCTACCGATCAGTCTGAGCGCGCCGTTGGCTAATCTGCTCGCGGTGCCCTGGATCAGCTTCGTGGTGCTGCCGTTGGCGTTGCTGGGCACCTTGTTGCTGCCGCTGGCGGGGTTTGGCGAACTGCTGCTATGGCTGGCCGGCGCAGCGCTGGCTGGGTTGTTCGACGTGCTGACGGTGGTGGCTCAGTGGCAGCCGGCATGGATTGCCCGGCAGTTGCCGCTACTGGCCTGGTTGCTGGTGCTCAGTGGCGCGTTGATCGTGTTGCTGCCCCGTGGCGTACCCATGCGTGGCCTGGGCGCGCTGATGCTGCTGGCGCTGTGGGTGCCTGGCAAGTCGTTGCCGCAGGGGCAGGTCGAGGTGCTGCAGCTGGACGTCGGCCAAGGCCTGGCGATCCTTTTGCGCACGCGCAACCACAGCCTGCTCTACGATGCTGGCCCAGCACGCGGCGAGAGCGATCTGGGCGAAAGTGTAGTGCTGCCTACTTTGCGTAAACTGGGCGTCGATCGACTGGATGTGCTGCTGATCAGCCATGCCCATGCCGACCATGCCGGCGGCGCAGCGGCCGTGCAGCGCGGCCTGTCGGTCGGGCGCGTTGTGGCCGGTGAGTCGGAGCAGGCCTTCCAGGCACAAAGCTGCGAGACGGGGCAGGGCTGGCAGTGGGACGGGGTCGACTTTTCACTCTGGCATTGGCCGCAGGCGCGCTCGAGCAATGACCGCTCCTGCGTATTGCTGGTCGAGGCGCAGGGCGAGCGTCTGCTGTTGGCCGGCGACATTGAAGCCAGCGCCGAACGCGCCTGGCTGGCGGCGCATGAAGGCAAACGCATCGACTGGCTGCAGTCACCGCACCACGGCAGTCGCAGCTCCTCCACCGAGGCGTTCATTGCTGCCACCAGGCCGCGCGGCGTATTGATTTCCCGCGGTGCGCACAACGGTTTCGGCCATCCGCATGCGCAGGTGCTGGAACGCTACCAGCGCCATGGGCTGGCGATTCACGACACCGCCATAGAGGGCGCCTTGAGCTTGCGCCTGGGCGCTCAATCCCAGGTTGCCGGGCAGCGTGCCCAGCGCAGGTTCTGGCGTGACAAAGAATGACCCCGGCACGCGCATTGTTGCGACCTCCGGCAACTCAGCCGAGGGCGATCCTATGGTAGAGTGGCGGCCTTTTTCGAGGGGATGATTACTGTGTGGGAATTGGTAAAGTCCGGTGGTTGGATGATGCTGCCGATCATTCTGAGCTCCATCGTCGCCATGGCTATCGTCGTCGAACGCCTGTGGACCCTGCGTGCCAGTCGCGTAACCCCGCCGCACCTGCTGGGTCAGGTGTGGATGTGGATCAAGGACAAGCAGCTCACCAGTGACAAGCTCAAGAGCCTGCGCGCTGACTCGCCGCTGGGCGAGATCCTCGCTGCCGGCCTGGCCAATTCGCGCCATGGCCGCGAAATCATGAAAGAGTGCATTGAAGAAGCCGCCTCGCGGGTTATTCACGAGCTCGAACGCTATATCAGCACGCTCGGCACCATCGCTGCGATGGCACCGCTGCTGGGTCTGCTCGGTACCGTGCTGGGCATGATCGACATCTTCAGCGCGTTCATGGGGTCGCAGATGACCGCCAACGCTTCGGTGCTCGCCGGTGGCATCTCCAAAGCCCTGGTGACCACGGCTGCAGGCCTGATGGTCGGTATCCCGGCGGTGTTCTTCCACCGCTTCCTGCTGCGCCGCATCGACGAGTTGGTGGTCGGTATGGAGCAAGAGGCGATCAAGCTGGTCGAAGTCGTGCAAGGTGATCGCGAAGTGGAAGTGGCGGGAGTCAAGGCGTGAAGTTTCGGCGCAACCGTGCGCGGGAGAACGTCGACATCAACCTGGCGTCGTTGATCGACGTGGTGTTCGTGCTGCTGCTGTTCTTCGTCGTCACCACCACCTTCACCCGCGAAAACCAGCTGCGGGTCGAACTGCCGGAGGCCTCTACAGGCGCGCCGGCCGAGGCCGACGAGGGCAAGCGGGTGGATATCACCATCAGTGCCGACGGGGTGTACTCGGTGAACAACCACCTGCTGCCGAAAAGCGACCTGGCCACTCTGGTCGAAGCGCTGCAGCAGGAATCTGGCGGTGATACCAAGCTGCCGTTGTCGATCAGCGCAGATGGCAAGACCCCGCATCAGTCGGTGGTGACGGCCATGGACGCGGCGGGCAAGCTTGGTTTCAGCCAGCTGCGCATGACCACGGTCGAGGCCGCAGCGGGGACGCCCTGATGGCTTTCACCGAGCGCTTGCTCGCTGCCTGGTACAACGGCCACCCAGCGCTGGCCTTTTTGCGGCCGCTGGAGCTGTTGTACCGTCGCGTCGTGCTGCGCAAGCGTGCGCGCTTCATCAGTGGTGCAAGCGCCGCTTACCGCGCGCCGGTGCCGGTCATTGTGGTCGGCAACATTACCGTTGGCGGCACCGGCAAGACGCCGATGATCCTCTGGCTGATCGAACACTGCCGCAAGCGGGGCTTGCGCGTCGGTGTGGTCAGCCGCGGTTACGGTGCCAAGCCGCCTTCGCTGCCCTGGCGGGTGGCGGCGGAGCACAGCGCCGAGCAGGCCGGCGACGAGCCGTTGTTGATCGTTCAGCGCACCGGTGTGCCGCTGATGATCGATCCCGACCGTTCGGCGGCCGTACGCGGGCTGCTTGCCAGCGAACCCCTCGACCTGATCCTCTGCGACGACGGCATGCAGCATTACCGCCTGGCGCGTGACCTTGAGCTGGTGCTGATCGATGCCGCACGGGGCTTGGGCAATCGCCGATGCCTGCCCGCAGGGCCACTGCGCGAGCCGGTCGAGCGCCTCGACGAGGTCGACGCGCTGCTCTACAACGGTGCCAGCAGCGACCGCAAAGACGGCTTCGCCTTTCAACTCAAGCCTTCGGCGCTGGTCAACCTGCGCAGTGACGAACGCCGTGGGCTTGACCATTTCAGCCCTGGCCAGGCCGTGCATGCGGTGGCTGGCATCGGTAATCCACAACGTTTCTTCAACACCCTGCTGCAGCTAAACTGGCAGCCGGTGCCGCACCCGTTTGCCGACCATGCGCAGTTCAGCGCCGAAGCGCTGACGTTCAGCCCGACGCTGCCGCTGGTGATGACCGAAAAAGATGCGGTGAAATGCCGTGCCTTTGCCGCTGACGACTGGTGGTACCTGACAGTCGAGGCGCAACCGTCGCCGGCCTTCAGTACCTGGTTCGACGCCCAGCTTGAGCGTCTGCTGCCTGCGCAGCAGCCCTGACCCTGTTCAATTTTCCGGCCGCTTGGCCCCAAGGACGCACTCATGGACACCAAACTGCTTGATATCCTGGCTTGCCCGATCACCAAAGGCCCGCTCAAGCTCAGCGCCGACAAGACCGAGCTGATCAGCAAAGGCGCAGGCCTGGCCTACCCGGTGCGCGATGGCATCCCGGTCATGCTGGAAAGCGAAGCACGCACCTTGACCGACGACGAGCGTCTGGACAAATGAGCCTGGACTTCACTGTGGTCATCCCCGCCCGGCTGCGCTCCACGCGCCTGCCGGGCAAGCCGCTGCTGTTGATCGCTGGCAAGCCGATGGTCCAGCACGTCTGGGAACAGGCGCGCAAAAGCAGCGCCAGCCGGGTGGTGATCGCCACCGATGACGCCAGCATCGTTGCCGCCTGTCAGGCATTTGGTGCCGAGGTATTGCTGACCCGCGCTGACCATGAGTCGGGCACTGATCGCCTGGCAGAAGTTGCCGCCCAGCTGGGTTTGGCCAGTGATGCCATCGTCGTCAACGTGCAGGGCGACGAGCCATTGATCCCGCCGGTAATCATCGACCAGGTCGCGGCCAACCTTGCTGCGCACCCGGAAGCCGGCATCGCCACCCTGGCTGAGCCGATCCATGAGCCGCAGACGGTGTTCAATCCCAACGCGGTCAAGGTAGTCAGCGACAAGAATGGCCTGGCCCTGAGCTTCAGCCGTGCACCGTTGCCGTGGGCCCGCGATGCGTTTGCCGTGAACCGCGAGCAGTTGCCGCCGGCAGTGCCTTATCGCCGCCATATCGGCATGTATGCCTACCGAGTTGGTTTTCTTCAGGACTTCGTCAGCTGGGGCCCGTGCTGGCTCGAGCAGACCGAAGCGCTGGAACAGCTGCGAGCGCTGTGGCATGGCGTGCGTATTCACGTTGAAGATGCGCTCGAGGCTCCCGCCGTGGGCGTTGATACCCCAGAAGACCTGGAGCGCGTTCGGCGCTTGTTGGAGGCCTGATGCGCGTCCTGTTTGTGTGCCTGGGCAATATTTGCCGCTCGCCCACCGCAGAAGGGGTGTTGCGCCATCAGTTGCAACGCGCCGGGCTGGCCGACCAGGTAGAAGTGGCATCGGCCGGTACGGGCGACTGGCACGTGGGCAAGGCGCCGGACGCGCGCACCTGCAAGGCAGCGCTGGCGCGCGGCTATGACCTATCGGCGCAACGTGCCCAGCAGGTCAAGGCCGGCCATTTTGCCGAGTACGATCTGGTGCTGGCCATGGATGCCAGCAACCTCGCCGACCTCAAGGCCATACGCCCGCCGGCGTCCAAGGGCGAGCTGGATCTGTTCCTGCGTCGCTATGACGGCGCGTTGGATGAAGTCCCCGACCCGTATTACGGCGGCGCGGCCGGTTTCGAGCAGGTGTTGGACCTGATCGAGCTGGCGTGCGAGCAGTTGGTCAATGAAATCAGGGGGCGGCTATGACTGCCACCTGGCAACAGCAGGTATCGCTCAAGCCTTTCAACACCTTTGGTATTGACGTCAAGGCCCGCTATTTCGCCCAGGCGCACAGCGACGCCGAGGTGCGGGCGGCATTGCTCGAAGCGGCCCGTCTTGAGCTCCCGGTGCTGGTCATCGGCGGTGGCAGCAACCTGCTGTTGACCGGTGACATCGACGCGCTGGTGCTGCATATGGCCAGCCGTGGCCGGCGGCTGCTGAGTGAGGAGGGCGATCGTGTGGTGGTCGAGGCCGAAGCCGGTGAACCCTGGCATGAGTTTGTGCAGTGGAGCCTGGCGCAGGGTTGCAGCGGGTTGGAAAACCTCAGCCTGATTCCCGGCACCGTCGGTGCCGCGCCGATGCAGAACATCGGCGCGTATGGCGTCGAGATCAAAGACGTGTTTGCCGGCTTGACCGCACTCGACCGTGAAACAGGCGAGCTCAAGGATTTTTCCCTTGAGGAGTGCGGGTTTGGTTACCGCGACAGCCTGTTCAAGCGCAATCCCGGCCGCTGGTTGATCCTGCGCGTGCGCTTTGCCCTGAGTCGCAGCTTGCATGCGCACCTGGACTACGGCCCAGTGCGTCAGCGTCTGCACGAGCAGGGCGTCGTCGAGCCGACCGCGCAGGCAATCAGCGATGCGATCTGCAGCATTCGTCGCGAGAAACTGCCTGACCCGCTCGAACTGGGTAATGCTGGCAGCTTCTTCAAGAATCCGCTGGTCAGCGCCGTGCTCGGCGAGCAGCTTCGCGCTCGCTATCCGGGTGTGGTGGCTTATCCCCAGGCCGATGGCCAGCTGAAGCTGGCGGCGGGCTGGTTGATCGAGCAGGCAGGGTGGAAGGGCTATCGCGATGGCGATGCCGGCGTGCATCGGTTGCAGTCGTTGGTACTGGTCAATTATGGCCAGGCCTCGGGGGCGCAGTTGCATGCGCTGGCGCAGAAAATTCAGGCTGATATCTTCGCCAGGTTTGGCGTGGAGCTGGAGATGGAGCCGAATCTGTACTGAGTAGGTGGCACATGGATATGCCAGTGCAGCGCTGAATGCAACGCAAAAAAAAGCCCCGCCAGTTCGCACTGGCGGGGCTTTTTCATTCAGCCGTGGCTATCAACCGTGATGAGGCTTGTGCTCATCGGTCGATGCCTGGGCCTGAGCTGCGGCAGCAGCGGCCTCGGCTTCACGCTTGCGGCGACGCACTTCACGTGGGTCGTTCGGTGCGCGACCGTTGGCCAGCATTACAGGCGCCGGTTCAGCCGCTACAGGCGCTGCCTCGACAACTTCGGGCTTGGCTTCAACCGGTGCAGCCTGCTCGACCACCGGTGCTTCGACTGGCGCGGCCGCTGGGGCCTCGGCAACGTGCACTGGCTTCTCGGCTTCACCCGACTCGACCACGGCGGCTTCAACCACTGGAGCTTCAACCACAGGAGCTTCGGCGGCTGGTGCCTCTACCAGTGGCGCTTCAGCAACTGGCGCTGCAGTTTCCACTTCTGCTGCAGCAACCGGGGTTGCTTCAACGGCAGGTGCTTCGACTACGGGCTGCGGCGCAACCTCGACAACCGGCTCGATGCTCGGCTCGACCACTGCAACCGGCTCGCTGACAGGCTGCTCGACCACAGGGGCGATCGCAACGTCATCAGCTTGCTGTGCAGGCTCGGCTGGCAGGGCGATAACTTCACCGGTAGCCGCTTCAGGCGTTTGGGTAGAAGCGATTTCAGCCTGCTGATTGGCTTGTGCTTCGGCTGCAGCGCTGATGTTGCTAGTGGCAACAGCGGCAGTTACGGCCAGGCCAGCGGCGAGGTCGGCACCCAGATCAGTCGCCTGACGTGGTTGCTGCTCTTCACCGTTTTCGTTGCCTTCGCTGCTTTCTTCGTCGCCATCGATCAGATCGCCATTGGCATTGCGCTGACGTTCACGACGGTTGCTGCGACGACGCTGGCCGCGCGAGCGACGACGTGGGCGTTCGCCATCAGTGCCTTCTTGTTCTTCCTGCTGCAGTTCGTCGTTCGGCAGTTGCTCATCGGCGATCTCTGCGGCCTGCTCGTCAGCCTGGGCGGCTGGGCGCAGTTGACGCTCTTCCTGCGGCACACGTTCTTCACGTGGAGCACGTTCTTCGCGAGGGGCGCGTTCTTCACGTGGAGCACGCTCTTCGCGAGGGGCGCGTTCTTCACGTGGAGCACGTTCTTCGCGAGGGGCGCGCTCTTCACGTGGAGCGCGTTCTTCGCGAGGGGCGCGTTCTTCACGTGGGGCACGTTCTTCGCGAGGGGCGCGTTCTTCACGTGGAGCACGTTCTTCGCGTGGTGCGCGTTCTTCAGTCGATGCAGGGGTAGCGTCAAGTGGCTCACGCAGCTCACGCACAGGGCGCTCGTCACGGTTGCCGCGACGTGGGCGATCTTCACGTGGAGCACGCTCCTCACGTGGAGCGCGTTCTTCACGCGGCGCACGCTCTTCACGCGGTGCGCGTTCTTCACGCGGTGCACGCTCTTCACGCGGTGCACGCTCTTCACGTGGAGCGCGTTCTTCACGCGGTGCACGCTCTTCGCGCGGCTTGCGCTCTTCGTCGCGACGACCGTTACGGTTGCGACTCTGCTGACGACCGTTGCGGCGCTCTTCGTTGCGCTGTGGGCGCTCGGTAACAGGCTTCTCGGTGGCAGCCGGTGCAGCGACCGGTTCTTCCTTGGCGGCAAACAGGCTCACCAGCGATTTGACCAGGCCTTTGAACAGGCTTGGCTCAGGCATGCTTGGTGCTGGCGCAGCGGCAACCGGAGCAGCCTCTTCTACAGCAGCCGGTACCGGAGCGTTGGTACGCGGTGGAGCAGTCTTGACCGCAGCTTCCTGGCGAACCAGGGTGCGGGTCGCGGCCTGCTGCGGCGCTTCCTCGGTTTCGGTGGTGGCGATTTCGTAGCTGGACTGGTTGGTCAGCACTTCCGGGTTGTCGTCGCGCAGGCGCTGGACTTCGAAGTGCGGGGTTTCCAGGTGGTCATTCGGCAGAATGATGATGCGAGCACGGGTGCGCATCTCGATCTTGGTGATCGAGTTGCGTTTCTCGTTGAGCAGGAACGCGGCAACCGGGATTGGCACCTGAGCGCGCACTTCCGCAGTGCGGTCTTTCAGGGCTTCTTCTTCGATCAGGCGCAGGATCGCCAGCGACAGCGACTCGACGTCACGGATGATGCCGGTGCCCGAGCAGCGTGGGCAGACGATGCCGCTGCTTTCACCCAGCGATGGACGCAGGCGTTGGCGCGACATTTCCAGCAGGCCGAAGCGCGAGATGCGGCCAACCTGGACGCGAGCACGGTCGGCCTCGAGGCATTCACGCACACGCTCTTCGACCGCGCGCTGGTTTTTCGCCGGGGTCATGTCGATGAAGTCGATGACGATCAGGCCGCCGATATCACGCAGACGCAGTTGGCGGGCGATTTCTTCAGCCGCTTCCAAGTTGGTCTGCAGGGCGGTTTCTTCGATGTCGCTGCCTTTGGTGGCACGCGCCGAGTTGATGTCGATCGACACCAGCGCCTCGGTTGGGTCGATCACGATCGAACCGCCAGACGGCAGCTCGACGACGCGCTGGAAGGCGGTCTCGATCTGGCTTTCGATCTGGAAGCGGTTGAACAGTGGCACGCTGTCTTCGTACAGCTTGACCTTGCTGGCGTACTGCGGCATCACCTGGCGGATGAAGGTCAGAGCTTCTTCCTGGGCCTCGATGCTGTCGATCAGGACTTCGCCGATGTCCTGGCGCAGGTAGTCGCGGATGGCGCGGATGATGACGTTGCTTTCCTGGTAGATCAGGAACGGCGCGGTGCGGTCCAGCGAGGCTTCCTTGATGGCGGTCCACAGCTGCAGCAGGTAGTCGAGGTCCCACTGCATTTCTTCGCTGCTGCGGCCAAGGCCGGCAGTGCGCACGATCAGGCCCATGTCGCCCGGTACGGTCAGCCCGTTGAGGGCTTCACGCAGCTCGTTGCGCTCTTCGCCTTCAATACGGCGGGAGATGCCGCCAGCACGTGGGTTGTTTGGCATCAGCACCAGGTAACGGCCAGCCAGGCTGATGAAGGTGGTCAGGGCGGCGCCTTTGTTGCCGCGCTCTTCCTTCTCGACCTGGACGATGACTTCCTGGCCTTCGGTGAGTACTTCCTTGATGTTGACGCGGCCTTCTGGGGCCTTCTTGAAGTACTCGCGGGAGATTTCCTTCAGCGGCAGGAAGCCGTGACGGTCGGAGCCGAAGTCGACGAAGGCGGCTTCGAGGCTGGGCTCGATCCGGGTGATCTTGCCTTTGTAGATGTTGGCCTTTTTCTGCTCACGGGCGCCGGATTCGATATCCAGGTCGTAGAGGCGTTGGCCATCCACCAGGGCTACACGCAACTCTTCGGGTTGAGTTGCGTTAATCAGCATTCTTTTCATGTTGTACCGTCGGTTTCCGGGCTGCCGGAAACGGCGTTCGGCACACACGACTTCTCATGGTCGGTGTCAAGGTGCGCAAAGGGTGGCGAACCACCCCCGTGTCGGCGACGTTCGGCACCAGCCGGTTGCCCAGCCTGCCGTTGTCGCGACGACGCGTCCTGTTGCTGCGGTGCTGTGGGCCTGTGGTATCGGGATCAACCTGGCAGGCCTGGTGCACTCAGTCAGGAGGAGGAATCAACCGTCAGCCGTGGACGCCTACGTGGCATCTGTAAGGACCTTATCCGCTCGCCGCCCATTACAGTGGGGCGGTGGCCGGACGCGGTGCTACACGGTCCGAGGGCTGTGCATCTCCACCCTGCACGTATCCCTGATAATTCGGGTGCTGCCGCGCGCTGAATCCGCAACGGGTTGCATTTTTCGCCATCTTCATAAGGGAAGCTGGCGCCATTCATGTCCAAGGCAGGTATTTCCGAAGCATTCGCCGGGTGCAGGAGGAAGTGACGATGGCGGTGCAGAGACACGGCGAAAAAAGCCAGTTAAGCAGGTGAACTACCGCACTTATGATTTTTTTCGGTCTTCTCTACCCGGCGCGAGTGGCGCTTCCAGGTATTTCGATAAACTGGCGAAAGCCCCGTAGGACGGCCTCGCGTCCTCGAGAATTGCGTTGGTCAGGGGCTGGCAAAGCGCCGTATACCGCTGGCCCACCGCTTTTGGCGGCGTTCGCGACTATAGCAGCAATGATTAAGTGCTTCAATTCCCTAAAAAATTGTTATTATCGGCGCCATGACTACCAATACCCCTCCGACTTCCGGCGTCCAGCTGATCGAAGTCGCGCCGGAGCTTGCCGGCCAACGAATCGACAATTTCCTGATTACGGCGCTCAAGGGCGTGCCTCGCACCTTGGTCTACCGCATCCTGCGCAAGGGTGAAGTGCGGGTCAACAAGGGTCGAGTCAAGCCTGAATACAAGATCCAGGCCGGCGACATCGTGCGCGTGCCACCGGTGCGTCTGCCCGAGCGTGACGAGCCGGTGCCGGTGGCGCAATCGCTGTTGCAGCGCCTGGAGGCGGCCATTGTCTATGAAGACAAGGCGCTCATCGTGCTCAACAAACCGGCCGGCATTGCCGTGCATGGCGGCAGCGGCCTGAGCTTTGGCGTGATCGAAGCGTTTCGCCAGTTGCGTCCGGATGCCAAGGAGCTGGAGCTGGTGCACCGGCTCGACCGCGACACTTCCGGCCTGCTGATGATCGCCAAGAAGCGCAGCATGTTGCGCCATCTGCACGCTGCCCTGCGCGGTGATGGCGTCGACAAGCGCTACATGGCGCTGGTGCGTGGCAACTGGCCAACCGCGAAGAAACAGGTCAATGCCCCATTGCAGAAGAGCAACCTGCGTTCTGGCGAGCGTATGGTCGAGGTCAACGAAGAGGGCAAGGAAGCGCTGACCCTGTTCAAGGTGCTGCGCCGTTTCGGCGACTTCGCCACCATGATCGAAGCGCGTCCGATCACCGGTCGCACCCATCAGATCCGCGTGCACGCCCTGCATGCCGGGCACATGATTGCCGGCGACAACAAATACGGCGATGAAGAATTCTCCCGCGAGATTCGTGATCTCGGCGGCAAGCGCCTGTTCCTGCATGCCTATGCCCTGACCGTGCCGCTGCCCGATGGCGGCGAGCTCAAGGTAGAAGCGCCGGTCGACGAAATGTGGGCCAAGACTGTAGAGCGCCTGGCGCGGCCTGACTTCACATGAGCAAACCCTACGAGCTGCTGATTTTTGACTGGGATGGCACCCTGGCTGACTCTGTCGGGCGCATCGTTCTGGCGATGAATGAGGCCGCTGAGCGCGCCGGTGAGGCGCCCAGTGCCGAGGATGCAATCAAAGGCATTATCGGCCTGGCCCTGGGCGAGGCGATCTGGACCCTGTATCCGCACCTTGAGCCGCTGCAGGTCGAACGCTTCCGTCAGCACTATGCTGATGTGTACATGGCGCTCGACCAGCAGCCGTCACCGTTGTTTGACGGCGTGGTCGAGTCGCTGGATGCGTTTCGCGCCCAGGGCTATCGCCTGGCAGTAGCTACTGGCAAGGCCCGTCGCGGGCTCGATCGAGTGCTCAAGGCCAATGGCTGGGAAGACTTTTTCGATATCACTCGGGCGGCTGACGAAACCCGCGGCAAGCCGCACCCATTGATGCTTGAAGAAATTCTTGCCCACTGCCGCGCCGAACCCGGCCAGGCGCTGATGGTCGGAGATTCTGCGTTCGACCTGCAAATGGCCAACAACGCCGGCATGCACTCGGTGGCTGTCGGTTACGGGGCTATGTCGCTGCAGGCGCTGGCAGAGTTCGGGCCGCAGGTGTGCATCGATCACTTTTCCCAGTTGCGCGAGTGGTTGGCAGGTTCGGCGCAATTATCAATTCCAAGGTAGGTGAGCATGGCTGACGAGTGGAAAGCGCCCGAGACCGAAGTGGTCGAGAGTGAGGATCGCAAGAGCTGGAAGCTGCTGGAGAAAACCCTCCTTGCTGGTGTGCAGGAGCAGCGTCGAGCGCGACGCTGGGGGATTTTCTTCAAGCTGCTGACGTTCCTTTACCTGTTCGGCATCCTGTTCCTGTTCTCGCCGCTGATGAGTATGGACGGCGCTGCTTCGCGCAGTGGCAGCCATACCGCGCTGGTCGAGGTGCGTGGGGTTATTGCTGATCAGGAGGCGGCCAGTGCCGACAACCTGATCAAGAGCCTGCGCGAGGCATTCAAGGATGCCAATACCAAGGCAGTGGTGATGCGTATCAACAGCCCAGGCGGCAGCCCGGTGCAGTCCGGTTACGTCTATGACGAGATTCGCCGCCTGCGCGCCGAGTACCCGCAGATCAAGCTCTACGCAGTGATCACCGACCTCGGTGCCTCGGGTGCCTATTACATCGCCAGTGCTGCCGATGAGATCTATGCCGACAAGGCCAGCCTGGTCGGCTCGATCGGCGTTACCGCTGCGGGCTATGGCTTTGTCGGTGCCATGGACAAGCTGGGCATCGAGCGGCGCACCTATACGGCCGGTGAGCACAAGGCATTCCTCGATCCGTTCTCGCCGCAAAAACCTGAAGAAACCGAGTTCTGGCAGGGCGTGCTCAACACTACTCACCAGCAGTTCATTGCCATGGTCAAACAGGGGCGTGGTGATCGGCTCAAGGACAAAGAGCACCCTGAGCTGTTCAGTGGCCTGATCTGGTCCGGTGAGCAGGCCAAGGCGCTAGGCCTGGTAGATGGTCTGGGCAGTGCCAGCTATGTCGCCAGAGACATCGTTGGCGAGAAGAATCTGGTCGATTTCACCGTGCAGGAGTCGCCGTTCGACCGTTTCTCCAAACGCATCGGCGCCAGCGTAGCTGAGCACCTGGCAATGTGGATGGGCTTCCAGGGGCCGACCCTGCGCTAAGCGCTGCTGGCCTGTGCGTGCAGGCCAGCAGTTTCCCTTCAGGGCACCTGTACGCCTTCTTCCAACAGCATATCCACCAGGCGAATAAGCGGCAGCCCGATCAGGCTGGTCGCGTCGCTGCCATGGGTGCTCTGGAACAGGCTTACCCCCAGTCCCTCGGCTTTGAAACTGCCGGCGCAGTCGTAAGGCTGCTCTGCGCGCAGATAGCGCTCGATACTGGCCTGGCTCAGCTCGCGCATGACCACCGTGAACGGCACGCAGTCGACCTGGCAGTGGCCGCTGCTGCTGTTGAGTAGCGCCAGGCCGGTCAGAAAGGTGACCTGTTGGCCGCTGGCGGCAAGCAGTTGCTCGCGGGCGCGCTCGAACGTATGTGGCTTGCCGAGGATCTGTTCGCCCAGCACCGCGACCTGGTCAGAGCCGATGATCAGATGGCCGGGGTGCGCTGCGGCCAATGCCTCGGCCTTTTGCTGCGCCAGGCGCTTGACCAGCGCGATGGCGGGTTCGTCAGGCAGGCGCTGTTCGTCTAGGTCGGGGCTTGCCGAGGTAAAGGGCAGGCGCAGGCGGGCGAGCAATTCGCGGCGGTAGGCAGAGCTGGAAGCCAGTAACAGGGGCTGCATGGTAGACTCCTTGGCAGATCAACCGATTCTATCATCCACTTGCCGCCGAATTTCCTTTGACAGGGGCGGGGGCCATCCCTAGAATGCTGCGCCTATGTTGAATGACCCGATTCCACCTCACGTTGACCCGCGCAAATTAGCCGATCGTGGCGTAACCCTTCAAGGTTCGTTGCAACTCGCTGATTTGGAAAGACTCTGCGACCCGCTTTCCGACAATGTCGGTACGGTGCAGGCGAAGTTCGATTTTGAACGAGATGAACAGCATGCCGTGGTTATCCACAGTGAGCTCGACGTCGAAGTCAAAATGGTTTGCCAGCGTTGTCTTGAGCTGGTCACCCTACCGATCCACAGCGAGTGTTCGTACGCGGTGGTGAAGGAGGGTGCGAATACCCAGTCGTTGCCGAAAGGCTATGACGTGCTGGAACTGGGCGAAGATCCTTTGGATCTGCAGGCGCTGATCGAGGAAGAGCTTTTGCTCGCCTTGCCCATCGTGCCTGCTCATCATCCGGAAGAATGCCAGCAGCCGGCGGGCCTCGATGAGCCCGAATCGAGCGAGGACGAGGTAACGCGGTCCAACCCGTTCAGTGTCCTGGCGCAGTTAAAGCGTGACCCAAACGTTTAGGAGTTAATCAATTATGGCTGTTCAGCAGAACAAAAAATCCCGCTCTGCCCGTGACATGCGTCGTTCGCACGATGCCCTGTCGGAAAACGCGCTGTCGGTAGAAAAAACCACCGGTGAAATTCACCTGCGTCACCACGTTTCGCCAGAAGGCGTTTACCGTGGCCGCAAAGTGATCGACAAGGGCGCTGACGAGTAAATCTTGTCCGCTCAGATCATCGCGATCGACGCAATGGGCGGGGACTTCGGTCCCCGCAACATTGTTCAGGCAAGTATCGCTTGCCTCTCGGCTACGCCCTCGCTGCACCTGACCCTCGTCGGTCAACCCTCCCTTCTTGAATCACTCGTCAGCGGCCTAGCAGCTGCCGATCGCGCGCGCCTGCAAATTGTCGCGGCCAGTGAAGTGGTGGGGATGGACGAGCGGCCCTCGCAAGCGTTGCGCAGCAAGCCTGATTCGTCGATGCGCATCGCCCTTGAACTGGTGCGGGACGGCAAGGCCCAGGCCTGCGTCAGTGCCGGCAATACCGGTGCACTGATGGCGCTGTCGCGCTTTGTCCTCAAGACCGTGCCAGGCATTGATCGGCCGGCCATGGTCGCGGCGATCCCGACTCAGTCAGGCTTTTGCCAGTTGCTCGATCTGGGCGCCAACGTTGACTGCAGTGCCGAGCATCTCTACCAGTTCGCGTTGATGGGCTCGGTGGCGGCGCAGGCCTTGGGCATTCCGCGCCCACGCGTTGCGCTGCTCAACATCGGCACCGAAGACATCAAGGGCAATCAGCAGGTCAAGCTGGCGGCAACGCTGCTGCAGAATGCCCGCGGTATCAACTACGTCGGCTTTGTCGAGGGTGATGGCCTGTATCGCGGTGAAGCCGATGTAGTGGTGTGTGACGGCTTTGTCGGCAATATCCTGCTCAAGTCCAGCGAGGGTCTGGCAACCATGATCAGTGCCAGAATTGAGGCGCTGTTCAAGAGGGGGGTGCTGGCGCGCGCGGTCGGTGTGCTGGCCATGCCGCTGCTCAAACGCCTGCAGGCTGACCTGGCGCCTGCACGGCACAACGGCGCGAGTTTTCTCGGTCTGCAGGGCATCGTCATCAAGAGTCACGGTTCGGCAGGGGTCGAAGGCCTGCAGAGCGCTATCCAGCGTGCGCTGATCGAGATCGAGGAAAACCTGCCCGGGCGCCTGCGCAGCCGCCTCGAAGACCTGCTGCCTTAGGCATAATCGCCATGAGATGGTTAAATGTGACCGCTGGGTTTTCGTATTCATCCAAGTTTTCAGATTCTGCGTACAGCCGTGGGCTGGGCGCATCCTCTCCGACGACAAGATCATAAGGGCTTGTTCAATGTCTGCATCCCTCGCATTTGTCTTTCCGGGTCAAGGTTCCCAATCGCTGGGCATGCTCGCCGAAATCGGCGCAGTAGAGCCGGTGATCGTCGAAACCTTCAAGGAAGCTTCCGACGCTCTGGGCTACGACCTGTGGGCACTGGTTCAGCAAGGTCCGGAAGAGCAACTCAATCAAACCGACAAGACTCAGCCGGCCATCCTCACCGCCTCCATTGCGTTGTGGCGTCTGTGGCTGGCGCAGGGCGGCGCAAAGCCTGCGTTCGTCGCCGGGCATAGCCTTGGCGAGTACAGCGCGTTGGTAGCGGCCGGTAGCCTCAGCCTGAAAGACGCGGTGCGCCTGGTCGAGCGCCGTGGCCAGCTGATGCAGGAAGCAGTCCCGGCAGGCCATGGCGGCATGGCCGCGATTCTCGGTCTGGACGACGAGGTCGTGGTCGCCATCTGCGCTGAAGCAGCAGAAGACCAGGTGGTCAGCGCGGTCAACTTCAACTCGCCAGGGCAGGTGGTCATTGCTGGCAACAAGGCAGCGGTAGATCGCGCCATGGAGCTGTGCAAGGCTAAGGGCGCCAAACGCGCCTTGCCGCTGGCGGTCAGCGTGCCGTCGCACTGCGCACTGATGCAGCCTGCTGCCGAGCGCTTTGCCGAGTCGGTCAACGCCATCGAATGGCAGGCGCCGCAGATCCCAGTGGTGCAGAACGTTTCTGCAGCCATCCCAGCTGACCTGAGCGTGCTCAAGCAAGATCTGCTGGCCCAGTTGTACCAGCCCGTGCGCTGGGTTGAATGCGTGCAGACCCTGGCGGCCAATGGCGCGGTCAATCTGGTCGAGTGCGGCCCGGGCAAGGTCCTGGCCGGTCTGAACAAGCGTTGCGCTGAAGGCGTGACCACCTACAACCTCAATACCCCTGATGCCATCGCCGCCACCCGTGCGGCGCTGGCCTGAAACTGGAGAAGCTTGCATGAGCCTGCAAGGTAAAGTTGCACTGGTCACCGGCGCCAGCCGTGGTATCGGCCAGGCCATCGCCCTCGAGCTGGGCCGTCAGGGCGCTACCGTCATCGGTACCGCGACCTCGGCCTCGGGCGCCGAGCGCATTGCTGCCACGCTCAAGGAGCATGGCATCACCGGCACCGGCATGGAGCTGAACGTGACTGATGAAGCGTCGGTCAACAGCGTTCTGGCCGCGATCCAGGAACAGTTCGGCACTACCGCGATCCTGATCAACAACGCCGGCATCACCCGCGATAACCTGATGCTGCGGATGAAAGACGACGAGTGGTTCGACGTGATCGACACCAACCTTAACAGCCTCTACCGCCTGTCCAAGGGCGTGCTGCGCGGCATGACCAAGGCGCGTTGGGGCCGCATTATCAGCATTGGCTCGGTTGTGGGTGCCATGGGCAACGCCGGTCAGGTAAACTATGCCGCCGCCAAAGCCGGTCTGGAAGGTTTCAGCCGCGCTCTGGCACGTGAAGTCGGGTCGCGCAACATCACTGTCAACTCGGTAACTCCAGGTTTTATCGACACCGATATGACCCGTGAGCTGCCAGAGGCTCAACGTGAAGCGTTGCAGACCCAGATTCCGCTGGGCCGTCTGGGTCAAGCCGACGAAATCGCCAAGGTAGTTGCTTTCCTGGCGTCCGACGGCGCAGCCTATGTCACAGGTGCTACAGTGCCTGTGAACGGCGGGATGTACATGTAATATCGCAACTCAATGTGACGGATTGCTTCAAAAAAGAGTCATACTCCGAGCTTAAAATCCGTTATAAAGCTGCAACCAGATTCCGGGCAGAGGGTCGAGTGACCACATAGCCAGTTGATGGCGGGGCGCGTTACGCTTGAAAAGCAGGCGTCTTGCTATAAACTCGGTCACCGGCCAGCTGCCTGACATATGTCTATTAGGAGTGAAAATTAGGTATGAGCACCATCGAAGAGCGCGTCAAGAAAATCGTCGCCGAGCAACTGGGCGTCAAGGAAGAAGAAGTAACTAACAGTGCTTCTTTCGTAGAAGACCTGGGTGCCGATTCGCTTGACACCGTTGAGCTGGTGATGGCTCTGGAAGAGGAATTCGAGACCGAAATCCCTGACGAAGAAGCCGAAAAAATCACTACCGTTCAAGCTGCTATCGACTACGTCACCAGCCACCAGGCTTAAGACGTCTGTAGTCGACGCTTCTTGTCGGGGAAAACCGCACTGCCGTAACTGGCGTGCGGTTTTTTCTTTGCGAGATGTGTGAAGCAGGCATCAAGAGCCTTTTGCCATTGCCTTTTGCTGCAGAATGCAACGGCAAGAGACTCTGTTACTGGACAATGAGGAGAGTACTGTGTCGCGTAGACGCGTCGTGGTCACTGGTATGGGCATGCTGTCGCCGCTGGGTACCGATGTACCGAGCACCTGGCAGGGCATTCTGGCTGGCCGCAGTGGCATCGGTCCGATCGAACACTCCGATCTGACGGCCTACTCCACCCGTTTTGGCGGCTCGGTGAAGGGCTTTGAAGTCGAGCAGTACCTGTCGGTCAAAGAGGCCCGCAAGCTCGACCTGTTCATTCAATACGGCCTGGCCGCAGGTTTCCAGGCGTTCCGTAACGCCGGGCTGGAAATCAACGACAGCAACCGTGAGCGGATCGGCGTGGCCATGGGCTCCGGCATCGGCGGCCTGACCAATATCGAAGAGACCAGCCGGACCTTGCACGAGCAAGGCCCGCGTCGCATCTCGCCGTTCTTTGTGCCTGGTTCGATCATCAACATGATCTCCGGCTTCCTGTCGATCCATTTGGGTCTGCAGGGTCCGAACTATGCCATCGCCACTGCCTGTACCACCGGCACCCATTGCATCGGCATGGCCGCGCGCAACATTGCCTACGGTGAAGCCGATGTGATGATCGCCGGCGGCGCTGAAATGGCCGCGTGTGGCCTGGGCATGGGCGGTTTCGGTGCTTCGCGTGCGCTGTCGACGCGCAATGACGAGCCAACCCGGGCCAGTCGGCCGTGGGACAAGGGCCGTGATGGTTTCGTGCTCTCCGACGGTGCCGGTGCACTGGTGCTCGAAGAGCTCGAGCACGCCAAGGCGCGCGGCGCCACCATCTATGCCGAGCTGGTTGGCTTTGGTATGAGCGGTGATGCCTATCACATGACCTCGCCACCAGATTCCGGTGAGGGTGCGGCGCGCTGCATGACCAACGCCCTGCGCGATGCCGGCATCGCCCCGGAAGAAGTCAGCTACATCAATGCCCATGGCACCTCGACCCCGGCCGGCGATATCGCCGAAGTGGCTGCGATCAAGCGTGTGTTCGGTGAGCATGCGTACAAGGTGGCAGTCAGCTCGACCAAGTCGATGACGGGTCACCTGCTCGGTGCTGCCGGTGCCGTGGAAGCGATCTTCAGCGTGCTGGCAATCAACAGCCAGATGGCGCCGCCGACCATCAACCTGGACGAGCCGGACGAGGGGTGCGATCTCGACTTCGTTGCCCATCACGCCCGCAGCATGCCGATCGACGTGGTGCTGTCCAACTCGTTCGGCTTTGGTGGTACCAACGGCTCGCTGGTGTTCCGCCGGTTCGCCGACTGATGCATAGCTGGATCGACGGCCAACCCGCGACTGCAGTCAGCCTGCACAACCGCGGGCTGGCCTACGGCGATGGTCTGTTCGAAACCATCGCCGTGCGTGCCGGCAAGCCCAGCCTGCTGGAGCTGCACTTGCAGCGCCTGGCACTGGGCTGCCAGCGTCTGGCTATCAGCATCGACCTGCCGTTGGTGCGCGACGAACTGCTGCGCTTTGCCAGCCAGCTCGGCGACGGCGTCGCCAAGCTGATCGTTACCCGTGGCGACAGCCAGCGCGGCTACGCTCCAGGCGTTGGCGCCGCGGCTCGGCGCATCCTTCAGGGTAGCCCGCTGCCACAGTATCCCGCAGTCAATGCCGAGCAAGGCGTGCGTTTGTTCGCCTGCCAGACGCGCCTCGCGGAACAACCCCTGCTGGCCGGCCTCAAACACCTCAATCGCCTTGAGCAAGTGCTGGCCCGCGCCGAATGGCAGGACGCCGAGCACGCCGAAGGGCTGGTCTGTGACAGCCACGGGCGGGTCATCGAGGGCGTTTACAGCAATCTGTTCATGGTTCGTGGCGGGGTGCTGCAAACGCCTGAGCTGAGTCGCTGCGGTGTAGCCGGGGTAATGCGCGGCGCTTTGCTGGCGCAAGCGCCCGCACTGGGTATCAGCGTGCAGGTCAGTGATCTGGCCCTGGCTGACCTGGAACAGGCCGAGGAAGTCTTTCTCTGCAACAGCGTGTATGGAATCTGGCCGGTACTGGAGTGCTCTGCGCTCAAGCTGAACTGGCCGGCGGGGCCGCTCACCCGTAAACTGCAGGCCGTTGCCCGGACGTTACTGGATACCTGATTCGTGAGACGCAAATTTCTCCTGCTGCTGGAAATAGGCCTGATCCTAGCCGGTCTGGCGTTGGGCTGGTCGGCCTGGAAAGTCCATTCGGCCCTTGAGCAGCCCCTGCACGTCGAGCAGGAGCGGATGCTCGAGGTTCCCAACGGCACCACACCCAATCGCATGTTCTACCGCATGCAGACTGACGGCTTGCTCGACGATGCCGTCTGGCTGCGCCTTTACTGGCGCTTCAACATGGCCGGCACGCCACTGCATACCGGTGAATACCGGCTGACACCTGGCATGACCGTCAACCAGCTGTTCGATGCCTGGCGCCGTGGCGATGTTGTGCAGTACAACCTGACTCTGGTCGAAGGCTGGACCTTCCGCCAGGTGCGCGCGGCAGTGGTCAAGCACGAGAAAATCACCCAGACCTTGGACGGCCTGTCCGATGCCGAGGTGATGGACAAACTCGGCCATAGTGGCGTGTTCCCTGAGGGGCGCTTCTTTCCGGATACCTACCGCTTCGTACGTGGCATGAGCGATGTCGAGTTCCTGCAGCAGGCGTACATGCGTCTTGAGCAAGTGCTGGCCAAGGAATGGGCCGAGCGGGCCACCGATCTGCCTTACCGCGACCCGTATCAGGCGCTGATCATGGCTTCGCTGGTCGAGAAGGAAACCGGTATCCCGCAAGAGCGCGCGCAGATTGCTGGGGTGTTCGTGCGGCGTCTGCGGCTGGGCATGATGCTGCAGACCGACCCGACCGTGATCTATGGCATGGGCGAGCGCTATAACGGCAAGATCACCCGTGCCGACCTGCGTGAGCCCACGCCCTACAATACCTATACCATCAGTGGCCTGCCGCCGACACCGATCGCTATCGTCGGCCGCGAGGCGATTCATGCCGCGCTGAACCCGGCCAACGGCACCAGTCTGTACTTCGTTGCGCGGGGCGACGGCAGTCACGTGTTTTCCGACGACCTCGACAACCACAACTCGGCAGTGCGCGAGTATCAACTCAAGCGCCGCAGCGACTACCGCTCCAGCCCCGCGCCGCAGGCTCAGCCGGGTGCGATTGAGCAGCCAGAACCGGCAGCGGAAGACCAGCCGACACCTGCTGCGGATGCACCGGCGGACGCACCTGCGTCGACCCCGCCAACCGCACCGACACCCGATGACAAACCCTAAGGACTGCGCGTGAGCGGCTTGTTTATTACCCTGGAAGGCCCCGAAGGCGCGGGCAAGAGCACCAACCGCGAATATCTGGCGCAGCGCTTGCGCGAGCAGGGCCTGGACGTAGTGCTGACCCGCGAGCCGGGCGGCACGCCGGTTGCTGAACAGATTCGTGAGTTGCTACTGGCACCAAGCGACGAAAGCATGGCAGCGGATACTGAATTGCTGTTGATGTTTGCGGCGCGTGCCCAGCACCTGGCCAAGGTCATCCGCCCGGCGCTGGCGCGCGGTGCGGTGGTGTTGTGCGATCGCTTCACCGATGCCACCTACGCCTACCAAGGTGGCGGCCGCGGCTTGCCGGTCGAGCGCATCGCTACGCTGGAAACATTTGTCCAGGGCGATCTGCGCCCTGACCTGACGCTGGTGTTCGACCTGCCGATCGAGATCGGCCTGTCGCGCGCGGCTGCCAGGGGCCGTTTGGACCGCTTCGAACAAGAAGGCACGGCCTTCTTCGAGGCCGTGCGCCATGCCTATCTGGCACGGGCCCAAGCTGACCCGCAGCGCTACAGCATCCTCGACGCCGGCCAATCGCTGGAGGCGGTGCAGCGCGACATCGACAGCTTGTTGCCGGCCATGCTGGAACGCGCCCGTGGCTGAGGCCTTCGCCTGGCAGGATGCGCTCTGGCAGCAATTGGCCGGGCGCAGCCAGCATGCCCATGCCTACCTGCTGCACGGTCCGCAGGGGATTGGCAAGCGGGCCCTGGCCGAGCGCCTGATGGCGCGTTTGTTGTGCCAGCAGCCGCAAGGCGCTGATGCCTGCGGGCAGTGCAAGTCATGCCTGTTGCTGCGTGCTGGCAGCCATCCGGACAACTACGTGCTTGAGCCGGAAGACGTCGACAAGCCGATCAAGATCGACCAGGTTCGCGATCTGGTGTCGTTTGTTGTTCAGACCGCGCAGTTGGGCGGGCGCAAGGTGATCCTGATCGAACCGGTCGAGGCCATGAACATCAATGCCTCCAACGCCTTGCTCAAGAGTCTGGAAGAGCCGTCCGGCAATACGGTGCTACTGCTGGTCAGCCATCAACCGAGCCGACTGTTGCCGACCATCAAGAGCCGTTGCCAGCAAGTTGTATGTCCGCAACCAAACCTTGCCCAAAGCCAGGCCTGGCTCGCCAATGCGTTGCCAGACAGCGAGCCGGGAGAGCGCGAGGAGCTGCTGACCCTGGCGGCAGGATCGCCACTGATGGCAGCCAAGCTGCACGCGCAAGGTGTCCTCGAGCAACGTGCGCAGGTCACCGAGGGCGTGAAAAAACTGCTCAAGCAGCAACAGTCACCGACGCAACTGGCCGAGTCGTGGAACAGCGTGCCACTACTGCTGCTGTTTGACTGGTTCTTCGAGTGGTCGCACCTGATCCTGCGCTATCAGATGACTCAGGATGAACAAGGCCTGGGCCCGGCTGATATGCGCAAGGTGCTGCAGTATCTGGCGCAGAAGAGCCGCCAGGGCAAGGTGCTGGAAACCCAGGCGTGGATCCTTGAACAGCGGCAGAAGGTGCTGGGCAAGGCCAACCTCAACCGCGTGTTGCTGCTGGAAGCGTTGTTGGCCCACTGGGTCCAGCTGCCAGGCTCACGCTGACTCCCTTCTTCTAAATATGTGTCCTGCTGCCATGCTCGTAGATTCCCACTGCCACCTCGACCGTCTAGACCTGAGTGCCCATGATGGCTCGCTTGATGCTGCCCTGCAGGCGGCGCGTGAGCGCGGGGTAGGGCACTTTCTGTGCATTGGCGTGAGTGCCGACAATGCCGGCGCGGTAAAGGCGTTGAGTGAACAGTACGCAGATGTCGACTGCTCGGTGGGTATTCATCCGCTGGACCTGGCGCCAGGAGAAACCCCAGCGCTGGACTGGTTGCTCAACGAGCTTGCGCATCCGCATGTCGTGGCGATTGGTGAGACTGGCCTGGACTATCACTACGAGCCGGAGGCGGCGAGCCTGCAGCAGGCGTCTTTCCGCTTGCACCTGGAGGCCTCGCGGCAGACCGGCAAGCCGGTGATCGTGCACACCCGTGCGGCCAGGGCTGACACCCTGGCGCTGTTACGCGAAGCCAGCCTGGAGCAGGCCGGGGTGTTGCACTGCTTCACTGAAGACTGGCCGATGGCCAAGGCTGCGCTGGACCTGGGCTACTACATCTCGTTGTCCGGCATTGTCACCTTCCGCAATGCCGAGGCCCTGCGCGACGTGGCCCGCCAGGTCCCCAGCGATCGTCTGCTGGTAGAGACAGATTCACCGTACCTGGCGCCGATCCCTTACCGAGGCAAGCCCAACTTGCCTCAGTACGTGCGCGAAGTCGCCGAATACGTCGCGTCGCTGCGTGGCGTCAGTTATGCACAATTGGCCGAGCAAACCACGGCCAACTTCAAGCGCTTGTTCCCGCTTGCGCGAGTACGCTGATCTGACAGCCTGATTGGCGGGCAAAAAAAACCCGGGTTCTGGGGGAGGAAACCGGGTTAAGACCATTAGGAGTAAACAAAGGCACGCGGTCCCTGAGCGCCTTTATCGGCACGCCACTTGGGGGGATGTGGCGGGTCAACACTTCAAGTATTGGTCAGCTTTGGCACAGTGCCAGCGACAACTGGTCGTTTTTTAAACAGATTTGGAATACGTCGCGGGATGCACAGTGCATTCCCTGCAGGCAAGTCACTTCGATTGGCCAATCTGCAGCTTGCCCAATCAATCCCACCGTTTGCGAACTCATCGTGAAACACAGACATGCGCCGATGATCCGTGCAATTTCTTGCAAGATAGGCATAATAATCCGCTTCGATTGTCAGCCAGTCCTCCCCCATGCAGCCTCCCATGCAGAAAGAACCGCGTAAGGTCCGTGAGTTTCGCCGTCGCGAACAAGAGATCCTTGATACCGCCCTCAGACTGTTCCTCGAACAGGGTGAAGACAGCGTCACCGTCGAGATGATCGCCGACGCCGTTGGCATCGGCAAAGGTACGATCTACAAGCACTTCAAGTCCAAGGCAGAGATCTACCTGCGCCTGATGCTCGACTACGAGCGCGATTTGAACACCTTGCTGCACTCGGCCGATGTCGACCGCGACAAAGAAGCACTGTCGCGTGCCTACTTCGAATTCCGCATGCGAGACCCGCAGCGCTACCGGCTGTTCGATCGCCTTGAAGAGAAGGTGGTCAAGGGTAATCAGGTACCAGAGATGGTCGAGGAGCTGCACAGCATTCGTGCCTCCAATTTCGATCGCCTGACTCAACTGATCAAGGGTCGTATCAGCGAAGGCAAGCTTGAAGACGTGCCACCGTACTTCCACTACTGCGCCGCCTGGGCGCTGGTGCATGGCGCAGTGGCGCTGTACCACTCGCCGTTCTGGAGCAATGTGCTGGAAGATCAGGAAGGCTTCTTCCAGTTCCTGATGGACATCGGTGTGCGCATGGGTAACAAGCGCAAGCGCGACCCCGAACCGAACGCCTGACAGCAACGCCCCGTCACCCTTTGCGGGGCTGTCCGACATGCGAGCTTGCAAAAACCTGATTTATGAGTCAGGTTTTGCACGGCTTATTCTTCCATGTCGGAGTCATCCATGATCGTCGATCGTCAAGGCAGGCGTTTTCGCAACCTGCGGGTCAGCCTGACGGCGGCCTGTAACTACGCTTGTACCTACTGCGTACCCGACGGCAAGCGTTTGGTGGCGGCGCAGGATGAGCTCTCTGGCGAGGCCCTGGCACGAGGGGTGGCTTACCTGATCGAGGCGGCCGGCATCGAGCGTCTACGCATCACCGGCGGCGAGCCACTGATCAGTCCCAGGCTCGAAGGGTTTCTCACCGCCATCGCCGGCCTCGACCTGCACGACATCAGCCTGACTACCAACGGCCAGTTGCTGTCGCGGCGCCTGCCGCTGCTACAGGCCGCGGGTATCCGCCGCTTGAACGTGTCGCTGGATACCCTCGACGCCGCTGCATTTCGCAGCATTGCTCGCGGCGGTGACCTGGCCACGGTGTTGCTTGGCATGCAAGAGGCCAGTGCGGCTGGCATGCGCATCAAGGTCAACATGGTGCCGATGCGCGGACAGAATCTGGATCAGGTCGCGCCGCTGCTCGACTACTGCCTGGCGCGTGGCTACGAGCTGCGTTTCATCGAGCTGATGCGCATGGGCCACCTGGCGCGCGACGGCAATGCCTTTCGCCAGCAGTTGGTCAGCCTGCCTGAGCTGCTGGCGCTGATTGGCCAGCACCATGCTTTTGAGCAGGCCAGCGCTGCTGTTGATGCCACCGCATTGCGCTACCAGATCCCCGGCAAAGGCCATTTTGGCGTTATCGCCAACGAGAGCGTACCGTTCTGTCGCGCCTGTTCGCGGCTGCGCTTGTCCTCAACCGGCTGGCTGCATGGCTGCCTGTCGAGCAGCAATCGGCACTACATCGGCGACTTGCTTGATCGCCCCCGGCACCTGGCGTTGCCAGCGCTGCAACGGTTACTGGTAAAAGCCCTGGCTGACAAGCAGGAGCTGGCGTTCGCCGGTGGGGTAACGGTAATGAAGGTGATCGGCGGCTGACTCTGGCGCAAAAGCTGCATCTGGCGGCTATTCGCCGGTTTTTCGTCACCGGTCTCTGGAGGAAAGATGCGTAGCCTGGTTTTGCTGCTGGCGCTGATGGCGCTTGGTGGCTGCATGAATGTCAGCGATATGGGCGAAGGTGTTCGCTATCACATGAGCGATGCCGGTCTGCTCGATCATAGCGATACCCAGCGCAGCCTGTCGGTGCGCCTGCAACCGGATTCGTTCATCTATATTGGCCAGGGTGCGTTCGTGCCGCCGGGCAAAGGCCCGCTGCCGCAGCAGAACATCGTCGCCGAAGAGGCGTTCAAGGCTTTTGTCGAGTACTTCCCGCTGGTGCGTCGTGCGCAAGGCCCGCTGGGCCTGGAAGATGCCATCGCCGAAGCCCGCTCGGTCGGTGCCCATTACGTGCTGTATACCCGCTTCGCTCGTACCGACGACCGCATCGGCAATGGTGATGAGTGGTACGACGAACAGGCAGTCGACCGGCTCGGTTGGGACACCGGCGTGGTGCAGATGATGCTCATCGAAACCAGCACTCGCTACCTGATCGACACAGCGCGGATCAAGAGCCGTGGCGGTTTGTTGACGTTTCACGACAATAGCCCGCAGGATTTGCTCGCAGCGCCCATGCGCGAGTACGCTCGTAGCCTGTTGGGTATGAGCCGCTGATAGGAGAGGGTGATGACCGAGTCTGTCGAGACCAATGATCTGTTGGCGCAAATCCCCAAGGGTAGGGGCCCGGCGCCGGTTCACCTGTGGAACCCGGATTTCTGCGGCGACATCGACATGCGCATCGCCCGTGATGGCACCTGGTTTTACCAGGGCACGCCAATTGGCCGTAAACCAATGGTGCGGCTGTTTTCCAATATCCTGCGCCGTGACGGTGACGATTACTTTTTGGTGACGCCGGTCGAGAAGGTCGGCATCCAAGTCGATGACGCGCCGTTTGTGGCGGTGTTGCTGGAGGTGATCGGCGCGGGGGAGACGCAGGTTTTGCGTTTCACCAACAATGTTGAGGATGTGATTGAGGCTAGCAGTGCGCATCCGTTGCGGGTCGAGGTTGATCCGGTCACGCAGGAACCTGCGCCCTACATCCTGATGCGCAGCAACCTTGAGGCGCTGTTGCATCGCAACGTGTTCTATCAGTTGGTGGAGCTGGCGGTGCCGCGCTTGCTGGACGGCGAGGAATGGCTCGGGGTGTGGAGCCATGGCCAGTTTTACCCGATTGGGCGTGCTGGCTGAAAACAGTTGGGGGCTGCAGAGCAGCCCCCAACTGCATCAAAGCACCGCGACGATAGCTTTGGTCACTACGTGGATGTTGCTCTGGTTCAGCGCAGCAACACAGATACGGCCAGTATCCAGCGCATAGATGCCGAACTCATCCTTCAGGCGATTGACCTGCTCGGCAGTCAGGCCCGAGTAGGAGAACATCCCGCACTGGCGACCGACAAAGCTGAAGTCGCGCTTGGCCCCATAGGTAGCCAGCAACTCGACCATCTGCTTGCGCATGCCGTGAATGCGATTACGCATTTCGCCCAGCTCGTCTTCCCACATCTGGCGCAGCTCAGGGCTGTTCAGCACGGCAGCGACGATGCTTGCGCCGTGGGTCGGCGGGTTGGAGTAGGTGGTGCGGATAACCCGCTTGACCTGCGACAGCACGCGGGTGCTTTCGTCCTTGGAGGCAGTGACGATCGACAGCGCGCCGACGCGCTCGCCATACAGCGAGAACGACTTGGAGAACGAGCTGGAGACAAAGAAGTCCAGGCCCGACTCGGCGAACAGGCGTACGGCGAAGGCGTCTTCGGCGATGCCGGCGCCAAAGCCCTGATAGGCCATGTCGAGGAACGGCACATGGCCTTTGGCCTTGACCACTTCCAGGACGTTTTTCCAGTCTCCCAGGGTCAGGTCGACACCGGTCGGGTTATGGCAGCAGGCATGCAGGACGATGATCGAGCCCGACGGCAGCTGGTTGAGGTCTTCGAGCATGCCGGCGCGGTTGACGTCGTGGCTGGCAGCATCGTAGTAGCGGTAGTTCTGTACCGGGAAACCGGCCGTCTCGAAAAGCGCGCGGTGGTTCTCCCAGCTCGGGTCGCTGATGGCGACGACTGCATCAGGCGACAGGCGCTTGAGGAAGTCTGCGCCGATCTTCAGCGCGCCAGTGCCGCCCACGGCCTGCACGGTGACCACGCGGCCAGCGGCCAGCAGTGGCGATTCGGCGCCGAACAGCAGCTTCTGTACAGCCTGGTCGTAGGTGGCAATCCCATCGATCGGCAAATAGCCGCGCGAGGCATGCTGTGCGGCACGCTGGGTCTCGGCTTCGATCACTGCGCGCAGCAGCGGGATACGGCCTTCCTCATTGCAGTAAACGCCGACGCCCAGGTTCACCTTGTCGGTGCGCGGGTCGGTGTTGAAAGCTTCGTTGAGGCCCAGGATAGGGTCGCGGGGTGCCAGCTCGACAGCGGAAAACAGGCTCATTGTTACCTTGGCTCTGAATGGAGTGTGATAGGGCTTGCACGCTCCAGTCGAATGCACTGAAGCGGTGCACAAACGGGGAGTCAGTATAGAGATACGCGCCGACCGCTGCGACCATCGGGCGCAGGTTTTCCGGCGTTTTTTCGCAATTTTTTTGGACCATTGGTCTAATTGCCCGGTCCACAGAAACACACGTTCACAGCGCCAGCCACGAAGCGGGCAATGGAAAGGCCCGTTTCGGTGTAGACTACTGGCTATATTTACAGTTGCTCGAGGTCTGCCATGTCCGAGTTTCAGCTTGTCACCCGTTTTCAGCCGGCCGGCGACCAGCCTGAGGCGATTCGCCAGTTGGTCGAGGGTATCGACGCCGGGCTTTCGCACCAGACCCTGCTCGGGGTAACCGGCTCGGGCAAGACCTTCAGTATCGCCAACGTGATTCAGCAAGTGCAGCGGCCAACCCTGGTGCTGGCGCCGAACAAGACCCTGGCGGCTCAGTTGTATGGCGAGTTCAAGGCGTTTTTCCCGAACAACGCGGTCGAGTATTTCGTTTCCTACTACGACTACTATCAGCCGGAAGCCTATGTGCCGTCTTCGGACACCTTCATCGAGAAGGATGCATCGATCAACGACCATATCGAGCAGATGCGCCTGTCGGCTACCAAGGCCCTGCTCGAGCGACGCGACGCCATCATTGTCACCACGGTGTCGTGCATCTACGGTCTGGGCAGCCCTGAAACGTACCTCAAGATGGTCCTGCACATCGATCGCGGCGACAAGTTCGACCAGCGCGCGTTGCTGCGGCGCCTGGCCGATCTGCAGTACACCCGCAACGAGATGGACTTCGCCCGCGCCACCTTCCGTGTGCGCGGTGATGTCATCGACGTGTACCCGGCCGAGTCAGATCTCGAGGCGATCCGCATCGAATTGTTCGATGACGAAGTGGAGAACATTGCCGCCTTCGACCCGTTGACCGGCGAGGTGCTGCGCAAGCTGCCACGTTTTACCTTCTATCCGAAGAGCCACTATGTAACCCCGCGTGAAACCCTGCTTGGGGCAATCGAGGGCATCAAGGAAGAGCTCAAGGACCGCCTTGAGTACCTGCACAAGAACAACAAGCTGGTCGAGGCGCAGCGCCTCGAGCAGCGCACTCGCTTCGACCTGGAAATGATCCTCGAGCTGGGCTATTGCAACGGTATCGAAAACTACTCGCGCTACCTGTCTGGTCGGCCTTCCGGTGCGCCGCCGCCCACCCTGTACGACTACCTGCCTGCCGACGCCCTGCTGGTGATCGACGAGTCGCACGTGAGCGTTCCGCAGGTCGGCGCCATGTACAAAGGCGACCGTTCACGCAAGGAGACTCTGGTCGAGTACGGTTTCCGTCTGCCATCGGCGCTGGACAACCGGCCCATGCGCTTCGATGAATGGGAGTCGGTCAGCCCGCAGACCATCTTCGTTTCTGCCACCCCCGGTCAGTACGAGGCGGAGCATGCCGGGCGTGTCGTCGAGCAGGTGGTGCGGCCGACCGGCTTGGTTGATCCATTGGTAGAAATCCGCCCGGCGCTGACCCAGGTCGACGATCTGTTGTCGGAGATCGGCAAACGTGTGGCCGTTGGTGAGCGGGTGCTGGCCACCACGCTGACCAAGCGCATGGCCGAAGACCTCAGTGACTACCTGGCCGACCACGACATACGCGTGCGCTACCTGCACTCGGACATCGACACTGTCGAGCGGGTAGAGATCATTCGCGACCTGCGTCTGGGTACCTTCGATGTGCTGGTGGGGATCAACCTGCTGCGTGAAGGCCTGGACATGCCCGAAGTGTCGCTGGTGGCGATTCTGGACGCCGACAAGGAGGGTTTCCTGCGCTCGGACCGCTCGCTGATCCAGACCATCGGCCGCGCAGCGCGTAACCTCAACGGCAAGGCCATCCTGTATGCCGACCGCATGACCGGCTCGATGCAACGCGCCATCGACGAGACCGAGCGCCGCCGGGCCAAGCAGATCGCCTTCAACGAGGCCAACGGCATCGTGCCCAAAGGGGTGGTCAAGGACATCACCGACATCATGGAAGGCGCCAACATCCCCGGCGGGCGCAGCAAGAAGCGCAAAGGCATGGCCAAGGCGGCGGAGGAGAGCGCTCGCTACGAAGCCGAGTTGCGCACCCCAGGCGAGATCACCAAACGCATCAAACAGATGGAAGAGAAGATGTTCCAGCTGGCGCGCGACCTCGAGTTCGAGGCCGCCGCGCAGATGCGCGACGAGATCACCAAGCTGCGTGAGCGGCTGATCACCAGCTAAGTTGCCCGACGGGTCCGGTGATCGGCATAGCCTGCCGATCATCTGCACGCCTGGGCTGACGGTGGGGCGATTGCGCCGCCGCTGGAGCCTGATGCCCGCTCCCTGCTAACATCGCGCCTTTGTTTCAACTTCGTTCGAGACCCTCCATGACCACCGTTCGCACGCGTATCGCGCCATCGCCCACCGGCGACCCCCATGTTGGCACCGCCTACATCGCCCTGTTCAACTACTGCTTTGCCAAGCAGCACGGCGGCGAATTCATCCTGCGCATCGAGGACACCGATCAGCTGCGTTCGACCCGTGAATCGGAACAGCAGATCTTCGACGCCCTGCGCTGGTTGGGCATCGAGTGGAACGAAGGCCCGGACGTGGGCGGCCCGCACGGCCCTTACCGGCAGAGCGAGCGTGGCGAGATCTACGCGAAGTACGCCAAACAGCTGGTTGACGCCGGGCATGCGTTCTACTGCTTCTGTACCGCAGAAGAACTCGACCAGATGCGCGCCGAACAGATGGCCCGGGGCGAGACGCCGCGTTACGACGGCCGCGCGCTGTTGCTCAGCGCTGAGGAAGTGCAGCGTCGCCTGGCCGCTGGTGAGCCCCATGTGATCCGCATGAAGGTGCCAAGCGAAGGCGTCTGCGTGGTCCCGGACATGCTCCGTGGCGATGTCGAAATCCCGTGGGATCGCATGGACATGCAGGTCCTGATGAAGAACGACGGCCTGCCGACCTACTTCCTGGCCAACGTGGTCGATGACCACCTGATGGGCATCACTCACGTCCTGCGTGGCGAAGAGTGGCTGCCGTCGGCGCCCAAGCTGATCAAACTGTATGAGTACTTCGGCTGGGAGCAGCCGCAGCTGTGCTACATGCCGCTGCTGCGTAACCCGGACAAGAGCAAGCTGTCCAAGCGCAAGAATCCGACTTCGGTCACCTTCTACGAGCGCATGGGCTTCATGCCCGAAGCCATGCTCAATTACCTCGGCCGCATGGGCTGGTCGATGCCGGACGAGCGCGAGAAGTTTTCCCTGGCCGAGATGGTCGAGCACTTCGACCTGTCGCGGGTTTCCCTGGGTGGGCCGATCTTCGATATCGAAAAGCTGTCCTGGCTCAACGGCCAGTGGCTGCGTGAGTTGCCGGTCGAGGAGTTCGCTGCACGGGTACAGAAGTGGGCGTTCAACAGCGATTACATGATGAAGATCGCGCCGCATGTGCAGGGCCGCGTAGAGACCTTCAGCCAGATCGCCCCATTGGGTGGCTTCTTCTTCGAGGGTGCGTTGAAGCTTGATGCCAAGCTGTTCGAGCACAAGAAGCTCTCGCCCGATCAGGTCCGCCAGGTCATCCAGCTGATTCTGTGGAAGCTGGAGAGCTTGCGCCAGTGGGAAAAAGACCGCATCACCGGTTGCATCCAGGCCGTGGTCGAATCGCTTGAACTGAAGCTGCGTGACGCCATGCCGCTGATGTTTGCTGCTATCTCAGGCCAGGCCAGTTCGGTGTCGGTGCTGGATGCGATGGAAATCCTTGGCCCTGACCTGACTCGCTACCGCCTGCGTCAGGCGCTGGATCTGCTCGGTGGTGTGTCGAAGAAAGAAAACAAGGAATGGGAAAAACTGCTGGCCAACATTGCCTGACAGCCAGCTACCCAAGCGTGCTTGCCTGTCCCAGCTGACGCTGGGCGGGCCGGCTGCCGTAGGCAAAATCGTCAATTGCTGGGGCAGGGCGGTAAGTGATTGTTATCTGTGAAAAATCTTTTGGTTAATTTCAAAAATTCGTTTGACAGCATAGCCATCCGATCTTAATATGCGCCCCGTCCACAGCGATGAACGTAACGAACTGTCAGCAACCCAGCCGGCAATTCAGTTCAAAGCGACATTGTGGGGCTATAGCTCAGCTGGGAGAGCGCCTGCATGGCATGCAGGAGGTCAGCGGTTCGATCCCGCTTAGCTCCACCAAATTCCGATTCTTGGTCAGCACTGCTGGCGGAGAATGAAACCCGGCGCCAGCGCCAGGTTTCACGGTAGAAGGTTCGTCCCCTTCGTCTAGTGGCCTAGGACACCGCCCTTTCACGGCGGTAACAGGGGTTCGAGTCCCCTAGGGGACGCCAGTTTTACACAAGCGATGTATAACCATGTCGCTGGGCCGCGAGGCTAGAAATCCGGGGCTATAGCTCAGCTGGGAGAGCGCCTGCATGGCATGCAGGAGGTCAGCGGTTCGATCCCGCTTAGCTCCACCAATTTTGCCGCGGTTTGTGCAAGCGAACCGGCACGAAGGTTATGTCCCCTTCGTCTAGTGGCCTAGGACACCGCCCTTTCACGGCGGTAACAGGGGTTCGAGTCCCCTAGGGGACGCCAGTTTTACCCGCGTTTTGCGGGGCTTTAAAGGCTCATTCGCATATTGGATGGGCCTTTTGTTTTAGGGGCTATAGCTCAGCTGGGAGAGCGCCTGCATGGCATGCAGGAGGTCAGCGGTTCGATCCCGCTTAGCTCCACCAATATTTGCCAGGGTTCGTGAAAGCGGGCCTGCACGAAGGTTACAAGTCCCCTTCGTCTAGTGGCCTAGGACACCGCCCTTTCACGGCGGTAACAGGGGTTCGAGTCCCCTAGGGGACGCCAATTTTTTCTCGCGTTTTGCGGGGCTTATAAGGCTCATTCGATTATTGAATGGGCCTTTTGTTTTTTCTGCCTTCCTTACTTTTTCAATGAAGCGGCCTAAGCTCGATTTTTTCGCTTGCCAATAAATATTATGTGCATCATATTACACTCATAATATTTATCGGGTGGCTTATGAACAACAAGAAGAGCAAGACCCGCCAACGCATTCTCGATTCAGCCCGCAGCGCGTTGATCCAGCACGGACCGGCCGAGCCCAGTGTGAGTCAGGTGATGGGCGCCGCCGGGTTGACCGTGGGTGGTTTCTACGCGCACTTCGACAGCAAGGACGAACTCATGCTCGAGGCGTTCAGCCAGTTGCTGAGCGAGCGCCGCGGTTTATTCACCCAGATCGATCCAGCCCTGGACGGCGCCGGCCGCCGTGCCCTCGCTGCTGCTTTCTACCTGTCACGCAAGCATCGCGACGCGCTCGAGCAGGCATGCCCGTTGCCCACCTCGCTGAGCGAGATGCAGCGCCTGCCTGAGGCGTTTCGCGAGGCGCTGGCCGAGCACCTGGAGCTGATGACCGCGCAGATGGTCGACGGCCCTGAGGACGCCGACAAGGCGTTGGCCGACCTGGCGCTGATGATCGGTGGCCTGGCGCTGGCCCGAGCGCTGGGCACCAGTGAGCTGTCCGACCGAATCCTGCGCGCCGCCAAGTCGGCGGTCATCTAGTGGCCTGACTGGAGTATTGATGATGACTACCCTGAGTTGGATTCGCGGCGTCAACGGTACCCTGGGCCGGCTGGCCCCCGAGCATATAGCGGGCAAGATGCGCCGCGCCTTCATGACCCCGCGCAACCTGCCGCCGCGGCAATGGGAGTTGCCCTTGCTGGCGACAGCTGAACGCATCACCTTGCGCTTCGGCCTGTCAGCGCTGCGCTGGGGCCAGGGGCCGACAGTGCTGATGATGCACGGTTGGGAAGGGCGCCCAACCCAGTTTGCCGCGTTGATTGAAGCGCTGGTGGCGGCGGGGCATACCGTGGTGTCGCTGGAAGGGCCGGCCCATGGACGTTCTCCGGGCCGCCAGGCGCATGTGGCGCTGTTTGCCCGGGCGCTGCTCGAAGCTGCTGCCGAACTGCCGCCGCTGCGTGCCGTGATCGGCCATTCGATGGGCGGTGCCAGTGTCTTGCTGGCGCTGCAATGGGGTTTGCGCACCGAGGCTGCGGTCAGCATTGCCGCGCCGGCGCAACTGCTCGGGGTATTGCGCGGTTTTGCCCAGCGGCTGGGCATGCCGGCGCGGGCGCGGGCGGCGTTTATTCGCCAGGTCGAGCAGGATGTCGGCCTGCAAGTCGCCCGGCTTGACGTCAACGGCTATCAACTCGAGCTGCCGGGCCTGATAGTGCACGCCAGTGATGATCCTCTGGTCGCTGCCAGCGAAGCGCAATTGATCCACAAGGCCTGGTTCGACAGCCGCTTGCTGATGCTCGAAGAAGGCGGTCACCAGCGTGTGCTGGCCGACCCGCTCCTGGTCGAAGGCGTGCTTGAGCTGCTGGCGCGCGCTGTCACACCAGCACGCCAAAGCGCCTGAGCATCCGGTACACTCAACGCGTTCAATGACCTTCGGAGCGCGCATGAGCTGGGATCTGGCATCGCCATTCATCATCGACCTACGCGTTGGCGGTGACGACATCGACGGCCTCGGCCACGCCAACAACGCGGTCTACGTCACCTGGCTGGAGCGCTGCGCCTGGCGCCACTCGCAGCGTCTGGGTCTGGACCTGGCCGAATATCGCCGTCTTGACCGGGCCATGGCCGTTGTTCGCCACGAAATCGATTACCTGGCTGCCGGCTACGAAGATGACGAGCTACAACTGGCCACCTGGATCGTCGACTGGGACCAGCGCCTGCGCATGACCCGCCGGTTTCAGCTCAAGCGCCCGAGCGACGGCGTGACCCTGCTGCGCGCGCAAACCACCTTTGTCTGTATCGAGCTGTCGACCGGCAAGCCCAAGCGTATGCCGGGCGAATTCATTGAAGGTTATGGGCAGGCGCTGATCGGCGTCTGAGTCCACCTGATTGTTTGCTAGACTGCCGCCTTTTTCGCGAGAGCCATCCATGCAAATTGCCCTGGCCCCCATGGAGGGGCTGGTCGACAACATCCTGCGCGACGTCCTCACGCGGGTCGGCGGTGTCGACTGGTGCGTGACCGAGTTCATTCGCGTCTGCGACCGCCTGCTGCCACCTTCCCAGTTCGACAAGCTCGCCCCTGAACTGCGCCACGGCGCGCGTACTGCGGCAGGTGTGCCCATGCGCGTGCAGTTGCTTGGCTCCGATCCGGTGTGCCTGGCTGAAAACGCTGCATTGGCCTGCGAGCTGGGCGCGCCGGTGATCGACCTGAATTTCGGCTGCCCGGCCAAGACGGTGAACAAGTCCCGCGGTGGGGCGGTGTTGCTCAAGGAGCCTGAGTTGCTCCACGCGATCGTCCGTGAAGTGCGCCGGGCGGTGCCTGCCCACATCCCGGTCACGGCCAAGATGCGTCTGGGCTTCGATACCCCGGATGGCGCCCTCGATTGCGCTACCGCGTTGGCCGAAGGTGGCTCGGCGCACCTGGTGGTGCATGCACGGACCAAGGTCGAGGGCTACAAGCCGCCGGCGCACTGGGAGTGGGTGGCGCGGGTGCAGGATGTGGTCAAGGTGCCGGTGTTCGCCAATGGCGAGATCTGGACCGTGGACGACTGGCGACGGTGCCGCGAGGTCAGCGGCGCTGAAGACATCATGCTCGGCCGTGGCCTGGTGTCGCGGCCTGATCTGGGCCTGCAGATTGCTGCTGCACGGGCGGGGCTCGAGTATCAGCCGCTTGCCTGGCAGGCGCTGTTGCCGTTGCTGCGCGAGTTTTGGCGTCAGGCCCAGGCCAAGCTGTCGCCGCGCTATGCGCCGGGGCGGATGAAGCAGTGGGTGGCAATGCTGACTCGCAGCTATCCGGAAGCAGTACTGTTATTTGCTGAACTGCGCCGGGTCGATGATTGTCAGCGGATCACCCATTTGCTGGGTGCCGACATCAGCCAGCTGCCATGTGAAGCAGTGGCCTGAGCAAATTTTAAAAATTTTTTTGGTTGAGCTCTTGAAAGCGGTTGGTCGGGCCATATCTATTTAGTACGCGATGCCGAATTCGGGTCGCGGATTGACTCACTTGCTGATTTTCAGGAGTTTATGACCATGACTACCGCTTTCTCCCTTGCACCACTGTTCCGCCATTCCGTTGGTTTCGACCGTTTCAACGACCTGTTCGAATCCGCGGCGCGTAATGAGGCCGGTAGCAGCTACCCGCCCTACAACGTGGAAAAACATGGCGATGATCACTATCGCATCGTGGTTGCAGCAGCAGGCTTCCAGGAATCAGACCTTGAACTGCAGGTTGAGAAGGGTGTACTGACGGTTACTGGCGGCAAACGCGACGCCAGCAACGACGCAGTGACCTACCTGCACCAGGGCATCGCTCAGCGTGCCTTCAAGTTGTCGTTCCGCTTGGCCGACCACATCGAAGTGAAATCCGCAGGCCTGGCCAACGGACTGCTCAGCGTCGAACTGCTGCGCGTCGTGCCGGAAGAAGCCAAAGCCAAGCGGATCCCGATCAGTGCTGACAAGCCAGCGTTGAACTGACGATTGGCTGGGGCCGCCTCGCGGCCCCATTCCTCTATCCCCCGCCTGATCAATAATCCGCCGGTGCCTCAAGCAACATTTGCCTGAACTCGCTCAGCGGCAACGGTCGGCTATGCAAATACCCCTGATACAAATGGCAACCCAGCCGCTCGAGAAACTCCAATTGCTCGCTCAGCTCGACGCCCTCGGCAATGATCGTCAACTCAAGGCTGCGGGCCATGGCGACGATGGCGCGGACGATCTCGGCATCATTTGGATCTATCGGCGCATCGCGCACGAATGACTGGTCGATCTTCAAGGTATCCACCGGCAGCCGCTTGAGATAGGTCAGCGACGAGTAACCGGTGCCGAAGTCATCCATGGCAAAACTCACGCCGTAGCCTTTGAGTTCACGCATCTTGGCGATGGTGTCCTCCAGATTCTGGATCACGATGCCCTCGGTAATCTCCAGCTTGAGCATGTGCCGGGGCAGGCGATAGTCGTCCAGGCTGCGCAGCACTCTGCCGACAAAGTCGTTCTGGCGGAACTGCCGCGGGCTGATATTCACGCACAGGCTGAATTCGTCCGTCTTGATCAGGCCGTCGCTGAGCATGCCGGCGCAGGCATCACAGGCCTCGTCGAGAATCCAGCTACCCACCTCCAGAATCAGCCCGCTTTCTTCCAGCACCTGGATGAACTGCGAGGGCGGTTGCTGCCCCAGTTGCGGGTGATGCCAGCGCAGCAGTACTTCAGCGCCGACAATGCGATTGTCGCGGGCATCCACCTGCGGCTGAAAGTGCAGCGCCAGTTCGCCGCGGGCCAACGCCTGGCGCAGATCATTCTCCATGCGCAGGCGTTCACTGGCGGCCTTTTGCATGGTGGTGTGGTACAGCTGGGTGGTGTTGCGCCCAGAGTCCTTCGCCCGGTACAGGGCAATGTCGGCGCGCTTGAGCAAGTCGGCAGGCGTAGCCCCATGATCGGGGATCAAGGCAACGCCAATGCTGGGGGTGACTTGCAGGCGCTGGCCGTCCAGAGACATCGGCTCGGCGAGCAATTCGCGCAGGGTGTCGGCCAGTTCGCGGACCTTGCCTTCAACCGTCTCGCGGCTGCCTTCCAGACCGCTGAGCAAGACCACGAACTCGTCGCCGCCCAGGCGCGCCACGGTGTCTTCCAGGCGCACGCTGGCCTCGAGCCGGGCGGTGATGACCTTGAGCACGATGTCGCCGACCGGGTGACCGAGTGAGTCGTTGATGTGCTTGAAGTGATCGAGGTCGAGAAACAGCAGCGCGCCGCGCAGGTTGTGCCGCTTGAGCAGGGCGATCTGCTGGCTCAGGCGGTCCATCAGCAGGGCTCGGTTGGGCAGGTTGGTGAGCGGGTCGTGGTACGCCAGGTGGCGAATCTGCGCCTGGGCGTTTTTCAGCTGGCTGACGTCGCGCGCGGTCAGCAGCAGGCATTCGGTGGCATTCAGGGTAATCGGCTCGACCGACACTTCCACCGTCAGCAGCTCGCCGCGTTTGTTGCGTCCGAGCATCTCGCGGTGGTGCACCCGCCCGCGCAGTTTGATCTCGCTGAGCAAGGTCGCCCGTTGCGTGTCGTCGGCCCAGATGCCGAGCTCGTGCACGGTACGCCCGATCACTTCGTCAATGCTGTAGCCCGTCAGGCGGCAGAAGCCGTCGTTGACTTCCAGGTACAGGCCGCTGGCGCGCACGGTTATGGTGATGGCGTCGGGGCTGGAGTGAAACGCCTTGGCGAATTTCTCTTCACTGGCCTTGATTGCCGTTTCGGCGCGCTGCTGCTGAGTGATGTCACGCAGTGAGGTCACGCTGCAGGGCTGGTTATCGACCATGATCAGGCGGCTGGAAATGACACAGGTCATGGGCGCGCCACTACGATGGTTGACCACGACTGCGACGTTGCTCAGCGCCCGTTCGCGGATCACGTGTTCGATACGCTGGGCGCGCTCTGCGGTTTCTGCCCACAGGCCGATCTGCTCGGCGGTGCGGCCGAGCACCTGTTGCGCGCTCCAGCCAAAGGTCTGGCTGAAGGCCGGGTTGATCTCGATGAACTGGCCATTGTCCTGGCGGGTTACGCAGATTGGGTCGGGGCTGACCTGGAAGAGGCTGGCGAACTTTTCTTCAGAGGCGCTCAGGCGCTGCTCGCGCTCGACCTGGTCGGTGATGTCGAGCAGGGTGCCAGCCATGCGCAACGGATTGCCCTGCTCGTCACGGTAGAGGCGGGCGCGGCTTTCTATATAGCGCGCTGTGCCATTTTCCAGCTGCACCCGGTAGGTGATCTGGTAACTGCCCGCCGGGCCTTCGCGCAAGCTGCGATAAGACTGGCGCATGGCCTCACGCTCCTGTTCAGGCACACCTTCGAAAAACGCTTCGAAGGATTCATGAAACGGCACCGGCTCCAGCCCATGCAGCTGCGCGGCGCGCGCCGAGCCGTAGAGCATGCCGCTGGGGATATGCCAGTCCCAGGTGCCCAGCTGGGCAGAGTCCAGCGCCAGGTCGAGGCGTTCCTGGCTGTCCTTGAGGGCAAGCTCGGCGCGCTTGCGCTCGCTGGTATCGACAAAGGTAGTGAGTAGAAACGCTATGCCCTCCAGTTCGATGCTCTGGGTGCACAGGATGCCGTCGTGGACCTTGCCGCCGCTGCCGCGAAACTGCACTTCCATGGTGATCGGCCCGGTGCTGTAGCGGGTCGCCTCCAGTACCTGCTGGCGCTGTTCCGGATGCACCCACAGGCCCAGTTCGATACTGGTCTTGCCGACGATCTGCGCCCCGGGCCAGCCGAACATGTCTTCAAAATGCTGGTTGACCTCGAACAGCATGCCGTCTTTGCGCCGACTCAACAGAATGGCATTGGGGCTCATGTGAAACAGGCTGGCAAAGCGTTTTTCCGAGTTGATCAAGGCCGTTTCGCGGTCGCGCTGGCGGGTAATTTCACGGATCACGCCGATCATCTGCCGGCGGCCATTGCCGTCGTGGGTCAGGCTGCCGCTGACCTCCAGCCAATGCAGGCTGCCGTCGGGCCAGCGAATCCGATGACGCATGGCCTGCTCGATGGGCTCGCCATTGACCACCGCCTGAAACGCCAGGCGGGTACGCGCGCGGTCTTCCTCCGGGAGCAGTTCAAGGTAGTCGATATCACTGGGCAAAGGCTGCTGCGGATCGAAGCCGAACAGCGCCTGGGTGCCTCGCGACCAACTGATTCGGCCACTGTCGATATCCCACAGCCAAGCGCCCAATTGCGCGCCATTGAGCGCCGCCAGCAACTGCGGGGCGTTCTGCCAGGCCAACTCCGAGTCCTGCGGGTCGACAGCAGGAATACGCGGCAAGCGCGGAAAACGGTTAGCTGATTTGGGCATCGATACCAGACCTTTGGCGAGTGACCTGTCCCTGAGAGTGGTGTGCCGCCCCGACGAACCGTCAGGCGCTGCCGGCGTGACTGTCGAGCAGGGCCATGAATGCCTTGGCGGCATTCGAAAGGGTGCGCTCGGTGTGCAGAATGTAGCCTAGCTGCCGCGTCAGCTTTACGCCGGGCAAAGCGATAGGCGCAACCTGATCATCGAGCATGGTCCGCGGCAGCACGCTCCAGGCAAGGCCGATCGAGACCATCATCTTGATGGTTTCCAGGTAGTTGGTGCTCATCGCGATGTTGGGTGTCAGGCCCTGGCTTTCGAACAGGCGCTGGACAATGTGGTGGGTAAAGGTATTGCCGCCGGGAAACACTGCCGGATGGCGGGCGACGTCAGCCAGGCTCACTGTCTCGCTGCTGGCCAGCGGGTGCTCGGGGGCAGCCACCAGATCCAGCGGATCGTCCCAGACCGGCACCGCGCGCACCAGGTTGTGCGGTTCGGGGGCCAGGGTAATTACCGCGATTTCAGCCCGGCCGTGGAGTATTTCATCGTAGGCCGCTTCTGAATCGAGGAACTGAATATCCAGCGCAACCAGGGGGTACTGACGGGTGAAAGCCCGCAATAACGGTGGCAGGCGGTGCAGGCCGATGTGGTGGCTGGTCGCCAGGGTCAGCCTACCCGTGACTTCACCGGTCAGATTGCTCAGGGCGCGTCGTGTATCGTCGAGTACATTGAGTATCTGGTAGGCACGCGGGAGCAGGGCGCGGCCGGCCTCGGTCAGGGTCACTTCGCGGCCCAGCCGATCGAACAGGCGAACATCAAGTTGCTGCTCAAGGCCAGCGATGCGTTTGCTGATGGCGGGCTGGGTCAAATGCAGGCGTTCTCCTGCGCCAGAAAAACTGCCGGTCTCGGCGATGGCGATAAACGCACTGAGGTTGGCCAGGTCCACTGCTGGTATTCCTTTTGGTTATCCAAAGCATAAAAATTATCAATTTGAGTTATTCAATCTAAACCCATAGCATCGTCCGTACAAGCCAAGGGGTTATTGGCATAGAAAGACGCTGATGAGGAACAGTCTGATGGCCGGCAAAACGCTTTACGACAAGCTCTGGGATGCGCATGAGGTCAAGCGACGCGACGATGGTTCGTCGTTGATCTACATCGATCGCCACATCATTCACGAAGTGACGTCGCCCCAGGCATTCGAAGGCCTGCGTCTGGCCAAGCGGCAGCCGTGGCGGATCGACGCCAACATCGCTACGCCCGATCACAACGTGCCGACTACCCCTGAGCGCAAAGGCGGCATCGAGGCCATCGCTGACCAGGTGTCGCGTTTGCAAGTGCAGACCCTCGATGAAAACTGTGACGAATACGGCATCGTCGAATTCAAGATGAACGACATTCGCCAGGGCATCGTTCACGTCATCAGCCCAGAGCAGGGCGCCACCTTGCCGGGCATGACCGTGGTCTGTGGCGACTCGCACACCTCGACTCACGGCGCTTTCGGCGCACTGGCCCACGGCATCGGCACTTCCGAGGTCGAGCACGTGCTCGCCACCCAGTGCCTGGTCGCAAAAAAAATGAAGAACATGCTGGTCCGTGTCGAGGGCCAGCTGGGCGAAGGCGTGACCGCCAAGGACATCGTCCTTGCCGTGATCGGCAAGATCGGCACCGCTGGCGGTAACGGCCATGCCATGGAATTTGCTGGCAGCGCCATCCGCGACTTGTCGATGGAAGGCCGCATGACCATCTGCAACATGTCCATCGAGGCCGGCGCCCGAGTTGGCCTGGTCGCTGTCGACCAGACCACCATCGATTACGTCGAAGGCCGCCCCTACGCGCCGACTGTCAGCCAGTGGCCGCAAGCGGTTGCCGCCTGGCGAGGGCTGGTGTCCGACACCGATGCGGTATTCGATACCGTGGTTGAGCTCGACGCCGCACAGATCAAGCCACAGGTCAGCTGGGGCACCTCGCCGGAGATGGTCCTGGCCGTTGACCAGCGTGTACCGGATCCAGCTGCCGAGCCGGATCTGGTCAAACGTGGCTCGATCGAGCGCGCGCTCAAGTACATGGGCCTGAGTGCCAACCAGGCGATCACCGATATTCGTCTCGATCGGGTGTTCATCGGCTCGTGCACCAACTCGCGCATCGAAGACCTGCGCGCTGCCGCCGAAGTCGCCAAGGGCCGCAAGGTCGCCGCTACCGTCAAGCAGGCGATGGTGGTACCGGGCTCGGGCCTGGTCAAGGCTCAGGCCGAGAAGGAAGGGCTGGACAAGATCTTCATCGAAGCCGGCTTCGAATGGCGTGAACCGGGCTGCTCGATGTGCCTGGCGATGAACCCGGATCGGCTGGAAAGCGGCGAGCATTGCGCGTCGACCTCCAACCGTAACTTCGAAGGTCGGCAGGGCGCCGGTGGTCGTACCCACCTGGTCAGCCCGGCAATGGCCGCCGCTGCCGCGGTGACCGGCCACTTCATCGATGTCCGCGAGTTGATTCAAGGGAGCGCAGCATGAAAGCCTTTACCCAGCACACCGGCCTGGTTGCGCCATTGGATCGCGCCAACGTCGATACCGACCAGATCATCCCCAAGCAGTTTCTCAAGTCGATCAAGCGCACCGGCTTCGGCCCGAACCTGTTCGATGAATGGCGCTACCTGGACGTTGGCCAGCCATACCAGGACAACAGCAAGCGCCCATTGAACATGGACTTCGTGCTCAACCACGAACGTTACCAAGGTGCCAGCGTGTTGCTCGCCCGGGAAAACTTCGGTTGCGGCTCGAGCCGTGAGCACGCCCCGTGGGCCCTCGACGAATATGGCTTTCGCAGCGTCATCGCGCCAAGCTTTGCTGATATCTTCTTCAACAACAGCTTCAAGAACGGCTTGCTGCCGATCATCCTCAGCGACGAAGAAGTCGACGAGTTGTTCAAGCAGGTCGAAGCCATTCCAGGCTATCAGCTGACCGTCGACCTGCAGGCGCAGGCCGTTACCCGTCCTGACGGCAAGGTGCTGCACTTCGAGATCGACGCCTTCCGCAAGCATTGCCTGCTCAATGGCCTCGACGACATTGGCTTGACCTTGCAGGATAGCGAGTCGATCCAGGCGTTCGAAGCCAGGCACCGCGCCAGCCAGCCATGGCTGTTCCGCGAAGCCTGAAGCAGTGCGCAGGTCGGGCATTAATTTTTGTTCGGCGCGGCCATGACGGCGGCGCCGTTTGAACGGATAGAGAAAAGCATGAGCAAGCAGATTCTGATTCTCCCAGGTGACGGTATCGGCCCGGAAATCATGGCCGAAGCGGTCAAGGTACTGGAGCTGGCCAACGACAAGTTCCAGCTCGGTTTCGCCCTGGAGCACGATCTGATCGGTGGCGCTGCCATCGACGCCCATGGCGTGCCATTGGCGGATGCCACCCTTGAGCGTGCGCGCAACGCTGATGCGGTGCTGTTGGGCGCGGTCGGCGGGCCGAAGTGGGACAAGATCGAGCGGGACATTCGTCCAGAGCGCGGCCTGCTGAAGATTCGTGCGCAACTGGGCCTGTTCGCCAACCTGCGTCCTGCGATTCTCTACCCGCAACTGGCCGACGCCTCTTCGCTGAAGCCGGAAATCGTTTCGGGCCTGGACATCCTCATCGTCCGTGAACTCACCGGCGGCATCTACTTCGGCGCCCCGCGTGGCCAGCGCGAGCTGGAAGGCGGCGAGCGTCAGGCCTACGACACCCTGCCATACAGCGAAAGCGAAGTGCGCCGGATTGCCCGGGTCGGCTTCGACATGGCCCGCGTGCGCGGCAAGAAGCTGTGCTCGGTCGACAAGGCCAACGTACTTGCGTCCAGCCAGCTGTGGCGTGAAGTGGTTGAAGAGGTTGCCAAGGATTACCCAGACGTCGAACTCAGCCACATGTACGTCGACAACGCCGCCATGCAGCTGGTGCGGGCACCCAAGCAGTTCGATGTAATGGTTACCGACAACATGTTCGGCGACATTCTTTCGGATGAAGCGTCCATGCTCACCGGTTCCATCGGCATGCTGCCTTCGGCCTCGCTGGATGCCAACAACAAAGGCATGTACGAGCCTTGCCACGGCTCGGCGCCAGACATCGCCGGCCAGGGCGTAGCCAACCCGTTGGCGACCATCCTGTCGGTGTCGATGATGCTGCGTTACAGCTTCAATCAGCACGCTGCTGCCGAGGCAATCGAGCAGGCGGTCAGCCAGGTGCTCGATCAAGGCCTGCGCACGGGTGATATCTGGTCGACAGGCTGCAACAAGGTTGGCACCAAGGAAATGGGCGATGCAGTAGTCGCGGCGCTGCGGAATCTGTAATCTCTCTGGCCCGCTGCCAATATCTCTCGGTGGCGGCCCACTTTTTAGCAAAGGTGTAGTTGCGATGAAACGTGTAGGTCTGATCGGTTGGCGTGGAATGGTCGGTTCCGTGCTCATGCAGCGCATGCTGGAAGAGCAGGACTTCGACCTGATCGAGCCGGTGTTCTTCACCACCTCCAATGTCGGTGGCCAAGGTCCGAACGTGGGCAAGGATATTGCTCCGCTGAAGGACGCCTACAGCATTGAAGAGCTGAAGACCCTCGACGTCATTCTGACTTGCCAGGGCGGCGACTACACCAACGAGGTGTTCCCCAAACTGCGCGAAGCCGGCTGGCAGGGTTACTGGATTGACGCTGCATCGTCGCTACGTATGCAAGATGACGCGGTGATCGTCCTCGATCCGGTCAACCGCAAGGTGATCGACCAGCAGCTCGATGCCGGTACCAAGAACTACATCGGCGGCAACTGCACCGTCAGCCTGATGCTGATGGGCCTGGGTGGCCTGTTCGAAGCGGGTCTGGTCGAGTGGATGAGCGCCATGACCTACCAGGCCGCTTCCGGCGCTGGCGCGCAGAACATGCGCGAGCTGATCAAGCAGATGGGCGGCATCAACGCCGCCGTCAGCGAAGACCTGGCCAACCCGGCCAGCGCTATCCTCGACATCGACCGCAAGGTTGCCGAGGCCATGCGCAGCGAAGCCTTCCCTACCGAGAACTTCGGTGTGCCGCTGGCCGGTAGCCTGATCCCGTGGATCGACAAGGAGCTGCCCAACGGCCAGAGCCGTGAGGAATGGAAGGCCCAGGCCGAGACCAACAAGATCCTCGGCCGCTTCAAGAGCCCGATCCCGGTCGACGGCATCTGCGTGCGCATCGGTGCCATGCGTTGCCACAGCCAGGCGCTGACCATCAAGCTCAACAAGGATGTGCCGCTGGCCGATATCGAAGGCATGATCAGCCAGCACAACCCATGGGTGAAACTGGTGCCGAACCAGCGTGAAATCAGCATGCAGGAGCTGAGCCCGACCAACGTCACCGGTACCCTCAACGTGCCGGTTGGTCGTCTGCGCAAGCTGAACATGGGCAGCCAGTACCTGGGCGCGTTCACCGTCGGTGACCAGCTGCTGTGGGGTGCTGCCGAGCCGCTGCGCCGCATGCTGCGGATTCTGCTGGAGCGCTGATTGCGTTTGCACTGAAGAAAAACCCGCGCTGTTGCCCAGCGCGGGTTTTTTTATGGGCGGTAGATGGCGCGGCCAAGGTACCCCCAGACTGAGAATCCAAGTAAAGTGCCGCTCCCGCCGTTTCAGCAGAGGACTCCCCATGAGCCAACCCCTAGATATCGCCGTGATCGGCGCCACCGGCAGTGTCGGTGAAACCCTCGTGCAGATCCTCGAAGAGCTCGAATTCCCGGTGGGCACCCTGCATCTGCTGGCCAGCATGGAATCGGCTGGCAGCAGTGTGATGTTCGCCGGCAAAAAGGTGCGCGTGCGTGAGGTCGACAGTTTCGACTTCAGCCAGGTCAAGCTGGCCTTCTTTGCTGCGGGCCCGGCGGTCAGCCGCAGCTTCGCTAGCAAGGCCCACGCTGCCGGTTGCAGCGTGATCGACCTGTCCGGCGAGCTTGAGCACGCCGTTGCCCTGGTACCAGAAGCCAATCCCGAGCAGGTGGCCGGCTTGAGCCTGCCCGCGCTGATCACCAGCCCAAGTGCCAGTGCCGTGGCCCTGGCGGTGGCGTTGGCGCCGCTCAAGGGCCTGCTCGATATCGAGCGGGTGCAGGTCATGGCCAGCCTGGCGGTGTCGGCCCAGGGCAAGGAAGCGGTGGGTGAGCTGGCCCGGCAGACCGCCGAGCTGCTCAATGCGCGGCCATTGGAGCCGCGCTTCTTCGATCGGCAGATCGCGTTCAACGTGTTGGCCCAGGTCGGCGCCGTTGACGCGCACGGCCACAGCGCGGTAGAGCGGCGCCTGGTCAATGAGCTGCGGGCGCTGCTGGATATGCCAGCGCTGAAGATTTCTGTGAGCTGCGTTCAAGTCCCGGTGTTTTTCGGCGATAGCTTGAGTGTGGCCGTGCAAAGCCGGCGCCCGGTGGATCTGGGTGCGGTGAACCAGGCGCTGGAGGCGGCGGCGAGCATCGAATTGGTCGAAGCGGATGATTATCCGACACCGGTGGGTGACGCAGTCGGCCAAGACGTGGTCTATGTTGGTCGTGTACGGCACGGAATTGATGAGCCAGAGCAGCTCAACCTTTGGCTGACCACCGACAACTTGCGCAAGGGTGCGGCGCTCAACGCCGTGCAGGTCGGCCAATTGTTGCTTAAACACAGGCTGTAAAAGATACTGCTGAGCACTTTTGTCCTGCACCGCATGCAGGTTTCGGGACGATTCATACAAGGGAAGAGGTCATGCTTCGAATTCGCAAACTGGTTCTGGCCATGGCGGCAGCTTCGGCGCTGTCGTCTGGCATGGCCAATGCTCTGGGGTTGGGTGAGCTGACATTGAAGTCGGCGCAAAACCAACCGCTGGACGCTGAGATCGAACTGCTCGACGTTCGCGACCTCACCGCTGCCGAGGTGGCACCTAGCCTCGCTTCGCGCGAAGAGTTCGCCAAGGCCGGGGTGGCCTATCCGTCCTACGTCGAGGACCTGACCTTCACCACGGTGCTCAGCCCCAACGGCAAGAGCGTGTTGCGGGTTACTTCCAGTCGGCCGTTGCCGGAGCCGGTGGTCAAGTTCCTGGTGCAGGTAATGTGGCCGCAGGGGCGATTGCTGCGTGACTACAGCGTTCTCCTCGACCAGGCCCAGGCCCAAGGCGCGCAGCCTGCTGCAGCCAATATAAACCCGGCCGTGAGTGGTGCCGCCAACTACACCACCAAGCGCCGCGACACGCTTTGGCAGATTGCTGCGCGCAACAGCCAGGGTGGCTCGGTGCAGCAGACCATGCTGGCGATCCAGGCGCTCAACCCGGACGCGTTCATCGGCAACAACATCAACCAGCTCAAGGTCGGTCAGGTGCTGCGCCTGCCTGATCAGCAACAGATCCAGAGCATCCCGCAGGGTGAGGCCAATCGCGATGTGGCCGAGCAATATGCCGCCTGGCGTGAAGGGCGCAGGCTCGGGCCGCGCGCCCGCCAGCTCGATGCCACTCGCCGCGGTGCCGCTGAAGCCACGCCCGCGCAGATCGCTCAAGGCGACAACCTGCGCCTGGTGACCCCTGGCGGCAAGACCGCCAGGAACGATGCCAGGGCGGTCAGTGACAAGCTGGCCGTGGCCCAGGAAAGCCTGGACACCAGCCGTCGTGACAACGACGAACTGAAAAGCCGCATGACCGACCTGCAGAGCCAGCTGGACAAGCTGCAGCGTCTGATCCAGATGAAGAACGACCAGCTGGCCCGCCTTGAAGCCCAAGGCGCGGCCGAGCCAGACCCGGCCGCTGCAGCTGCGCTGCCTGGTGCAGAGACGCCTGCTCAGCCTGCTGTACCTGCTGTCGATGCGCAACTGGCCCCGGCCGAGCCGGTGGTTACACCTGCGCCAGCTGCTGTGGATACTGCGCCGCAAGTCGCTCCTGCAGACGAAGTCAAGCCGGAGCAGAGCGCTCTGGACCAGTTGCTCGGCAACCCGCTGTTGCTGGCGCTGATCGCCGGTTCCGCGCTGCTCGTGCTGCTGTTGCTCCTGCTCTTGCTGGCGCGTAAGCGCAAAGCCGACCAAGAGGCCGAAAAACACCTGCGCATGGCCCGTGCCTTGTCGGAGGAGGGCGAGCGCAACCCTGATCTGGATCTGCCACCTGGCAGCTTCGACGGTCTGGACATGTCGGCGCCGAGCGTGACCCTTGCACCAGCGGTGGTAGCAGCGTCGGCAGCAGCGGCGACAGCGGCCGAGAAACCGGTGGTGCCGGTTGCTCCGGTGGTGCCAGTGGTGGAGGCCGAGCCCGCAGCTCAAGCCGATACGACTGATCCACTGCTCGCGGAAGTCGACCTGAGCCTGGCTCGTGGTCGCCTGAATCACGCCGCCGACCTGCTCGAACCAGCGGTTGCTGCCGAGCCGGAACGCAGCGATCTGCGCCTCAAACTGATGGAAGTCTACGCGCGCCAGGGCGATCAAAACGCCTTTGTCGAGCAGGAACGCCAGTTGCCCGCCAACCCAGCCAATCAAGCCGAAGTCGAATCGCTGCGCGAGCGCTTCCCGGCCATGGTTGCAGTGGCAGCTGCCGGCCTCGGTGCTGCGGCGCTGGCCGCTGAGCTGGACGAGCAGTACGTACAGGAGCTGCTGCAGGACGAACAGGACATCCCGGCCGCTGTCGAGCCGGAGCCGGTGCTTGACGATCTGTCTTTCGAGCCCGAGCCGGTAATCACCGAGCCCGCACCTGCAGCAGAGCCTGAGCCCGAGCCGGCCGCACTGGCCGATATCGAACCGGTTGCCGAAGACGATCTGGACACTGCCTTCGACCTCAGCCTGGACGATGACCTGTTGCTGGATGAGCCACTGCAGGCGCAGCCCCAGGACGACCTCACGGTAACGCTGGACGATAATCCGCAAACCGAGCTGAGCGAGCCGGTTGAACCTGTCGCTGCCGCTACCGACGCGGACGATGATTTCGAAGCGCTGCTGGCACAAGCCCAGGCCCAGGCCGAGCCGCAGGCCGTTGATGACCTGGCTGACTTCGACCTTGACGTCGGCGACGTAGCAGTCGAGCCGCCGGCAGCAGAGCCACCGGTAGATGTCGCGGCGGAACTGGCCGCATTCGACGAAATCCCCGAGTTCGATCCGATCTCCGAGCTGGAGCTGCCAGACGACTTCGATCTGTCGCTGTCGCTGGACGACGACTCGCCGGCAGCGCAGAACTTCGCCTCCGAGTTGGACGACGTCAACGCCGAACTCGACAAGCTGTCGCAGAGCCTGGAAACCCCGCCGCTCGAGCCGCAGTTCACGGCCGCCGATGCCGAGCAGGAGCTGGAGCCGCTGGACGATTTGGACTTCGACTTCTTCTCCGGCGCCGATGAGGTCGCGACCAAGCTTGACCTGGCGCGTGCCTACATCGACATGGGTGACCATCAAGGCGCACGGGACATCCTCGATGAAGTGGTCAAGGACGGCGACGACACCCAGCGCAGCGAAGCTGAGGACATGCTCTCGCGTCTGGTCTAGTCAGCCAGTTCAGCAGAACGGGGCAGGGCCGACATGGCGCCTGCCCGGCAACGGCAGCCCTATCGGCTGCCGTTGTCGTTATACTGGCGCCTTTTGTTCCATCCACAGGTTTCAGTTACTTGGACATCATCGACATCGACCGGGCCGAATCGGCGGCCGAAGGCTTCTCCCGGATTGCCCTGGGCGTGGAATACAAGGGCGCCCGCTACCGTGGCTGGCAGCGCCAGACCAGTGGCGTACCGAGTGTTCAGCAGGCGCTTGAGCAGGCCCTGTCGAAGGTGGCCAATGCACCCATTACCGTGTCTTGCGCCGGGCGCACCGATGCCGGTGTGCATGCCAGTGGTCAAGTTGTGCATTTCGATACCAATGCGTTGCGCGACGAGCGTGCCTGGACCATGGGTACCAATTTCAATCTGCCCCACGACATCAGCGTGACCTGGGCGACGGTCATGCCGGCGGATTTTCACGCCCGCTTCAAAGCCAACGCCCGGCGTTATCGCTACGTCATCTACAACGATCCGATCCGCCCGGCGCACTTGGCCGAGGAAGTCACCTGGAACCACCGCCCACTCGACGTCGAGCGCATGGCCGAGGCCGCTCGATGCCTGCTCGGTACCCACGACTTCAGCGCCTTTCGCGCCAGCCAGTGTCAGGCCAAATCGCCGGTCAAGGAGATGTACCACCTGCGCGTGACCCGGCACGGCCAGATGATCGTGCTCGACATCCGCGCCAGCGCCTTTCTGCACCATATGGTGCGTAACATCGCTGGTGTGTTGATGAGCATCGGCAGCGGTGAGCGGCCAGTGGCCTGGGCCCGTGAAGTGCTGGAAAGCCGCGACCGGCGCGAAGCCGGAGTTACCGCGCATCCGTATGGGCTGTACCTGGTCCAGGTCGAATATCCCGAGCCATTCGTGCTGCCTCAGCGTTACATCGGCCCACACTTTCTCAGCGGTTTCGATACCTTGGCGGACTGACGCGGCATCCAGCGTTTGCTACCATCCGCCCCCTATCGATTACCGAGGGTTCGCCGTCCATGAGCAACGTGCGCAGCAAAATCTGCGGGATTACCCGCATCGAGGATGCCCTGGCTGCCGCCGACGCAGGCGCCGATGCCATTGGTCTGGTGTTCTACGCCAAGAGCCCGCGTGCGGTCGACGTGCACCAGGCGCGGGCGATCATCGCCGCGCTGCCGCCGTTCGTGACTACGGTCGGTTTGTTCGTCAATGCCTCACGCTGCGAACTCAACGAGATCCTCGAGGCGGTGCCGTTGGACCTGCTACAGTTCCACGGCGACGAAACCCCGAGCGACTGTGTGGGCTTTAACCGGCCATACATCAAGGCCCTGAGGGTGCGCCCGGGGGATGATCTGGAGGCGGCTTGCCAGCACTACGCGGGTGCCAGCGGAATTCTGCTGGATACGTTCGTCGCCGGCGTGCCTGGTGGCACCGGCGAGGCGTTCGACTGGTCGTTGGTGCCGGCGCAGTTAAGCAAGCCGATCATCCTTGCCGGCGGCCTGAGCGCAGACAACGTCGCCCAGGCGATCGCCCAGGTGCAGCCGTATGCGGTGGATGTCAGCGGCGGCGTCGAGCAGGCCAAGGGCATCAAGGACGCGGCCAGGATCGAAGCGTTCATGCGCGCAGTGCGCCAGGCATGAGTGCAGATGTGACGGCTGGCCGCGCGCCATCGTCCATAGCTTTCGCAGCCTGGTGCTGCCCGGCGCGCGCTGTGGCGCAGCCGAACAGATTGAACACGGCCCGGTCGTCCGGCCGGCACCGCACTACCGCGGGCCACGGAACCGAGCTGGTAGCGAATCATTTGAAAAAATTGAGCTCAAGGGCAGGGCTTGGCCGGCGTGACCGGTCCCCGTCCGTCAAATACTGGAGAGACGAAGCATGAGCAACTGGTTAGTCGACAAACTGATCCCTTCGATCATGCGTTCCGAGGTGAAGAAAAGCTCGGTGCCTGAAGGCCTTTGGCACAAGTGCCCGGCCTGCGAGAACGTGCTGTATCGCCCGGAGCTGGAAAAGACCCTCGACGTCTGCCCCAAGTGCAACCACCACATGCGTATCGGTGCCCGTGCGCGCATCGACATCTTCCTCGACGCCGAAGGCCGTGCCGAGCTGGGTGCCGATCTGGAACCGGTCGACCGCCTCAAGTTCCGCGATGGCAAGAAGTACAAGGACCGTCTGGTCGGCGCGCAGAAGCAGACCGGCGAGAAAGACGCCCTGATCTCCATGAGCGGCACCCTGATGGGCATGCCGGTCGTGGTCAGCGCCTTCGAATTCTCGTTCATGGGGGGCTCGATGGGTGCCGTGGTCGGTGAACGCTTCGTGCGTGCTGCCAACTATGCCCTGGAACATCGCTGCCCGATGATCTGCTTCTCCGCTTCCGGCGGTGCGCGCATGCAGGAAGCGCTGATCTCGCTGATGCAGATGGCCAAGACCTCGGCAGTGCTGGCGCGTCTGCGTGAAGAAGGCATCCCGTTCATTTCGGTGCTGACCGACCCGGTTTATGGCGGCGTTTCTGCTTCGCTGGCTATGCTCGGCGACGTGATCGTTGGCGAGCCCAAGGCGCTGATCGGCTTCGCCGGCCCGCGCGTAATCGAGCAGACCGTGCGCGAGAAGCTGCCAGAAGGCTTCCAGCGCAGCGAGTTCCTGCTGGAGCACGGTGCCATCGACCTGATCATCTCCCGTCCTGAACTGCGTCCACGTCTGGCCCGTCTGCTGGCGCAGATGACCGGTCAGCCAACGCCTGCCCAGGCCCTGGTGCAGGAAGTGGCGGCCGTCGCCTGATGAGTCAGCGCACCCTCGGCGAATGGCTCGCCTATCTCGAGCAGTTGCACCCTTCAGCCATCGACATGGGCCTGGAGCGTTCGCAGCAGGTGGCGCAGCGGCTCGGGCTGGGCAAGCTGGCGCCGCGGGTAGTGACGGTTACCGGCACCAACGGCAAGGGCTCGACCTGTGCCTTTGTCGCAGCGTTGCTCAAGGCCCAGGGCCTGCGCGTTGGCGTGTACAGCTCGCCGCACCTGCTGCGCTACAACGAGCGGGTGCGCATCGATGGCGTCGATGCCAGCGATGAGCGCCTGTGCGAGGCGTTTGTCGCCGTCGAGGCTGCACGCGGTGACACCTCCTTGACCTATTTCGAGATGGGCACCCTGGCGGCGTTCTGGCTGTTCGAGCGGTCGGCGCTGGATGCCGTGGTGCTTGAAGTCGGCCTCGGTGGGCGGCTGGATACCGTCAATCTTGTCGATGCCGATCTGGCGCTGGTCACCAGTATCGGCGTCGATCACGTCGAATACCTGGGCGACACGCGAGAGTCGGTGGCGTTCGAGAAGGCGGGCATCTTCCGTCCGGGCAAACCGGCCCTGTGTGGTGATCTCGAGCCGCCGCAGCCGTTGCTGGATAAAGCCCGCGAGCTGGACTGCCCGTTGTTCCTGCGCAGCCGCGATTTTGACTTGAGCCTGGCTACCGATAGCTGGCACTGGCGGGGGCGGACCCTGGATGGCGCGGCGGTCGAGCTGCATGACCTGCCGTTGCTCGATCTGCCTATGGAAAACGCCGCGCTCGCGTTGCAGGCCTATCTGCTGATGGGGCTGGAGTGGGACGCGGCGCAGGTACGTCAGGCACTGCTGGATACGCGCATGACCGGTCGCCTCGACCGGCGTTCGCTGACTTGGCAGGGTACACCTGTCGAGGTCCTGCTGGATGTCGGCCACAACCCGCATGCGGCCGAGTACCTGGCACGACGGCTGGCTGCCAGGCCACCACTGGGCAAACGCCTGGCGGTGTTCGGCCTGCTCGCCGACAAGGACCTCGACGGCGTGCTCGCGCCGCTGCAGGGGCTGTTCGACAGCTGGGCCGTGGCACCGCTCGACACCCCGCGCAGTCGCCCGGCTGGCGAGCTTGCGCAGGCCTTGACGAACCTTGGCCAGTCGGTGAAGTCTTACCCCAGCGTCGAGGCCGCTTTGCAGGGCCAGTGCGCACACGCGACCGGCGATGATCAGATCGTGCTGTTCGGTTCGTTTTTCTGTGTTGCCCAGGCCTTGCAATGGCTTGCGCAGCAGGCTCCTGAGGGCGGAGTAAATGGCAGTGCTGGATAAGGGAATGAAACAGCGCATGGTCGGTGCGTTGGTGCTGGTTGCACTGGCGGTGATCTTCTTGCCGATGCTGTTCACCCGCGAAGACGAGATGCGCCAGGTCCGGGTCGATGCGCCCGAGGCCCCGGCTATGCCGAGCTTGCCGCAGGTGCAGGTCGAGACGATCCAGGTGCCCGAGCAGCAGCCGATTGTCGAGCAGCCACCGGTGGTGGTCGATGAGTCGACCGCGCCACCGTCCACGCCGAGCCAGCCGATCAGTGCTGCACCGTCGCCAGCGCCGGTAACTGCGCCAGCGCCTGCGCCGAAGGTCGAGAACCGTGCGCCGGTCACCGCGCCAGCCACCGCCAGCGCCGCCGTCACCAAGCCTGCCGCCGCGTCCAAGATCGATAGCAATGGTCTGCCGGTCAGTTGGTCGATCCAGTTGGCCAGTCTGTCCAACCGGGCCGGTGCCGACAACTTGCAAAAGACCCTGCGCAGCCAGGGTTACAACGCCTACATTCGCTCCGCCGATGGCATGAACCGGGTCTACGTCGGGCCGTTGATCGAGCGCGCCGAGGCCGAGCGCCTGCGTGATGTGATCAACCGCCAGCAGAAGCTCAAGGGCTTTGTCACCCGCTTCCAGCCCGAGCGCAACTGAGTCCGGAATGTCGCTTTGCCAGCGTCGCCAGCGCTGGTGAAGCAACACCCTGACATTCCGCTTACTCCCAGCCCGTTGCTCTGGTAAAATGCGCCGCCTCAAACGTATGCAGGCGGCACCGTGGCATTTACCTGGGTTGATTGGGCGATCATCGCTGTTATCGCCGTCTCCACATTGATCAGTTTGACACGCGGCTTCGTCAAGGAAGCCCTGTCGCTGGTCATCTGGATTACCGCGGGTGCGGTTGCCTGGATGTTCGGCGGCTCGTTGGCGCAGTACCTGGAAAGCTACATCCAGACGCCTTCGGCACGGGTCATCGCCGGCTGTACCATTCTTTTTGTCGCCACGCTGATTGTCGGGGCGATGCTCAATTTCCTGATAGGCGAGCTGATCCGCGTGACCGGGCTGTCCGGCACCGATCGCTTTCTGGGCATGGCCTTCGGCGCCGCCCGTGGAGCCCTTTTGGTTGTCGTGGCAGTCGGTCTGCTCAGCCTTGGCCCTGTACAACAGGACCCATGGTGGCAAGAGTCGCGCCTGATACCTCAATTTCTATTGGTCGCTGACTGGTCGAAAAACCTTATCCTGGGTTTCACCAGCCAGTGGATGTCCAGTGGGATCAGCGCACCTGCTGATCTTCCGTTCAAGGAACAGTTGCTGGGGCCATCGCGGCCTTGAGCGCTATTCACTCAAGTTTCATCAAAGTAGGGGTTGCGTCGCATGTGTGGCATCACCGGTATTGTCGGTAAGTCGAACGTCAATCAGGCGCTGTATGATGCGCTTACGGTCCTCCAGCACCGCGGCCAGGATGCTGCCGGTATCGTCACCAGCCATGACGGCCGGTTATTCCTGCGCAAGGACAATGGCCTGGTGCGCGACGTATTCCAGCAGCGGCACATGCAGCGCCTGGTCGGCCACATGGGCATTGGCCACGTGCGCTACCCGACTGCGGGCAGCTCGACCTCGGCCGAGGCCCAGCCGTTCTACGTCAACTCGCCGTACGGCATCACCTTGGCCCACAACGGCAACTTGACCAACGTCGAGCAGCTGGCCAAGGAGATCTACGAGTCCGATCTGCGCCACGTCAACACCAACTCCGATTCGGAAGTGCTGCTCAACGTATTCGCCCACGAGCTGGCCGTGCGCGGCAAGCTGCAGCCTACCGAAGAAGACGTGTTCGCGGCGGTCTCCCACGTGCACAGCCGCTGTGTTGGTGGTTACGCGGTAGTAGCGATGATCACCGGCTACGGCATCGTCGGCTTCCGTGACCCCAACGGCATTCGCCCGGTGGTGTTCGGCCAGCGTCACACCGACGAGGGCGTGGAGTACATGATCGCCTCCGAAAGCGTCGCCCTCGACGTGCTCGGCTTCACCCTGATCCGTGACCTGGCACCGGGCGAAGCGGTGTACATCACCGAGGAAGGCCAGCTGCACACCAAGCAGTGCGCGCATAACCCAATGCTCAAGCCGTGCATCTTCGAGCACGTCTACCTGGCGCGTCCTGACTCGATCATGGATGGCGTCTCGGTGTACAAGGCGCGGCTGCGCATGGGCGAGAAACTCGCCGACAAGATCATGCGCGAGCGTCCTGAGCATGACATCGACGTGGTTATCCCGATTCCGGACACCAGCCGTACCGCAGCGCTGGAGCTGGCCAATCGTTTGGGCGTGAAGTTCCGCGAAGGCTTCGTCAAGAACCGCTACATCGGCCGTACCTTCATCATGCCCGGCCAGGCCGCGCGCAAGAAGTCGGTGCGCCAGAAGCTCAACGCCATCGAGCTGGAATTCCGCGGCAAGAACGTGATGCTCGTCGACGACTCGATCGTGCGCGGTACCACCTGCAAGCAGATCATCCAGATGGCCCGCGAGGCCGGCGCGAAAAACGTCTACTTCTGTTCCGCTGCCCCGGCAGTGCGTTACCCCAACGTCTACGGCATCGACATGCCGAGTGTCCACGAACTGATCGCCCACAACCGTACCACCGACCAGGTGGCCGAGTTGATCGGCGCCGACTGGCTGATCTATCAGGACTTGCCAGACCTGATAGATTCGGTCGGTGGCGGCAAGATCAAGATCGAGCATTTCGACTGCGCAGTGTTCGACGGTGAATACGTCACCGGCGACATCGACGACGCCTACCTGGACCGTATCGAGCAAAATCGCAACGATGCGGCGAAGGTCAAGACTCAGGCTGTCAGCGCGATCATCGACCTCTACAACAACTGATTGGGAGTGACGGCATGACGGATCAATGGGATGCCGGGCGACTGGACAGCGACCTCGAGGGTGTCGCTTTCGACACCCTGGCGGTGCGCGCCGGTCAATACCGCACGCCGGAGGCTGAGCACAGCGACGCGCTGTTCTTCACCTCCAGCTACGTGTTCCGCACGGCTGCCGATGCAGCTGCGCGGTTTGCCGGTGAAACACCGGGCAACGTCTATTCGCGCTATACCAACCCGACCGTGCGCGCCTTTGAAGAGCGTCTGGCGGCCCTGGAAGGCGCGGAACAGGCAGTCGGCACCTCTACCGGCATGTCGGCGATCCTGTCGACGGTGATGGCGCTGTGCAGCGCCGGTGATCATGTGCTGGTCTCGCAAAGCGTGTTCGGCTCGACCATCAGCCTGTTCGAGAAGTACTTCAAACGCTTTGGCGTCGAGGTGGACTACGTGCCACTGGCCGAGCTCAGCGGTTGGGAGCAGGGCATCAAGGCCAACACCAAGCTGCTGTTCGTCGAGTCGCCGTCCAATCCGCTGGCCGAGCTTGTCGATATTGCCGCGCTGGCCGAGATCGCCCATGCCCGCGGCGCGCTGCTGGTGGTCGACAACTGCTTCAGCACCCCAGCGCTGCAGCAACCGCTGAAGCTGGGTGCCGACATCGTCGTGCATTCGGCAACCAAGTTCATCGATGGCCAAGGCCGTTGCATGGGCGGTGCGGTGGCCGGGCGTAGTGAGCAGATGAAAGAAGTGGTGGGCTTTCTGCGTACCGCAGGGCCTACCCTCAGCCCGTTCAACGCCTGGGTCTTCCTCAAAGGCCTGGAGACGCTCAAGCTGCGTATGCGCGCCCATTGCGAGAGTGCCAAGGCGCTGGCGCAGTGGCTTGAGCAGCAGGATGGGGTAGAGAAAGTCCACTACGCTGGCCTCGCCAGCCACCCGCAGCACGAACTGGCCAAACGGCAGATGAGTGACTTCGGTGCGGTGGTGAGCTTTGAGGTCAGAGGCGGCAAAGACGGCGCCTGGCGCTTCATCGATGCCACCCGTTTGCTCTCGATCACGGCCAACCTGGGTGACAGCAAGACCACCATCACCCACCCGGCGACCACTTCCCACGGCCGTCTGTCGCCGCAGGAGCGTGAGGCGGCGGGTATCCGTGACAGCCTGATCCGCATTGCGGTTGGCCTGGAAGACGTTGCTGACCTGCAAGCCGACCTGGCGCGTGGGCTGGCAGCGCTGTGATCGACTGGAAGGGCGGCGAGCCCGATCATAACGGTCGGGTCGCCCTGGTTACCGGTGCCGCCCGCGGCATCGGCCTGGGCATTGCCGCCTGGCTGATCTGTGAGGGCTGGCAAGTGGTTCTCAGCGACCTTGACCGCCCGCGCGGTGCCAAGGTGGCCAAGGCCCTGGGCGACAATGCCTGGTTCATCACCATGGACGTTGCCGATGAAGCCCAGGTCAGTGCCGGGGTGTCCGAGGTGCTTGGCCAGTTTGGTCGCCTCGATGCACTGGTGTGCAACGCCGCCATCGCCAACCCGCACAACCATACCCTCGAGAGTTTGAGCCTGAGCCAGTGGAACCGGGTGCTGGCGGTCAATCTGAATGGCCCGATGCTGCTGGCCAAGCACTGTGCGCCGTATCTACGTGCCCATGGCGGCGCCATCGTCAACTTGACCTCGACCCGTGCACGCCAATCCGAGCCTGATACCGAGGCTTATGCGGCGAGCAAGGGCGGGCTGCTGGCGCTGACCCACGCCTTGGCCATGAGCCTGGGCCCGGAGATTCGCGTCAATGCGGTGAGCCCGGGCTGGATCGACGCACGTGACCCGTCCCAGCGCAGGGCTGAGCCGTTGACCGATGCCGACCACGCCCAGCATCCGACCGGCAGGGTAGGGACAGTGGAAGACGTCGCGGCGCTGGTGGCGTGGTTACTGTCGCGTCAGGCCGGGTTCGTTACCGGCCAGGAATTTGTAGTGGACGGCGGCATGAGCCGGAAGATGATCTATACCTGATCCGTTTTGCCTTTTTGAAAAAAAATTCAATGGGGGTATTGACTTAGCATCGGTACCTGCGTAAATTTCGCGGCCTCAGCGAAGTAAACGTAACAAGCAAGACTAGGTAGAACTAGGCAACACTTGAAGCGAATATGGGTGATTAGCTCAGCCGGGAGAGCATCTGCCTTACAAGCAGAGGGTCGGCGGTTCGATCCCGTCATCACCCACCACTTTCTGAGATGTTCCTGACTGGTCAGCTTCGCAAGAAGCAAATCGGTAGAGAGGAACAGGACGCAAGTCCACTATGCGCAGCGGTAGTTCAGTCGGTTAGAATACCGGCCTGTCACGCCGGGGGTCGCGGGTTCGAGTCCCGTCCGCTGCGCCA